>NZ_JBNDLA010000008.1:0-320228 GCF_050435825.1 Bradyrhizobium sp. I1.14.4 | reverse complement strand
GCCGGACATATGGATGCAAGCGATCCGATCTACTCAAAAAGCTCTTGTGCCACGGGGGCCGTCCACATATGGGTCCCTGCTTTCGCAGGGACGACGAGCGGAGAAAGCGCGCACCCTCACTGCGCCAGCGGAACGTAGTCGTATTCGCCGACGCCTTGCAGGATCAAAAAAGTCAGCGACGTCGTGCCGGCGTTGGTAACGAGGTGAGGCCGGGTTGGCCTGACGGCGTAGACCTCGCCTGGCTTCAGGTTCACTTCCTGCTTCGGCTCCTGCAGGAACAGCCGCATCTGGCCTTCCAGCACATAGAACGTGTCGGAGATGTTGCTGTGGGTGTGCCACGTCACCTTCTGGGTCGGCGAGAGTTGCAGCTCCATGATGCGGAAGCCAGGGCGGGCGGCGTGCTGGGCGCGGCGCTCGACTTCGTAGAGGTGGCTGGCATCCTTGATCGGTTGTCCTGGCTTCACGGCGGCCTCCCGGAGATGTTCTTGTGGTGCGATGCTAGTCCTGTTCCCTCCCGTGAGACATCGGCGGAATTGGCATGACGGCCAGAATGCAGCAGCGTACGCAGGAGCGTAGGGCAGCCGCGACGCGTCGAATTTCCTGAAACGTGAACGCGCGGTTCAGCGAGCGTTCAGGTCGCTGCGAAAAAACTGGCTGACGCAGTTGGTCCAACTCAGCAACGCAGTTGGTCCAACTCAGCAACAAAAGGAAACTCTCATGGAACGCCGGGATTTTCTGAAGATGGCCTTCGGTGTCGCCGCTGGCGCCACGTTCGCAGCGACGGCCCAGGCGGCGCCGCTCGCGCCGCTTCCCCTCAACCAGGATGCACGGTCGCCGGTGGCCCCCGATGCGCATCCGGCCGTCACCACGGGCGACGAGGTCGGCCACCTGAAGCCCGAGCAGGTGCGCTGGCATTACGGTCACCGGGGCTGGCATCATCGGCACTGGCACCGCAGGCATTGGGGCTGGCGGCGTCGCCATTGGCGTCGTCATCACTGGCGCCGCTGGTGATAACAACTCCGGGCCGAAAAAGAAAAACCCCGCGCGAGGCGGGGTTTTGTTTTGAAGGATCAGCCGCGATCAGATCGGGCGGCAGCGGCCGTAGCGCCAGGCAAAACCGTAAGGGCAGGCGCGAACGCGCGGCGCCACCACGACGGGGCGCTCGACCACGACCGGCGGGCGCACGACAACGGCGCCCGGAGCGACGACGACGGCGCCGCGATTCCTGACGCAGCCGCCATAGGGCCCGCGATGCCAGCCGGGTCCGCAACCGCCGGCAGCATCAGCGGCGCTGATGCCGGCGAACGCGGTCGTCACCAAAACGGCTGCTGCAAAAAGATACTTCATGTCTTCTCCTTTTTATTTGGGCCGCGCTGCGGCACCGCAACAAACTTTCGTCTACCGATTCGCCCGGCCGGATCATTGCAGAAGCCGTGCCCGATGTCGCCGACCGTAATGTTGCGGCCTGAATGCGACATGAATGTTGCAGGTCGCAGCAGGTCGCAGCTGCGTCAGGGCGCTGCAAGCAGGCGCAGCATCAATTCGAAATATTTCGCTGGCGAGCAGGGAGGAGCGCACCGTGGCGAAGGGCGCGAAAATGTATCGGAGCGCGAGGCAAGTAAGAGGGTTCGCGAATGACCGCGCCGGGGCTGACTGGAAGCCGCGATTTTACTCGCCTGCGCCGAACAACGCTGCGAACCGCTTCTCGCCGTGTCGAGAGAAATTGACCACGCGGCTTCCGGGCGTCGCGTCGCGCGCGGCCCATTTCAATTCCGTGAAGCGGCCCATCATGGCAGCGCCCAGCGTGCCGGCGAGATGGTGCCGCCGCTCGCTCCAGTCGAGGCAGGCCTTGCACACCGGACGGCGCGGATGCGTCAGCGCATCGGCGTCGATCTGCAGCTCTTCGGCCATGAAACGCTTGCCTTCGCCGGTCAGCTCGATCGCCTGCTTGCTCTGGCGGACCAGCTTCTGCCGCTTCATGCTGTCGAGCATCTGCACGCCGAGATCGCCGGCGAGATGGTCGTAGCAGATGCGGGCGCGGCGCAGCGCCGGATCCTTCGGCCCGGTGCGCACGCGCATATGGCCGGCGCGGGCGGCGATCCCCTGCAGTCCTTCGAGCACATCGGCGACGTCGGGATCGCTGAGGCGATAGTAGCGGTGGCGCCCTTGCTTCTCTGGCTCGATCAGGCCGCCGGCCTCGAGCTTGGCGAGATGCGAGCTCGCCGTCTGCGGCGTGATGCCGGCCTCCTGTGCGAGCTCGCTCGCGGTCAGCGCTCGGCCGGTCATCAGCGCGGTCAGCATGTTGCAGCGTGCGGGATCGCCGACCAGAGCGGCGATCCGGGAGATGTCGGGTCCTGCTTTCATAGTTCGATGATAGCCGAAGCATCGAGGTCGGGCAAGCGGGTAGTATGCGTGAAGTAGGATCGTCGCTCCGGCGCAAGTTGCTTTGCAATTTTGTCGCGAGCTCGCAGTCGCGGCGAACAAGGAGGCCCAAATGACCGTCACCGTCTTCATCCGCTACCAGCTCGACCCGTTCAAGCGCGCGATGTTCGAGGAGTATTCGAGGAACTGGCTCTCGATCATCCCGCGCTGCGGCGGCGATCTCATCGGCTACTGGATGCCGCACGAAGGCACCAACAACATCGCCTTCGCGCTGATCTCGTTCGAAAACCTTGCCGCCTACGAGGCCTATCGCGCACGGCTGCGCCAGGACAAAGAGGGCATGGCGAACTTCAACTTCGCGGAAGAAAACCGTCTCATCCTCGCCGAGGAACGAACCTTTCTGCGCAAGGTCGAGCTATAATGGCTCCACAACATAATTTGCGGAGGCACCCATGATCGCCGTGATCTTCGAAGTCTGGCCGAAGCCGGAGCACCGGCAGCTCTATTTCGACCTTGCCGCCGAGCTGAAGCCGATCCTGCAGGAGATCGACGGCTTCATCTCGGTCGAGCGGTTCGAGAGCATCACCGAGAAGGGCAAGTTCGTGTCGCTGTCATTCTTCCGCGACGAGACCGCTGTAGAAGCCTGGCGCAACACGATCGAGCACCGCCGCACACAGGCCAAGGGCCGCGCGCGGATCTTCGAGAATTATCGGCTGCGCGTTGCGAGCGTGATCCGTGACTACGGCCTGAACGAACGCGATCAGGCGCCGAAAGATAGTCGCGCGGTCCATGAGCCGCATTGAAGCGTTTTCAAGCGAAGTGGATACCGGTTCGCGTGAAGAAAACGTCTCAAGACGAGAATCCAGAGCTTTGGTTTAATCAGAACCAAAGCTCTAGCAGCGCGAATTGCGCGTGCCTATCTCTGCGCGGCCAATGATTTTAGGGAGCGTCCAATGCCACTGCCAACTGCTGACAAACGCGCCGCCTTCAAGAAGCTGCACGAGAGCGGATGCTTTATCATTCCGAACCCGTTCGATGCCGGCAGCGCCCGCGCCCTGCAACATCTCGGCTTCAAGGCGCTGGCGTCGACCAGCGCGGGCTTCGCCTGGACCATCGCCAAGGCCGACAACCGCGTCACCGTCGACGACGTCTGCGACCACCTGACCGCGGTATGCGCGGCGGTCGATATTCCCGTCAATGCGGACTATGAGGGCGGCTTCGCGATCGAGCCCGAGAAGGTTGCGGTCAATGTCGCGCGCGGTATCAAGACAGGCGTCGCAGGGCTCTCGATCGAGGACTCCACGGGAGACGCAGCCAATCCGCTGTTCGAGCACAAGCTCGCGGTCGAGCGCATCAGGGCGGCGCGCAAGGCAATCGATGCCGACAACAGCGGCGTGCTGCTGACCGGCCGCTGCGAGGCGTTCCTGTGGGGCAAGCAGGACCTCAATCTGGTGATCGAGCGGCTGCAGGCCTATTCGGACGCCGGGGCCGACGTGCTCTATGCGCCCGGTATCAAGACAAGGGAGGAGATCTCGGCGGTCGTGAAGGCGGTGGCGCCGAAGCCGGTCAATCTCCTGATCGGCGGTGCGTCCGAGCTGACGCTGCAAGCGGTCGCCGACCTCGGCGTGCGCCGGATCAGCGTCGGCGGCGCGCTGGCGCGGATGGCCTGGACCGGCGTCATGAAGGCGGCGAAGGAGATGGCCGAGAAGGGCACCTTCACCGAATTCGCCGATGGCTATCCCGGCGGCGAGCTCAACAAGATGTTCAAGTAGACCTCACAAAAAAGCACCGGGCCGCTGGGGCCCGGTGCTCGCGCCTGGTCAGGTTCGTCAGTCGTTACTTCGAATTCTCGGCCGGCGGGGCGGCCGGCTTGTTCATGTCTGACTTGTTCATGTCAGACGGGGGGGTCGACGGGTTGGCCGGCGCCGCCCCCGTGGTCATGCCGGGTTGGCTGTTCGGCTTCGGCGTCACGTCCCGCATGCCCGGAGGGGCCCCGGCCGGATTGGTCGGCTGCGTCTGCGCGGTCTGCGCCGACGGCGTCGTGCCCGCCTCGTGCACCGACGTGTTGTTCAACCCGTAGAACAGCGCGCCGAGCACCACGGCAACCGCGACTGCGAACATGGCGATCTTGGTGGTGCTGGCCGGTCCGTCCCGGAGTTCCGGATCGGGCTGCAGCTCGTTGTCCAGGCTGTTGAAGCGCGCCTGACGGCGCATTTCGTCTTCGGTCAGGTTGGCGCGATACGGATCGTCAGGGTTGTAAGCCATAGCAAAGTTCCTCCGTTAGCACCTCAAAGCTAATCGTAGGGGACAATAGCTGGCGCGTGAGGATGTTCCGCGCCAATGTTGCAACCTGTTCATGCGGGAACCGCCGATTCCTTAGGTTCCAAACCTGTTCCATGAGGCCTTTTCAATGTGGACCATGCCGCCCACCGATTCGGTGCTGCACGTGCTCTCGTTCATCGCCGTTGCGGCGCAGTCGATGACGGCGGCGCTGGCGGCCGGCAGACGCAGCATGGATTGGGCCGGCGTCTGCATGCTCGGTGCGATCACCGCGCTCGGCGGCGGCACCATCCGCGACGTGCTGCTCGGGCATTATCCGCTGCTCTGGATCGCGCAGCCGATCTACCTTGCGATCGCCGCGGCTGGCGCCTTCGCCACCATCCTGCTGGCGCGGCTGGTGCACCGGCTCAACCTCGCATTCTTGGTGCTGGATGCGATCGGACTTGTGGTGTTCACGATGGCCGGCTGCGACGTGGCCTGGCAGGTCGACGCCTCGCTGCCGATCGTGATCGTCGCCGGCATGATCACCGGCTGCGCCGGCGGCGTGCTGCGCGACATCCTCTGCAACGAGGTGCCGCTGCTGTTTCGCAGCGAACTCTACGCCAGCGTCTCCGTAGTGACCGGACTGTTCTATGCGACTGCCTTCGGGCTGAACCTCAACCCACCGATCTGGACCGTGCTGACCTTCGCACTCGGCCTGAGCTTCCGACTGCTCGCGATCCGCTACAAATGGGAGATGCCGAAATTCGTGTTCAGCGGCGGGGAGCGGTGAGCCGCTATTTCGCCGTCCGCGCCTTCGCGACCTCATCCGCCGTCACGGCCGGTGCCGCATTGCCCCAGGCATTGCGGATGTAGGTCGCGACGTCGGCGACCTCCTGGTCGCTGAGCTTCGGATAGGCCGGCATCGAGCCCGCGTTCGGCGCGCGCGGCGTGGTCACGGTCTGCGCGCCGTCGAGAATGACGCGCAGCGTGCTCGCTGGATTGGCCGATTGCAGATTGGCGTTGCCGGGCAGCGGCGGATAGATCCGCGGCGCGCCCGAGCCGTCGAGCTCATGGCAGGCGACGCAGGCGCCGCGATAGATGTGCTCGCCGTTGCTCATCTGCGCGGGCGAGGGAGGGGCGACCTGCGGCTCCGGCGCGCCGGCGGGCAGGCTCTTCAGATAGACCGCGATCGCGTGCACGTCGGTGTCGCTCATCTTCGCGGTCGAATTGACCACCACCTCCGACATCAATGGGCCAGCATGGCTGTGCCCGTTACGGCCGCTCTGCAGATATTCAGCGATGTCGCCGGCGCTCCAGGACTTCAGCCCGCTGCGCTCGGCGCCATCGAGCCTCGGTGCGAACATGCCCTGCACCAAGTTGCCGCCGAACGCCCGGTCGCGTCTGTCGGCGCCGAACGCGTTCTTCGGCGTATGGCAGGCGCCGCAGTGGGCGAGGGCCTCGACGAGATAGCGCCCGCGATTCCATTCAGTGCCCTTGCTCTGGTCCGGCTGGATGATGCCAGGCGCAAAGAACAGGGCGTTCCAGGCGCGCATCAGCACGCGATAGTTCAGCGGCCAGCGCAGCTCCGGCGGCGGCGCCTTGTTGCTGACCGGCGCAAGCGTCGCGAGATAGGCGCGGATCGCCAGGATGTCGTCGCGGATCAGTCTTGTGAAATAGGGGTAGGGGAAGGCGGGATAATAATGCGCACCGCTCGGGGAGACGCCGCTACGCAGCGCGCGGAGGAAATCGTCGTCGCTCCAGCCGCCGATGCCGGCATCGCGGTCAGGGGTGAGGTTCGGCGAGAACAACGCGCCGAACGGCGTGTCGATTCGCTTGCCCCCGGCGAAGGGCTTTGCCGGGTCGGCCGTGTGGCAGCTCGCGCAGTCGCCGGCGATCGCGAGCGCCTTGCCGCGGGTGACAACGTCGTCGGTTGGGGCAGCGGCGCATTCGCGGGCCGCGAACGCACCGCACAACAGCAGGGGGACCAGAATCGCATCGGTCGCTCGACGTTGTCGCAGCATCCATTCACCTTCCGGTCCACAAGACGCGTTACGCCATTTCGCCGCGGGCCTGTCTTGCGACAGAAACCGAAACGGCCCTGCAATATTCCCGGCACGAAGTTGCGATTTTCGAGCGACGGGCCTTGTCGCCCAGAATTGTGCTGCGCGGGCCGAAAAATCCGACATAGACTGGTTCTAACAAGCTCGGATGACCAGCTAAAAGCAAGTCGTCGCGACCAGCGCAAAGAGGGCTAAATGGGAATCAACCAAGGGCCTATCAGCCTCGACCAGAAATACACCCAGGGCACCGGCCACGTCTTCATGACCGGGATCCAGGCGCTGGTCCGCCTGCCCATGGCGCAGATCAGACGCGACCGCGCCGCAGGCCTCAACACGGCGGGCTTCATCTCCGGCTATCGCGGTTCCCCCCTCGGCGGCTACGACCAGCAGCTGTTCGCCGCCCGCAAGCATCTCGAGCAGTACAACATCAAATTCCAGCCCGGCGTGAACGAGGACCTGGCCGCGACTGCGATCTGGGGCTCGCAGCAGCTCGCCCTCTCGCCCGGCGCCAAATATGATGGCGCGGTCGGCATCTGGTACGGTAAGGGCCCCGGCGTCGACCGCTGCGGCGACGTGTTCCGCCATGGCAATGCCGCGGGCTCCGCCAGGCATGGCGGCGTGCTCTGCCTTGCCGGCGACGACCACGGCGCAAAATCCTCCACCGTCCCGCATCAGTCCGATCACGCTTTCATCTCCGCGCTGATGCCCTACCTCTACCCCTCCAGCATCCATGAAATGATCGAGATGGGCCTGTTGGGTATCGCGATGTCGCGCTACTCCGGCTGCTGGGTCGGCATGAAGGTGATCACCGAGACGGTCGAGACCACGGCCGAGATCGACCTCACCGACGAGATGACGCCGTTCGTGATCCCGACCGATTTCGAGCTGCCGCCGGGCGGGCTGAACATCCGCTGGCCCGACGACCGTTTCGAGCAGGACCGCCGGTTGCAGGACTACAAGGGCTTTGCCGCGATCGCCTTTGCCCGCGCCAACAAGGTCAACCGCATCACCATGGATTCGCCGAACGCGCGCTACGGCATCATGGCTTCCGGCAAGAGCTACGAGGACATCCGCCAGGCGCTGCGCGAGCTCGGCATCACGCCGGAGATCGCCGCCAAGATCGGCATCCGCCTCTACAAGATCGGCATGCCCTGGCCGCTGGAGCCGGAAGGCGTCCGCAACTTCGCGGTCGGCCTCGAGGAAATCTTTATCGTCGAGGAGCGCCGCGAGATCGTCGAGAACCAGGTCAAGCAGGAGCTGTTCAACTGGCGCGACGACGTGCGTCCGCGCATCGTCGGCAAGATGGACGATCACGACAAGCGCTTCCTGACCTTCGCCGCCGAGCTCAGCGTGGCTTCGCTTGCGAGCTCGCTCACCGAACGGCTGCTTCGACTTAATCTCAATCCTGAAATCGCCGAAATGCTGCGCGCCAAGGCCGACTGGTTCAACGGCCGCCAGTCGTCGCAGATGCAGGCGACGGCACCCGTCAGCCGCACGCCGTATTTCTGCTCGGGCTGCCCGCACAACACCTCGACCAAGGTGCCGGAAGGCAGCCGGGCGCTCGGCGGCATCGGCTGCCACTTCATGGCGCTGTGGATGAACCGATCGACCGAGACCTTCACCCATATGGGCGGCGAGGGCGTGCCGTGGGTCGGCATCGCGCCGTTCACCAACGAGAACCACATCTTCGCCAATCTCGGCGACGGGACTTATTTCCACTCCGGCATTCTCGCGATCCGCCAGTCGATCGCCTCCAAAGCCAACATCACCTACAAGATCCTTTACAACGACGCCGTCGCCATGACCGGCGGCCAGCACCACGACGGCGATCTCTCGCCGCAGCAGATCACTTTCCAGCTCCACGCCGAAGGCATCCGCGAAATCTATTTGGTCTCGGAAAATCCGGGTTCTTATCCGGCCGATACCATCGCGCCCGGCGTCAAGCTGTTCCATCGCGACGAGCTCGAAAACGTCCAGAAGATGTGCCGCGACACCAAGGGCACGTCGGCGATCGTGTTCGTACAGACCTGCGCCGCCGAAAAGCGACGCCGCCGCAAGCGCGGCCTGATGGAGGATCCGGCGCGCCGCGTGCTGATCAATCCTGCGGTCTGCGAAGGCTGCGGCGACTGCTCGGTGCAGTCGAACTGCATCTCGGTCGAGCCGCTGGAGACGGAATTGGGGCGCAAGCGCACCATCAACCAGTCGACCTGCAACAAGGACTATTCCTGCGTGAAGGGTTTTTGCCCGTCCTTCGTCACGGTCGATGGCGGAACCCTCAAGCGTCGCGCGCCCACCGAGCTCGGCGATATCGGCGTCTTGCCGGAGCCGGCGTCGAAGCCGGCACTCGACCGGCCCTACAACATCGCGGTCGGCGGCGTCGGCGGCACCGGCGTGCTGACCATCGGCGCGCTGCTCGGCATGGCCGCGCATATCGAGGGCAAGGCCTCGATGATCCTCGACATGTCCGGCCTTGCGCAGAAGGGCGGCGCAGTGCTCAGCCATGTCCGGCTCTCCGAGCACACCGCCGACGTCACCTGCTCGCGCATCGTGACCGGCACGGCCGATCTCGTCCTTGCGGCCGACGAAGTCGTTGCGGTCTCAAAGGACACCATCACGCTGTGCGATGCGAGCCGCACCGTCGGCATCATCAACAGCCACATCATCCCGACCGCGGACTTCATCCTCGACCGCGACTTCAACTTCCAGAGCCGCAAGGTCAACAGCGTGCTGGAGACCGAGCTGCGCAAGGACTCCGCCTTCTTCGACTTCACCAAGCCGGCTGAAGCGCTGCTCGGCGACAGCATCGCCACCAACATCATGATGATGGGCTTTGCCTATCAGCGCGGGCTGCTGCCGCTGTCGGCCGAGGCGATCCAGCAGGCGATCGAGGTCAACGGCGTCTCGATCAAGATGAACACGCAGGCGTTCCAGCTCGGGCGTCTGGCCGCCGCCGATCCGACACGGCTCGCCGCGATGATGAAGGGGCAGGATGACGACGTCGCGCCGGTCAAGTCGCTGGATGCGATGTCGCTCGACGAGATCATCACCCATCGCATGACGCTTCTGACCGGCTATCAGAACGCGCGTCTGGCAAAACGCTACCGCAAGCTGGTCGATCAGGTCCGCGAGGCCTCCACCAAGGGCGGCCATGGCGAGGCGCTGCCGCGCGCGGTCGCGATCAACTACGCCAAGCTGCTCGCCTACAAGGACGAGTACGAGGTGGCGCGGCTGTTCACCGACGGCCGCTTCGAAAAGCAGTTGCGCGACCAGTTCGAGGGTGACTTCAAGTTCAGCTTCAATCTCGCGCCGCCGATCCTCGGCGGCGGGCTCGATGCGCAGGGTCGTCCGAAGAAGCGTGCCTTCGGTTCGTGGATGATGTCGGCCTTCAAGGTGCTGGCGAGATTCCGCTTCCTGCGCGGCACGCCGCTCGACATCTTCGGCTACAACGCCGATCGCAAGCTCGAGCGTGATCTGATTGCGGGCTACGAGAAGGATGTCGCGACGGTGCTGGCTCTTCTCTCGCCGCTCAATCACGACATCGCGGTCGAATTGCTGTCGCTGCCAGATCGCATCCGCGGCTACGGTCCGGTGAAGGAGAAGGCGATCAGCGAGGCAAAAGTTCGCTACGCGCAACTCGCCACCGACCTCGCCAACCCGCCGCCCGCGCCGCGGCAACTGGCGGCGGAGTAAGTCTAGCTACATATTCAGTGTCGTCCCGGGCAAGCGAAGCGTGACCCGGGACCCATAACCACAGGGTCGTGTTGTTAGATCGAACTGTGGCCCCAGCGTTGCGCAGAGACGAACATCGGTGGTTATAGGTCCAGGCCTTTGCCGGGACGACATCTCTTTTGGGGCACGCACATTGCGCGCTCGCCGCAGTCTCGCCTGACGGAATATTTCCGCGCTTGCCAAGGTCGCGCCGTCGGTTCAGAAAAACGCTGGAGCCAGGAACGCCAGCGGAGAAAGATTTGACCATCAAGGGCAAGGCCTACATTGCCGGGATCTACGAACATCCCACCCGGCACGCACCCGATAAATCAACAGCACAGCTTCACGCCGAGGTCGCCAAGGGCGCGATCGAGGATGCCGGGCTTACCAAGGACGACATTGACGGCTATTTCTGCGCCGGCGACGCGCCGGGCGGGCTGTGGCCGATGGTCGACTATCTCGGCCTCAACACCAAGAAGCTGCGTCACATCGACTCCACCGAGACCGGCGGCTGTTCCTATCTGATCCATCTCGGCCACGCCGCCGAGGCGATCGCCGCGGGCAAATGCTCGGTCGCGCTGATCACGCTGGCGGGCAAGCCGCGCACCGGCCCGATGCCGCCGCGCGCATCCGGCGCCGAGGCAGATTTCGAATCCGCTTACGGGGCTACCACGCATAATGCCTACGGCATGTGTGCCATGCGCCATATGCACGACTACGGCACCACCTCCGAGCAGCTCGCCTGGATCAAGGTCGCGGCCTCGCATCACGCGCAATACAATCCGCATGCGATGCTGAAGGAGGTCGTCACGGTCGAGGACGTACTGAACTCGCCGATGATCTCCGATCCGCTGCACCGGATGGATTGCTGCGTCGTCACCGACGGCGGCGGCGCGATGATCGTCACCACGCCGGAGATCGCCAGGAGCCTGAAGAAGCCGCTGGTGCGGCTGATCGGCCATGGCGAGGCGGCGAAGGGCCCGCGCGGCGGCAAGGACCTTGACCTGACTTATTCGGCCGGCGTGTGGTCCGGCCCGCGCGCCTTCGAGGAGGCGGGCGTGACGCCGAAGGATATCAAATACGCCTCGATCTATGACAGCTTCACCATCACCGTGCTGATGCAGCTCGAGGATCTCGGCTTCTGCAAGAAGGGCGAGGGTGGCAAGTTCGTCGCCGACGGCAATCTGATCTCGGGCGTCGGCAAGCTGCCGTTCAATACCGATGGCGGCGGCCTGTGCAGCAACCATCCTGTCAATCGCGGCGGCATGACGAAAATCCTCGAGGCGGTGCGCCAGTTGCGCGGCGAGGCGCATCCGAAGGTGCAGGTGAAGAACTGCGATCTCGCGATTGCCCACGGCACCGGCGGTCTGCTCGGCGTTCGCCACGCCGCCTCAACCTGCATTCTGGAGCGTGCGTGATGTCTGAAGCGAAGAAGTACAATGCCCCGGTGACCAATCCGGAGACAGCCCAGTTCTGGGAAGCGGCGAAGGCGGGCAAGTTCATGATCAAACGCTGCACCACCTGCGGCGAGGCGCATTACTTCCCGCGCGCGATCTGCCCGTTCTGCTTCTCCGACAAGACGGTGTGGGAGGAGTCGAGCGGCGAGGCCACGGTCTACACCTACAGCCTGATGCGCAAATCGCCGACCGGCCCCTATGCGATCGCCTATGTGACGCTGAAGGAAGGTCCGTCGCTGCAGACCAACATCGTCGATTGCGATCTGGAGCAGGTGAAGATCGGCCAGAAGGTCAAGGTGGTGTGGAAGCCGACCGACGGCGCCCCGCTGCCGTTCTTCACGCCGGCGTAAGAAGTATCTTTCCCCCTTGCGGGGGAAGGTGGCAGCCGAAGGCTGCCGGAAGAGGGGTGTCTCTCCACGAATAGAGTCTTTCCGCGGAGGCAACCCCTCTCCCAAGTGAGCTTGTTGCGCGACCGGTGCAGCCCTCTCCCGCAAGGGGAGAGGGCACAATGACGGGCAGCGCCGAAGAAAGAACAGTTCGGGGAGAAAACAACAATGCCAATCGTGTACGAACAGCTGATGGCCCTGAAGAATCTCGGCCAGAAATACAGCTACACCGATCGCGACGTGATGCTCTATGCCTATGGCATCGGCCTCGGCGCCGATCCGATGGACGAGAAGGAGCTCGCCTTCGTCAACGAGGGCGTGCTGACGCCGCGCCCGCTCAGGGTGGTGCCGACCTTCGCGTCGGTCGCGGCCTGGGGCGCCGGTCCCGGCGAGATGAACCTGAACCGCGTGATGGTGGTCGACGGCGAGCGCGACATCACCTTCCACAAGCCGTTCGCGACCGCAGCCCACATCACGGCCGACTCGACCGTGCTCGACGTGTTCGACAAGGGCAAGGACAAGGGCGCGGTGATCCGCCACCAGACCGTGCTGAAGGACGAAAAGGGCGATAAGCTCGCCACCCTGGTCGCCTCGCGCTTCGCCCGCGGCGATGGCGGTTTCGGCGGACCGTCCGACGGCCAGCCCGAGCCGCACAAGGTGCCGGAGCGCGCACCCGACAAGATCGTCGACATCACGACGCGGCCCGACCAGGCGCTGGTCTACCGGCTCTGTGGTGACCGCAATCCGCTGCACTCCGATCCCGAGTTCGCCAGGAAGGCCGGCTTCCCGCGGCCGATCCTGCACGGCATGTGCACCTACGGCATCACGTGCCGCGGCGTGCTGCAGACCTATGCCGACTACGATCCGTCCGCCTTCAAGCAGCACGTGGCGCGGTTCTCCTCGCCGGTGTTTCCCGGCGAGACCGTGACCATGGAGCTGTGGAAGGACGGCAATGTGGTGTCGTTCGAGGCCAAGGTGAAATCGCGCGGCGTCACCGTGATCAAGAGCGGCAAGACGGTGCTGGCGTAAGCGGCGAGGGCGGTGCGCTCCCTCGCCCCGCTCTTGCGGGAGAGGGTTGGGGTGAGGGGCTCTCACCGCGAACTGCGACAGTGGTGAGACCTGTACCTCCTCACCCGGATCGCATCTGGCGATGCGATCCGCACCTCTCCCCGCAAGCGGGGCGAGGTGAACAAGAAAGAACAACAACGGAGAAACGACCATGGGATTACTCGACGGCAAGGTGGCGCTGATCACAGGCGCCGGCGGCGGACTTGGCGAAGCCTACGCAAAGCTGTTTGCGCGCGAGGGCGCGGCGGTGGTGGTCAACGATCTCGGCGGCCCGCGCGATGGCTCGGGCTCGGACAAGTCGATGGCCGACAAGGTGGTCGACGCGATCAAGGCGGAAGGCGGCCGTGCGGTCGCCAACGGCGCCGACATCTCGACCTTGGCCGGCGGCCAGTCGGTATTCGATGATGCCATCAAGCATTTCGGCCGCGCCGACATCCTGGTCAACAACGCCGGCATCCTGCTCGACGAGACCTTCCACAAGGCCAAGGAAGCCAACTGGGACAGGGTGATCAAGGTGCATCTGAAGGGCACCTTCTGCTGCACCCAGCCGGTGTTCAAATGGATGCGCGACAATGGCGGCGGCGTCATCGTCAACACCTCCTCGACCTCGGGCCTGATCGGCAATTTCGGCCAGACCAATTACGGCGCCGCCAAGGGCGGCATCTGGGGCCTCTCCAACGTGCTGGCGATCGAGGGCCGCAAGTACAACATCCGGATCTGGACCCTGGCGCCCGGCGCGCTGACCCGCATGACCGCGGACCTGCCGCGCTACAAGGAGAATCCCGGTGCGGCGCTCGGACCGGACGGCATCGCACCGGCCGTGCTCTACATGGTCAGCGACTTGTCGGGCGACCAGACCGGCAAGGTTCTCGGCGTCTCGGGCCCGCGCGGCGTCCGCGAGATGCGGATGATGGAAATGCAGGGCTGGAAGCCGCCATTTACCGGGTGGAAGGCCGAGGACATCGCCACCCACGCCAAGGAGATCTTCTTCTCCGAGGAGCAGATCAAGATGGGCGCGCGGCGGTTTTAGATGATAAACGTCGTTCCGGGGCGATGCGCAGCATCGAATCCCAATGCGCAATTGCGCATTGTGGAACTTCGAGAATCCCCGGTGCGCGATTGCGCACCTGAGGTCCGATGCTGACGTATCGCCCCGGAATGACGGACGAGAGGATAGACCCGCCCATGACAAAACTCACCGCCCAGGCCGCAGGAACCTTTGCGATCGCGCCGACCCCGTTCCACGACGACGGCCGCATCGACGAGGCATCGATCGATCGGCTGACCGATTTCTACACCGAGGTCGGCTGCGACGGCGTCACGGTGCTGGGCATTCTGGGCGAGGCGCCGAAGCTCGATGCCGCAGAGGCGGAGCAGGTCGCGCTGCGCTTCGTCAAGCGAGCTAAAAAGCTGCAGGTGATCGTCGGCGTCTCGGCGCCGGGCTTTGCGACGATGCGCTCGCTGGCGAAGAAGTCGATGGACGCGGGCGCCGCCGGCGTCATGATCGCGCCGCCGCCGCATCTGCGCACCGACGACCAGATCATTGGCTATTTCAAGCAGGCGCAGGAAGCGATCGGCGACGATATTCCCTGGGTGCTGCAGGACTATCCGCTGACGCTGACGGTGGTGTTCACGCCCGCCGTGATCCGCAAGATCGTGATGGATTCGCCGTCCTGCGTGATGCTCAAGCACGAGGACTGGCCGGGCCTGGAGAAGATTTCGACGCTGCGCAACTTCCAGAAGGACGGCTCGCTGCGGCCGCTGTCGATCCTGGTCGGCAATGGCGGCTTGTTCCTCGATTTCGAGATGGAGCGCGGCGCCGACGGCGCGATGACGGGCTATGCGTTCCCCGAGCTCCTGATCGACGTTGTCAAGCTGTCCAAGGCCGGCAAGCGCGATGCCGCTCATGATCTGTTCGACGCGCATTTGCCGCTGATCCGCTACGAGCAACAGCCGGGCGTCGGCCTCACCGTGCGCAAATACGTGCTGCAGAAGCGCGGCATCATCTCCTCCAGCGCGCAGCGCAAGCCAGGGGCGGTGATCACGCCGCAGGCGAGGGTGGAGGTCGACTATCTGCTCTCCCGCGTCGCGCGCGTCGACCGCCGCGCCAATCTGCAACCGCAATCCAGCGCAGCAGGCCAGTGATGACCGAGATCGTTGCCCCGCGCCTTGCGTCGACCGTGCTGTTGCTGCGTGACGGCACATCATCGGGTGAGATTGAAGTCTTCATGATGGTCCGCCATCACCAGATCGAGTTCAACTCGGGTGCGCTGGTGTTTCCGGGCGGCAGCGTCGACAAGAACGACAAGGAGATCGCGGCCAATCCCGCGCTCTATTCGGGCGCGCAAGCGCTCGACGGCGACGCGCTCGGCTTCCGCATCGCGGCGATCCGCGAGACCTTCGAGGAGAGCGGCATCCTGCTGGCACGGTCGCAGGGGGCGACGGATCTGGTCGACGCCAAGCGTGCGAACGAGATCGCGACCGCACACCGCGCGGCCTTGAACGAAGGCAAGATCACCTTCCACAAGGTGCTCACCGACAACGGCATGGTGCTGGCGCTCGACGAGCTCGTGCCCTATGCGCACTGGATCACGCCGGAGGGCATGCCGAAGCGCTTTGACACCTGGTTCTTCCTGGCCGCGGCGCCGCCCGAGCAACTCGGCGCCCACGATGGCAAGGAATCGACCGACTCGATCTGGGTGTCGACGCGCGAGGCACTGGAAGGCGGCGAAACCGGCCGCTTCAAGCTGCCGTTCCCGACCACGCGCAACCTGATCAGGCTCGGCAAGCAGCCGAATGTCGGTGCCGCGCTCGCCGACAGCAAGGGCAAGTCGATCGTGGCCGTGATGCCTGTGATGACCAAGACCGCCACCGGCCGCCAGCTCCGCATCCCCAAGGAAGCGGGCTACGACGGCGAGGTGTTCGAAGTCGGGGCGATGGGGTAGTTCCGCCATCCTAAGAGATCGAGAGGGCATGACGCACGGCGGCGCAACACACTCGATGTCGTCCCGGCGAAGGCCGGGACGACGATGGGAAAGAGAATCGCCCCTCCATATTTCGGCCTATATCGAAATATCATCACTTCCGGCGATGTAGTTTCGTCTCAATCATCGAGACGGAATCCCTGCCATGACCGCCACGACGCCGCACCAGCCGAACATTGGCTTTGAGCTGGCTCTGCTGCTCGCGCTCGCCGCCCTCTGGGGCGGCTCCTACACCTTCATCAAGCTTGGCGTCGCGACCATCCCGCCGATCACGCTGATCGCGGCGCGCACTGCGATCGCAGGGCTGCTGCTGCTTGTCATCATGCGCATGCGCGGCGTGACGATGCCGACGGATGGCGCGACCTGGCGCCGCTTCATCTTCCAGGCCGGCCTCAACAGCGTGATCCCGTGGACGCTGATCGCCTGGGGTGAGCGCTTCGTCGATGCCGGGCTCGCCACCATCCTCAATTCGGCCTCGCCGATCTTCACCTTCCTGTTTGCCGCCGCGATCACCCGACATGAGGCCGCGAGCCCGCGAAAGCTGTTCGGGGTGATCGCTGGCATGGCCGGCATCTGCCTGATCGTCGGCGTCGACGCGTTCCGCGATCTCGGGGAGGGGATCGTGGCCGAGGTCGCGATCGTGGCCGCCACGATCTGCTACGCCTGCGCCGCGATCTTCAGCCGCGGCTTCAAGGGGCTCGATCCGATGGCGCCGGCCGCCGGTTCGCTGATCGCGGGCGCCGCGATCCTGATTCCGCTCAGCCTCGCCGTCGAACGGCCCTGGACGCTGTCGCCGTCGACCAGCTCGCTGCTCGCATTGCTGGCACTGGCCGTGTTCTCGACCGCGATCGCGTTCGTGATCTACTTCCGCCTGATCCAGACCCTCGGTTCGGTCGGCACCACCGCGCAGGCTTACTTGCGGGTGCCGATCGGGGTTGCGCTCAGCGTGACCTTCCTTGGCGAACGGCTGAGCCCGACGGCGTGGATCGGCCTCGCCGGTGTCGTGATCGGCGTCGCCGCGATGACGATTCCGGCCCGAAGGATCTCTACGGCCTGAGGTCATCGCCGCGATGACAATCCCAGCGCCGAAGACCGCAACCGCCCGAAGTTTCGCCTGCCGAAACCGGCGCCTTGCTGCCGCCGGGCAAGCCCGGCATCCTGTCGGCAACGAGATCACAGGGCGGGAACAGGACGATGCCGCGGCGGATCAGCCTCATTGCGGGTGTGTGCGTGGCGTTGCTGGCGATGGCCGACGTGGTGTGCGCGCAGGACTTCCCGAGCCGGCCGATCCGCATCGTCATTCCCTATGCGCCGGGCAGTGTCGCCGACGTGTTCGCGCGCATCATCGCGCAGGACATGCAGGAGCGGTGGAAGGGCACGATCGTCGTCGAGGCCAAGTCCGGCGCCAACGGATCGATCGCGGCCGAGGAGGTCGCCCGTGCCGCCCCCGACGGCTACACGTGGCTGCTGGTGACGACCTTCTTCACTGCAAGCCCGGCGCTGAACACGCAGCTGCGCTGGGATCCGGTCAAGGACTTCGTGCCGGTCGGGCAGATCTGTCTCGCCCCGAACTTCTTCATCGTGCCGACGTCGTTGCCGGTGAAGACGGTCGCCGACTATGTCGCGCTCGCCAAGGCCAAGCCGGGCACGCTGAACTACAGCCATCCCGGCAAGGGGTCGACCGGCCATCTCGGCTTCGAGCTGTTCAAGCGCCTCGCCGGGATCGACGTCACGGCGATCGGCTACCGCGGCTATCCGCAGATGGTGCCCGATATTGCGAGCGGCCTGATCACCTCGAGCTTCCTGTCGGCCAACCAGGCGTTGGCGCAGGTGCAGTCCGGCAGCATCAGGATCATCGCCGCGATCAGCGACGGCCGCTCGAAGTATTTCCCCGACGTGCCGACCATGGCCGAGCAGGGCTTTGCGGAGGCGCAGGTGACGCCGTGGTTCGGCTTCGTGCTGCCCGCCGGCACGCCGCAGCCGGTGATCGAGCGCATCAGCACGGCGCTGGAAACGGCGCTGGCCTCCGCGGAGGTGCGGAAGAAGCTGGATGTCGCCGGCTGCGACGCCAGGAGCGCGCCGCTCGGGCACTTCGCCGATATCATCAAGGCGGACGTTGCGCTCTGGGCCAGGCTGGTCAAGGAGGCCGGCATCCCGCCGGACTGAATCCCGCGGCCTTGTGCCGGAATCGGCCACCGGCGGTTGCCAGGGTGACACCGGTCACACCGCCGGCCCGGTCCTTCAGCATGTTTCCCCAAAGCCCGTAATTTCCCGTATATTGGGGCGCATTGGACCCCGGCCTTGATGACATGACCGCTGAATTGCCGCCGAATTCGCAAGCGCCGCGTGCGTTCTCCCTCTCGATTGGCCAGCTTACGTTCGGCAGCTTCCTGCTGGTGCTGGCTGTGATCATCATCACATCCACGGCCAGCGTGATCGCGATCCGCCACATCGATACGACCTTTGCCGAGCTGCAACGGCTGCAAAGCGTCGGCGACATCGCCGAGGATATCGACCGTCGCACCAACGATCTGCGGCTGGCGGCGCGGGACTTCGTCACCGAGCCCGGCAACCAGTCGGCCCAGGTCGCGCAGGCGGCCCAGTCGCTGAGCGAGATCCTGAAAAAGACCCGGATCGAGCTGGCGCCCGAGCAGCAGGACATGATCGACGGCGTCACGCAGCGGCTGGCCACCTATCGCGGCGGGATCGAGCGCATCTCGGCGTTGCTCAGCCGCCGCGCCGAGATTGTCGCCGGGCTGCCGCCGTTGCGCGACGCCTTCGACAAGGCGGTCGCCGACAGCAATGATGCGGCGCTCGCCAACACACTGTCGCAGATCCAGAGCCGCGTTGCCACCGCGCTCTTGGCGCACAACACGTCCGCCGCCGAGCAGGCGGCGCAAAGCATGCGGGCGATGACCATCGCCGATCCGACCCTGCGCAACGCCGTCGATGATTATGCCAAGGCGATCACCGCGATTTCGGTGCGCGAGGGCCAGATCGCCGACATCGACCGCGAGGTGCTCGGCGCCGAAGGCCGCCTGATCCAGAAGGTCACCGAGCTGTTGCGCGAGCTCAGCTCGCGTCGCGGCCATGTGCTGTCGCGCGATTTTGCGCGGACGCTGGCCGAAGCAAAGTGGCAGAGCATCGTGCTCGGTACGGCGGGTGTTCTGATCGGCCTGTTCGCCTCGGTGCTGGTGGTTCGCCGCACCGTCCGCCCGCTCGCCAGGATCGCCGGCTCGATCCGCAAGGTCGCGGGCGGCGAGAAGAGCGCGTTCATCCCCGGCGCCGATCTCGACAACGAGATCGGCGATATCGCACGCGCCGCCGAAGTGTTCCGCCAGACCCTGGTCGACGCCGACAGCGCGCGCGAGGCGGCATTGCGCGCGCTGGCCGAGCAGCGGCTTGCCGAGGAGAGTTACCACAAGCTGTTCGAGGCGTCGGTGGAAGGCATCTACGTCACGACGCCGGGCGGCGCGCTGCTCAACGCCAATCCGGCGCTGGCGCGGATGATGGGCTATGCCACGCCGCAGGACCTGATCAAGGGCATCGATGACATCGCCTCCACCGTCTATGTCGATCCGGCTGCGCGGGAGCAATACCAGCAGCTGATGCAGCGCGATGGCACGGTGCGCGACTACGAGTATCAGGTGCGCTCGCGCGACGGCACCGTGCTGTGGCTGTCCGATTCCGCGACCGTCGTGCGCAACGACGAAGGCGAGGTGATCCGCTATGAGGGCACGGTGCGCGACATCACCGACCAGAAGCGCGCGGAAGATGCGATCGCCGAAGGCCGCCGGATGTTGCAGATGGTCATCGACACGGTGCCTGCCGTCATCAACGTCAAGGAACGCAACCTGCGCTACGTGCTGATGAACCGCTACATGGCCGGAATCTTCGGCATCGAGCCGCAGGACGCGATCGGCCAGACCACCGCCGAGCTGATGTTGCGGTATGGCGCAGCCAAGACCGATGAGAACGACAAGCGCGTGCTTTCAGCGCGGCGCGAACTTGGCTTCTATGAAGAAGAGTACAAGGACGCCGCCGGCAACATGCGGCAATGGCTGGTCAACAAGCTGCCGATCCTCGACGCGCAAGGCGAGATCGAGAACATCGTCACGGTGGCGCTCGATATCGGCGACCGCAAGCGCTCCGAGCAGGAGATGCGCAAGGCGAGGGATTCCGCCGAGGCTGCACTGCGCAATCTGCGGGAAACCCAAAACTCGCTGATCGAGGCCGAGAAGCTCGCCGCGCTCGGCCGCCTGGTGGCCGGCGTCGCCCATGAGGTCAACAATCCCGTCGGCATCAGCCTGACGGTGGCGTCCGCGCTGGAGCGCAAGACCGCGAATTTCGCGACCCAGGTCGAGCGCGGCGACCTGCGGCGCTCCAGCCTCAACGATTTCCTGAATACGGCGCGGGACGCGTCGTCGCAGCTCGTCGCCAATCTCAACCGCGCCGCCGAGCTGATCCAGTCGTTCAAGCAGGTCGCCGCCGACCGCAATTATTCGGACCAACGTACCTTCGATCTCGGCGATCTCACCGAGCAGGTGGTGATGAGTTTGCGGCCCGGCCTGCGCAAGCACAACCTGACGCTCAACGTCGATTGCGAGCCGAACTTGATGATGAACTCGTATCCGGGACCGTATGGCCAGGTCCTGACCAACCTGTTCCTCAACGCGGTCGCGCATGCGTTCCCGGACGGCAAGGCCGGCGAGGTCGATATCCGGGTTCACCCAGCCGGCGGCGACAATGTCGAGGTGATCTTCGCCGACAATGGCTGCGGCATGAGCCTAGACGTGCGCCGCCGTGCCTTCGATCCGTTCTTCACGACGCGGCGCGATCAGGGCGGCACCGGGCTCGGGCTGCACATTGTCTACAGCATCGTCACCACGCGTCTCGGCGGACGGCTCTCGCTCGATTCTGCGCCGGGCAACGGCACGCGCATCCAGATGATCCTGCCGCGCGTCGCGCCGTTGGAGCAGGCCGCGGAATAGCAAATTGCGCGTCTGACGAAGCAGTGGCGTCGCTTCAATCAGCGAGCATCAGGCCTTCCACTCCAACGATCGCTCTCCGATCGTCTCGCATTGCCGTGGTGGAAATCCGAAACTTGACGGGTTGACCGTTCTTGTGTCGGCCGACCGCGGTGACCGTGTCCGGCAGTGTCTTAGTTCCCGACGCGACATACCTCGCGAAGCCATCTCGATGGCAAGCATGAGACGGCTGCGGGATGATTAATTCCAGCGAGCTTCCGATGGCCTCAGGCTGAGTGAATCCAAAGAGATGCTCGGCGGCGCTGTTCCAATGGCTGATGATCCCGTCTCGATCGACCCTGACGACTGCCGTCATTTCGTGTTGCCTCAGAGTGTACTTCGCCTGTTGTTGTCCAGCGCGCTAATTGATGTCCGCGAGCTTGTGCAGGGTTGCGCCGAAGATCAGGCTTGCCTTGCCGACCAGCGCGGTCCCACTCATGGTGCCGCGGGTATCGGTGAAGGTGCCGGAGACGCCGATGCCGACCGGCGCGGGCCCGCCGAACAGCGGGTTGTCGGTGTCGCGCGGCGTGGTGTGGCGTTGCACAAGGACCTCGCCCTTGAACGCGTCACCCTTCACCGTGTAGCTGCCAGTGTAGTATAGATAGGCGTCGCCGCCCAGAATCTGGCCGTCGCGGAAAAGAATGACGCCGCTGCCCTTGCCGGCGCGACCGTCCAGCAGGGTGACGTGAATTGAGTAAAGCCCGTTCTTCATGACGTCCCGTTTGCCGGCCGCCGCGCCCACGGCAAGCCGGTCAGGTTTTTATGCCAAAGCGAGCAACCGAGCGCAACGCGGCAGGTTGTTCAGAGTTGTCTGAAGTTGGCGCGGACCCTCGGTTTCCGCCAGCTAGTGTGACGGCGCGATGACAGTGGGCCAAACGCGCGAATCAAAGTGGCCCGCGAAATGCATGGCTCTGGTTGCACTGGCTGGTGAGTGCTGGAGCAAACATATGTCTGACTGGATTGAATCCGGCGGCCGTTGGGCGCGCCCTCGCAATTCAAGTGGAACTTCGGCCCGTCGTGCGGGCCATATGATCGCGTCTCTCGGATTGATGACGTTGGTGTTGGCCGCGGGCATGCCAATCGCACAGGCACGCGATCCCGACGGCCGCTACGCCAATTCGCCGCTCAAGGAATGGTTCGACAGCCTGCGCAGCGGCAAGGGGCCGTGCTGCTCGGATGCCGACGGCAGCGCGGTCAGCGACGTCGATTGGGAATCCAAGGACGGGCACTATCGCGTGCGCCTCGATGGGACGTGGATCGACGTCCCCGATGAAGCCGTGGTCACCGAGCCCAACCGGGCCGGCCGCGCCATGGTCTGGCCGATCAAGAGCTACATGGGCGTGACGATCCGCTGCTTTATGCCGGGCAGCATGACATAGCGCTGCGGACCGTCGTTCACGCGTACTTCTTGTCGCGCTCGAGCAATTCGATCGAGATGCCCTGCGGGCCGCGGATAAAGCAGATCCGTACGCCGGGGCGGATCGTGGTCGGCTCCTTGGTGAATTCGACGCCCTTGGCCTTGAGCTCGGCCGCGACCGCGTCGATGTCCTTCACCGTCAGCCCGAAATGATCGAGCCCTTGATAGGGCGTCACCGGCGGCGCATTGACGCCGTCGCCCTGCGTCACCTCAGCGATGAACACCTTGGCGCCGCCGAGTTGGACGTCGATGCGGCCGGGCCCACGGATGATCTCGCCGCCGAGAATGTCGCGCAGCCAGGTCGCGGTGGCGTCGGGATCGGGACTGCGCAGATGGACGTGGTCCCAGGTGACGACAGGCATTGCGATCTCCTTGTTGTTCTCGCGCCGCATGGATGCGCGGCACTCGCTCTCGGGCGGCGCGAATTTAGCGAGCGGCCAGCCGTGATGCCATCCCTCCATGCTGCCTGCCGCAAGATTGTCGTCCCGGAATGAAACCATTCAGGCCGTCAGCGATTGTTCTTGCGTGGCCGCTCGACCTGCGGCCGTCCCGGAAGCCGCACGGTGTAGCGCCTGTGGCTTCCTTGGTGTGTGGCGGCCTGATCAAGCTGCCAAGGTGAGGGCACGACGATGCGGATCGGCTTGGCGTCGTTTCGGAGGATGGCCGCCGGACGTCTCGGTGAGGGCGGCCTCTACGCCAGCCTGCTGCTGCCGTTGATCGCGCTCGCGGGGATCGGCGCATGGTTCATGCTCCCTGAGCCGAGCGACGCTGGAGACCAGGATGTCTGGCCGGTGTCTTCCGCCGTCGTCCGCACCGCGCAGAATGCCGCGACCGGTGCGCAACCTGCCGAGCCTACAAAGGACGTGGCGGCCGCACCCGCCGATGAGCCGGCCACGGTCGGGGTGGCGGCCGCCCCGCCGGCCGAAGAGGAGGCCAAGCCCTCGGAGCCAGGCTCCGAACGGTTGTTGCCCGTCGACAAGCTGCGGATCGCCTCGCAATCGTGGCGGCGCGGCGGGCTGGGGTCAAAAGTGCTGGTCACCATGACGCTGCGCAATGCCAATGATTTCGCGGTGAAGGACATCGAGATCGCCTGTGCCTTCATCCGCAGTGACGGCAGCCCCCTGACCGAGCGCAAGCGGCTGATCCCGGACACCATTGCCATGAAGAGCCGCAAGACCTACTCGCGGATGTTGATCGGGTTCGTAAACGTTAACGCAGACAAGGCGAAATGTTCGGTCGTGACGGCCAGCCGCCTCTAAACCCTCATCCCGAAAAAGTGACCGGGAATTGACTTGCCGGGTGAACCGTAACGACCGGGCAGGAACTAACTAATAAGCCGACCGTTAGTGAACGACCCGGGAGCGCGGATGGCGACTATCCGGGTGATCATGCGCAGACGATGAATTCGCTGCGCGATGGCTGATGTCATCGCGCAGAAATGAACCGCGCCCGCTGCGCGCGGGGGGAGCCACCGAAATGCCAGTAGCGCGTTATTTCCTATTCGTTGGTGGCGTGCTGCTTGCGCTGCTCTTCGTCGTCAACGCCATCGTGCCGCAGGAGGGCGTGGTCACCGGCCAGAACCAGAGCCTGTCGTCGCCCGACGTCGGCAAGACCCCCGACGTCGGCAAGACCATGGTGCGTATCAAGTCGACCCAGAAACTGCCGGAGCGGGTGGTGTACGACACCAACCTGCCGACCATCGTTCCGTCCCAGGTGAACGCCGTTGCCGCTGTGGTTCCGCCGGCCGACCGCGCCGCGTCGGCGCAGGCCCGCGTCCGCAATACGTTCGCCCAGTTCATTCCGCCGGAAAAGGCTGACGCGCACAAGGGCGCGGTCGTGGCCGAGGCGAAACCGTCCGAGCAGCCGGCGGCCCAGCCGCAGGCGCCGAAGAAGCGCAAGGTCGCGCGCTACCACGTCCATCCCCAGCAGCCGATGCGGCTGGCACAGCCCGGCATGTATCAGCCCTATCGCGTCGCGCAGCAGCAGCCGCGCATGGGCTTCTTCGGCGGCTTCGGCACCTGGTAAGAAGGGGCCGCCGCAGTCGGCAATCGATATACCGCCGCAAACGCTTGCGGCGGCATTTTCATGTCCGCGATGCCAGGCGGGTCGCTGGATGCGTGAAGCAAGCGCGTCAAAACAAGAATCTGGAGCTTCGGTTCGGATCGAACCAGAACCGAAAATGCGTTAGCGCGGCAGGCGCGGAATCTTGTCGGCGAAGCCGTTGTAGCAGGTCAGCCGCTCGTCCTCTTCCTTCACGAACCGGCATTCGCTGACGCCCTTGGCAGGAGCGGCCTTCGGCTTGGGCTGCGGCTTGAAGATCTCGTCGTAGCAGATCAGCCGCTCCTTGGTGGCGTCGTCGATGTCCTGGCAGGCCTGGAGCTTCTGGGCGACCGATTGCGGCTTGCCCGGCGCCGGCGGCTTCTCGCCCTTCTTGGCCGCCGACTTCTTGCCGACCTGGACCAGCGGCTTGTCGCCGACCATCGGCTGCGAGGCCGCCGGCGGCTTGTCGGCGGCGGGGGGTGGAGGAGTGGTGGCTGGAGTGGTGCCTTGGGCGAGCGCGGCAGCCGGGCACAAGAGCGCCAGCGCGAGGATGATATGTCTCATGTCGAAAATGTCCGAAATGGCGTGATGACCGGAAGGATGGCGCCGGGGATCGGAAAAGTCCGGCAAGTGCCGAGGCTTATCGCAAGTCTTGTCCGAATCCTACCCCCAGAGATGGCCGCCCGGCACCGATCCACCGGCAAAACCAAGGGCAATTCGTCGCCGTCGACCGCAAGGAGCGTGATTTGCCTTTGGCGGGCCCGGCGGCTATGACCACGGCATCTGCGCAACTGGCGCTTGGATGGACCACCATCGGGGAGCGCAGAGACTGAACGCCGCGCGCCTGGGCACCGCTTCGAAACGGAGGTGCCATGACGGCGAACATTCTCGATGGGCATGCACTTGCCCAGATTGTCCTCGACAAGGTTGCTAGCGAACTGGACCGGCTGCCTCGCGCGCCGGGACTTGCGGTCGTGCTGGTTGGCGACGACCCGGCGAGCCAGATCTATGTGCAGAGCAAGGTCAGGATGGCCGAGCGGCTTGGCCTGCGCGGCGAGGTCGAACGCTTGCCGGATGACGCCAGCGAGGCCGACCTGCTTGCCAGAGTAGAGGCGCTCAATGCGCGCGGCGACATCGACGGCATCCTCGTCCAGCTGCCGCTGCCGGCGCAGATCGACGCCTTGCGGGTGATGGTGGCGGTCGATCCGGCGAAGGATGTCGACGGCCTGCACGCGCTGAACGCAGGCCGGCTGTTTCACGGCGACGACGCGCTGGTGCCGTGCACGCCGCTCGGCTGTCTCAGGCTGATCAAATCGATCCGGCCGGATCTCACCGGCTGCCATGCCGTGGTGATCGGCAGCTCCAACATCGTCGGCAAGCCGATGGCCGCACTGCTGCTGCATGAGCAGGCGACCGTGACCCAGACCCACATCCACACCCGCGGCATCAGCAAGATCTGCCGCCAGGCTGATATCCTGGTGAGCGCGGTGGGCAAGGCTGGCCTCGTGCGCGGCGACTGGATCAAGCCGCAGGCCATCGTCATCGACGTCGGCACCACGCGCGTCGAGAAGCCGGAAGGCGGCTACGCCGTGTGCGGCGATGTCTCCTTCGACGAGGCGGTGCAGGTTGCGGGTGCGGTCACGCCGGTGCCGCGCGGCGTCGGCCCGATGACGATCGTCTGCCTGATGGACAACGTGAAAGCCGCAAAGGCAAGGGCGGCCCGGCTGCAATAACTCGCCTGCAGCGGACGCGGGCGGCCGGTGCCGCGCGCGTCTCTTCGCGCCCGAATGCGTGAAGTTCATGACCCCAAAGGTAATGGAAAGCCCACAGCATTCGGCTATCGTCGCCCGGCAGAGGGAGGCGCGCGATGCTGTACGCGGAAGATCTCACCGAGGGCCAGACATTCAAGCTTGGCAGCTACACGATCGGCGAGGCCGAGATCCTGGAGTTCGCCGGCAAGTATGATCCGGTGCCGATCCATACCGATCCCGTCGCGGCCGCTGCCGGCCCGTTCGGTGGCCTGATCGCAAGCGGTTTCAACACCATTGCGATCTATCAGCGGCTCGTCGTGGAGGCGATCTGGACCAAGGTGGCGGGCATCGTCGGGCGGAGCTTCGAGATCCGTTTGCCGAGTCCGGTTCGTCCGGGCGCCACGCTCACCGGCCAATCCCAGATCCAGAAAATCACCATCAGGCCGGAGCGGCGCGACGCCGTCGTGATCTTCAAGACCGAACTGGTCAACGACGAGCAGCGCCCCGTTCTTGTCCTCGTGCTCGATGCACTGATCCACATGCGACCGGCGGAGCAGGCGCGGACGTAGAAGGAAATCCCCGTGGTCGCTCTACGTGTTCCCCGGACTCGACCTCGTCGTCGCGCAGTGCTGCGGCAATTACGACAAGCCGGCGGCCGAACAGCGGCACATCAATGACGCGATCATCGACAAGGTCGTGCTGCCCGGCACTGCCTGAGTGCGGCGAGGAACGGAATTCACTTCCCGCGCTTTCCTATGATCCATGGCGTCAAATCACGATGCCAAGGGAACCCGCACACGCGCGCGGTCAATGCGTCGCGGGCAGGGAACGTTTCGATGCCGGATCGGTTCGAGAGTTCGACGCTCTACAAAGGGCGAGCGGGGAGAAACCAGCCAGGGAAAACCAGCCACGGAAAACCAGCGAAGGCCGGAACCGAATAGAAGGAACAGCGGATGAAGCTTAATTCCACGCAAGTGAAGCAGACCATGACGCAACTGAACGCCCAGGTGCTTCCGGACGATCATCCGGCAGTGGCGCAACTGAACAGCGTGTTTGGCGAGCACACATTCTTTGTCGACACCAGCGGACTCAAGGTCCTCGAACCCGCCCAGACCTCCGACATGCCGGGGCAGACCGGCGAGGTGGTAAGCCTCGCCGAGTGGAGTGATCCGGAGCTGACGTCGCTTCGGCCACACGAGCCCGAGCCGACCGGCGTGCTCATTGCGCTTGAACCCAGCAAGCACTGAGTGCCGCAACGTTCGGCACCGCGATCGGCCCTCTTGATGGCGACAAGCCCCAACGTCACATCAAGAGGTGCCGAAAGTCACATAGCAAATCAGCGCCGCCTGCGTATGCATCGGTTCGAGGTGGGTATCCAGGCGGTGAGGGGCAGATGGGGATCGTGCGGCGCTGGAGCTCTGACGAGGACGAGAAGCTCAGAGAACTCGCCAGGGCCGGCAAGAACGCTCTCGAAATCAGCAACGAACTGACCCGCAGCGCTTCGGCGGTGCGTCGGCGCGCCGAAGTCCTGTCGGTCCTCATCATGGCGAAGGCGTTTCGCGCGCGCCCGTCGCATGTCGCTACCCATCTCGAAAGAGTCGCGATCGACGCGATCCGGAACCGCCGTCCGTTTCCCGCGGGCGTGGGCCCAAGCACCATTGCCGGGATGATCGAGAAGGGCTGGATCGTGCCGGAAATGGGGCGGAGATATCGCGTCACGGACGCCGGCGTGGAGGCGGTGCGCCGGAAGATCCCGAGCGGCTGATAGGCCGCGGCTTTGATCACGAATTCACCGTCGGCCGGCGAGATTCAACTTCCTCTTGTCGCCGCCGGCCCAGGCCAGTGTCTTCGGGTCCATCACGCGGAACCAGAGCGGCGGGATCGCAGCAAGCCCGAACATGCCGGTGTATCCGTTCGGCAGCCGCGGGATATCGTCGAAATCGCGCAGCGACTGGTAAGGGCGCATCGGGTTTGCGTGATGGTCGGAATGGCGTTGCAGATGGAACGTCATCAGGTTCGAGACGATGTGGTTGGTGTTCCAGGAGTGGCGCGGCTCGACCGCCTGGTAGCGGCCATTCGGAAGCTTCTCGCGCAACAGCCCATAGTGCTCGACATAGTTGGCTTGGGTCAGCGCGTACCAGCCGAGGAAATGATGCGCGACGATGAACGGCGCGACTTTCCAGCCGAATAGCGCAATCAGGATGGCCGCGACGACCAGCGTCAGCGCAAAGCCCTGCAGGATTTCATTGTTGATCGACCAGACGGGCTCGCCGCGCCGGGTCAGCCGTTCGACCTCATTGCGCCAGCCGCGCTTGAAGGCGCCCGGCAGTTCGCGCGTTGCGAAGGCATAGATCGATTCACCGAACCGCGCGCTGGCGGGATCCTCGGGGGTTGCGACCCAGGTGTGATGGCCGCGATTGTGCTCGACGCGGAAATGGGCGTAACCCACCGCGCAGTTGGCGAGCATGCCGAACAAGATGTTGAGTCTATCCGCCTTGTGGCCGAGCTCGTGCCCGATCAGCAGTGCGCCGCCATTGATGGTGCCGACGCCGAGCAGCAGGGCGACGTAGGACCACCACGGCAAATCCTGCGTGCCGAAGAAGGCAATCAGGGCAACGTAGTTCACCCAGGGAAACACCACGGTGACGCGCGCCAGCCGCAGGTAATACGGATCGGCCTCCATGGCCGCGACCACTTCCGCCGGCGGATTGTGGGTGTCTTCGCCGAACAGGACATCGAGCAGCGGGATCAGGATGAAGATGAAGACAAAAGGAATCAGCGTCACCAGCGGATTGTGCGTCCGCAGGAAGAGCCAGTAGGACAATAGCGGGATCAGCGGCGGGATGAACGAGAACATCCACAGATAGCGCTTGCCGTCCCGATAGGTGATCGTTTCGCCAGCAGCATTGGTGCCCGTGAAGATCATCGCATTCCTCCAGCAGCTCTTTCGAGGCGGCGTTCGCCGTTGTTGCTCCAAGCATGCCGTTAGGCGGGCCTGCACCGCCAGTTCCCAACAGGCCAATTTTGTGGCATTTTGCGCCAAAACCTGTTCGGCTGGACGTTTGTGAGGGAGGGCGCCAACGCAATGCAGGGATCGGAGGCGGATGCCCTTCGCACCCCAGTGTCCGCGAGCTATGCGCGGGCGCTGGTGCGGGCGTTCGGCAAGACGCGGGGCGAGCGCGACGAACTGCTGAAGGGCACCGGAATCCAGCAGGACGCGCTCGACCAGCCGGGCGCGCACATGCCGGTGTCCTCGCTGGTGGTGCTGGCCGCCAACATCACCCGCCGGCATGGCGAGCTGTGGCCCTTGTCGGCCGCGGCGGTCTGGTCGACATCGCTGCAGGGGGCGCTCGACGTCGCGACCCGGACGGCGCCGACCATCGCGGATGCGTTGACCATCGGTGCCCGCTTCGGGTCGACCCGCGCGCCGTTCATTCGCAACCGGCTGCGCAAAACCTCGCGCTCGGTCCAGATTGAAATCTCGCCTGCGGTGGCGATGGATGGCGCGCTGTGGCGCGCCGTGGCACTCGCCGTCAGCCTCAACGTGCACGCGGTGTATGTGCAGTTGCTCGAGGATTTGATCGACCAGGCGACGCTGCAATTTCCCTGGCCGCCGCCCGCGGGCGCGGAGCGGCTCATGCAGCATTATTCCTGCACCGTGAAATTCAACGCGGCTGCCTTCATCTTCGAGGTGCCGAAACACCTGTGCGCGCGGTCGTCGCCGTTTGCCGATCCGGAATTGCATGCCAAGGCGATCGAAGCCCTGGAGGCGATCGAGAAGCCGCGTTCGGACAACGCGGCGCTGGCGCGGACGGTCGCGAGCCTGATTGCAGCGCGGCTGCCGCAACGCCTCGGCGAGGAGGAGGCCGCGCGCCTCGTCGGCACCTCGCAGCGCACGCTGGTGCGGCGGCTGGCGGAGGCGGGCTACGCCTTCCGGCCGCTGCTCGACGGCGTGCTGCGAGAGCGCGCCCGGACGATGCTTGCAACCGGCACCCAATCGCGGGACGAGATGGCGGCCGCGCTGGGCTACACCGATGCGACCAGCTTCAGCCGCGCCTGCCGGCGCTGGTTCGGCGACAAGAACGTGCACAGCTAGTCTAGCAGATCGGAGACGCCGTCGCCCTCAGGCCCGCGCGTTGTTGGCCCCATCGGGCGTGTGCCTGGCCGGCGTTTGCAGATTGCCGTCCTTGCGACCCGGGCCCGTGTTGGTGGACCTCAAGACACAGCAACATGACACCGCGATGTCGGTGACGACTCCTGTCCATCGCGTGTTGCGACGCGCTGGGAAGAAGGATTGGCGCTCCCGCAGAGATCGAGCTTCAGGGTGGCGGGACACATCTCGAAACAAATCAGTTTGATGGATGGCGTGCACGGCGGCCTGGAGCGACTGGCTGTTTCATCTTGACTCGGGTGACAACTACAGGACAATCGATTCTAACGTTTCCATCTGAGGCTTTGGCCATGGGCGACATTGTGCGTGCATGCTGCGGATTGGTGCGTAAGTCTGCTTGCCGGCATATTTCGATCTTTCTGTTGTCGATTTCGACGCTCTTTATGACGCCGGCACCGATGCAGACGGCGTCCGCGCATGAGCATGATGCCCATGAGCATCATTCCGCACATGCGGCCGCGATGGCGGCGCATCCCGACGATGCGGTGAAGCGCGATGAGCACGCCGCCATGCTGGATTTGGCTCCCGTCGCGGAGGCGACGTTCACGGCCAGGCAGAGCGGTCGCTGGCTCGACACAGCGACCTGGATCGGGAACGAGGTGCCCACGGACGGCGCGCGCGTGCTGATTCCCGCTGGCGCCGACGTTGTGCTCGATGGCCGGATCGCCGACCGCAGCTTCGAGTGGGTCCATGTCATGGGCGGCCTGCGATTGTCGTCGGAGAAATCCACGCTGTTGCGGGTGACAACCCTGCTGGTCGACGTCGATGGTCGGCTCAACGTCGGCGATTCCGCGAACAGGGTCGCGTCAGTTGTGGCGGCGGAGATTTGCTTCATGCCGCGAAAGGGGCGTGATCGCAACCGCGATCCGCTCGATATGGGCGGCGGTCTGTTGTCCCACGGGTTCATGCAAATCCATGGTGCGGCCAAGACGCCCTATGCCATCGCTTCGGCGTCGTTGAACAAGGGTGACCGGTGGCTCTCGCTCGATCGGCCCGTCGACGGCTGGGCGTCGGGTGACAGGATTCTGTTGCCCGGCACGGAAGCGGACGTGAACCACGACGAGATTTTGGAGGTCGCCGAGGTATCGGCGGAGCACACGCGGGTACGCCTCGACAAGGCGCTCGCATTCGATCATTTCTCGCCCTTCGGCCGATCGATCCCGGTTTCCAACCTGACGCGCAACGTGCGCTTCTATTCCGCCGAGACGACGCCGCTGGCCGCGCGCGGGCATGTGATGATCATGCACCGGCAGACGGGTACGGTCATCGATGGGGCATCCTTCGAGGGGCTCGGGCGGACCGATGCCGCCCGGGCGCAGACCATCCCGCAGCTCGATGTCGACGGAAAGCTGAAGCCCGGCAGCGATGACAACACGATCGGCCGCTATGCCGTCCACTTCCATCTGCGCTCTGGTGCGCGGGTCGAGGTTCCCCCGCATATCGTGCGCAACAGCGTGATCATCGATTCGCCCAAGCTTGGTCTCGTCAATCACGGCGGCAATGTCATAGCCGAGCAGAACATCGGCTATCGTATCGTAGGCTCGCACTTCTTCGCCGAGAACGGGAGCGAGATCGGCGCCTTTATCGGAAACGTGGCGGTTCGCTCGTCGGGTTCGGGTGATCGCATTCGTGCACGCGACATGACGTATGATTTCGGCCATGGCGGCCACGGCTTCTGGTCACAGAGTGGCGGCATCAGGATGTCCGGAAATTATTCCTTCGGCCACGCGAGCGGCGCTTATGTGATCTTCGGCTACCCGTTCATTGAAGAAGGCCGCACGGTGTTTTTCGACGGACACAATATCGGTGATCCCAAATATGCCGACGCCCTGGGGCACGTGCTGATTTCCAATGTCAATTTCGTGTTTGAGAACAACGTCGCGGCAGGCTCGCAAAATGGATTGGAGATCTGGAATCACAAGATCTACAACAATCACGACGAAGTCAGCCGGGTTGACGGCTTCAAGGCGTGGGGCGTGCGCGACTACGGCGTCTTTCTCCCGTATGTGAAGAACGTCACACTGCACAATCTTGAACTCGTCGCCTGGCCCCAGCCCAGCGCTGCCGTTGGAATTGCCGGCAATACGCTCAGCGAGAATCTGGCGTTCGACGATATCAAGGTCAGCGGCTTCGCGCTCGGTATCGGCCTGCCGCGTCGCGGTACGGTGTCATTGCGCAATGCCAAGCTGGAAAACCGGCAGAACGTAGAGATCGCCAACGCCAACAAGCCGGGCCGGCTCATCGAATTGTCGGATCTCAAGCTGGGACCGCCGCCAGCCTTGCCCGTCGTAGCGGTGTCGTGGCGCAAGGCATTGAGCAATTGGTGGCATGGCACGAGGAGCTTGCCTCCCACGGAGCATGTCGACATCAACCTTCGCGATCGCATGCTGCCGGAGAACGGCGACATCGCGATGCTGTTCGAACCCGATCGCATCTACCTCACGGATGATACCGGGCGTCATCGGCTGTATTTCGAGACGCAGCTGGCGCAAACGGTCGTGCTGCGCGACGATGGGCCGACGGCGTTGCTGGGCCTCACGGCGAAGCAGGTGTTCGACAAATTCGGTCTGTCCGTCGGCGGTCAGCTGGCGCCTGATAATGTTGACCGGCTTGCGGGCTCCACCGGCTGGATCGGCCGGTCGACGGCCATGGCGGAGGCGCCGGCCGCGAGGCAGCGTGGCGCTGCCGACGAACTCTACCCGATGTCGTCGGAGCATTTCCTGAGGGCCAGCAGCAACGTGACCGATCTGTGGAAGGTGGTCGAGGGGCAATCCAACAAGATTGTGTTCGTCGATCGCGAGCCTCCAAGGTTCTGGTTTCTGCCCGGCCTCAAGCCATTTGAAATCCATCCGGATGACGTGCAGTACGGCTACCGCATCATGGGTATGGTAGCGGATCACGTCGGAAAGAAAATCACGGTGCGGGCCTTTGCCAAGGAGTTCCACGATCTGAAGGTGGACCCCGACGGATATGTGCGCGTGTCGTTCACCGTGAGCGATATGGCGGGAAACGAGACCAAGGAGGATGTAGCCCTGCTCGTCACGGAAAAGGCGGTGCGGCGCGGCGCCAATATCAATTTCTTTGTCCAGAAGGCCTACTGCGGCGAGTGCGGTTACGACACGTTGTACCAGGACATCGCGCGCATGTTCGACGTCGGCGATGACGCTACATTCATCGTACAATGACTCCGTTAGCGCTCATGCCGACGGCATGACGGGCGAGCCTTCCGCAGCCAGCCGTCTGTGGAATCTGGTCTGCCTGTCGCCGGTGCTGAATGCTCCGCTGCGTCGCTTGAGGGTAGATCGCCGGTCGGTGACGATCGGCCCCGAAGGCGCGAGGGCAACGCATCTGGCCCGTGCGATTCAGATCGCACCCCATCTGACAAGGATGGAACTCAACCAGCTGACGGACGAGGAGCTCGATACCACGCCGGCCTGGTTACTCCATCGCCCTCTACGCCATCCCAAGGTTCCCAGACGCGTTTTCGCCAATCGACCTCGTGATACGTCTCGCATCGGCGATAAGCGCTATATCGATTCGGGGAGCGCTTCTGTCCGTGTTGACGATCGACTCGCCAGGCCGCGGCTCGCGTTTCGCTTGGGAGACGGCGGCCGGCCATTGGCCAGCATCGACACGCCGGCGTGGGACGGCGGTAGCGGACGCTGCGCAATTGATCAGGGTGGATGGGCGCGGTGCCTGAGGGCCGTCGAGCTCCTGCTATCCAATCAGGTCCCGCAAGACGAGCAATTCGAAGCCAGGATAGACCGCCGATCAATCGGGAAGCGCCGCGGCGCAACGGAGCTTAAGCTCAGCTCGTGCCGATCCCGTCAATGCGTATGCAGGGCGTCGTATGCGTGGGCAAAAAAGACAGCAGCGCTGAGGAGCAGCAGCGCGATGATCGTCGCTTCCATCATGACACTTCCCCTTATTGTTTGGGGAGAAGGTAGGAGCCAAATGTTTCGGCCCGGTTTCGTGCGCTGGTGAAAATGGTTTCGTGCCGCCTTTGGGACGTCTCGCTTAACACGTCGTTACGGTCGCGCTTCATGCCCCTGGCCGTAAAGATATCTGAAACGATGGCGCGCTCGGAGAGATTCGAACTCCCGACCCTCGGAATCGAAATCCGTTTTACTATGAGGTAAGTCAAAGGCTTAGCTGCCCGGTGTTGCGCTGGCGTTGCGGCTAGCTTCCGAGCAGCCTTGCCTGGATGTCCTCAGCCGCGCGCTGGTCGGCATCGACGTCCTTGAAGAGGTGGCCGTAGGTGTCGAACGTCATCTGGATCGTGGCATGCCCCATGAGCGCCTGGATGCGCTTCGGATTGAGGCCCTGTTCGATCCACAGGGAGGCCGCGGCGTGGCGTAGGGCGTGCAGGCCGTACTTCGGCTCCGCAGATACCTTAGGCGCACCGGTCTCGTCGTTGACGGGGTTGCCGGCGGCATCCAGCACCGGCCGGATTTCAGTCACGCCCGCCGCCACCTGGATGGGCTCGAAGCCCCGTTGAGCGATATTGCTGTGGGACTCGCATCTGCCCTTTCCGGAGGGGAAGACGAGGTCTAGGACCGCTATGGGCTCGCCGGCCGCGTCCTTTTTGCCAGTGTCCAGTCGGGGGCAGGTCAACTTCCATTCGCGGAGCGCGTTGGTCACGATCGGCGGCATCGGGATAGACCGGTAGCCGGACTTCGACTTGAGCCGACCAATCTTGTGGAAGGCGTCGGCGCGCTGCCGGACATGGATTTCGCGGGCCTCGAAGTCGACGTCGGCCCAACGTAGGCCGCGCAGCTCGCTACCGCGCAGGCCGCAGAAGATGGCGACCAGCACCAAGGGCCGCCAGCGGCCCGAGGCCTTCCCGATGATGGCTTGCAGCTCAGCCTTGGTCGGAATGACGGGCCGCGGGTCATCGCGGTCGGGGAGGTGCAGATCGATCCCGCCAGTCGAGTCAACCGAGCACAGGCCGCGCCGCTGGGCCTCCCGGAAGATCCCGCCGAGAGACCGGATTACCCGGCGGACCATTTCCGGCGACCGTCCTTTTTCGCGCAGCAGATCGGCATAGGCATTGATCGCGGGTGCGGTCATCTCGATGAGCTTTTTGGCACCCACGAAAGGCTTGATGTGCAGGTCGACGTGCTCCTCATAGCTCCGTGTGGTGGAGCGCTCGAGGCCCTTCTCGTTGCATCGCTTTAGCCATAATGCGGCAGCGTCTGAGACGCTAGGGGATAGCGTTGCCGGCGTGTGGAGGCCTCGCGCAACATCATGGCGGGTGTCGACGAGCCATGCCTCCGCGTCACTCTTGCGCTCAAACAGTTTCGCGCGGCGCTTGCCGCCGCCGTCGACGTAGGAGGCCTGCCAGCGGATCAGGCCAGAGGGAAGCTTGCGCTTACGGATTGTCGCCATGCAATCTCCACCTCAGTTGGCCCAGATTGATCACGATGTGCGCCTCAACCACCATGCTGTTCGCAATAAATTTTCCCAAGGTTTCCGGCCGGTGCAAGCTGACATACGAGTCGGAACGCATGTCGCGGCCGATCACAAGCAAGGTGCTAGTCTTGGATTGAGACTTTAGAAATTCGCGGACTGTCTCGAAGAGATCCTTGAAGGTATGGACCTTCACAGCTTGGACGCCTACCGACTCGGTAATCGCCGACAGGACCATTGCTTCAAACATAGCAGTTTCGGGATACTGGCGGCTCCGGCCAGTCCCAGGGTTCTTTGCCCCGACCGGCTTGAGCAATCCTTCGCGGGTCCAATTGCGGATCCTGTCACCAACGACCCGCATATCCTCGCCTGGGCGACGTATCTTTTCGGCGATCTCACTAACTGAATAGGTTTTCAACAGATCGATCCTCCTGAACAGGTTTGTTGAGGATAACGAAGCTTCTCCACTTGATCAATGAAATTCGTCGTCTTACAAGAAAATAGTGAATACGCTTCGTTATCCAATGGAGAGGGTCGATGAGCGTCGAAATTGCCGACGACATTTTGCGCGGTGTGAAGACCATCGCGGATTTCATCAACGAAGATGCGCGGGCCACCAATCATAAGTTGGCTACGGGCGCTTTGCCGGGCGGGAAAGAGGGCAACCAGTGGGTTGCGTCGAAGCGGGTGCTACGCGAGCACTACGCCAAGATCACCGCTGGGAAGGCCGCGTAGAGGTGACCCCAAAGCAAAACCCCACCACGCTGGCGGCGGGTGGGGTCTCGGAAATTGATCTGGCTGTCGCTTCGATCGCCGGGGAAACTAAATCGCCTCTCTCAAAACTGCAAGCCGTTCATCTCACACGGCGCTGCGCCATTAGCTTCGCAATGGCTTCTATCATCGCGCCGTTGGTGCACGGGGAGGGGCGATGATGAGCCGCCGACGCCTTCCTAACAAGCGCCTTTCCATCGCTTTTAATTTCGAGTTTGAAGGCCACCATTACCGCGCCAGCGCGACCCGCTTTGCCGACGGTCGGCTCGCCGAGGTCTTTCTCGACGCAGGTAAGTTTAACAGTCCTTTGCAGCAGCATGCCGAAACCGCTGCTGTCCTGGTCAGCTTGCTGTTGCAGCACGGAGTGGGAGTCGACGTAATACTGCATTCGATCCGCGGGCCAATCGCGACAGCACTTCAAATGGCGGAGGCGCCATGATTGCGCCTTCGCCGATTAGCGAAGCCCAGCTCGCACTGAGAAACATTGCGCGCGACGTTGCCATCGTGCCTCGCGAGCAACGTCTCTCGGCATTGCGGACCTCAGCGCTCGGTCTGCGGCCGCTCGTCGCTGAGGGATGGATCCATCCGGCCCAAGCCACCGACAAGATATTTGAAGTTGCGCGCTTGCATGGCCTGGCTGGAGAACCAGGCAGCGACGAGGAGATTGTGATCGGCGACATCGCCTACGAAACGACCGCTCCGCCGAGCCTGCGAGACCCCGAAGAGCCACCATTTGCTGACGGCCCGGAAGCCTACGGCCTGCCGCGCGAACCAGCCGGCGAACCTCCACAGGCCGCGCCGCTCCGCTTGATTTGCCCGCCGGCATGGCGCGACGTGCCCCTTGAGGATATGCGCTGGCTGGCGACCAATCGGATCCCCGCAGGGGACGCAACGATCCTGTCCGGAGACGGCGGTGGTGGCAAAACTACTGTAGCCCTACAACTCGCCGTCGCGGTCGAGCGTGGGCTTGGCGACTGGCTTGGCACGACCTGCTTGAGCGGTCCGGTCATCTTTTTCAGCGGCGAAGAACCAGAACCGGAAATGCGCCGGCGGCTAGATCGCGTGGCGCGCAAGCGTGGCCTCGAGCCGTCCGAGGTCGCCGGCCTGCATTTTCACTTCGCTGATCCTGACGGTTGTCTGCTTGGCTTGTCACGGCCGAATGGTCCGATCGTGCCGACGCCGCTATTCGAGCGGCTATGTAACGCCGCGCTCGAAATCCGTCCGGTGCTGATCGTGGTCGATAGCATCGCCGCCGTATTTGGCGGTAACCAGAACGATCGCGTTCATGCCCGTTCATTCGTCGGTATGTTCCGCCGGTTGGCGCGCCAGGCCGATTGCGCCGTGCTGCTGCTCGACCACCCGTCGCTGTCCGGCATCACCAGCGGTACCGGCAGGGGCGGCAGCATGGACTGGCAGAATGCCACCCGAGCTCGCCTGCATCTCGAAACGGTCTCTGACGCCGAGGCCGGCGTTGATCGCGTTCTAGAGGTGAAAAAGATCAACTACGGTGCCCCCGGCGAAAAGGTGAAGTTGCGCTGGGAAGATGGTTGCTTCGTGCCGGAGGGCAGCACCCCGGCACCGACGCACGCCGCTGCGCTCAACGCCGTCGACCAGATGTATCTTGCCTGCCTCGATCGCCTGACCATGCAAGGCCGCGAAGTCCGTGAGCATCCAGGCCGCGGTTACGCGCCAAAGGCGTTTGCCGACATGCCCGAGGCCAACGGAATCACCCCTCGCGCCTTCAGGGCCGCCCAAGAGCGCCTATTCAGCGCCGACTTGATCCACAATGTCACCGAGGGCCCGGCCTCAAAACGCACCAAGCGCATCGCTCGCAAGGCGACCGAAAGCACGAGCGAGGAGGGGTGAATGAGCCTTCGATCGCCCTTCTATCCCCAATTTTTAGCCTTCGATCGCCCTTCTATCCGGTATGCGATCTACCTTCGATCAGCCTTCGATCGTCTTCGATCACCCTTCCTTCTATCCCCCTATAACCCTAGCATTACAGTTGCAATTGATTGAGGGTTCTGAATCCATGGGTGACCATGATTCGGGATCTGATGATTGGTGGTGCGTCGGTTGAAGATACGCTGACGCTGTGGGCTTCCTCGTTGCGAGATGCCAAGCAACGCATCCGTCCGCTGTTTACGCAGGAGCGGGTCGCGGCCTCGGCGTGGCAGTTTCTCGACGGACTGTTGGGTAACGAGCCGCGCAAGACGGGTTGGATGCGGGCGGAGGCGGCTGGCGATCCAGGCCCGTGGCGCCAGCAGGCGATTCTGGGCCGAGGGCATTGGGATGCCGACGCGCTGCGCGACATTGTGCGTGAGTACGCACTGGAGACGCTTGGCGATGAGGACGCGGTCCTGGTCATCGATGAGACCGGCTTTTTGAAACAGGGCAAGGCCTCGTGCGGGGTCGCACGCCAGTATACTGGCTCGGCGGGCAAGATCACCAATTGCCAGATCGGAGTGTTCGGCTCCTATGTGTCGCGGCATGGCCATGCCTTCATCGACCGGGCGCTCTACCTGCCAAAGGAATGGACGGACGAGCCCGCTCGCCTGAAGGCAGCGCATGTGCCGAGCAATGTGGGCTTTGCGACGAAGCCCAAGATGGCGCATCAAATGATCGCTCGCGCAATCGCCGCAAAGGTGCCGTTCTCGTTCGTGGCGGCGGACAGCGTGTATGGCACGGGAGCGACTGAAACCCTACTGCGCAAGGCGGGCAAAGGCTATGTTCTGGGCGTTGCTTCCAATCATGTGTTCCGTTCCTGGGGCAAACAGCAGCCTGTCGCCGACACCGCCTCCGCGATCGCGCAGAGCCTTCCCAAAAAGGCCTGGCGCCGCCTGTCGTCCGGCGGAGGGACCAAAGGACCGCGCTGGCACGACTGGGCCTATCTCGAATTGGCCGACCTTGAAGCCAGTGAATACAACGACGAGCTTGCCGGGGAATGGACGCGGGGTCTTCTGATCCGCCGCAACATTGCCGACGGCAGCTTGGCCTTCTTCTCCACATGGTGCCCCAAGGGCACGTCCATGCAGAAGCTGGCGTCGGTGGAAGGCCATCGCTGGGCTATCGAGGACAGCTTCGAAACCGCCAAGAACGAGTTCGGCCTTGATCACAATGAAACCCGCTCCTGGCATGGCTGGCATCGCCATGTCTCACTCGTCATGCTTGCCTTCGCCATGATGGCTGCCATCCGTCACCGGGCCAACACCGGGCCATCGCTCAAAAAAACGCGACCGCGGCCCCGACCGAAGCATCGTTCTTGATCCGCTGGTCGGTCCAGGAAATCCGGCGCCTCGCCGTGAAGCTAGACCAGCGACGTATCCCGCACGCCCGCGTCCTCGCATGGTCGTTTTGGCGCAGGGCTCATCAGGCAACTGCGCGCAAAGCCCATCTCAAGAAAAAAATGCAACTGTAATGCTAGGGCGGATCGAAGCGCCCGCCGCGGCCTTGAGGGCCGCTGGCGCTCTCCTCGCCCGCTCAAGGAAACTCCGCTGTTTGCGCTGTGTCCGCTATGGCTGATGGTTCCGTCGGCGAACCAAATGTGCCTCGCGAGAACATTTCCGACCTGCACCGTCTCGCGGAGGCCTGCATGACCGAGCGTGGTCACCTCGAAATAGAGCTCCTGGCTGATCAAGCGGCGATCATCTGGGTTACGCCGTGCGGTGCCTGCGGCGGCCACCGCGTGATGGTCTGGAGCGGCGACGCCGATGCTGCGCGACGCCGAGCAGCACAATGGGCAGACATTCTCGGCTTGGCGCTGCTCGATCCGGAGAGGCTCAATTGAACGGCCATCTGGACATCGAAGCAATCGCGGCCGCGCTCGAGGCCAACCGTGACGAGCTGAGGCGGGAGCGAGCGGAGTCGATCGCTCAAATCGTAACTTTGACGGCCCGGGTTGAGCGTATAGACCGTTTGCTCGACGAAGCGATCGAAGACGGCCCGACTGTCGGGGATGACGATCTGATATCGAGTGCGGAAGCTGCAGAGCGAGCAAATCGAGATCAGCAAACCATCCGCCGCTGGTGCGAGGTGCACGGAATCGGCGTCAAGGTGGCCGGGCGTTGGGAAGTCTCGACCCGGCGGCTTCATGACTTTCAGCGTCGATCCAAGAAACCTGTGTGATGTGGGTTTTGTTGGATATGAGCGTTTGCCGGTATTGGTTTCGCCCGCGACACAGGCAGCATGACATACCGACCGCTGCCATTTCCCGCTCGATACGTTGATCGCCTCGTGGTCTCAGCACCGCAGGCTTTCGGTCGTGCTGTGCGCGAGGCAGCCGCCAAACAGGGGTTGTCGACCGCGGACTTTGTTCGTCTGGCCGTCGCAGAGCGCGCCGCCGATGCCGGCATCGCATGCCCTCGATTGCCCGTTTTGTCCAATTCCACATTTACGCTCGATCGCATCCAGCGACGGGTCAAATAGGAGCGCGCCCAATGAACTTGCCTTTTGCACGAGGATCACAAGTAGCGAAGTGCGAAACCACCTTGGCAGCAGACGTCAAGGCACTGGAGACGTTCGAACAGGAGCTCGTGATGGCGTCGGCCGATCTCGAGACTCCCGACGTCGACCTGACGGACGACGACCTGAAGGCCATGATCTCTAAGCGGGACTTGGCCAAGGCGCGCGTCGACCAGGGACGCAATCGCGTGCGCAAGAGCGAGCAGGCCCTGAATGACGCACGGGCGGCCGCGGCCGAAAAGGAACTGAAAGAAGCGTTGGCCCGGGTCAACGCCTTGTGCGCCAATGCGCACAAAGTGCTGGAGGCGTTTGTCGTTTCCTCGAACCGGGAAGCCCGGAAGGTGCTTCGCACAGTAGCGGAAGCCGACCTTGCGCGCGAGGAACTGAACCGCAAGCTGCCCGAAGACCAGCGCATCGCATCGTTCGAAGCGGCCGTGCTGATGTCGCCCACGATCCCCCGGCAGGACATCTCCAGAACTCGCGAATTACATTGGATCAACCCGCACGGCGGCCGGCCCTATGCTCCAGAGTTCGCCCGCAAGATCCGAGACAACGGCAATGGCACGGCGTCGCTGTCCAGCGCAGGAGGGGAATATAGCTCGGCGCACACCGTGAACATCACGAGGCGTCAATATTTCGACCGCGTCCGTTATTCGGACTGGGTGCACGGCACTGGCGCGTCTTCGTTGGCCGAGGTTCTGGCTCTCCCGGGCTTTCGCGGTGGCGTCCCAGGCTGGGAGCCCATGTCCCGGCCGTCGCCCGAGAGCATTCTTCAGGAGCTTAACCGGCTTGAGAGCGCCGAGGCGCCAGCGGACCGAGAGCCTGAGGTCAAGGAGCTGCTCGAGCCCATCAGCCCGGCCTTCAGCACCGTCGAGGACCTGCAGGCATGGGAGGCCCAGCAGGCAGCCCAGCCCAAAGCCGACGAAGCCGCCTGATCACCAGCACCATGATGAAGGGAACGATGATGACAATTCAGCAGATGCCTTCGGCGCGTGAGATCTACGCTCAGAGGCGAGCAGCCAGAGAAGCCCGAGCCACCAGCAGCAGCCTCGACGTTGCGCTCGGCAGCGCCCAGCAGGCGCCGGCGCCGTCCAGGACCGGTCTCGACCACCAGTCGATCTACGCCAGGCGAAGGCAGGAAGCTCAGCGCGGTCAGGTCCGATGAGTGCTTGGGTTGGGAGTCATGGTGCGGGCGCGCCGATGACTTCCGACCTGCGCGGGGTCGGCGCGTTGTGGTGCCGTCGGTCCCCGCGCGAATTCCGGTCGACGTCCATCGTCGTCGATCGACAGGGCCGCCGGGCGCTGGTGGTTGGTCCGGTGCTCGGCGGCCATGAGGAACAATTGAGGGAAAACGTGATGCACAAGATTGATCAGAACGTAAGCCGGGGCTGGCTGCGCAGCATGACCCAGATGCGGTGGCATCGAGGCCAAAGCCTCAAGGCGGCCATCTCGTCACAGACGGCGGAGCGTCTCATCAAGGCAGGCAAGGACCGCGAGATCTACTCGTCGGTCAAGCGGCATGGGGTGAGCTTGGCCGACGCCATCAAGCGGGTTCAGCAGATCGTCGCCGTCAAGCCTCGCTCGGCAGCCCCGACCCGATCAGCACCACCGAGAGCCAATGTGGAGTTGGTCACCACCCCCCATCCGGTCGAGGACAGCGGCGGATGGGACCGGGCCATCGCCAAGGTCAACGCTGAATTCGGGGTGTCACCCAGATGATCGCGGGTCCTCCCTGGCCCAAAAAACCATACGGGATACAAGTGCGCTCGACCTCGCTAGCGCCAGACCTCAAAACTTTTTACGCACCCGCGCAATTGCGCAGACAACCAAGGCAACAAAGACGATGGGACTGAGCCGGCGAGAGTTCGCGAAGCGGGAGGGTTACACCGAGGGCGCGGTGCGAAACGCCTTGAAGGGCGGGCGTTTGGTCGCGTTGCCGGATGGAACGCTTGATCCCTCTCAGCTTGGCGGCGACTGGTTTCGGCAGGTTGCGACCAATGGCAAAAGGCGCGTAAAGGCCAAGGCCTACGCTGCGCATCTTGAGCAGACTGCGCAGGTGCTGGCGGATATCCCTCCCGACGCTGCGTACAGGTACGGTTGGGACGCTTCCGAATTTGACGAAGAGACGACAGACGCCCTGGCCGTGTTCCTGGCGATAGGCGACGCGTACCGGCAGGACCTCGAGACGATCGGGCTCGCGACCGCTTTCCACGGAAGCGGTCTGCTGGAGCGTGAGGCCTACCGGGTTGGATGGCGGGGCGGTGGTGACCATCCGCCTGACCTCGGTTTGTCGACGATGAGCGATGCTGATCCGATTGGCCCGAAAGACATCTACGACGACCTCAACGCCCAATTGCTCAATTTTGGATTGGTTCGCAGGTTCGGCCGCGCGATGGCGCCGGACACTCCCGGCGATAAGGACGCGGTCCCCTTGGACATCAACGACCCGATCGCGGTCGCCGGCCGGATGATCCATTTGGCGATCAGCTTCTACCAGGAAGACCTGAAACGCCGGCGGCGAGCCCTTGGGATTGTGAGCCCGAGGGACAAGAAGTTCCTCGTAAAGAAGGAGGCCACTGATGGCTAAGGGGAAGAACGAAATCCTGCTCTCGATCGCGATTGAAGGCGACCAGGACGTCAAGAGCAAGCTGCAGGCCGTCGGTGAGGCCAGCAAGAAGTCGCTTCAGGACATCGAGAAAGGCTTCTCTAATGCCGGCAACGCCTTGGGTAAGGTGCCGGAAGGCAGCGGGCTGCAGAAGGCGCTCGCACCGATCTTGGAGACATCCGGCATCCAGGGCACGCTTTCAGGCGTCACGGGGCTGCTCAGCCGCTTCGGCGGCGTGATCGCTGGCGGCGGTTTGCCGGCGGCGCTGGCGGCGATCGGCGCGCATCTCGCAAAAATCAACCAAGAGACCCAGCAAACCGAGACGCGGTTGAAGGCCCTCGGTGCAAGCGAAGGTGCGGCCGGTAGACTGCGCCAAAGCGCCCGGGCGATCGACGCCGAGCCGAAGGACTTGGCCGGCGGGTTTGAGGAGTTCCTCCCGTTTAAGCGGCGTCAGGAGATCCAGTCACCGTTCGGCGTCGCCGACGTGAGCGAAAAGCAATTTCTCGCCGCTCAGCGCGCGCTGGTCGCGGGGGCCAAGGTCGACAACGTGCCGACCTCGGACGCCATAGCAAAGGCCGGTGGCTTTCTCAGCCGGCTATATCAACCCCACGACATCGGCGACGGCACCTCGGCCCAAGGCCTCGCGGCAGGCGGCCTTTCAGGTCTTTCGCCGAGCCAGGCCAATCGGGTCGCTCGCGCCGTCGGTGGAGAGGTGGGCGTCCCCTTCCGGAATGCCGACGAGTTGTCGCTCTTCCTGGAGCAGAAGGACAAGCAGGGTCGCTCGCCGGTCATCTCGACCCGCGCTGTGTTCGATGCGTTGCAGCGGGACGAGCCGGCCGCGCTGTCGGAGGCCGAGAAGCATAGAACCCCCGGCGACGCCAGTGATCGTCTGAGGGGACGGTTGAGCGGCATTCAGGACTCCGTTTCCGACATCCTCGGGCCGCCCAGTGGCAAGGCCGCGACCGGCTTCACCGATACGGTGTCAGAAGGGTTCCGTCATATCCAGGAACGGATCGATGCCAACGCGCCTACCGCGAAAGCATTTGGTGAGAGCGGCCGCGACCTCGGTGAACGCACGCGCATCCCGGGCGCGGCGCGTGCTGGTGAGTTGCTCGGCACGACGGAGGGCTTAGGCTTCGGCATCCTGCGCGACGCAGCCAAGGGTTATGGCGTGCTCGGAGGCCAGATCGGGGATGCTCTTGGCCTCCGCCCTGGGACGCAGCCGCAAGTATCCCCCGATGCACCGTATGGATTTCTAAAACCTCTTCAGGAACGTGAACTTGAGCAGCAGCGGATCCGGGATCAGATGCAGCAGCCCGTCCCGCAGCAGCCAGTAGTGCAGCCTCCAACACCGGAGCAGCCAGCTACGCACGGTCCGCGCAGCGAGGCGACGCCGCTGCAGCAGACCGCGGACCTGTCCGGCGCGCTGATGCGCGTCCTTGAAACCATCTCGGCCGCGGCCAACAACGCGAATAAGCCTGACCTGAAGGTTGATGAACCAACCAGCGGCGGCATCCGCGGCGATGCCGGCGACGCGGCAAAGGGAGGAATTGGCGAATTCCGGGAGGTGGCCGCCATGCTGTCGTCTGCGATCGCTGAAGCGGCGGCTGAGATCAAGAACAGCACACAGGGTGGCGCGCCGGTGCAGGTGCAGGCGGCAGCTTGGGGTGGCCTGATCCGGCGGCGCTTGGATGTCGGAGGCGGCGTCAGCGGACCCGGCACGTCGACCTCCGACAGCATCCCGGCGATGCTTTCCGACGGCGAATACGTCATCAGGGCGAGTTCAGCCCGGAAGATCGGCCGCCGCGGGCTCGATTGGCTCAACTCCGGTGCTCCGGGACTTGCTGACGGCGGGGATGTTGCGGAGAAGGCGAAACGGTTCGCTGATGGTGGTGATGCCGAGGATGATGGCGATACTGGTGTTATCGGTCGCACGCTCGCTAATGCGAAGACGCTGGGCCCGGGCGATCATCAGATTACGTTCGATCCCGGCACCGGTGGTGCGTGGATCGATGGCATCCTCCACACTCCAGGCGATCCATTGCTCGACGATCCGCTGGTTAAGTCGGCGATGGCGCAATCTCGAGCCGGTATGAACGCGCAGCCCTCCAAGAGCAAATACAAATCTCAGTTCGTCGGTCGCTTCGGGCATAGTGATGATGCTGACACTTACGTTGCAGGTGGCGGCCCAATTGGTGACTGGAGCGGCCGTTCGGCAGGCGGAAATCTGCGGAGCTTCGCTTCCCGACACTTTGTGAATGGAGGAATGGTTTCACTCGCTCCGATGCTCCATCTCGCAGACGGGGGCGGCGCCGGTGGAGTGAGTGGGGCCGCTCCAACTATCGATGGCGGCGCTCTTGCGGCTCCCTCCGGCAGTCTCGGTCACTACGACGTTGATCTCCGCACCAATCACGGCGACTTCAAGATGATGGCACCGGAAGACGTTGCGCGCGCGATGACTCGTGCGGCCGGTGATGCGTCGCTGGCGCAGACTGGTCCCCGACCGGGTTGGTACTTTGGGAGCAAAGGATGATGGAACGTCGCGACGAGATTATCCTGAACGAAATGGTTGCAATGATGCGACAGTCGGCGAGCGCAAATCGAGCGCGGCCCTTGACGCTTGCGGACATCAACGACGCTCTTGTGAAGTTCATCGAGGGCCACGATACCTACGTCGTCTTCTGGACTGAAGGCGAGACCGAGCGGAGGCTCGTAATCCGCTGGTGCGGTCGCGAAGATGACCGCGAGTTTCGCGGCAATGCGGCCTATGTCGAGGACTTCGCGACCGCTCTCGTGCTCCGCGTTGCTTGCCGAGCGGACGACAACATGGCGCCTGATGTCGAAGTGGTCGAGATGGCCTTGGCGCAGTCATCAGGCAAGCCCCTCATCGAGGCGGAATTTGAGATGGTCTTCGATGCCGACCAACGCGCCTGAAACCCGTAAGACGCACGTCACGCGCATCTTCGGGACGAACAAGAATGGCGACCGTCTTGATTCTATGTGGGCTGATGTCGAACGCATGGAAGTCGTGAAAAGCGCCTCGCAGGAAGCTCCGGACAAGCAGTGGCAGGGCACGCAGCGCAAATTGAAGTGGAGCGACGACCCTAATGCAGATGACTACTCGCCTGACGGCACGCCGTCTCGCCTGTTCGACACGGTGAAACTCTGCGATCCGACGGGCGACGTCAACGATCCTGACGAGTGGATACCGATCAAGGTCATCCGATCAATGAGATCGCTCGGGGGCGATGGAATAGGTCAGGGATTTCAGGACAGATTTCTAAACTCGGCCGAGGATGATGATGCCAAAACTGCCCGCATTGTGGAGGTCCGCAGGATTGTCCACTGCGACACCAATTGGGACAGCATTGTTCAAGACGCAGCCGATGCTGATCCGAGCCTTCGCGAGTATGTTATCCCGAGCAGTGATTACAACAAGGACACCTCGACCAAGGACACGGACCAATACGCCGAGCACGAGATCATCACCTACTTGAAGCACAAAGGTAATGTGGACGAACTAAGCGGCCTGGGCCGGCAAACGAAACTGCTCAATCAGTACATGATCGATGAGAGTGAGGATGCGACGCAGAAAGTGGTCGGGGCCAATGGCATCAATCCGCCGTATCGGCTCGATCCTTACCAGAACATCGTCAACGTCCAACTCACCCCGACGGTGATCGTTGTGTTCATCGATTGGGTCCAAACAGTGCCGAGCAAGTATTCAACGCGCTCGATCATCGACGACAAAGCGATATTTCTAGATCAATTTGAAATTCCCATCGTGGACAATAGCATCGGCGCCGCTCGGGGTTTCGCGTACAAAGTGAGCGCCGCCGCTGGCGAATTCATCACCAGCTTTGGCGCTCCGTTGACGGGCCCTGCAGCGAAGATCGGACAAGACATCTTGGCGTTGGTTTTCGCCATGGACGGAGACATCGACAATAGCTTGGCCCGAGCAAAAGCTGGCGCAAAATTGGTAATGCCGGCTGCTTATCTCGAGGCTCACGGATCGAACGCGCTTGCGTCAAAGGTCGATCCGCCGGGATTGCTATGGAGTGTGAGTGCAACGAAAGTGCCGCCCGGAAAGCCGATCACCTGGAAAATCAAGTGGCAAAAGCACAGGGCGGGCCAAGCCACAAAGCCGCCGAACGTCATGGTTCAGTGCTATCCGCTTAGCGCACCCTACATAAACAATCTTACCGACCCGGCCTCCGTATTCACCGGCTACGTCATCCGCGTGTATAGGCTCGATCGCAAAGGCACAGGACAGTCCTACGGTGGCGATCTCAATCCGGCTGCACTTGTTGTTGCTGGCGGCAATCCCGCGCCTCCCGGCTCGCGCATGGACCCGGCTTGGCATCAAATTATCGGCTCGGGGAATGGCGTGGCGCGGGATGGAAAATTCAGGGGCATCCCGTTTGCCGATCCACCGCCGCTGATCGGCGGCGACAACCCATCAGGATGATTGCCCCGGCTTCGATCTCTAGAGCATCGATCATCAGTTTCGCGGCCAACTGTGGAGCGGCTGTTCGGGCGGCAAGGGCGGCGAATCGGCTATGGCCCTTGTTTCAAAGACTCGATATGTCCGCTTTCGCATGAGCGCCACGCCATGGTTGGTATTGCCGTCAGGTCGAGCCGCCGCGAAGTATGGTGCCAAGGTCTGGGCTACCGGATCGAATGCGATTGTGATGCCGGGCTCCTGGAAGAGTATTTTCTCTCAACCAGAAAGCCCAGGTCTCACTTCTCTTTCGCCCATCTATGCAGGGGCTGCTCGGGTTGAACTGGCACTCCGACGGCCGCCGCAAATCGCGGGTAGTCCACAAAGCGAACTGTCGCACCTTGCATGACGGCCTCGATCGATCCGTCGGACAGCGATCGATAGGGAATGCCGGCGAGCACTCCGTCAGCCTGGAAGGCGGCACCTTTGGCAGGCTGAGAATCTTTGCGCTTCATCACCAACACCAACAGGAGCGCAATCACCGGCGTGAGGACGATCGCCAACACAAACCACCCGAAGCCGTCGCGGCCGCGAGCGTTGGCAGCAACTCCGACGACGATCGACAATGCAAACCAGAAAAAGAAAATCTCCATCTGCCCATTCCTAAATTGAAAGGGATAGCGTCTCGCAACCGTCGGTGGAGTGCAAGCGGGTTTTTACGGGGCCGCTTTAGGCTCCAATTCTGCAAGCGCTTTTGCGACTGCGGGTCCGAGCCAATTGAGAATTTTAACTGCTTCTTGTTCAGTGCGGCCGTGGGCGATCATTCTCAAGTCGATGGCGTAGGCGTCAGTGATTTCCCAAAGCCACTTTAGCGGTTCTACGATCAGCTCGAAGCTTACCGGACACTGCTTCGTAAAGCGGACCGCGCTGGGGGATTTCAGGGGCCCAGTATACAGGGCGCCGTCGGGACAGCTCATTTCGAGCCCGGCGGCGTAACTTTTTCAGCCGAGTTAGCGGCGGTCGCGCCTGCTGAACATACTTCGAAACCCTCGTGGCAACCGCGGGAATGGATCGTCCGGCTTCGGCCTGTTGCACTTCGGGCAGGGAGCGCCAGCACCACCGCATCTGCATGCGTGATTGCCCGTCCAAGGTTGATCCGGATGGTTTTCGCAGACCCATCCCGTGTCATCGCAAAGGATGCATGCCGGCTCAGTCATCGGCATCAGCTCGAACAGTTCGAGGACATCGGCAAGCCGCAGCTTAGTACCCTTCGGCATGTGCTCGAGGAGCAGGTGCCTGGTGTCCGCGGCGATCTCGTCCCGCTTGAGCGGATCATACTCGTCATGGAAGCGGCGCATGTTGGCCGCAAACGCCCGGGCGACCTCCGGCGGGATTTCGAGCGGCTTGTGAGTGATCGGCATGCCCGGGAGATAGGTATCCGGGGCCGGATTACGAATCCGCAGCGGAGGCCGCCGTGGGGTTTCTACGGAGCCTCGCGCCTTGCGCGGTAAGGGTTCTCGGCATGGAGAAAGCCGAGAAGGTAAATCAAGCTCCCTTCGGAAAATCCGTCAAGACTGGAAAAAGCGGCAATTTGTCCCGCCGAGATTCACACGAGTTAATTCCGGAACGGGACCTCGTTTGGCATGATCCCACCACAGGGCAGGTAATTTTCATTTCGTATTTTTTCAGCCCTCGCAACGACGACCGCTGCTTCCTGGCGGACAGCGGATCGGCGATCCAACTCGGCCCCAGCATGATCCGGATGCTGGGGCCTTTTTGATTAGGAACGAAGTGGATGCACTGGCATTGGCTTCCCTGTTCGGTGCCGCATCGCTACCGGCACTCAGAACGCCCAGCTAGTAGCTTGGCCCCAGCTTCCGCGGTCGCTGGGGCCTTTTTTATGGCAGCTAGGAACGAACGTGGCCGAGCTTTGTTCGTCTGTCATCCGAATGCAGCTCTCACCATCCCCCCCCCGACCAAACCGCATTCGGACAGTGTGAGTGGAAAGCCGATGGCCCCAGCGTGCTCCCGAGCGCTGGGGCCGTTTCCGTTCGGGAACAACTTGCAGTGAGCGCAGTTGAGATCGGTACGACGAGGAGTGGGACTAACCTATCGGCCTCAGCGTTCTCCCCGGGCGCTGGGGCCGTTCTACGCGAACAGGTCTTTGCCGGCCTGCGTCATCCGCACGAACGTCCCGCTCTCGTGGTACTCGAGCCAGCCCTGATCCTTGGCGTACTCCAAGCCGGCCCAATACTCTGCCGGCGTCGCCTTGTCCTGGTAGATCATCGGATAGTTGATCTTCTCGATGTAGATCCGGCCATCCTGGATCGGCTCGAAGGCGCGGGCGTGCTCCAGGAGCCTGCGGGCGGCTTTTTCAGGGTCCGCCCAAGTGCTCTTTTCCATCTCCACCATGCCCCACCCGTTTCCAGTCGGTGTAATTATAGATTCCCGACCAATGATGGACGGGCTTGCCGCATTGTAGGCAGCTAAAAAGGCCTGAGCTGATCACAGGAGCGCCGCCCCGTTCCTGGACCGCTGAATAAAGAGTGCCGCACCCGCGGCATAAAAAATAGACCCTGATATCAATCTCCCTTTGTTAGGTCCGAAACTTATTCTTGGAAGCACCCTCAGTGTCGTCTGTTCGAATCGAGCCGTCGGGAAGCTGCTCTGATCTCGCGCAACTTGCTTTTGGCGTCCTCCAGATCAAGCGCCGCGAGCAGCTAGCGTTCCCCAGGCCACCACGTCGACGGAGGGTGCATGGCGGAAATCTTGTTCGTCCGCAATGCAACGAGATGGCTGCGCTTGAATGGGTGACCTTGCTGGCGTGAGCAATCCTTGCACCGCATGTACCGCTCGAGCTCGTGGATAGGCGTCCACTTCGGCCGCCTGACGATGTCGAGCGCCACCGTCTGATGCGTTTCGCAGCCGAGGCATTTCACTTCGAGGTAGCGGAAACCGGCGTTGAGCGCATCGCCGAGCGCGGGTGACGGAGGGGCCGGCCCCTGGAAGGCGAGCATGCGGGCGTTCCATGCCTGGCAAGCCACTGCGTCGGCCTCCAGCCGCGCTTCCTTGGCCCGCTCGGCGAGATGCCGGACGGTGGCGCCGAACATGTACTCGCGTGACTTGGATCCCATCCCCCATGATCGCGCCCAATCCCTCCAGGGAGAAGCCGCTAGGGCTATCGGGCAACGTGCGGCCGCTCACAAGGACTAGGTCAATGGGTGGGCGGCCGGCTCGATCTGCCGGCCCGTCTTTAAAGCGTTTGATAACGTGAGCATGGCACCTATAATACGCTCAACTGGCGACTTGGCCATCATCAGGTAAGCGGTTGATTTGTGGCCTTAATTCAAGCATTCGGCGAAGAACATGTGGAGAAGCTTACCGGGCTGACCAAATGGCAGCTTCGCCGGTGGGACAGGCTTGGATTCTTTGAGCCTCAGTATGCGTATGAGGATCGGCACGTTCCCTATAGCCGCATCTATTCGTTCAAGGACGTGGTCGGTTTACGCACGATCGCAGTGCTCATGAAAGAGCACGATGTATCGCTTCAAGAGCTACGCAAGACTGCCACGGAACTTGTTCGGCGCGGATACGAACATTGGGCCGATCTAAAGCTGTATGTGCTTAAGAGAGAGGTCTACTTTCAAGAACCTGGGTCGCAGGATGTCGAGGGTGTCCGGAGTGGGCAGCTCGCTATGATCCCGGTGATCAATGTGATTGAGGATGTGGAAGATCGTGTTGCTGCGATGCAAAAGCGCGACGCCTCCCAAATTGGGCATATTGAGAAGCGAAAGCACGTAGCTCGCAATTCCAGCGTGATCGCGGGCACCCGTATCCCCACCGCAGCCATCAGACGTTTCAGGGAAGCGGGCTATTCGAGAGAGCAAATACTCGAGCAATACCCCACTCTTTCAATCGAAGATGTTGACGGGGCGCTTGCATACGAAGAAGGACTCGCCCAAAGCGCCTAATTCGCCATAATCATGGCCTATGCGTTTTATGCTGGATGAGAACGTCCCCGTCGATATGGCCGACATGCTAACCCGGCACGGCCACGAAGCACAATTCATCAGGGAATATGTCCCGCCGGGCTCGGCGGATCTAATTGTCGCAACGGTTGCCGAACAGCAAAATAGTGTGTTGGTCAGCTTCGACGGCGATTTTGAATCCATAGCCCCGCGTATCCCGATTGGCCATCGGGCAAGATTTCGACGGCTAAGCCGCATCTGGATGCGATGTTTCGAGCCGGACGGTGCTTCCCGCTTGCAGGGTGCGCTCGAACTGGTCGTGTCCGAGTTTGCACTCGCGCAATTTCGTGCCGATAAGCGGCTCTGGTTTTGGGTAGGGCGCGAATACCTGAGAACGCATCGGTAGGTGCTCGTAGGCGGCCTAGACTTGATCAGTCCCAATCGCGTGCGGTGTCAAATCCCCGAACGCAGCCTTGCGGAGCTCGATCGGAGCGGAAACGTCGCGCATCGGCTGTAGACCTACTCCAGTGCCGCGCACGACGACCGTGCCAAAATCAAAAATGCGACCCAGGACTGTCTGCTTGACGTCCAGTCCTTCGATGCGGTTGAAGTTGATTTCGATAGTGTCGCGGGCAACGAGACCTCTCTTTAAAACGATGCGATGGGTGGTGACAGCAATTTCCGTAGTAGCCCAACGGATGAACGCTTTCACAAGGGCGATGACACCGACTGTACCGAACGCGAAGAACACAAAACCGGCAACAGTGCTCTTTCTGACGCCTAGGTCGGCTGCGGCGAACGCGGCAATAGCTAAGACTGCCATGGGCGTCGCGAATACTATCCAATGTAGACCCGTCTCGTAGAGGATCTCTTCTTTAGGCCCTAATACGCGATCAATATATTTCATTTGAGACAGCGCCTCCAACTCGCAATCCAATCGCAACCGGTGAGCGAGCGCAAGTAAAGGTATCCGACTTCAGTGACCGGTGGTCACATTTCTGGCCACCGAAGTGTCTTGCCTAAGGGCGCCCGTCGCGAGAGGATCGACCCTCCGGGGAAGGGCAGAATGCGAGATTTCAGGGTCATCGAGGGCGACGGTCCCGACAAGGAAGAGCGCGAGAAGCAAGAGCGCGAATTCGAGAAACAGCGCGCGCGCGACTGGGCTAAGCGAGAGGTGGAGCGGACGCTCTCCGGATTCTCTGCGGCGCTGCTTCGTACAATGGCCGGCAGCGAGACCGAGTCGGTCTACCTCATGCGGCGGCTTGCCGACTTCATCGATGCGCTCAACAAGTTTCACGAAGAGATGGGCCGCGGCACAACAGTAGCGGAGTTCCAGGAAATACTTCGTATCCCCACGACAGAGATGGACTACTCGGACGATGATTGGCGTCACCGTTCATGGCTCCGAGAACATGGGATGGATCTGATCGTCAAAGGCGCGCTGCGCTTGGCCGCGCACAAGATCCTAGGCGAAGAACCGCACTTCGGCGGGAAGCATTCCGAAGAAGTGATCAAGGACGGGATCAGGACGCTGGAGGAATTGAAGCGGCCACCAAAGCCGCAGCCTCCTCTGAAAAAAGGGCTCGCCAAGTGGGATGATGTGGACCTTGGCCCCTCCAAGCCTAACGAAGCTCTCAAGCCAGCGCCGGATCAGCGTGTTGGGCGTACTGAGCCGACCATCCGATCACGAAAGCGCCCAACGGACCAGGGGTTCAGCCATGGCGATCTGGTAGAGCTCAGGAAAGCGATCAAAGAAAAAGACAATAAGAGGATTGCCGAGCTTACCGCGAAGATTGGGCGACGACCGATCAGGGAGTAGATCAGCCCTTTCGAAACGGCAGCACGCTTGCAGACTTTCTCGTTCGGACTGGCTTAGGCGGCGGCTCAGGCTCTGGTGTCTCGGGGTCGATGCCGTACAGATCTTCTAGGCTAACGTTGATCTTCATCCACTTTGATCCGGCGCCACCATACAGGAAGTTGCTCCAGGTTTCGGTGCTTCGAGCGCCGCCCCATGGCACCAACACCTCGTTTTCCGGGTCCTCGTCCGGATCGTCATCATCACCGGCTGCCTCGATCGGAACGCTCACCGCGCGCGAGTCCCACACGATCCCACCAGACGGGAGCCGCTGATACTCGCATCGATCAGGATCGAGCACTTCATCTATGAGGAAGGCGAGGTCCATCACGTTCGGCGCTGCGAAGATGCCGACGAGATCGCGCTCTTTAATGGTCCGCACCAAATAGATCGGCATCGGCGGCTCCTCGGACAGGAGCCGGCACTTTATGGGACTACTTTTTGACCTTCAACCCGATCTCGACCAGCCCGGCGGAAGCCCCGGGTTAGTCCAGCTTCAGATACTTGTTTTTCTTCAGGTAGTCGGTGAGCAACTTCTCGATGAAGGACGAGAGCGAGCGTGTGTCCGCGGCGGCTGCCTTCTCAGCAGCATCCTTTACCGCCGGCGGAAGCCTCATAGAGACGGGGAGCGTTTTCGGATTCTTAGAGGGGGGCCTGCCCATATCGCACATTAAATGTAGTTGACAAACCGGATAATCTCAACTACAATTAATACACTAAACTTTGCGGCCCGCCAAGGTGGTTGTGACACCGAGACGGGCCCAGCCCAAGCCACACAGGAGTGGAAATCCAAATGACCCAGGCTGATCGCGTGCTTAGCACGCCACGGACGAACTCGTCTTCTCGGACCGACAAAAGCGCCGCCGGCGCCGTTCAATTTTCGTCACCTCAAGCGGTTTCGGCCAGCCTTCCCGGCGCATGTCAGGGGTTCGACAGCGAGGCAGAACCGAACGCTGCTCCTACGACTTATGCCGACCGAGCAGGGGGCATGAGCAGGAGGTCTCTGATGAACGTGATCACTTCAACCGCAGTGTTCGCCGGCGCGAGCGCTGTTGCGCCTACCCTCGCGTCCAACATCGCGGGGGATGCCGACCCGATCTTTGCCGCGATCGAGCACCACAAGGCGGCACGGGCGGAGTTTGCCCGGTGGGCTGACCTTCAAGGTGAGCTCGAGATCGCAAACGTGCGCAGTACCGATCCGCGTTGGATCGAGGCTGACGAGGAGGTGACCCGGTCAATGAAGGCTGACGATGCCGCCGCCATTGAACTCCTCAACATTCGGCCGACCACGATGGCCGGCCTCCTGGCGCTGCTCAAGCACGCAACCGAGTTCGACACCGACGGGCAGGGCTTCCCTGAGGATCTTCACAGCAACGATGAGCGGGACATCTCGCGATCGTGGCAGTTCTTTCTGATCGAGAACGTCGCAGGCGTCTTGGCCGAGCGGTTGGCAGCATGAGGACCACAACCCGCCGTCGCGCGCCGCAATGCCTGGCCACCACGATCCGCAAGGTCGAGCCCATGGGCTCGGGCATGGTCCGGCTGTTCTTCGCAGTCGAGAGTGCCGGCGCCTGGGAAGACAGGGCGGTGATCGAGATGCCCTGCGCGGTGGTCGCCCAAAATTTCGCCTTCGCCGTCGACGCGGTGCGAGCGATTAACGAAGCAAAGGGGGAGGAGAGCCGTTCGGACTTGGTCCCTGTCGCGGCCATCCCGTATCGAGGGACGGTCAACTGAAAGCCCTGGATGCCCGGGCCGATTCCCGGGCATCTCCAAACGGCACATCGCCGCTCCAGTTCGCCTTGCGATGTACCGCACTGCCGATCTACGCTGTCGACCTTGTTTCAAATGGGAGAGACGACGTGGCGACAGGTACTGTGAAGTGGTTCAATCCGGTCAAGGGGTTTGGATTTATCCAGCCCGACAACGGCGGCAAAGACGTATTCGTGCACATTTCGGCGGTCGAAAAGGCCGGTCTGAGCAGTCTCAATGAGGGTGCAAAGGTAAGCTACGAAGAGCGGGAAAATCGCGGCAAATCGTCCGCCGAAAATCTGAGAGTCGGCTAACGAACCGTGGTTGTGATCGAGCCCGCCGGTTTAGTTCGGCGGGTTTTTCTCCGGGCCTTGATTGGAGCGGTGAGGGGTTGATCCAGCTGTTCAGATTGATGCTTTTCGAGCCGGCGCGCTTCCACCGGCCGCGCAAATCTGGCGGCCCATCGCTGTTCGAACTTTCTTTGAATATCCCGAGGAACGTCGCACATAACCCCACCTCCGGGTTTAGCCCCTCGATGGGGCCTCAACGCGCGAGACGCTCTAAAGGATCCTAAGCAGCCACACCGTAGTCAGAACAAATCGCGAAGCCCCATGTTGCGGCCGTGTTGCGCGGAGTGATTTGTAGCGTTTGGTAACGTGTTGATTTTGCTTGGTGCCGTTGGAATTAGCTCGCAACACGAAACCGCTCACACAGAACAAAACGAGCGCGCCTTAAGTCATTGTGCCGTCGATAAAATTGCTGGCGCGCTCGGAGAGATTCGAACTCCCGACCCTCGGAATCGAAATCCGATGCTCTATCCAGCTGAGCTACGAGCGCGTTTCGGGTCGATTATCAGACTTGGGCTGCCGGAGCCAGCCGGGACGGCGCGGCGTCCGCATGTCCCGGCGACGTTCGGCGGACCTCAGAAGCAGGGATGCCGGCGATGGTCCTGGCCGATATAGGCGGCGGCGCCCTGGTAGCACCTGTTGCTCGAGGGGCCGTCGTAATAGGCGAAGGTGCCCGGGGCCAGGCCGGGGCCGTAATTGTGCAGATAGCTGATGTGGTAGGGCAGGCCCCAATGGGCGTGCCGATGGTGGTGCCGGTGGTGCGGATAGGCCGTGAGGTCGGCCGCGGCAGCCGGGGTGAGGGCCGTCACGGCCAGGGTCGCAGTCACGGCTAGAGCGGCGAAAAGCTTGGTCTTGGTCATTGGCGGCCTCCGGGCATTCACGCTGGAATCGGCTTTCCTAGCCGGTCCCAGGTTCATTTAACCCAGAATGGCCGCCAAAAGCTGCGGGAAATCCGTCACAGCGCGCCAAATTTTGCCTTTTTGCGGATGCTTAACGGATTGCCAACACAGTCCGGCCAGAGTCTTGCGGTCAGGTCCGCGCGGGCCGCCTTTCCCTCGGTTTCGAACATTTCATGCGCATCACGCCCCTTGCCGCCTTGTTGCTCTCGGTTCTGACTGCGACGCCCGCGCGGGCCGTGCTGCACATCACGCGCGACCATGGCGGCTATGTCGAGGAGTACAAGGCCAAATACAAGCAGATCCGCGAGCGCCGCGAGCGCGTCGTGATCGACGGCATCTGCAATTCGGCCTGCACGCTGGTGTTCGGCATCGTGCCGCTGAACAAGATTTGCGTGACGCCGAAGGCCAGCATCGGCTTCCATCAGGCCTATTACGACAAGGCATTCACCTTCGGCATCAAGGTCACTAGCCTCGAGGGCACCTCCGACCTGATGTCCTACTACCCCGATACGGTGAAGGACTGGATCCGCCGCAACGGCGGGCTCACCACCGAGATGAAGAAGATCAAGAACGGGGCCGATCTCTGGAAGATCGTCGATCCTTGTCCGGAAGAGTGGTAGGGCGCGCCGTTCCGCCGCGTATGGTCCCGCGCGTCAGGTTTTGGGCCTGACGTCGCCGTCCGACACCAGCAGAACTGACGCCTTCGACTTGCCGAGCACGGCGGCCGCGACGCTGCCGAAATTCAGGCTGTCGCCCTGGATGCGGTCGACGCCAATCACGACGAGGTCCGCCCGGCTTGCCGTGATCTCCTGCAGGATCGCCACCTCCGGCGCGGCGTTGGCGCGCAGCCGCGTCGCCACGTTGACGTCATAGCGTGCAGCGGTCGCCGCGATGTCCTTCAGGATCGCTTCCTCCGATGCCAGCGACATGCTCGGGCTGCTGCGGCGGGCGCCCTTGTCACGCGTGGTCGAGACATAGATCACCTGCAGCGGTTCGCTGGAGAGACGCGCCAGCACGATCGCGACCTCGGCGCCGCGCCGCGAGACGTTGCTGCCCGACACCGGTACCAGGATTTTCCGCGCGTTCGCCGTCGGCTCGCTCTGGTGCACGCCCTTGGCGGCTGCGATCGCCAGCGGGCCGTCGAAACCGGAGGTCAGGTCGTCGATCCGACTGTCGAAGCCGCCATCGGGGCCCGCGACCTCGTCCATGCCAACCACGAGCAGGTCGAAGCCCTTCCTGGCTTCCTCGGCGATCGCCTCAGCCGCCGTCTCCTCGCGGGCGCGGCTGATGACGTCGACATTGCCGCCGCCGTCGGCATCGGCCTCGGCGCTGGCCCTGGCCCTGGCACTGGCTTTGGCCGCATTGATGACCGCCGCCTCGGGGCTTTCCTCGTCGTCGCGGTTCTTTTCCTGCAGCTTGGCGTCGGCGCCGACGTGCAGCACGGTGATCGGCAGGCCGCGGCTGCCGGCGAGCAGGCCGGCGAGATGGGAGGCGAATTTCGCGTTGCTGCTCTCGTCGACCGCGAGCAGCAGCCGCTCCAGATTGGCGACGAAGCCGCGCTGCTCAACTTCCTCGCGCTCCAGGCGTTCCTTCTCGTCCTTGCCGAGCGGCAGCCGCGCCAGCGCGTTGCGCAGCATCGGCGGCATCGTCATGGTGGTCAGGATCGCCATGGTCACGATCATCGAGAACATGGTCTGGCTCAACACGCCCATCGACAGGCCGATGGTGGCGATGATGACCTCGGTCGAGCCGCGCGCGTTCATGCCGCTCGCCAGCGCATAGGATTCCGGCCGCGTCAGCCCGCCCAGCGCGCCGCCGACGAAGGCGCCGCCGAACTTGCCGATGCTCGCGATCAGGATCAGCGCCGCGGTCAACAGCAAGAGCGACGGGTCTTTCAGCACGGTGAGGTCGGCGCTGAGGCCGGCGAGCCCGAAGAACACCGGCATGAACAGGCTGGAGATCAGTCCGCGCAGCCTCTCGTCGATCTGCCGGGTCAGGATCGGGGACTCCCCGACCAGCACGCCGGCGATGAAGGCGCCGAGTACGGTATGCACGCCGATCAGGTGCGTGATCATCGCCATCACGCTCATCAAGAGCAGGATCACGGTGATCACCGCGGCCGAACTGACCAGATTGTCATTGGCCCAGCGGATCAGCCGGAACACCAGCCGCCGGCCGATCGTGAAGCTGACCGCGAGGAAGGCGAGGGTGCCGAACAGCGCCTGCGCGATCGAGAGCAGGTCGAGGCTGCCGCGCGAGGCAAGGCTGAAGATCATGGCGATGATGATCCAGCCGATGGTGTCGTCGATGATCGCGGAGGCGACGATGATCTGGCCGACATTGCGGCGCATGAAGTTCATCTCGCGCACTACGACGGCGACGATCTTCACCGACGAGATCGACAGCGCAGTGCCGAGGAACAGCGACGCGATCAGCCGCGCTTCGGGATGCGGCAACAGGCTCTGCGGCAGGAATTCGCCGAGCGCAAAGCCGCAGACGAACGGCACCGCGATGCCGGCGACCGAGATCGTCGTCGCCGCGCGGCCGACCTTGCGCACCAGCTTGAGGTCGGTCTCCATGCCTGTCAGCAAGAGCAGGAGCAGGATGCCGAACTGCGCGATGCCGTCGATCAGCGCCTTCTGCTCGCCGGACGGTGGAAAGACGACGCTATGCGCCGACGGCCACACCCAGCCGAGCAGCGACGGGCCGAGCAGCAGGCCGCCGAGCAGTTCCCCGATCACGGAGGGTTGGCCGATCCGCTGCATCAGTTCGCCGAGGCCGCGCCCGACCGCGATCAGCAGTGCGATCTGGGCGAGCAGGATGAACTCGGAAGGCTTGCTCGCTTTGTCGCCTTCGGCGTCGGCTACCGTGACGGTCGCAAGCAGGATGATGACCGCCCAGATCGTCGGTTGAAGCCGCCTCCAGCGGATCACCATTGCGTCTCCGATTGCCAAATTCCGGCGCGGCTCGGCCCGCTTGCCGCATGCGGTCAACGTTCGGGTTCCGAAAGCGATCCACAAGCGGCCAGATTTTGGAACCGAGGCGCGGACCGTTCGTTTCGCTCATGATGCGTTCATCGTCATGATGCGATTGTCTCCATGAGCGGGCCTGACCGCCGGAGCGGCTGCGTCATATCTCCCCCTTGGCTCGCACGCACAGGAGGCTGCGATGGCAACCAGATCCAATCTTTCGAAGGCGGAACTCGCCCGTAGCGTTGCCGGCGCCACGTCAGCGCTGGTGCTGAGCGCGCTCGCTCTGTTCGTCGCCGCACATCATCTGAGCGGCGGCTAGCGCGGGGCGGCGCGTCCGCCACCTCAATTTCAGCAGGCTATACGTCAAAGCAGGCCGGACATCAGAGCAAGCAGACATCAAAGCAGGAACGTCCCGATCAGGAGGCCGGCCGCAAATGCCCAAAGCCCCAAGGTGCAGGCCGATATGACCCGGACGAGATTGCGCAGATCCCCGTCCTGCCAGTTGCTGTGGGGTCGATACGACAATTGCAGGCACCCCCTGCGGCGGCCGCCCTTGCTTCCTGACTTGACAGCCTACGTGCCCAAATTGTTCCGGATAGGTGCCCAAATGAAGGCAACCAGCGGGGACGTCCGATCACGCATTTGCGAGCAGCCACCTCAAATGCCCGGTATTACCTTCCTGCCGGCGAGGTAACGCCGGTGCGGATCAGGCGGCGTGGCGCTTGCGCGTCCGCGCGGCCTTCTTGGCCGAGCGCGACCGCGCCGCCGCTGGACGGTTTGCGGCCGCCTTGCCGCCGAGCTTGCCGCCCTTGCGCGACGGCGAATGGTCTTCGCGCGTCCCGCGGCCGGAGCCGCTCTTCTTGCCGCCGTGCGTCTCCTTGTTGACGGTCGCCCATGCGCGGCGCTCGGCTTCGCCGGTGGAAACGCCACGCTTCTCGTAGCCTTGCTCGATGTGCTCAGCCTGCCGCTTCTGCCTGTCGGTGTAGCTCGACTTGTCGCCTCGGGGCATTGTGCTCTCCTGTCTATTGTCTATCTCGATCGAGGCCTTCGCCGGACCTCGGCTTTGTCATCGTTCGACTCTACGACCTCGAATCTCGACCGGCTGAAGCGGCCCAATCCGCCGAGCTCGTAATAGCCGTCACGCTCGTTATCCCGTGTCACTTCGTAGATGCGCCCGAGCGAGAGCGTGTCACGTTGCAACGTATTGTCGACGCAGCGAACGCGGAAAATCCTGCCGGTTTCGACCATGCATTCATCCTGAATAGTTGGTGGTTCGGTACGTGCCAGCCTGCCGTGTGACGATTCGATCGCTGATCCCGCCGTGAGCCGATCACGAAATCTCGTTCGGCAACTTCCACTCGGGGGCCGGTTCGAACACCTCGCCGTCGCCGGGAATCTGCTTCATGTGATAGCCGGCCGGAAGCACCTGGCCCGGTGCCTCGTCCGCGACCGGAACATCGAAGATCAGGCCGGAGACCAGTGCATGTTCCCACGCTTGCTTTTCCGTCGGAAAAGCTTTGCCGATTTGTCGGTCGTGATCGAACAGCGCGTAGGGCATCCGGAATCCTCGAGCATGGGCTTGGTGCACGCGGCTCGCATGTCGCTCGCCCGGCACCTAAAAAACGCTCATTGCCGCCTGGCGTTCCTAAATTCGGGCGCCGGTAAGCAGGTTCGCGGCGTGCATCACGCCGCGAAGGCCGGGCCGCCGCCTTGAACGATGTCGCTGAGATATTTCGCGGGCGGCTTGCCGAGCGCCTTCGCGCTGGTCGGCTTCGGGGCGGGAGCGGCCTTCATCCTCGGTCTGACATTCGTCAGCTTGCGAACCGCGCATGGCCATCAGGCGGCCGCGCTGTCAGGCATGGCCCAATGCCTCGGCTACACGCTCGCGGCTGCCGGCCCGCCGCTTGCCGGATTTGCCCGTGATGCGACCGGGGGCTGGGAGGTCGCGCTGGCGTGTTGCGCTGGTGTGACTGTGCTGATGGCAGTCCTTGGCAACTTCGCCGGACGCGCGACAACGATTTGATGCTCGTCTGGTGTTGGCGGCATGTGCCGAACGGCCGAGGTTGCGCGTTCTCCGTCGTCATGGAGCAAGGGGATTGGATAGGATAGGTGTTTGGCAGGAACGGTAACGTGAAACGCGAGAGGTAGAAGCAAGCTACGCTCGGAACCCGGTCGAAACCGCCGAGCGCCCACGGAAAGGGCTGTCCGGGCTGCTGGACCTTCCTTCGAAGGCGGGCCGGAAATTCTCGTGCGCTCTCCACGAGGATGCCGCATTAGGTCGACTAGATGAAGCTCTTCGGCAACCGGCGCCGCGCGGGGATGCATGTCGATCCGCTGAACCGCTGCGCTAGTTGACGATCAATGTCGTCACAACCATTGGCGTCGCCGCATGCTGACCGCGTTCCTCGTCGCTTTGGGTTTGGTTCTGCTGTTTGCCTTATGTTGGTGCATATCCTATCAGATCGGCTTTCGTGAAGGACGCGAGCAAGGCTTGACCGATTCCTATCAGCTCTATGCGACGAAGGCGCGCTCCTCGGGAGAAGGGGGGAACGGCAGGCCAGGTCCCGAGAAAGCCTCGTTTAGGATATCGGCCAACGCGCGCATCGTGATCGGATCGACGCTTTTTGCGTTGGCGTCGAGTGCATTCCTTTATCTGCTTCCTCCGAGTCCGATCGACAGAAACCTGCTCCGCGGCAGCTTCTACTTTTTGAAGGGACATGCGTACCAAATTCCCGTCAAGTATCTGAACGGCGAGCTCAACGCTGCTCGATTGTACGAGGATGACAAGCTGCTCGGCCCGGCAAATAGCGACCCGCAGGACATCGCCGCCAAGGGTGGCGGCCGCTTCCAGCTTTTCCGGGACAGCAGTAACTTTTTCGGCCCGGTCTTGCTGCTTTCGACAAGTGATAATACCAATCCGAATACGAACGGCAGAAAGTATCACCTGGAATGAGGTCTCGGCGTTGCCGAATGGGCCCTTTTCATCACTGCGCATTTTGCAGTCGCGGACATGCAGGGATCTTGTCAAAAGCGACGCGATCGACTCGAAGCACACACCGACATCGTCCTAGTCCGGCGGCAGCCGCGAGAATCGGAAATTGCAGTGGTTGGCGCCGCCGGCCAACGTTTGTCTCCTTTCCAGGTGGATGCCTCGCGTCGCATAGGCGTCGAAATCAAGCCCACAAATGTTCAGCAGGATCTCCTTGTCTCCGTGGCGAGCCGCGAATTTGCAAAAGCCGCAGGCTTTGTAGTTGATGCCGAATTCAAAGCTGTCACCCGCGCGCGGCTCGACGAAATCGTAGACGAAATTCTCTGGAAACTCTTTCTGATGGCTTTTCGTAGCTTACTCGCACAGCAAGGTCCGATTCTCTGACGACCTGCTGATAACACGCGGCCTTGGCCACCATCAGGGCTATCGCTGCGGAAGTGACGATCATCGGGCAGGGCACCTAGTACATCGAGCGCGGCCACCGCAAGGGCGCGGCCGCAGCGCTTTATGAGCACACGCGCTGGTGCTTACCCTTCCGTCACTCGGTCGAGCATCCGGCGCGCGCGCCGCATCACGCCAGCCGCCACGCGCCGGGGTGAGTAGCGATGGGTCGGCGCTTGCACAGGAATGGGTGCGTCATCAGGCTGATGATCGCCGACGTCGAAGAAACCTCCGTTGCCACCGGTCGCGGCCCATTTGGTGGAAACGCCGACGCTGAACGCGCCGTCCGGCAGCGAGACTTCGCAGCGCCCATCCTTGATGGGCCCCCAATAGCTGACGCCGTCTGTTGTCCGTTGCGGGAATATGTAAGCAACCAGCGGCGCAACACCATGCGCGGCCGCAGCGCGCATCATCAGCTCATCGGGGATGTCCAATGTCACTCGTTTGTGCGGGACATCAGCCAGATCGAGCGGGATTTGCGCACGCAACACCTCAAACAGGTTGCGCCATGTCTCCTGCGTCTCGTCCGGGACACTCTGCGATCGCCAGACCACGGCGAGCGAAGGGAAATAGCTGTCGAGTTCGGCCTTGGCGGCGTCGATCGCATCTGCCCAGCCAGCCATATCTTTGACCGGATCATTGAAGCATCGCAACGATTCGTCCGGCGGCCTCGTAATGACAGGCGACATGCCGAATTGCAGGACCTCGTCGCGCGCAAACCGCACAAGGTTCGGCAAGTCGAGAATGTTGGATTTCATCACGCACATCGAAATCCCGATATTCGCCTTGGGCGACGGGGCGGCCTTCACCACCTCCTTGAGCCGGCGAATGTTGGCGCGCACCTCGTCGAACTTCGCGCCGACGCGGACGCGCTCGTAAGTCTCTCCCGTGCCATCGAGTGACACGTTGATGGTCATGTTCTTGAACCGCCGAAGGCCGGCGAGGACCGGTTCGGTGACGATGGTGGCGTTCGTCGAGGTGCCGAAGTCGAGATAGGGGTTCTTCCTGGTGTCGAAATTCGCCAGGAATCGCCGCCAGATCGGCAACAGAAACGGTTCGCCGCCGCCGGCGATCAGCCGCACCAGATACGGCGCGAGGCGCTCGATCTCGTCGGCGGCGTCGGCGCGCTTGATTTCGGCGTCGCGGGTCTCCTCCTGGTAACAGTGAGTGCACCGGATGTTGCAGCGGTGCGACGGCGTGTAGGAAATGATAGTCGGCTTGGCCTCGAGCACGGTTGCGCCGCGGGCGATCTCATCCTTGAGCACCGCGATGTTGCGCCCATGTGGCGTCTCGGTATCGCCATCGGCGTCGCTGTCATAGTCGAACCCCAGGCCCATGCCCTGCCTGACGGCGTGGCACTTGGCGCAGCCGGCCGCAGCCAGGTCGCCGCTCGCCATGCCGGCGCGAAGTTTCTGGTAGGCCGGGCCGTTCCAGATTTCCTCGATCGATTGCTCTTTGACGTTCCCGACCGGACTGTTCAGGTTCTCATACGCGCCCCAATAGCAACACGGCGCGGCGGCCCCGGTACTGTCCACAATCATCTGCTGCCAGGGGATATGGCAGCGCGGTGTTATGGTGTTACTCTCAGTCATTCTCAACCCAAGTTAAGCGATGTCCCTTTAACGCGGGCTGCACGCGGCTGCTACCGCTCATCAGTGATATGCATGTGTGCGTTAGTTGGGGCAGCGAATTGCCGCACTCAGTAGTTGAGCACGGGTATGTCGATTTTTCAATTGCCTTGCGCAACTCGCTTCGGCGTCATTCGTTCCCTGGCAGTTCCAAATTGTTGTTGGGGTCTGGCTCGTCGCGGATCAGCGCAAAATTGCGGACGATCTCGGCGGAGGTATGACGCTCTGGAGCGCGCGCCTTGAACTCTGCCGGAAAATCAAACAGCGGGCCGGGAGGAAATTCCCATGCTCGTTCTTTTGCAGCACCACGAAATTCTTGCTGAGGCCGAAATCGAGATTCGCTCCGGTCACATGTAGCCCGGGTTACGCGGCAGATATTGGGCCCAATTGCCGAATTCTCGCGACGACATCAGCAGCATCGGACACCTGATTCGCAGTCCGTGCTCCATCGCGGTGTCAAGAGCCGCCTTGCCTGCGCCGGGCAGGAATGCCGATATCCGTGAGGAGCCGCTCTCGACCGCCAGGTGCAGCGCTGTTCTCAAGGCGGGAGCGACGGCGTGGGGCTCCATCACTGCAAGCGGTCCGATATGACCGCCGGCGTCCACATAGGCGTAGCCGGCCCAATCGTTTCCATCATGGAGATTGAACCCGGTCGCTGCGCCGTCATTGATCAGATAGCGGTGATGCTTTTCGCGCGAGACACCAAGGGTCTGCTCGTCCGCTTGCGCGAGGCGGCGTAAGGTCGAAGCCTCTGCCTTGAGCGGCGTGACGTCGTATCGCGAGCCGTGCAAGTGAACGATCAGCTGTTCGCGCGATACACTGACACTGTAGATGGGAAATCGCGGAAGCAGTCCGTGACGGATGTAGAGCCCTTGCGATCCCGTGTTGAAACTGAAGGTGATGAGCACCTTGTTGGACGCGCCGGATTTCTCGGCGTGCTCGATGGTCCGCTTGATCAGTTCGTTGCCGATGCTCCGCCCCTGCTGATCTGGCGACACGAACAGCTGCGCCAGAAACCACATGTCGCCGCAGACCCAGCTCCAGGCGAAGCCGAGGATCCGCTCGTTCTCCTCCGCCACCCAGAGACCGTCGGGATCGTCCCTCATGGAAAACAACTGGAACTTGGGAGGAGACGAAGCGGCCATTGGACCGAAGCCGTGCCGTTCCGTGAGATCGTTGATGCTGGAGACCACGAGGGCATCGGCGAACTCCAGATCCTGTGCGCGTGCCGGCCGGCAAACCACTGACATCGGGCAACTCCGTTGGTGGTCGGACCACGTTCAAAACCTCACCGTGCCGGGATCGAGCCCAAGCGCCAGCCGGCCGGCGATGATGTAGTTGTTCGGACTCATCGCGATATGCTTCGCGGCGGCGCGCGCGTCGCGATCCGCGCGCTCCACGGCGCAGGTCTCGAAGATGGCGGCGGCGCCCGCGCTCGAAGCCAGTTCATCGGTGATCGACATGGCAGTCTCGGCCCCATGTGCACTGGCGATTCGAACGTCCGCGCGCGCTTCCACCAACCGTTCGCCGCCCGTCTCGGCCGCGGCCATCAATTCCGTCATCGCATCGATGATGAAGGCGCGGGCAGCGCGAAGCATCGCTCGTGTGCGGCCGACCGTCGCCTGGACGATCTCGCGATCGCGAAGCACGGCCCGGGTGCCTTGGCGGCCTTTCCGGCCGGCGAGCTCCGCGAATGAGGTCATGGCGCCGGCGGCGATGCCGAGCGGCACCCCGCAAATGCTCCACGCGAACACCGACGATGGCGGCATGCGATAGAGCCGTCCGGGCTGGGTCGGCTGCAGCCCGAGAAACGGATGGGCGTGAGCGGCGGGCACGAAAACATCCCGTGCCTCGAAATCGCAACTTCCGGTACCGCGCAAGCCCGACACATGCCAATTGTCGAGGATGGTCACGTCCGCCCGGCCCAGATAGCAGCAGAGAAGCGGCGAATCCGGATCTCCGGGACCGGCGCTGGCCAGCACCATGAAACGCGTCGCGTGATGCGCGCCGCTAGCGAACGGCCAGCACCCGGAAAGGCGATAGCCGCCCGCGACGGCGGTCGCGGTGCCGACCGCTCCGGTCGAACTGGCGACGAAGGCGCGCGGGTCGGCGAACCACTCGCGAGCGACGGACTCACCGAGATAGCCCCCGATCCGGCTCATGCCGCCGCCGTTGCCGACCAGCCAGCCGACGGAGCCATCGAGCGCCGAGGCGGCTTCGACGACGCGCATGAACTCGAAGGGAGACAACTCTGGTCCGCCGAGCCCGCTCGGCAGCCAAAGGCGGAACAGGCCGGCATCGGCCAGCGCGGCGAAAACCGCGTCTGGCAACCTGCGCCCGTTGTCGAACTCATTGCGCTGCGCGGCGATGAGCGGGGCCAGCGCCTGGACGGCCTCGAGCACGCGGCAAACGCGGGCCGGGGCAGCAGCATTCACCACCGGACCGTCCGCTTCCGCCGCATGGCCTGGATCGCGCATCGGGCTCTCCTCGAAGTTCAGCACCGCCGCAGCATGATCGTCCGCTTCCCGGAGGTCCTGAATCCGTTCCGAAAAAGTTGCAAAAAATGTAGTCTCCTGGCCATGGCGACGATCCACGAATTCGGTCCATACCGCCTCGACGCCGAGGCCGAGATGCTGTTCCGGGGGTCCGAACCCGTCGCGCTCGGCCGGCGCGCGGTGGTGCTGCTTCGGCTGCTTGTCGAGCGGGCCGGAACGCCGGTGTCCAAGGACGCGTTGATGCAGGCCGCGTGGCCCGGGCTTGCTATCGAGGAGAGCAATTTGACGGTTCAGATCGCCGCCTTGCGGCGGGTGTTTGCCGACCTCGACGGAGGCGCGACCTGGATCGAGACGCTGCCGCGCCGTGGCTACCGTTATGTCGGACCGCCGCTCGCCGCCGAAGCCGGGCTGCCGACGTCACCATCGCCGGCAGTGTCCGATAGGCCGTCGCTCGCGGTACTACCGTTTCTGAATCTGAACGGCGATCCCGGGCAGGATTATTTTTCCGACGGCATTACGGGAGATATCATCGCCGAACTGTCGCGGTTCAGGTCGCTGTTCGTCGTCGCCCGCCATTCGAGCTTCGCCTATAAGCATAAGACGCCCGAGATCAAACGGGTCGGCCGCGAACTCGGCGTCAGGTATGTCGCCGAGGGGAGCGTGCGCAAGGCCGACAACCGGGTGCGGGTGAGTGTCCAGCTTCTCGACGCCACAACCGGCTACAGTCTCTGGACCGCGCGCTACGACCGCGACCTGGAGGACATCTTCGCGTTGCAGGACGAGATCGTCCGGGCGATCGTCGCCGCCCTGCCGGGCCGTATCGAGGACGCCGGCCGTGAAATCGCCCGACGCAAGCCGACCTCCAGCTTCACCGCCTATGATCTGGTTCTGTTGGGCAACGAGCGATGGCGCCAGTTGACCGTGAAAGCCATGGCGCAGGCGAGGGAGTATTTTCGAAACGCCGTCGCGCTTGACCCGCAATATGCCCGCGCCCACGTCAACATCGCCTGGACCATCGTCTGCGACGCGTTTCTCGAATCGCCCTCTACTGCGACGTTGGGCGATGCGTTGCGCGAGATCGAGACCGCGCTCGATATCGACGACGGCGACGCCTGGTCTCATGGCGTCTTCGCACAGCTGTTGTTTCTGTTGAATGAAGACGCCAGGGCCGAAATCCATTTCGGCCGGGCGCTCGCGCTCAATCCAAACGATGCGGACGTCGCCGCGGTTTTTGCCAACATCCTGGTCTACTGGGGACGATGGCGTGAGGCGCTAACATGGATCGGGTCAGCCAAACGGCTCAACCCCTTTCCGCCCAATCTGTACCATTGGTATCACGCGCTCGCATTATATTCGGGGCGTGCGTACCAGCCGGCGATCAAGGCGTTGATGGAGGCGCGATCGTTCGATAGGTGGACGCACGGCCTTCTCGCGGCTTGCCATGCCCAAATGGGGCGGCTCGCCGAGGCGCAGTTCGAAGCGGACGCATTCGTAAGCGAGCGCCGCCGTGAACTGAGCGCGCATGGCGAAGCCGTGCCCGCGAAGACTCTCGACTTCGTTCGGGCCCGCGCCGAAAGATACCGCGATCCTTCCGACCGCGAACATTTCCTCGACGGATTGCGCAAGGCCGGTCTCACCAGTTGACGGCGCACAGCCGTTCACTCTCGAACCCGCGAGTTGATGGGCGGTGCATCTAGGTGCGGTCACATCGACTCGCATCGGCCGGGAGCAGGGACGTCGTGGCCGCTTGGTCGGCGAGCCGCTGTCCGGCGCGACAAAACAGCCCGACGTCGGGCAACTCAGCAAAAACCTGTTTGCACGCGAGCGCAAATTCTGCTGCGACGCTGGGGCTCTCGTCTCACTCAATCACGTGTCCTATCCCAAGACCCCCGCAGCACCTGGCGCGGCCACTCCGCAACCCCACAAAAATTCGCGATTGCCGGCTGCCTCATCTTCAGGCAATGACGGCCTGCAATGAACAAGAGCTTCGAGGAAACTGCCGCTCGTCTGGCGCCGGCGATCTTTGTCGTGCTGTGGAGCACCGGATTCATCGGCACCAAATACGTCGTCAACAACGCGGAGCCGCTGACCTATCTGGCGATCCGGATGGCGTTCGTGGTGGTGGTGATGGCGGTGATCGCAGCGATCGCACGGCCGAAATGGCCGGACCGGACAGGCATCTTTCACAGCGCGGTGGCCGGCATTCTGGTGCACGGCTTCTATCTCGGCGGTACCGCGATTGCGATCGCGCATTCGATTCCCGCCGGTCTGTCGGCGCTGATCCCGGGCCTGCAACCGATCCTGACCTCGACCATTGCCAATCGCTGGCTCGGCGAGCGCGTCACGCCGCTGCAGTGGGGTGGGCTGGTGCTCGGCCTCGCCGGCGTCGTGCTGATCCTGCACAATCGGCCGATGACGGGCGAGGCGGGGTGGGGCTGGCTCGCCTCGGGCGTCTCGCTGGTCAGCATCACGCTGGGTACGCTCTATCAGCGCCGCTACTGCAACCAGATCGACTGGCGCGCCGGCAATCTGGTGCAGTACATCGCGGTCACGATCTTCTTCGGCATCGGGGCCTGGCTGTTCGAGACCAATGTCGTGCATTGGACCAGCGAGTTCGTGCTGGCGCTGGCGTGGCTGGTGTTCGCGCTGTCGATCGGCTCGATCGGACTGTTGTATTGGCTGATCCGTCACCACGCCGCGACCTCGGTCGCGAGCCTGTTCTATCTGGTACCGGCGGTGACCGCGCTGATGGCCTATGTACTGTTCGGCGAGAAGCTCGACTATGTCGCGATTGGCGGCATGGCCGCCTGCGCCGCGGCGGTGCTGCTGGTCAACCGCCGCGCTTAGGCGCAGTTCTTGTCACGACAGAGTGCGGCTCGGCCGGGTGTCGAGATGTCATTCCGGGGCGATGCGGAGCATCGAACCCGGAATCTCGCGTTGCGCATCTGCAGTATGGTGCCCGCACACCATCCCGGAATGACCTTTGCGATTGCGCGCTTCGCGTGCAATCGCGGCCGGTCACTTCGGTTGCGGCACGATGCGGATGTAGGGCTTCGGTTCTTTCCACCCCTGCGGATAGATCGTCTTGGCCTCGTCGTTGCTGACCGAACCCGCGATGATCACGTCCTCGCCCTGCTTCCAGTCGGCGGGGGTGGCGACGCGGTGTTTGGCGGTGAGTTGCAGCGAGTCGATGACGCGCAGGATCTCCTGGAAGTTCCGCCCAGTGGTCATCGGGTAGACCAGCACCAGCTTGATCTTCTTGTCGGGGCCGATGATGAAGACGTTGCGGACCGTCTGATTGTCCGCCGGCGTGCGGGCGAGGGGATCGCCGGATGTCGAAGCCGGCAGCATCTCGTAAAGCTTGGAGACGTTGAAGTCGGTGTCGGCGATCAGCGGATAGTTCGGGGCAGCCCCCTGCGTCTCCAGGATGTCCTCGGCCCATTTGGCGTGGCGATCCGCGGGGTCGACCGAAAGGCCGATGAGCTTGATGCCGCGCTTGTCGAACTCCGGTTTCAGCTTGGCCAGCGCGCCGAGTTCTGTAGTGCAGACCGGGGTGAAGTCCTTCGGATGGGAGAACAGCAGCGCCCAGCTGTTGCCGATCCAGTCGTGGAACTTGATTTTGCCCTCGGTGGTCTGGGCCTCGAAGTCCGGTGCGGTCGCGCCAATCGGAAGTGTCATGACTTTACCTCATCTCATTGATGTTGCAGGTTAATTTATATTTGACGCCGTCTGTTCCAGTATAGGACGGAACAAGGCTTAAGTGAACGGGTTCATGAAAAAGGTGAGATTGTTCTCACAGCGGGGGAATTCCAAGCAACTTGTTTTGATCCATATCCCTGCGGCGAAATATCAAAGGCTTGGAAATGCCCAGATAAAGCCGCTTATCGCCGTCATCACGCCTGGCCCGGCTGCTATAGGACTGAACCGTGACAGCCTATAAAGCGACGAAATAACAACCATCTAAAAATCTCGGAACGCAAGTTCCGAATCATTAACCACTCGTTTACGCCCGCGTGGAAAAGCTGGGCTAAGATAGGAATTGAAAGCTCCCACAATGTCTGCCCCAAGTACCAAAACCGCTGAGGCTCTCAGCGGTGCGTTGCATCCATCCTGCCGCAAGACCGCCGCCCATGCGCTGACCATCGTGCGCGACGGCGTGATCACCGGCGAAGGCCCGACCACCAAGGGCCGCATCCATTTCTCCCGGTCACTCGATGCCGATGACGCCGCCTGGTGCGCGCGCATCCTGACGGCGGCGGCGGTCGAGCATCAGCCGGTCAGCCGCGCCGAGATCGAGGCGCTGTTCGCGATCAACGAGGCCGCTGCCGAGCGTAGCGATGGCGGGCGGTTCGACGATCTGCTCGCCAAGGCGATCGCCCATCATGCCGCCTCCGAGTCCGGTCTGCCGGTGCCGCCGCGCACGGTGGCGCTGTCGCCCGACACCGAGATCGATCGTTGGGCGCCGACGCAAGGAGCGAAGATCGACACCAAGGTTCTGGAGTGGATCGCGGGCCAGATGCGCGGCAAGCGCCGCGCCAGTCGTGCGCTGGCGGCGATGGTGGCAACGCTGGTCGGTGCGGCTGCGCTGCCGCTTGCGGCCCAGCTGCCCAACGTGCTCGACATCGGGATGATGTGATCGCCCGGGATGATGCGTGCATCATCCCGAACGAACGGGTTCAAGCGATGGCGGCGGGGATTACTTCCCCGCCGTTGTGCGTTTGCCGTCGGTCTCCTCGAGCCCGAGCGTCCGCCCCGGGAATCCGGCGACGTCGAAATAGCGGGTCGAGAGCACGCGCTGGAATTTCAGCACGGTGCGCAGCCCGTTGGCCGAAGGCTTCTTCGACATGATGGTGCCCTCGGCCATCTTCGGCACGATGCCGTTCGGCAGCGCCTCCGCCGTCACCCGGCCGATCAGCCCGCCGTTGTTTGGCGCGCGCAGGCCGAGCAGCTGGGCGGCGGTCATGCCGACATCGGCGTTGCTGACCGGCAGCGGATCGACATAGCCCGCCTTGAAGTCGGGGCCGATCGCCGCGGTGAAGTTGAATGTGTCGCCACGGCTGAAGCTGCCGTGCATGCCCTGGCCCTGGCGCAGCACGGTGTCGGCGATCTGCACCGAGCAGTTGGTCGGGATCTCGCAGCCGCTCGACCAGGAGCGGAAGTTGACCACGATCGACGGGTTCGGCGTCACCGCCTTGCCCTTCAGATTGAGGTTCGACATCGGCAAGGTGCCGGGGAAGGTGCCGAGCTTGTCGTCGACGAAGAGGCCGCTGACATAGTCCTGCTCGAGCAGCGCCTTGACGACGCGGTCGGCGAGCTTCTTGTCGCGGTTCGGCAGATAGATCAGGTCCGAGCCGCCATTGGTCGCGATCACGACATCAGGCTTGGCCGAGTCTTGGCCGAGCACGCCGTTGCCGGCCTTTGGATGGGCATTGTCGGCGACCTTGGCGTTCTTGTCGTTGGGGTCGTACAGCGGCAGGTTCAGCGCCTTGGCGAGATCGATCGCCAGAAAGCCCATCGGGAGGAAATCCTTCGGCGTGTCGTCGTAGGAGATCTTGGCCGAGGGGCTCGTCTTGGTCTCCTTCGAGATCGTCGAGAAGCCGTGGTCGGAGGAGACCATGATGTTGGTGTTGGCGGAAAGCCCGAGTTCGTCGAGCGCCTTGCGGAGCTGGGCGAGGTTGTTGTCGGCATTCTTGATGCCGGCCATCGAGGTCGGGCCGTTGATGCCGGGGGTGACGGTGTTGAGGCTGTCGCCGGTATTGTGCTGGCTGCCATCCGGATCGCGCGACCAGAACACCAGCACGAACGGCTTGTTGCGCGCCTTGAACATCGGCAGCACGACCTTGGTCGCGACATCGGCCATGTAGGCCTGTTGCGCAACATTGGCCACCGTTGTGCCGGGCGTCTTGGCATCGCCCGCCTTGGCGTTGTCGCCGCGGCTCGGGGTGGCAAGCGGCAGGCCGGCCTTGGTCAGCGCGTCCTTCATCTCGTCGGAGAGCGGCACGCCGGTCTTGCCGCCGGTGGAATCGTCGACCACGATCGTGTTCTTGCCGCGATCGGTGTGGTCGAACAACAGGGTCGGGCCGACCTTGCCGATGGCGGCGGTGCTAAAACCCTGGCCGCGGGCCATCTTCAACAGCGTCTCTTCGTTGAGATAGTCGCCATTGAAGTGATCATCGACGTCGGCGAGCACGGCGTCGTTCTCGATGAACGGCACCACGGTGTCGCCGGCCGGCACCGAGGTATAGCCGGTGTAGATCGTATTGGAGAAGGTGCCGGTGTCGCCGAGATAGTGGCCGGTCGACAGCGCCGAACTGTTCGCCATCGTGAAGGTCGGGAACAGCGAATGCGAATTCTTGAAGTTGACGCCCTTGTCGCGGATATCGGCCATCGTCGGCGCCGTCTGTGGCGTCACGATGCCGCCGCGCAGGCCGTCGGGAACGAACAGGATGAGGTTGCGCGGCTTGGCGTTCTGCGCCGCGGCGGCGCCCGCCGAAAGCGCGATCATGCTCGCGGACAACAGTGTGATGGCTCGACGCATGCTTTATTCCCCCAGATGAAGCCCGCGGCAGGTCGCCGCTCGCCTTCGTTTAGTTTTGCCATATGACAGAAATGTTACAGCGCTTGCTTGGCGCTGTAACCGTCGGATTTTTGCTGCGGACCGCTGGTCGACATGCCGTCATTCTGCGGGCTGAATCGCGGTTCTCTCATTGCGCGTAGCGCTGCCGGCATGCCCGTACCGTGCATAGAGCGCGGGCAGTACGGCGAGCGTCAGCAGGGTTGCGCTGATCAGGCCGCCGATCACGACGGTGGCGAGCGGCTTCTGCACCTCGGCGCCGGTGCCGGTGGCGAACGCCATCGGCACAAAGCCGAGCGAGGCCACCAGCGCCGTCATCACGACCGGCCGAAAGCGGGTGAGGGCGCCTTGCTCGATGGCGTCCTGCATCGGCACCCCGCGCTCGCGCAATTGCCTGACGAAGCTCAGCATCACGAGCCCGTTCAGCACCGCGACGCCCGACAGTGCGATGAAGCCGACGGCCGCCGAGATCGAGAAGGGCATGCCGCGCAGCCACAACGCCGCGATGCCGCCGGTCAGCGCCAGCGGCACCGCGCTGAACACCAGCAGCGCATCGCGCGCCGACCCCATCGCCGCCAGCAGCAACAGGAAGATCATCGCAAAGCAGGCCGGCACGACGACGGCAAGGCGCTGGCGCGCCGCGGCGAGATTTTCCGACTGGCCGCCCCAGGTCATCCAGTAGCCCGGCGGCAGCTTCACCGATTGCGCGACCCTTGCTTGGGCTTCCTCGACCACCGAGCCGAGATCGCGGCCGCGGACATTGGCCGTCACCACGATGCGGCGCTTGCCGTTCTCGCGGCTGATCTGGTTCGGCCCTTCGGTGAAGGAGAACTGGGCGACGCGGTTGAGCGGCAGGCTCTGCACCGGCGAACTCGGCGTCGCCTTCGGCAATGCGACCGGCAGGTTGCTCAACGCCTCGAGATCGGAGCGCACGCTCTCCGGCAATCGCACCACGATGTCGAAGCTGCGATCACCCTCGTAGACGACGCCGGCATCCTGACCGCCGACCGCGGCACCGATCACGTCCTGGACCGCGGAGACGCTTAGGCCGCGCCGAGCGATCGCCGCCTTGTCGACCTTGATCTCGAGCACGGGGAGGCCGCCCGCCTGCTCGACCTTGACGTCGGTCGCGCCGCGCACGCTGCGCAGTGCGGCCGCGATCTGGTTGGCGGCCTTCTGCATCGGCTCGAACTCGTCACCAAACACCTTGACCGCGACGTCGCCGCGGACGCCGGCGAGCAGTTCGTTGAAGCGCATCTGGATCGGCTGGGTGAATTCATAGACATTACCCGGCAGACGCCCGACCGTCTTCGAGATGTCCTCGATCAGCTGCTCCTTGGTCAGCGATGGATCCGGCCACTGCGCACGCGGCTTCAGGATGATGAAGGTGTCGGACGCGTTCGGCGGCATCGGATCGCTTGCCACCTCTGCGGTGCCGGTCTTGGAGAAAACGAACGACACCTGCGGAAACCGGCTGACGGCCTTCTCGACCGACAGCTGCATCGCCTGCGACTGCGACAGCGCCGTGCTCGGAATCCGCAGCGCGTGCATGGCAATGTTCTTCTCGTCGAGCGAGGGGATGAATTCCTGGCCGAGGCGGAAGAACCCGAACAGGGCGGTGGCGAACAGCACGACCGCCACCGCGATGACGGGAACGGGCGTTGCAACCGCGTGCCGCAGCAGCGGGCTGTACCAGCGCTTCATTGCGGCAACGAGCCAGTTTTCCTGTTCCTGCACACGGCCGGTGATGCCGATCGCGATCAGCGCGGGAACCAGCGTCAGCGACAGCACGAAGGCGGCAGCGAGCGCGAGGATCACGGTCAGCGCCATCGGTTCGAACATCTTGCCTTCGACCCCGGTGAAGGTGAGGAGCGGCACATAGACCAGCAGGATGATGGCCTGGCCGTAGAGGCTCGGCTGAACCATTTCGGCGGCGGACGCGCGCACCGTTGCCAACCGGTCGTCGCGTGTCAGCACGCGGCCGAGCGCGTGCTGCTTCTCGGCGAGGTGACGTAGGCTGTTCTCGGTGATGATGACGGCACCGTCGACGATCAGGCCGAAATCCAGCGCACCAAGGCTCATCAGATTGGCGCTGATCCGCCCCTGCCACATGCCGATCGCGGTCATCAGCATGGCGATCGGGATCACCAGCGCTGTGATCAGCGCCGCCCGGAAATTGCCGAGCAGCACGAACAGCACGGCGATCACGAGCAGCGCGCCTTCGGAGAGGTTGCGTGCCACGGTGCCGATCGTCGCGTCGACCAGCTGGGTGCGATCCAGCACCGTCTCGACCTCGACGCCCGCGGGCAAGGATGGCGTGATCGCGCGCAGCTTGGCGTCGACCGCGGCCGACACCGTGCGGCTGTTGGCGCCGATCAGCATCAGCGCCGTGCCGACCACGACCTCGCGGCCGTTCTCGCTGGCGCTGCCGGTGCGCGTCTCGCCGCCGATCGAAAGCGACGCGAGGTCGCGGATCCTGACCGGGACGCCGCCGCGGGTGGTGACGACGACGGCGCCGAGTTCCTCGATGTTCTCGAGGCGCCCGCCGGACCGCACCACGAACCCTTCGCCGTTGCGCTCGATATAGCGCGCACCACGGCTGACATTGTTGCTTTCGATCGCCTTGGCGACGTCGGCAAAGGTGAGGCCGAGCGCGATCAGCTTCGCCGCATCGGGGTGGACCTGGTACTGCTTGAGGTAACCGCCGATCGAATCGACACCGGCGACGCCCGGCACCATCTTGATCTGCGGCTTGATGATCCAGTCCTGCACCGTGCGCAGATAGGCATTCTTCTCGACCTCGGTTTGAAGCACCTGGCCGTCCGCCGTGAGGAAGCGGCCATCGCTTTGCAGGCCCGGCGCGCCGTCGGTCGGCACCTTCTGCCCGGAGTAATGGACGGTCCACATGTAGATTTCGCCGAGGCCGGTCGAGGTCGGGCCGATCCGCGGCTCGATGCCTTGCGGCAGGCGCGCGCGAACTTCGGTCAGCCGCTCGCCGACCTGCTGGCGGGCGAAATAGATGTCGGTGGCTTCACTGAACACCGCCGTGATCTGCGAGAAGCCGTTGCGGGAGAGGGAGCGCGTGCTCTCCAGTCCCGGCGCGCCCGCCAGGGCCGTTTCGATCGGGAAGGTGATCTGCTTCTCGATTTCAGCCGGCGACAGCGCCGGGGCCACGGTGTTGATCTGGACCTGCTTGTTGGTGATGTCGGGCACCGCGTCGATCGGCAGCTTCGTCAATGCGAGGCCGCCGAGGAACATCAGGATTGCCGCCAGGGTGACGACCACCCAGCGCCGCTGGATCGCAAGACCGATGATGCGCTCAATCATGGCCGTGCTCCGCCTCGTCCTTGTCGAACTCCGCCTTCAGCGTGAAGGTGTTCTGCACCGCGACGGTCTCGCCGGCTGCGAGACCAGCGACGATCTCGATATCGTCATCGTCTTCACGGCCGGTTCGCACGGACCTCGCCTCGAAGCCGTCGGCATCGCGCACGAACACGGTCGGCGTTCCCTTGATGGCTTGAATCGCCTTCTTCGAGACCATCACGGTCGACGGCGCACCCGAGAGCGGGACCTCCGCGGTGACGAAGGTGCCCGGCTTCCAGCGATGATCCTTGTTGGGCATGGTTGCGATTACGCGGGCGTTGCGGGTCTCGCGGTCGAGCAGGGGGCTGACGAAGATCACGCCGGCATTGGCTACATCTTCGGTGCCGATGGCGCGGATCTTGACCGAAACGCCTTCGCGGACCGCGTTGATGTCTTCGGGCGAGACCGCCAGATCGACCCAGATGCCGTCGAGATTGACGATGACATAGAGCTCGCTCTCCTGGCCCTCGCGCCCGATCAATCCGCCGAGGTCGACGCGCCGCTCGGACACCCGGCCGCTGATCGGCGCGCGCAAGAATTGCGTCCGCAAGCTTTCCGGGGGCTGATTGGGCAAATCTGCGATCTCGCCGTCCGACAGGCCCAGCGCAAACAGCTTCTGCCGCGCGCCGTCGAGCTTGATCTGGGCGTCGTTCGCGGTCAGCCGCGTGCGCAGGAACTCATTTTCCGAGACGATGCGGGTCTCGGCCAGCGTCTTCTGCCTGGCGTAGAGGGTCTGCTGCAGGTCGTTGGTCAGCCGTGCGGCGAGGTATTCGCTCTTGGCGTCGGCCACCTCACGACTCTCGATCGCCGCGACGATCTCGCCCTTCTCGACGACGTCGCCGAGGCGCTTGCGTAGTTCGGTGACCGTCGCGAGCACTCGCACCGAGACGCGGCCGATATGGTCGGCGTCAGGAATCAGCGATCCCGGCGCCAGGAAATGCCGCTTCAGCATGCCGCCGCTGGCCTGCGTGAACGTGATGCCGGCTTCGCGAATCTGGTCTTCGCTCAGCGCGATATGCCCGGGGGCCTCATGTTTGGCTCCGGATTTCTCTGGATTCGCGATCGCAGTCTCCTGCGTCGCGGTCGGGAACTTGACCGGCCAGCCGATCCATCCGGCCGCCAGAACGACCAGTGCGATGCCGGCGGTCACGCCGGCGAAAAATAGAACAACCCGTTTCATATGCGCCTCTCCGCAGCGCAGGCCGATGGCCATGCGCTGTCGCGACATCGATCTGTGCGGAAGCGTGCGTGCGGCCCAATGGCAGCGGCACGCGGCCGGTCATGTCGACCGGATCAGGCGCGGGGTGGCTTGAAGGGAGAGAGGCGGTCGGCCGATGCCGGCAGCTCAATGCTGCTGTGGCCATAGCTATGCGGCGCATAGGCAATCGGGAACGCAGTTTCCTGCGAAGCTACCGAGGCGACGTGTGTCAGACAGTGATCGCCATGCAACGACGCCGGATGCACTGGAGCCTTGCCGCCGGTGTCGTTGGTCGACTGTGCGATCGAGAAGCCAGGAACTGCATCGTCGTCACCGTCGAAGGCCCAGCCGTGGAAGAACGACAGCACCAGCGCAAGCGAAATCAATCCCGCAAGCAGGCTCCGCCAGCGGCGCGATCCCGTTGCGTGAGGGTAAGACTGAATCACGGTGCGCGAAGCGTCCATGGGCCCTCATTAGCGCTGTGGCCGCGCGCATTCAAGTTCGAGTCCGCGACAGAATTGCCGCGGATACTATAACGTTACAGGCCGTCCGCGCTTCGACGCGTCAGCCATCGCCGCGCCGCGACGACGGCCCAGATCGCCTCAACCAGGCCGAACGGCCAGGCACCCTGCAGGAAACCGTAGGCCGAACCGAGCGCGCAGGAGACGGCGAAGGCCAGGATGAACCAGGGGCTGCGATCTTCGGCCGCATAGCAGACGAGCATCATGGTCACGGCGAACAATCCGAACATCGTAAGTGCGTCCATCGCGTGGTGAGGTCCTCTTGATCGCGAAAACGACTTCTGGCATTCCCGGGACGAAATATCCATCTCGCGCAGTTCGACCATCGGGGCGGTCGCGCATGCTGAGTGCAAGAGGTCGCCCGGTAGCCGCCACAGCCGGCTACCGCTGTAAGCAAAGACTTAATGCCTGCGACATATTATCCAGCGACGATTCCCCTCCGTGCTAACAGCCCCCTAACCATGCTGCTCTTGCCAATCAAGGACCCCGAGCGGTCCTGGCGTCACATCAAGGCACAATGGAAGAAGGACGCTGAAGGCGTCGGCGAGGATTTTGCCACCTTTGGCGGCATCGCTGCCTTTGAAGCGCTGACCGCCAGGGATGGCGATAGTCAGGGGCTGTACCACCTGACTGACGGCGAACGGGTCCACGCGGTGTGCCAGGTCAAGCGTCTCCTGATGAGCCGATATACGTCGCCGGCCCTCAGTGCGCGTTTCGTCAACGTGTCTCCGATTTACGATCTCGGCCTCGCCGATGTCAGCGACTATGCGCAGATGCTCGTGGCGCTGTTCTCCGGCGTCGTCTGGCTGTCGCGTGATGCGCTGGCGGCCAGCCACATCCGGTTTCTCCTGAAGAGCCCGGGCGACTCGCAATTCTTCGCTGCACTCAAGGCCGTGACGCCGTTCTCACCATTCTCGAAATTCACCATCGAAGGCGCGTTGATCGGGTGCAGCCTGAAGGAGGCGACGGCGGCGTCGCCGGTGGCGGTCGCTTCCTGAGGATTCCTGTACCGATCGTGTTCAGGTACGCATTCACCTTAACCGTTCGATAACTGATTTTCCTAACGACCCCTTGGGTTGTGTTCCCCTACAAGGGCACCCGCAGGGGCAGGAAAATGTCGGTTATCTCAACGAACAGCGTGAAGCCGGAGCGCCGGCGGCTGTCGATTAAAGGTGTGTTGCGCGCTACCAGGATGGGCGCCATTCAGTGGCTCATCCTGAGTGCCGCGCTGTTGGTGCTCGCGATCACGCTTGGCACCGGCTATCTCGCGCTGCAGTTTCGCGAGCGGGCGCTGGAGATGTCCGAGCGCGAGCTCAACAACACCGCGCTGCTGCTGTCGCGGCATTTCGACCAGCAGCTCACCGACCTTCAGCATGTCCACGACGACATCGTGAATTATCTGCGGTCGGAGCAGGTCGAGACCGCCGATCAGTTCGAAAAGAACATGTCGCTGCTCAGTGCGCACGAGATGCTGCGCACGCGGCTGGCCGCGCTGCCGCATGTCGGCGGGCTTAATCTGTTCAACGCCAAGGGATGGCTGATCAACTCGTCCGAGATGTGGCCGGTGCCCGACATCAGCATCTCCGACCGGCGCTATTTCCAGGAGTTCACCTCGGGACGGCCGACTTCGCCTGTCATCGTCGAGCCCGCGATGAGCAAGGTGACCGGCAACTGGACCACGATATTTGCGCGCAAGATCACCGGGCGCAACGGCGAGATCATCGGCTTTGCGAGCCGCGGCGTCGAGCCCAGCCATTTCGAGGATTTCGTCGCCTCGCTGGCGCTGAACGGCGACACCGTGATTTCGATGATTCATCGTGACGGCACGATCATCGCGCGCTATCCGCAGGATGCGAGCCTGGTTGGCAGCAACATCGTCGACCAGCCGCTGTTCCGGAAGATCATCGGTCTTGGCGGCAACACGTCGGGGCGGTTCGTCGGCGCTGCCGGCGAGGAGAATGTCGGCGCGGTGAGGTCGCTGTCGCACTTTCCGATCCTGATTCTCGCCACCACCAGGACCTCCAGCGCACTGGAGGATTGGCGCGCCCAGACCAAGCTGCAGTTCTGCGCCGCGGTGCTCGCGGTGCTGATCGTCGTCATGACGATCTTCCTGATCGTTCGCCAGTTGCAGCGGCAGCACGATGCGGCGCAGCGCCGGCTGTCCGAGAAGGGCCAGCATCTCGACACCGCCATCAACACCATGACGCAGGGGCTCCTGCTGTTCGACGCCTCGGCGCGGCTCGTGATTTGCAACCAACGATACATCGACATGTTCGGCCTCTCGACCGATGTCGCCAAGCCTGGATGCCATCTGCACGATCTGATCCTGCATCGCCAGGCGCTCGGTTCATTCGTCGGCGATGTCGATGAATACTGTGCGCGGTTCACCAATCCCAGGGGTGACGAGGTCCGGGACTCGGTGATCGTGACGCCCGACGGCCGCAGCATTCGCCTGATCTACAAGCGCGCGCCCGACGGCGGCTGGGCCACCACGCTCGAGGATGTCACCGATGGGCGGCGAGCGCAGGCGCAGATCGAATATCTCGCGCATTACGATGCTCTGACCAATCTGCCGAACCGGACGCTGTTCCAGCGTCACGCGGAAGAATTGTTGCGCGAGGCGACCGTTCGCGAGTTCGCGATCCATTACATCGATATCGACGAGTTCAAGCGGATCAACGACACGCTGGGTCATTCGATAGGCGATGAATTCCTGAGGCGCGTGGCCGAGAAGCTGCGCCAGTCGGCCGGGTCGAACAACTTCATCGCGCGGCTCGGTGGCGACGAGTTCGCGATCGTCCAGCATGACATCACCTCGGACGACGAGGTCAGCGATCTGGTGGCGCGCATCTATCAGTCGCTGCGCACGCCGTTCGACTGCCACGGTCATTGGCTGTCGAGCGATGCCAGCATCGGCATTGCGATTGCCCCGCGCCACGGCTCCGACCTGTTCGGCCTGCTCAAATGCGCCGATCTCGCCATGTACGCGGCCAAGGCCGCCGGCCGCAGGACCTATCGCTTCTTCGATCCGGCGATGGAGAAGCAGGCCAATCTGCGCCGCGCGCTGGAGGCCGATCTGCGAAGTGCGTTGGCGGAGGACCGCTTCGAGCTGCACTATCAGCCGCTGGTCGACCTGCGCAGCGACGAGGTGACCGGCTGCGAGGCGCTGCTGCGCTGGCGCCATCCGGTGCGCGGCATGATCTCCCCGGCGGAGTTCATACCGGTCGCCGAGGAAACCGGGCTGATCGAGGAGATCGGGCAGTGGGTGCTGCGCACCGCCTGCATCGAGGCGGCGGCCTGGCCGGCGCATGTGCGGCTTGCAGTCAACGTCTCGCCGATCCAGTTCAAGTCGGAGACGCTGGCGCTCAAGGTCGCGAGTGCGCTCGCCGAGAGCGGGCTCGACCCGCGCAGGCTCGAGCTCGAGATCACCGAGGCGGTGCTGATCGCCGACGATGATGCGGCGCTGGTCACGCTCGGCCAGCTGCGCGCGCTCGGTGTCCACATCGCACTCGATGATTTCGGCACCGGCTATTCGTCGCTGCAGTATCTGCAGCGCTTCCCGTTCGACAAGATCAAGATCGACCGCAGCTTCGTCAAGGAAGTGACCCGCAACAGCGGCTCGGCCTCGATCATCCGCGCGGTGGTCTCGATCGCCGCCGACCGCAACATGATCACGACCGCCGAGGGCGTCGAGACCGATCAGCAGCGCGACACCGTGCAGATGCTCGGCTGCACGCAGATGCAGGGCTACCTGTTCAGCAAACCGGTTCCGGCGCAGGATGTCCGGACGCTGCTCGCGGCCGATAGTGTCGAGGACGCCGCCTGAGCGGCCACCGTCCGTCAGGAACAATCCGCGCCGCCGCCGCTTGAGAGTGAAAGCTCTCGAGAGGCGAGGCGGCTCAATGAAAAGCAAGCTCGTGTCGAATGCACCCGGCGCGCAAGTTCACGTCGTCGTGCTCGATGGCGGCGAGGAGGCGTTCGGTGCGCTGACCAAGTTCGCCAATGATGCGAGGCTGACGGCGGCATCGCTCACCGCGATCGGCGCATTCGAGCGAGCGACGGTCGGCTGGTTCGATTTCGCGTCAAAGAGCTACCGGAAGATCGAGGTCAACGAGCAGTGCGAGGTGTTGTGCGCGGTCGGCGATATCGCGACCGGTGACGACGGCAAGGCCAGCTTGCACACTCATATTGTGCTCGGACTGTCCGATGGGTCGACGCGCGGCGGCCATCTGCTTGCCGGCATCGTGCGCCCGACGCTGGAGGTCGTGGTCACGGAAGCGCCAGCCAGCCTTCGGCGCCGGAAGCGGCCCGAGCTCGGCATCGCCCTGATCGATCCCGCCGCAGGATAACCCGACCGCCTTCGCTTCCCGCCGAAAGGCTCCAGAAAATCGACCTGCCAACGCGACGGACGCGGAACCGAAATCGTGGAACCGCGTTCCATTGCGGGGCTCGACCGGCAGGCGATCAATGAAAACCGCAGTAACGTCCGCGGCCATGCTGCTGTTTGCCTCGTGCATGGCAAACGCAGAGAGTGGCCTTGCGTCCTATTATCGTGGCATCGGCAGGAGTGGCGAGATGACCTGCGCGCATCGCAGGCGGCCGTTCGGCAGCATGGTCACCGTGTCGTATCACGGGAAGTCGATCCGGTGCCGGGTCAACGACCGCGGCCCGTTCATGCGCGGGCGGATCATCGACGTCTCGACCACCGCGGCGCGGGCGCTCGGCATCCTTCAGCTCGGCGTCGCGCATGTCGTGATCGAATAAGGCTCGGCCGGCGGCGGGATCAGGGCTTGGAAGCGGTCGCCCGTTGCTCGGCGATCGCCTTTCGCAGCGTGCGCGACAGCGCCTCGACCGAATAGGGTTTCTGGATCAGCTCGAAGCCGCTGTGCGCGTTCTCGGCGAGCACGTTGCTGTAGCCGCTGGTCAGCACCACCGGCAGGCCGGGAAACCGATCGCGGATGACACCGGCGAGCTCGACCCCGTTCATGCCGGGCATGATCACGTCGGAGAACACCAGATCGGCGGCGAACTCGTTCTCCGAGAGGATCGCGAGTGCCGCATTGGCATTCGCCGCGCGCTTGACCGAATAGCCGAGATCCTCGAGCAGTTCGGTGGAGAACTGGCCGACATCATCGTTGTCCTCAACCACGAGGACGCGATAGCCGCGGCCGATAGAGATTTGTTCGGTGCCCGCGCCAGCTGCAACCTTGGGGTCCGCCGGACGCATGGCCTGCGGCAAGTAGATGGTGAAGGTCGCACCGTGGCCGGGCGTGCTGGTGACCTCGATATCGCCATCGGATTGCTTGACGAAGCCGAAGGCCTGGCTCAATCCGAGGCCGGTTCCCTTGCCGACCTCCTTGGTGGTGAAGAACGGTTCGAAGATCGCGTCGAGATTTTCCGGCGAGATGCCGGTGCCGGTATCCTGGATCGACACTGTCACGAAATCGCCGCTGCGCGAGGCCTGGGCGCGGAGGGCAGGGATGTTCTTGACCTTCCTGACGCCGATCGTCAGCCGGCCTTCGTCGTTCATGGCGTCGCGGCCGTTGACCGCAAGGTTGATCATCGCGGTCTCGAACTGGCCGATATCGGCGATCGCAAAACAGTCAGGATCGTCGATCCTGACCTCGATGTGAATCCGTGCGCCGACCAGCGGCCGGATCAGCTGCGCCACGCTATCGACCTGCGTCCCGACATTGAAAACTTCCGGATTGAGCGGTTGCCGGCGCGCAAACGCCAATAGCTGTGCGGTGAGCTTGGAGGCCCGCTCCACGGTCTCGGAAATCGCGTCGATGTAGCGGCGGCGCCGTTCATCCGGCAGCTCGCGGCGACGCAGGAAGTCGGTCGCGGAGCGAATGATGGTGAGCAGGTTGTTGAAGTCGTGCGCGACGCCGCCGGTGAGCTGGCCGACCGCTTCCATCTTCTGCGATTGCCGCAGGGCTTCCTCGCCGCGCCGCCGCTCGGTGATGTCGACGGCCTCCGGCACCGCGCCGACGATGGTGCCGTGCTGGTCCTGTAGCGGCCGCATCGCGAAATCGAAATAGCGCTCGCCGATCGGCAGTCGCAGTTGCATCTCGATCTTGACCTCCTCGCCACGCATCACGGTCGCAAAGGCATTTTGGATCGCGCGCGGCATGCCTTCGGTCGCGGCGAACCAAGGCGTGTCCCAGAACGGCTTGCCGACGACGTCAGTGGCATCAGTGCGGATGCCGGCCAGCGCGGTCTGGTTGGTGTAGAGCAGGCCGCCGTCGCGGTTGAGCAGCATCTGATATTGATGGCTGGTCTCCAGGATCGCGCGGGTCTGGGCTTCGCGGGATTCGAGCTGCGCGGTGCGCTCCAGGATGCGCCGCTCCAGCGACTCGTTTAGCTTTCGCAGCTCAATCTCGGCTTCCTTGGCGGCTGTGATGTCGTGGGCGACGCCGATGAAGCCGATATGCTTGCCGTTCGGGTCCCAGCGCGGCTGCGACTCCGAGCGCAGCCAACGCCAATCGCCGGCAGCGTTCCGGTAGCGTGCCTCGAGTATGAACGGCTTGAGCGAGAGCTCGCCCGTAATCTGCTCCTGCAGGATCTGCGGCAGGTCGTCCGGATGCAGCGCCTTGCGCCAGTCGAACACGATCGCTTCCTCGAACGGCAGTCCGAGGAAGTCGAGATAGGCCTGGTTGGCAAAGGAGCGGGTACGGTCGAGCTTGGTCACCCAGATCGGCACCGGCGCGCTGTCGGCGATCAAGCGGAAGCGCTCTTCGCTTTCCCGCAACGTCTCCTGCGCCAGCATCTGATCGGTGACGTCGAGATCGGCGCCGACCAGCCGCAGCGCGCGGCCGCTGCGGTCGCGCTCGATCTTGGCGACGACGCGGATCCAGCGGCTCTCGCCGTCGTTCGGGCGGATGATGCGGTATTCGGCCGTGTAATCCTCGCCGCCAGCCTTGAGCACGCCGAACAGATGCCGGATCGTCCGTTCGCGGTCGTCGGGATGGATGCGCGCGACCCAGTTCTCGTAGGTCTCGTTGACCTCGTCAGGCGGCAGGCCGTGCACCAGCAGATATTCGGGAGAGCGGCGGTTGCGCACGCCGTCGCGGAAATCGATCTCGAGCCCGCCGACCCGCGCGATACGCTGGATCCGTGCCAGCTCTGCCTCGCGCTCCTGAAGCTCGCGATGGGCGCGATCGCGTTCGCGCGCGATCTCCTCAAGGTGCTGCCGCAGCCGTTCGGCTGCCGCAGTTTCGGGAAGCACATCAGCAGGATCGGGTGGGGTCATACGCGCCGGCAACCTCTTGGCGCAGTTTCACACAGGACGTGGCGGCTTTGCCAGCGTGATTTATGCGATCACTTGCCGATCACTTGCTCTTGGGCGGACGGCAATTATAGGCCCGGCGGAACCCGGCGGCCTGCGCATCCTCCTCGGAGCAGAACCAGCGATCCGGATTGCCGAGGCCCGGGTAACTGCGGCAGGCCTGCAGGTGATAGATGCCGACATTGCCGGTGACGCGGGCGCGCACGGCGTACTTGCCCTTGATGTTGCAGCTTGCCGGCATCGGCAGATCGTCGGGGAAGAGCGCATCACGGATCTGCTTGTCGCGGTCGGCCGGGCATGCGTTGCCGCGCAGGAGGCCATCCTTCTTGCCGAGACGAAAATCGCGCGGCGCCACGAAGCAGCCCTTCCAGAGCCCGGCGCGATTGTCCTTGGCGGTGGCTTCATCCGGCTTGAATCGGCCAGTGGCCGATCCCTCGACATTGAGGGCGTAACCCTTCTGGACCAGCACCTGGCTGAGGCTGGTCGGATCGCCCTCGATCTTGCAGACGCCGAGGCGGCGCCTCTTGAAGGTCGGATCGACGCCGATATCGTCGCAATGGATTGGTTTGCCGCCGATCAACTTGGTCAGCTGGTCGCGCGCTTCGATCCCGCAGGTCCAGACGTCGGCATGCTCGTCGACGCAGAGCTGGTCGACCGCCGGCGCGTCGATGCCGTCGAGCCGAAACGTCGTGTTGCCGAGCTGAATGGTGCCGGCGTCCTTGATGACCGCGGTGGCCGCGGGGCCAGCGGTCGCGGACAAACCGGGGATTGCAGACAAGCAGGACAGGAGAAGCGTCGTGACGACCAGATTTCGAAACCGCATTTTCTCACTTCAGATCTTTGGCGGGCCGCCGAACTTCTAGCACAGGCAGGTACGATCCAACCAAGGACTGTTCGCACGAGCCGCGTGCGCGCCGTCACATCCCGGCCGGTGGCGGACAGCCTGGAACGGCCGGCACTGCGATTTGAGGGATGTGCATGGCCGAGTTCATTATCAACGTGCTCGTCGAGGTCGTCGCCGGACCCGGCAATGTCTCGCGCGCTGGCGGCGGAGAAGAAGGCGGCTCAGGAGACGGCGTCGATCAAAGATCCGATTGACTTCGTTAGAACAAAATAGGAACATGATGCACCAGCTGAATCCCGGATACCCTATGATGTCTGCACGGCCCGAATCTGACGACGATGACGGGCTGGAAGCGGCTGTCGATCAGGCCATTACCGCCTGCGGCGGGAATATGCGCGCGACTGTCCGGGCGTTGATCGTGGCCAATGAATTCCTGGAGAGCGAGGTCAGCGAGCTGATGAAAGCCGTTGCGAGGGCCCATTCCCGCGGCCGCTTCAAGACCTATTCGGGCTGAAATACCTCTCAGGCTACCGTCATCGACCGGGGCAGGTCTGCATTAGACCGTTGCCTCCGGAGCAATTTGCTGTACCACGGAGGAGTTACGCCAATCGCCCGTGCCGAATTGCGCGGGGAGGAATCCTGCCAAGTTCGAAAAAAGCCCAAGCAAGAAGAGCATGTTCAAACGAATCCTGATCGCCAACCGCGGCGAGATCGCCTGTCGGGTCATCAAGACTGCGCGCCGTATGGGGATTGAGACGGTCGCCGTCTATTCCGAGGCCGACCGCGACGCGCTGCATGTCGAGATGGCCGACGAAGCTGTGTTGATCGGACCGCCCGCAGCGGCCGAGAGCTATCTTTTGATCGACAAGATCGTCGACGCCTGCCGCAAGACCGGCGCGCAGGCCGTGCATCCCGGATACGGCTTTCTGTCCGAGCGCGAGGCGTTTCCGCGCGCGCTGGAAGCCGCCGGCATCGTCTTCATCGGCCCGAACCCCGGCGCCATCGCCGCGATGGGCGACAAGATCGAATCCAAGAAGGCCGCGGCCAAGGCCAAGGTCTCGACCGTGCCGGGCCATCTCGGCGTCATCGAGGACGGCAAACACGCCGTCCAGATCGCCGACGAGATCGGCTACCCCGTGATGATCAAGGCCTCCGCCGGCGGCGGCGGCAAGGGCATGCGCATCGCGCATTCGAAGGCGGAGGTCGCCGAAGGCTTCAATCTCGCCAAGGCCGAGGCGAAGTCGTCGTTCGGCGACGACCGCGTCTTCGTCGAGAAATTCATCGTCGATCCCAGGCACATCGAAATCCAGGTGCTCGGCGACAAGCATGGCAACGTGATCTATCTTGGCGAGCGCGAGTGCTCGATCCAGCGCCGCAACCAGAAGGTCATCGAGGAGGCGCCGTCGCCGCTGCTCGACGAGCAGACCCGCCGCAAGATGGGCGAGCAGGCCGTCGCGCTGGCCAAGGCGGTGAACTACGATTCGGCGGGCACCGTCGAATTTGTCGCCGGCCAGGACAAGAGCTTCTACTTCCTGGAGATGAACACCCGCCTGCAGGTCGAGCATCCCGTCACCGAGCTGGTCACCGGCATCGACCTCGTCGAGCAGATGATCCGCGTTGCGGCCGGCGAGAAGCTCGCGATCGCGCAGAAGGACGTGACGCTGACGGGCTGGGCGGTGGAGTCCCGCGTCTATGCCGAGGATCCGTTCCGCAACTTCCTGCCGTCGATCGGACGCCTGGTGAAATACCGTCCGCCGGCCGAAGCCAGCCAAGACGGCATCACGATCCGCAACGACACCGGCGTGCAGGAGGGCGGCGAGATCTCGATCCATTACGATCCGATGATCGCCAAGCTCGTCACCCACGCTCCATCACGCGCCGCCGCGATCGAGGCGCAGGCAACCGCGCTCGACGCCTTCTATGTCGACGGCATCAGGCACAACATTCCGTTCCTGTCCGCGCTGATGAACCATCCGCGCTGGCGCGAGGGCCGGCTCTCGACCGGCTTCATCGCGGAGGAATTCCCCAAGGGATTCTCGGCGCGCGCGCCCGAGGGCGAGATCGCGCGCCGGCTCGCGGCGGTCGGTGCCGCCATCGATCACGTGCTCGGCGAGCGCAAGCGGCAGATATCCGGCCAGATGGGCGGACGCGTGGTGCTGCGCGAGCGCCGCCGCGCGGTGTGGCTCGATCGCGCCGAGATTGCGCTCGACGTCGCACGCGAGGATGACGCCATCGCGGTACGCTTCATCGGCGCCGACAGGCTGCCCGGCAATCCGCACAATCTGGTGTCGAACTGGGTGCCGGGCGAGCCGGTCTGGCACGGCACGATCGACGGCAATTTTGTCGCCGTGCAGGTGCGGGCCATCAATAACGGCTTCCGCCTCGCGCATCAGGGTTTTGAGGTGCCGGTCTACGTCTTCACCGAGACCGAGGCGACCTCGGCGCAGCTAATGCCGGTGGTCTCGGCGGCCGACACCGGCAAGAAGTTGCTGTGCCCGATGCCTGGTCTTGTGGTGTCGATCGCGGTGGCCGAGGGCCAGGAGATCAAGGCCGGCGAGACCTTGGCGGTCGTGGAAGCCATGAAGATGCAGAACGTGCTGCGCGCCGAGCGCGACGGCACGGTCAAGAAGATCCACGCCGCCGCCGGCGCAACGCTCGCGGTCGATGCGCTGATCCTGGAGTTCGCATAGACGCAATCCCGTCATTGCGAGCGTAGCGAAGCAATCCATGGCGCGGCGTCGAAACTGCGGATTGCTTCGTCGCTATCGCCGTCGCAATGGCGAATGAGGAGCCTTGTTATGGCCTTTCGTCAACGTCGTGAAGCCCTGCGATCGATTCTCAACGGATCAACCTGCATTCGCCCGGGCTCGGTCTATGATGCGACCTCGATCCGGATTGCGGAGGATCTCGGTTTCGAGCTCGGCATGTTCGGCGGCTCGGTGGCCTCGCTCGCTGTGCTCGGCGATCCCGATATTGCGCTGATCACGTTGACTGAACTGGCCGAGCAGGTGCGCCGGATGTCGCGCGCATCCACGCTGCCGGTGCTCGTCGATGCCGACCATGGCTACGGCAATGCGCTCAATGTCCGCCGCACCGTGCAGGAGCTGGAAACCGCCGGCACCGCTGGCCTCACCATTGAGGACACGTTGCTGCCGCAAGCGTTCGGCCAGGCAAAGACGCAGCTGATCTCGCTCGAGGAAGGCGTCGGCAAGATCAAGGGCGCGCTTGACGGCCGCAGCGATCCGTCGCTCGTCATCCTGGGCCGGACCGGGGCCGTCTCGATCACCAATCTCGATGACGCGATCACACGCGCCAAGGCCTATGAGGCGGTCGGCGTCGATGGACTGTTCTTCACCGGCATCAAGTCGCGCGGCGAGCTCGAGGCGCTCTCGGCTGCGACGACGCTGCCGATCGTGCTCGGCGGCGCGCCGGAGGAGATGACCGCGCTGGATTATCTCGCCAGCCAGCGCGTCAGGATCGCGCTGCAGGGCCACGCGCCGTTCGCGGCCGCAACCCAAGCCGTCTACGAGACGCTGAAGGCGCTGCGCGAAGGCACCTCACCGAAGAACCTCAAGGGCATCGCTTCGTCCGAACTGACCGGCCGCGTGATGCGCGAGGCGGAGACCAAGGCGCGTAGCGGCGAATTTCTCGGCCTGAAGCGGTGAGCGGCGTGATCCGCCACGTCACCATCAGCGGTCGCGTACAGGGCGTCGGCTATCGCGCCTGGGTCGACGACCAGGCGCACGCACGTGGCCTCGAAGGTTGGGTCCGCAACCGCCGCGACGGCAGCGTCGAGGCGGTGTTCGCCGGCCCCGATGATGTTGTCGCCGAGATCATCACGGCGTGCGGCCGCGGTCCGTTCTCGGCGAGCGTCGATGGCGTGCACGTCGTCTCAGGCAGTTCCGATCTTTTGAACCGGCGCCGGGCTGGGGAGCGGTTCTCGGTCCTGCCGACGGTCTGAGGCGCGGTGCTACGCGGCCGCCGAGATCACCAACGCTTGAATCCGGCCTTCGATCGCGCCGTCGCCGAAACGGCGAGCGAGAGCCGTTGCCGCGTGCTCGGTCGCCGCGTCGAGACCGATACCGCCGCGCGCCTCGATCTCGCCGCGCAGCGGTGAACCCTGACAAAAGCCGATCGCCGGATCACGAGCCGCATTCGCGCGGCTTTGCAGCCGCACGTCGTCGATCTCGATCTTGCTGAAGCCAGCGGCTGCAAGATCGGCCCGGATCGGGTCGGCGGCGTGATGGCCGTAGGGCGTGCGCGCCAGGAAACGCGGCGGATCGTCTGGAAAGACCTCCGCCAATGCCTGGGTCACGACGTCGGCAAACTCGTTGTCTTCGATGCGACCCCACATGTTGAACAGCAAACGGCCGCCGGGCTTCAGGACACGGCGAGCCTCCGAATAACCCTTGGGTTTGTCGGGGAAGAACATCGCGCCGAATTGGCAGGCGACGACATCGAAGCTCGCATTGTCGAACGGCAGGTTGAGTGCGTCCGCCTGCCGCCAGGCAATATCGGTTCCGCCCGGCATCTGCGACTTCGCCCGTTCGAGCATCGGTTCGTTCAGATCGGTCGCTACGATCCTTGTGTCGCGGCCGAGTGCTGACGACAGCGCTCGGGTGACGACGCCGGTGCCTGCGGCTGTTTCAAGCAGATCGCGTGGGCGAAGGGCCTTGGCGCGTTGCGCCAGATCGCGTGCGTAGGGTTCAAAGATGATCGGCACGAGGAGCCGGTCGTAAAGCTCCGGAATGGACCCGACGAACTCCTTGTCGGACGCTGTCATCGCTGATCCTCCTCACGACAATAGACCGGGTAGGCGTCCCACATTTCGGATCGTCGCCCTAGAGTTTTCTGTCCGATCAGCCTGGACGAAGGTTCGGTTGTCACAAGGAAAAAGGCTGCCGCCTGCGACTCGTTTGAACTCACACTCTTGTCACACTCACAGGGTGGGCCGGCCTTGCGCGCGCCCCAAAAGCGGCTCTTCCGGCGGCTCTTGACTTTCACTCCGTACGGTCTGATATTTCTGTTATGACAGAAATAACCGCCAAGAAGAAACTTCCCGCCGTCGTCGAGCGCTTCATCCTGCATTGGGGCGACATGGGCGACGAATGGGGCGTCAACCGCTCGGTCAGCCAGATCCACGGGCTGCTCTATCTCGCCGAAGCGCCGATGACGGCGGAGGACATCGCCGATACGCTCGGCATGGCGCGCTCCAACGTCTCCAACTCGATCAAGGAATTGCTGTCCTGGGGATTGATCCGGCGGGTGCCGATCCTCGGCGATCGCCGCGACCACTTCGAGGCCGAGACCGACATCTGGGAGGTCGCCGCCAGGATCGCGGCGGGACGCAAGGAGCGCGAGATCGATCCCGCGCTTGCAGCACTGCGCGCCTGCGTCTCCGACGCGGCCGGCGATCCCGCCATCAGTCCGCTCGCCAGCAAGCGGCTGAAGGAGATGCTGACATTCACCGAGCTGGTCGACCGCTGGTACATGCAGATGCTCAACGTCCCGCGGCCGCGGCTGGTCGCGCTGGTCAAGCTCGGCGAGAAGATCGTGAGTTTCCTGCCCACAGGCAGAGCCAAATAGGGGCGGCGGCGTAACGGGAGTGTGCGATGGCGTCAGCAAGGATATCCACCTTAAAGAAGGCGCCGGCTTCCGATACAAAACTGCTCGACGATCACCGCTTCCGCGCATTGCTGTCGGACGAGGATTGGGGCCGACTGCCGGTTGCGATCTGGCGGCGCTTCTCGAAGCGGTTCGAGGACGGCAACACCGTTGTCTATGTCGGCGAGGTCGAGGAGGCCTCGAGCAGCCGCGTCGGGTGGTGGCTGGCGCAAGCCGCGCGGTTGATCGGCGGACCGCTCCCGACCGGCACCGAGACGCGCGTGCCGATGGTCGTCACCGTCACCGAGGATGCCGCAAGCGGCGGCCAGATATGGACCCGCATCTGCGCGCGCCGCGACGGCTTTCCGCAGGTAATTCACTCGGCAAAGCGTTTCGCCGGGCCGACCGGGCTCGAGGAATACGTCGGCTTCGGCGTCAGCATGGCGCTGCGGATCGCTGTCGAGCAGGAGGCGCTGGTGTTTCGTAGCGTCGGCTATTCGCTGCAGTTCGGCCCGTTTCGCCTGCCGCTGCCCGAATGGCTCACGCCCGGCGATCTGACAGTCACCCATTCCGATCTCGGCTGCGGTGACTTCCGCTTCACACTTGAGATCATCCACCCGCGCTTCGGCCGGCTGATCCGTCAGTCTGCCGTCTTCAGGGAGGCATCATCATGACGCCGCTGCTTTGGACCCTGGTCGCCATCCAGATCGCGATGGGCGCCTTCGACACCTTCTATCACCACGAATTCACCGAGCGGCTGGCCTGGCGTCCCTCGCAGCGCCATGAGCTTCAGCTGCACAGCGTGCGGAACATGCTCTATGCGCTGCTGTTCCTCGTGCTCGGCTGGCTGGAGGTGCACGGCATTCTGGCGAGCGCTATCATGGCCGTGCTGGTCGTCGAGGTCGTCATCACGCTGATGGATTTCGTCGAGGAGGATCTGAGCCGAAAGCTGCCGCCAAGCGAGCGGATCAATCATACGCTGCTGGCGATCAACTATGGCGCCATCCTCGTCCTGCTGGTGCCGGTCCTGGCCAGTTGGGCAATGCTGCCGACCGCCGTCGCGCCGGCCGTGCATGCGGGTGCCTTAAGTCTGTTTGCGACGGCGGCGGCGTTCGGTGCCGCGCTGTTCGGTGCGCGCGACTTTGCCGCGGCCAGACGTCTGGGACGGATGGCAGCCGCGCCGGTCGTAACCCTGGTCCGGAGTTTGCCGGCCCGGCAGACCGTGCTGGTCACCGGCGCGACCGGTTTCATCGGCAGCCGCTTGGTCGCAAGCCTCGCCGCGTCCGGCCATCAGGCGATTGCGCTGATCCGCAATCCGGCGAAAGCCGAGATGCTGCCGCCGCCGGTGACGCTGATCACGAGCCTCGACCAGTTGCCCGCCGACTCTCGGATCGACGCCATCGTCAATCTCGCGGGCGAGCCGATCGGCAATGGTCTGTGGACCGAAGCCAAGCGCCGCAGCATCATCGCCTCGCGTATCGACATGACCGCCGATGTCGTCAGGCTGATCGCGCGGCTCGAGCGCAAACCGGCGGTGTTGGTGAGCGGCTCCGCGATCGGCTGGTATGGGCTCTGGCAGGATCAGGTGCTGACGGAATCGGCGAAATCCCACGCCTGCTTCAGTCATGAACTGTGTGAGGCCTGGGAGAATGCGGCAAAGCCGGCCGCCGATCACGGCGTGCGCGTGGCATATTTGCGGATCGGTCTCGTGGTCGGCACCGATGGCGGCTTCATCACGCGGATGCTGACGCCGTTCGAGTTCGGTCTCGGCGGACCGCTCGGCTCCGGCAAGCAGTGGATGTCGTGGATCGAGCGCGACGATCTGGTGCGCCTGATCGCGCATGTGATCGCCAAGCCCGTACTGTCCGGTCCGATCAACGCGACCGCGCCGATCCCGGTCACCAATACCAAGTTCACCGAGGAGCTGGGGCGCCGTCTGCACCGGCCGGCGATCTTCCGCGTGCCTGCCGCGCTGCTCCGCGCCGTCGGCGGCGACTTCGCCAACGAGCTGTTGCTCGGCGGCCAGCGCGTGCTGCCGAACAAGGCGCTGAGCAACGGTTTTGTGTTCCGCCACGAGACGCTGCGCAGCGCGTTCGAGGCGATCTTGTGAGGAGGCCAGGATGTCCAGCACTTGTTCGCGTGCATTCGGAGGTTGGCTTGCGGGCTGTGGCGCCGCAACTGCGGTGATCTCCGCCGTCGGTCAGACCTTTCTGATGGTGACTTCGCACGGCGATGTCGCGCGGCTGCTATGCGGCATCGTCGTGCTGCTGCTTCCGTCGGCTGCGGTCTTCGTCATCACCTGTCTGCTCACCGCAATTCCCGCCGCGATCGTCGTCTGGCTCACTGAGGAATTTCAGATCCGCGCTGCTGGCTTCTTCGCCTGCGCTGGCGCCACGATCGGCGCGTTGAGCATCAGCGTGCTGATACGCTCGCCGACTGTCTGGACATCCGGTCTGGTTTTCCTATTCGTCGCGGCAGGATTTATCGCGGGCCTGACCTACTGGTTCGTCATGCGCGAATTGGCGGGCCGCGAGGACTTCATGTGAACGGCACGGCATGCTCATACTATGCTGCAGAGGCCACGCTGCGGAACGTCGCAGCCAGCGTCCGCAATGCCGCGAGCTTGGCGGAATCGCTGACCTTCGAATGCAGCATCACCTTTGACGCACCTAGTCGCGGCAGCTTGTGGGCGGGACCGACATCGATCAGGCCCGGCGGCGCGATGCGGCGGACGAGCGGAGCCACGGCGAGCCCTGCGAGCGCGGCTGCCGCCACTGCAGTGACGCCGCCGCCGACGAAGCTTTCGGTCCAGGCGATGCCGGCCTTGTCGAGCGCCCGCACGGCGAGGGCGCGCACGCCGCAGGGCGGAGCGAGCGTTGCAAGCGGCAGTGCATAGCCGCGCGGCCAGACGAAGCGCTTCGCGGCGAACCAGCCGAATTCGTCCTCAGCCAGTTTCTCGCCGCCGCGCCGGCTGCCTTCCTGGCGCACGATCACGGCGTCAAGCTCGCCTGCGTCGTAGGCATCGAGCATCGCGCGCGAGAACCCGATGGACACGGAGAGTGCAAGCTGCGAGGCCATTGCCTGCAGCCGCTCCAGCAGCGGCACCAGCTCGGGGCCTGCGGCGTGATCGCTGATCCCGAGCGTGAGCTGCTGCCGCGCCGGTTTCTCGCCGGACAGCGCACGGTCATGCACCTCGATCAGCGCGCGGGCGTGGTGCAGGAAGGCCGCGCCGTCAGCGGTGAGCCGCACCGCGCGCGGCGAGCGCTCGACCAGCCGCTTGCCGAGCACGGTTTCGAGCCGCTGCAATTTCATGCTGATCGCCGCCTGCGTGGTGCCGAGTGCTTCGGCGGCGCGGGTGAAGCCCTGCAGCTCGGCGACCAGGAGGAAGGCCTGCACGGTATCGATATCGAGCGTCGTCATCATGATCAACAGATGTTATCATTGCTATCCATAAAGATAAGATACCAAGATGGTGACGAAAGGTCTAGCTAGGGGAGGCGCGATTGACCCGCGCCAACCGAATTCAAGGAGACCGATCATGCCGCTCATCACCATCACCTACGCGACTTCGCGCGAGACGTCGTCGCTGAAGTCCGACATCGCCGCCGCCGTGTCGGAGTTGACCGCAAGGATTCTGCACAAGGACCCCAAGGTCACCGCTGTTATCGTGAAGTCGACGGACGCGGCCTACTGGTTCGCGGGCGGCAAATCGCTCGCCGAGCAGGGGCTCGCGAGCTACTGGCTCGACATCCACGTCACCGAAGGCACCAACACCAAGGACGAGAAGGCGGCCTATCTCGCGGCCTTGTTCAAGCGGATGGGCGAGTTGCTCGGGCCGCTCCATACCGAGAGCTACGCCCATGTCGATGAGGTGAAAGGCGACGCCTACGGCTTCGGCGGGCTGACCCAGGAGCGTCGCTACATCGCCGGAAAGCTCGAGGTCGCACCGCAGAAGGCGGCGTAAGTCCTACGCGGTCGCTTCCGGCAGGCGCGCCGCGAAGTCGCCGAACACCTCCGAAAATGTCTGCCGGAGCGCGATGTCGACATCGGCCATCGTGACAGGCAAGCCGAGATCGACCAGCGAGGTGACGCCGTAGCGCGGATCGATCACGCCGCAGGGCACGATGGCCTGGAAGTGCGACAGGTCGGGCTCGACATTGATCGCGATGCCGTGGAACGAGACCCAGCGGCGCAACCGCACGCCGATCGCGGCGATCTTGTCCTCGAAGCCGGGTCCCTTGTCGGGGCGCCGCACCCAGACCCCGACGCGGTCCTCGCGGCGCTCGCCGCGGACGTTGAAGGCGGCGAGGGTGCGGATGATCCATTCTTCCAGCGAGGCGACATAGGCGCGCACATCCGGCCGGCGCCGCTTGAGGTCGAGCATCACATAGGCAACGCGCTGGCCCGGGCCGTGATAGGTGACCTGGCCGCCGCGGCCGCTCTGGAAGGTCGGGAAGCGCGGATCGAGCAGGTCGTCGGCCCTGCCGCTGGTGCCGGAGGTATAGAGCGGCGGGTGCTCCAGCAGCCACACCAGTTCGGGCGCCAAGCCAGTCGCAATCTCCGCCACCCGAGCGTCCATCGCGGCGAGAGAATCGGGGTAGGGCACCGGGCGTTCCGAAATCCGCCATTCGACCGCGCCGCCGCCCGAAGGGCGCGCAAAGGTCGTCAAATCGAGGCTTTGGCGGTCGTTAACCATTAGCTAACCCTAACGTGGTCAGGTGAACCCCACAATTTAGTTCCCGTTCGGCGGTTCAGAAGTGCCCACCCTCGATAAAGTCAGCGTTGATCTCATGGTGGTCCTCGGCACCACCACCATGCCGATTCACCAGGTCATGCGGCTATCCCGTGGCGCCATCATCGAACTGGATACTACCGAGGCCGACGAGGTCAAGATCCTCGCCAACAACCTGCCGGTGGCCAGCGGCGTGGTCCTGGTCGACCGCAACCGAATCGCGGTCGAGGTCAAGCAAATGCTGCCGAAATCTCCCGGCGTTCGCAGTTAATTCGCGCATTAATCGCCTTGTCCCTGCATCCATGATTTGTTACATCGCCCCGTCGATGCGGCGGCGCCTCAGGGTTCCAACCGGCATCCCAGCGCTCGTGGCGGAATTGGTAGACGCGCTGCCTTGAGGTGGCAGTGGGTAACACCGTGGGGGTTCGAGTCCCTCCGAGCGCACCACACCTCAGCTGATCCTTGAAATCGCTGAACTTTTCGAAGGATGGCCGTTCGCCGGCCGTGTCGGCCCCGTCCTGTGGCTGGTCCCGACAAGAGCCGACTGCTGACGTGGAGGTGCCGGTCGATGCGGTCCTGTAACACCGGTCGGGTAGATTCAATACGAGCAGCGCGCGACGGTCGCGATCCTGATCCTGGTCTATGCGACGATGCATGCCTTGTCCGGCCTGCGCTCGTTCTACTTCTTCCAGCGGGTCGAGCGCCTTGAGGGCGAGACACGGCGGTTGGCCGCTGCGGCCGGCGAGGGGCCCAATGCGGCAGCCTCGCGCAAGCAGATCGTCGCCGATGTCACCGAGCTCAGGCATGCCGGCGAGATCAAATCCTATGTCGACATCTTCTTCCTGGCGCTGGTGATCCTGCTCTGCGTCGCCAAGATCGTGGCCAGCTAGACCGCGCTCTAGTCAGGCACGCGCTTGCTGGCCGCCGAGGCCTCGGCGCGCGGGGTGCGCTTGGCGACGTGGACCGACGCGTTGTTCGCGGCCGGCGGTGCGACATGCAAGGGGGCGCCGTGGCCTCGGCCGTGAGCCGCAGCGGGCGGCTGATGCGCGGCCTGCTTCGGGTGCCCGGCCTGGCGCGCGGAGAACGCCTGCGCGCGCGGTGCGCCGACGCCTGAACCAATCGCGCGCTGTGCGAGGCGCCGACTGGCCGCCGATCGGGCCGCGAGCAGGGTCAGGTCCAGCGCTTCGGGAATGCGAAACACGTCAGCCGCCGGTATCGGCAATGTCGAGACCGATGCGAGCTGGGTCAGTTGCGGCTGCGGCCACAGCGTGCGGACGGACGCAGCGACACGCGCGCGCTGCGCGTGATCGAGAATGTCGGCATCGCGCCAATCCATGTCGGCAAGCATCGGAGCCGGCAGCGTCCGCGTCGCGGTGAAGACGAAGTTCGGAATTTTGGGCCAGCGCGTGATCGCCACCGTCTCGGTCGGCGGATGCATGAACCATTGCTGCGGCTGGGTCGGTGTCGCCGGGCGGTCCGCCGTTGCAGGGACCACATGAACGATGCGATAGCCGCGCTCCTTCAGCGTGTTGAGAATTCGCGGCAGCGCCGCGACGGTACGCGGCTGAATATCGTGCAGCAGCAGGATGCCCTTGTGCTTGGCCTCGATGCGCTGGATCGCGAGATCGTAGACTCGCTGCGGCGAGACGTGGCGCCAGTCGTCGGCCGGGAAGTCGGCGCTCCAGACCTGGATGCCCTGTGACGCCAGATAGGCTTCGGGAATCTCGGCGCGCATCAGGCCGGGAATCCGGAAGAACGGCGCCAGCTTGCTCTTATCGCCGTTGAGCGCGGCGAGCGTCGAGGCGATGCCGTCGTCGACCTCCTGCCGCACCCTCTCGAGCGGCATCTTGTTCATCGTCAGCGGATGGTTCTGGCTGTGCGTGCCGACGGTGTGTCCGGCCGCGATCAGCTTGCGGACGCCCTCCGGATTGGCCTTGGCCTGGGCGCCGATGGTGAAGAAGGTCGCCTTGACGCACTGGCTGGCGAGGATCGCCAGCACCTGGTTGCTGTATTTCGGCAGCGGTCCGTCGTCGAAGGTCAGTACCACCTCGTGATCGGCGAGCGGCAACGTCTCCGGATACTGCATGGTGCCGATCCGCGGATGCTCCCTGGGATCGACCACCAGGGTCCGCGAGGTGCCGAGTGCGTTGGGGTTAGGGCAGTCGGCGGCGAGGGTCGCATGCGGCATCATCAAGCCGCAGCCCAGCAGCGCCGCGCCGATCACGGTCCGCGACCGCTTCCGGATCATCACCAGGACGTTTGCAATCATCGAATCTCGGCCGCACTCCAAACGCACTGACGAATCCTTAGGTACGGCCCCATGAATGTCGCCTTAACGGTCTGTAATCCAGCTCTGGTCCCGGGTTCAATGTGTCCGGTCCGACACGGTTTTCATCGTCGGCGGGACGATGTGGACGACGTGATAATTATGCTCATGCAGATACCTTAAAAAGGCCGGCAGCATCTCGGCGGTCCGCATTTGCGGGTCATGCAGCAGGATAATTCCTTTGCGATGGCCTTCGAGCCGCCCGGTGAGCAACTTAAGTTCCTCCTCGGGGGTCATCTTGTTCCAATCGCTGGCCCAGAAATCGGCGCCGAACACCGCGATACCGCGCTTTTCCAGGTGGTCCAGCAGGCTGGGCGTCGACTCAAAGTAGGGGAACCGGAAGAACGGCGTGCTCGGGATCGTGCTCGCGGTCCCGCGCAAGGCCTTCTGGACCGCCTCGATCCCGTGATTGATGTTGGCCTCGGCCTGATCCGTAGGCAGCCTGTTGAGATGCGGATGGTCCCAGGTGTGATAGCCGATGCTGTGGCCGAGCCGCGCGACCTTGCGGACCATATCGGGATGATCGGCCGCGTTGCGGCCGACCATGAAGAAGGTGGCCTGCACGCATTCGGCTGCCAGCGCCGTCAGCACCTTGTCGGTCAAGCCTGGCGACGGCCCGTCGTCGAAGGTCAGCACCACCTCGCCGTCCCGGAGCGGCAGGGTCTGCGGAAAGCTCTTCAGCCCGACGCGCGGATAGGTCGCAGGATCGACCTCGAGCACACGTGCGGTGCCGAGCGCGTCCTTGCGCGAGCACTCGGCGGCGTGCGCCGAGCCGATCAGCGCAAGCGGCGCGATCGAGATCAGCGCGCAAGGTGCGAGCGCGATCAGCGCCGCGACAACGTTCAGGATCGGTCGCGGTCCGCTCGACATCTTTCTCATTGCACTGGGCCCCACCGATTAGGTAATCCGTTCCGCATCAATCAGACCAGATTTTCCCCTCCTGTCAAACCGGCGAAACACGGCATGGCCGAGAATATCGACGTTGCCGAACCGGCCGGGACTGACCGGCTCGCCCAGATGCCGATGCGGGACGAGGAGGGCCAGCTTCGCCCCGAATTCGTCGCGGAGATCACCCGGGCCATCCACGCCGCCGACCGGCCGCTGTTGTGCGAGGTGGTCGCGGAACTGCACGAGGCGGATCTCGGCGACCTGATCGCGGCGCTGGAACCGGACGACCGCGTCACCCTGGTCGAGATCACGGCCACGGATTTCGACTTCGCGGCGCTGAACGAGGTCGACGAAAGCGTCCGCGAGGAGATCCTCGAGGAACTCGAACCGGAGACGGTCGCGGAGGGCGTCCGCGAGCTCGAATCCGACGATGCCGTCGAGCTGCTGCAAGGCCTCGACGAGGCGGACCAGGAAGAGATCTTGGAGAAACTGCCGGCCGCCGAGCGCGCCGAGATCGAGCGCAGCCTGCTGTACCCGGAGAACTCCGCTGGCCGGCGGATGCAGACCGAGTTCATCGCGGTGCCGCCGGATTGGAATGTCGGCCAGGCGATCGACTACATGCGCGACACGCCAGATCTGCCGGAGCGTTTCTACGAGATCTATGTGGTCGATGCCGACAGGCACTGGCTGGGCGCCGTTCCGCTGGACGTGCTGTTGCGCGCGCGCCGTCCAGTGCCGATCAAGGACCTGATCGACGAAGACCGCCGCCGGGTCTCCGCGCTGGAGGACCAGGAAGAGGTCGCGCGGATGTTCGGCAAGTACAATCTGGTCGCGGCTCCCGTGGTCGACACCACCGACCGGCTGGTCGGCGTAATCACCATCGACGACGTCGTCGACGTGATCGAGGAGGAGGCCGACGAGGACCTCAAGGCACTCGGCGGCGTCACCAGCGACGAAGAACTGTCCGACACGGTCTGGACCATCGCCCGCGGCCGCTTCAACTGGCTCCTGGTCAATCTCGCCACCGCGTTCCTGGCCTCGTCGGTGCTCGGCCTGTTCGAGGGCCAGCTCGAAAAGATGGTGGCGCTCGCGGTGCTGGCGCCGATCGTGGCGAGCCAGGGCGGCAATGCCGCGACCCAGACCATGACGGTCGCGGTACGCGCGCTCGCCACCCGCGAGCTCGGTGCGTTCAACGCGATGCGCGTGGTGCTGCGCGAGACCATGGTCGGGCTCGTCAACGGCCTCGCCTTTGCCGTCATCACCGGCATCGCCGCGGTGGCCTGGTTCAAGATCCCCGGCCTCGGCATCGTGATCGGGCTTGCCATCATCTGCAACCTGGTCGCCGGCGCGCTCGGCGGCATCCTGATTCCGATGGTGCTGGAACGGGTGCGGGCCGATCCCGCGGTCGCCTCCGGCACCTTCGTCACGACCGTCACCGATGTGGTCGGCTTCTTCTCGTTTCTCGGCATCGCCACGCTGTGGTTCGGCCTGAATTAGGCCGACGCCCGCGGGCACGTTTATCGTTAATCGCGCCTTAACGGGGTTGGCGGATGATGCTCCTATCTCCAAGGAGGCCATCACGGGGGGCCATCATGCTGCGGTTGCGGCTCAAGGCGGACGGACGGATCGTCGAATTGCGCGACGGGCAGGAAATCCCGCTGGTGCCCGCGCACCCGGCCGAGACGGCGATGCCGCCACCGGCCGCGCAACCCGCCGTACGCGACCTGCGCCGCCGGGCCCGGCTCACCCAGCTCGAATTCGCCGCCAAGCTCGGCGTGCCCGTGGAGACCATCCGCAACTGGGAGCAGGGCAAGCGCGCCCCGCGCGGACCTGCCCGCGCGCTGCTCGCCGTGATTGCCCATTCGCCGGAGACGGTGTTCGCCGCGCTGTCGAGTGAGCCGACGGCGGCTTGAGCTGCTGCAAGGCGCGACATCGGCAGTTGCTCCACCCTCGGTGTCATCACCCTGCATGCGGTTGATCCAGTATTCCAGAGACAGCAGTGCTTGAACTGAGAAGCCGCGGCGTACTGGGTCGCCCGGTCGAGCCGGGCCATGACAGGTGTAGGTTGGGACGCAAATTCGCATTCTCGCGACATGAATTGCCCGAGCTTTGCTGTTCGTTTCGCCCTCTCTTGAGCAGAGGGCGCAGGGAAAGCCGGGTGCCGATCGCACCCATGGGCCCCGAGCAAAAGGTAGAAAGCTCGGGGGTAGGACCACAGGTGTAACCGGAGCAATCCGGCTTTCCCTGCGCGATGGCTTACGGCTTACTTCGTGCTCTCCCCGGCGAGACTTGGCTTGTTTGTCACCGTCTCGCGAAGATGCTTCGCATCTCGCGGGAGACACCTGCCACTAGGGCGTCGGGACCACACGACTTCACCGTCCGCTTCATGCGCACTCGTCAGTTGCGCAATCGGCGTCCACCGCATCTCACGCCGCGTTCGTGACGACCGCGAAGCGCCCCTCGATCGGGTGAGACGGGGCGACCATACACTGAGTTTAACTTCTGATAAAGCGAAATATTTTTGCGAAGGGGTCTTGTGCCGTCGGGCAACTCAGTGATTGGCAAATTCCGGTGCAAGCCGGCCGCAATGGGACGACGAGGCCTTCGCCGCTATCCGTGGAGCGCGGGGCGTGGTCTTGCGGGGAGCAGCGCCAGCGCTCGCGGCACGGCGTCATGGGACTTGCCAGGAAGGCAGTTTAGCCGTTTTAATCGAAGGATTGCAGTACGTTCTTGTTTTGAAGCGTGGATTTCCCATGAAGGCCATCGAGCAGATTATTGCCGGCTACGTGTCGCTGAAGAATCGTCAAGCGCTGGAACAGCTCAGAGACCACCGCCAACGCCTGTTGGACGGCGTTCGAACGCACAGCGTCCCTGGTTTCACGCCGTCGGTCGTGAATGGCACTCTCCGCGAGGAGATCGAACTCATCGAGGCAGCATTGGCTCGTTTCGACGAGGACGCATAGCTTGCGACCGGGGCGTTAGGCCGGCTGGTCATCGTTTCGGCGAGTGACAGACATTAATTTGGGAGGTGCTCATGATTGATCAGAGAACTGCTCCTTATGCTGCCTTTCTGCTGCGCGTTACGATTGCCGGACTATTCATCGCCCATCTCTACGGCAAATGCGTGCTCAAACCGATCAGCCTGTGGTGGAATGGCCTTTCCAAGCTCGGCTATCCCGAATGGGTTCTCGCCTATGCCTTGAGCGCCGAATTCGGATCGGCTCTTCTTCTGCTGCTGGGTATCTATACGCGTTGGGTCAGTATCTACACGATCCCCATGATGCTTGGCGCAACCCACTTCTGGATGCTTCGAAAGGGCTATTGGTTCACGGATGCGGGCTGGGAGATGCCGTTGGTGTGGGCGATCATGCTGGCTGTTCAAGCGCTGCTGGGCGACGGAGCGTTTGCGGTAAGGGTCCCCAAGCTGCCTTGGGAGCGTCGGCTTCAACCAACGACAGCCTGATGGTTTCGTCACCGGACTGGCGCGCGCGTGTGACCGACGCGCGGGCCCGCGATACGGTCACATTTTCAGGGGGAGGACATTGCCCATGCTGCGTATTGCCACACTGATGTTGCTCGCTTCCGCCGCCACTGCTCACGCTCAAATCGTCCGCAAGGAATTGAAGCGTGCTGACGTGGCTGGGACCAACATGGAAGCCATTGAGGTCTATCTTGAGGTCCCGCCGGGTGAAAGTCTCCCGCGCCACACGCATCAAGGCGAGGAAATCGTGTACGTCATCCAGGGAGCGACCTTGCTCTTGCCGGATGGATCACAAACCGAACTTCCCACCGGCGCCGGCGTGATCAACCAGCGTGGCGTGCCGCACGCGGGCTTCAAGATCGGCGGCGACAAGACGCTGAAGCTGATCAACGTCTTCGTGGTCGACAAGGGCAAGCCCTTGACCGAAATCGTTCAGTAGACAGACCGGGAAGCGCTCGAGCATCAATCAACCGCAGCACGGCTGCTTGGCTTTCGGAGCGCAGCAGGATTGCTGCTCCTGCAGCCATCGGTCGCGGGGCTTGCAGCTCGATGGACGCGCCGAGAGATAGACGCGGATCGCGGCGTCGCCCGCATCCATGCGTTCCGCACGATAGATTTGCATCGGCCGGACGCCATCGCTGACTTCAAAGGTCAGCTTGGCTTGCGGATCGAAGCCGACGGCCTCGTCGACCTTGCGGATGATCGCAAGGAACTTTCCGGCCGGCATGTGTCCCCGATTTTCCTCCTCGATGTCCCAGAGCTGAATGAAGGTCTCGCTCCAGCTGTCGGGATTCGCGCCGCAATCGAGCCCTCTGAATGAGCCGGTTTTGACCTCGGTCACGTGGTAGCTGGGGCGGACATCCCGGCCGTCGTAACTGAAGATCAGCGGCTTCTCCTTGTGTGCCTCGAGGCTGGCAAGGAGCGCTGCGGACGAAAGCTCTTCCACCGGCGGCAGGGCGCCGACGATCGAACGGGTATTGGCAAGCGTGTTCACGGCTGCTATCCTCATTTCAATGATTATTGAATTGTAGGATTATCGAAAGATGGAGGAGCGTCAAGCCCGAACCGCCTTCGCCGCGCTGTCGCAGGAAACGCGGCTGCGGATCGTGCGGTTGCTGGTACAGGCCGGTCCCGATGGCATGGCGGCAGGGGCGATTGCAGAGGCGGTCGAAGTATCGCCATCCAACGTGTCCTTTCATCTGAAGGACCTTGAGCATGCGGGCATGATCGTTCCGCGGCGCGAGGCACGTTCGATCATCTACTCGGCGGATTTCGCCGGCTTGAGCGATCTGATTGCCTTCCTGATGAAGGATTGCTGCGCGGGCCACCCGGAAATCTGCGCGCCTGCGCTTGCCGATGCCCGGTGCGGGCCGTCCACCGCCAAGAAGAAGGCGCGTGTCTGATGCGCGGCTTCGACCTGCCGCGACGCCTTGTGGCCGAGGGCTTCGGTACCTTGCTGCTGGTCGCGACGGTCGTCGGCTCCGGCATCATGGCCGAGACCTTGACCAAGGACGTGGCGTTGGCGCTGCTCGGCAATACCCTTCCGACCGGCGCCATCCTGGTGGTCCTGATCACGATCTTGGGACCCATATCCGGCGCGCACTTCAATCCGGCGGTCACGCTGGTCTTCACGCTCAAGGGCGAACTCCGCCCGCCGCATGCCGCGCAGTATATCGCGGCGCAGGTGCTCGGGGGTATCCTCGGCGCAATGGTCGCGCACGCCATGTTCGGCCTGCCGCTCTTGGAGTTCTCTGCGAAGGCAAGGACGGGATTTCCGCAATGGCTCGCCGAATTCGTCGCCGCGTTCGGACTGGTCGCAACGATCATCGGTGGCCTCCGGTTTCGTGAGGCGGCAATTCCATGGCTGGTCGGGCTTTACATCACGGCCGCGTACTGGTTCACCGCATCCACGTCTTTCGCCAATCCGGCCGTTGCCATCGCCCGATCGTTCACCGATACGTTCTCCGGAATCCGCGCGCAGGATCTGCCGGGATTCATCGTTGCCGAAGTTTTGGGAGCCGTGGTCGCGCTGGCATTCATGAGCTGGCTGCTGCGGGGCGCCGAAACCACCAAGGAAGCAGTCCGATGACGATCACGATCTATCACAATCCCGATTGCGGGACGTCGCGCAACACCCTGGCCATGATCCGCCAAAGCGGGGAGGAGCCCGAGATCGTCGAATATCTCAAGACCCCTCCATCGCGCGACACGCTGATCGCGCTGATCGCCGCCATGGGCATGGCGCCGCGCGCGCTGCTCCGCGAGAAGGGCACGCCCTATGCCGCGCTTGATCTCGCCAATCCGAAATGGAGCGACGACGAGCTGATCGACTTCATGATGGCGCATCCGATCCTGATCAATCGGCCGATCGTGGTCTCGCCGAAGGGCGTGAAGTTGTGCCGGCCGTCCGAGGCCGTGCTTGACCTTCTCGCCGCTGACATCGGCCAATTCGTCAAGGAAGACGGAGAGGTGATTTCGGTCAGGACGCCTGGTGCGCGCGCCGGATGAGCCGCCGCGCAGATAACGTCCTGATCGTCACCCTCGGAACCACGCAAACTCTTGCCTGGGCCTCGAGTTACTATCTGCCCGCCATTCTCGCGGATCCGATTGCGCGCGACCTCGGCATCTCGACGAACTGGCTGTTCGCCGCGTTCTCGATGGCGCTCGTGATTTCCGGACTGCTCGGTCCGCGCGTCGGCCGCCAGATCGATCGCATGGGTGGGCGCGAAGTGCTCTGCGCTTCCAACGTCATTCTGGCGTCCGGGCTGATTCTGCTCGGGCTTTCGCAGGGTGGCGTTCTGATGGCCGTGAGCTGGCTATTGCTCGGCGTTGGCATGGGCCTGGGTCTGTATGACGCAGCCTTCGCAGCGCTCGGGCGCATTTACGGCGACGCCGCCCGGCGCTCAATCACCGGAATTACCTTGATCGCGGGGTTTGCCAGCACCATCGGCTGGCCGCTCAGCGCGTGGGGACTCGCAACCATCGGCTGGCGCTGGACCTGCTTCGGCTGGGCGGCCGCACACATTCTGATCTGCTTGCCGCTCAATGGCGTCCTGTTTCCCAGGCTGAAGAGCGAGCATCGGATCACAGCCGACGCGCCGAAGCCACATATTCCCATCGACCGCGCGATGGTGCTGCTCGCCTTTGCCTTCGCGGCCGCCTGGAGCGTCACGTCGGCGATGGCGGTTCATCTGCCCCGAATTCTGGAGTCACTCGGCGCGACGCAAACGCAGGCGATCGCGGCGGGCGCACTGATCGGCCCGGCACAGGTGGCGGCACGGATTGTCGAAGCGAGCTTGCTGAAGCGCTTCCATCCGCTCTGGTCAGCGCGATTGGCCTGCATCACGCACCCCTTGGGAGCCTGCGTCATCGGTCTGTTTGGCGGGGGCTTCGCGGGAGTGTTCGCGCTGTTGCATGGTGCCGGAAACGGGATCCTGACGATCGCGCGCGGCACGCTGCCGCTGGCGATCTTCGGTCCAAAGGATTACGGCTACCGGTTGGGGCTGCTCGGCGCGCCGTCGCGACTGTCTCAAGCCATCGCGCCCCTGGTATTCGGATTCCTGATCTCACCGCTCGGCGGCTATACGCTCGCGGTCACATCGGCTCTCAGTCTGGCCGCGCTTTTGGCGTTGTTCGCACTCAAGACCGAACCGGAGAGCCCCGTGCGGTAGCACCGGTCCTCTTCATGCGCCGAACCGTATCGATGAACGCCTTGATGATCGGGGAGTGGCCGCGCCCGCTATGGTGGGCGATGCTGTAGTGGGTCCTGATGGTGCAATCGCTGATCTCGAGCGTGCGCAGATTGGGGTGCGGCACGAATTCGAAGTCGGCGACCACGCTGATGCCGAGCCCGCGTTCGACCGCTTTCCACACGCCCTCGCGGCTCTCGATCTCGAACACCGGCTCGATCCTGATGCCTTCCGCCTGCATCGTCGCTTCGAACGCGCGCCGCGTGGTCGAGCCGCGCTCGCGCAGCACGAAGGGCTGGGCGGCCAGTTCCCGCAGCCTGACCGACTTCCGCTTGAACCAGGGATGATCCCTGTTGACGAACACGATCACGCGGTGCGTGCGGTAGGGGATCATGGTGACGCGCGGATCTTCCGGAACCTCTGCCAGGATTGCTACGTCGGCTTCGAAATCGATGATGTGGCGGAAGGTGCGCTCGGAATTGCCGAGCAAGGTCGAGATCTGCACCGCCGGATGATCGCGCTTGAAGGCGGCAATGATCTCGGTGGCGTGAAACGGGCCGACTGTCGCGACCCGTAGATGGCCTTTGGTGGCCTTGCCATGCGCGGCCAATAGTTCGTGCGCCTCCTCGCAGAACGTCATGATGCCGCGCGTGATCTCGAACAGCGCGGCGCCGGCTTCGGTCAACTCGGTGTGCCGCGGCTTCCGGATCAGGAGCTCGACGCCGTAGTTCTCCTCCAACTCCTTGACCTGGATGGTCAGCGTCGGCTGCCCGACATTGAGCACGCGCGAGGCCGCGGTGAAGCCGCCATGGGCGGCGACCGCATGGAAGGCGCGAAGCTGGCTGAACACTATTGACATAATCAATAGAACGCATCCGTAGAATGAATTTGTCAATAGCAGCCGGCGCCGTACCTTAGCGCCAAATGGAGGACGCGTTGATGGCCTGGACTTTTTCCAACCCGGTAAGGATCGAATTCGGAGCCGACAGCTTCGATAAGCTGCCGGCGCTGATCGGCAAGCGCGCCTATGCGCTCGTGACCTATGGCGAGCCGTTCTTCGCCGAGCTCGAGCGGCGGCTGAGCGATGCGGCGGGGCCTTCCGTTCTGACCATCCGCGACGTCGCACCCAATCCGGATTACCGGCTGCTCACCGAGCAGACCGCGCGTTTTGGCGGGCTCGCCAGGCAGCCCGAGGTGATCGTCGCGCTCGGTGGCGGCTCGGTGATCGATTCCGCAAAGGTGTTCGCCGCTGCCGGCGGCGACTTCGCGACCGTCATGACCTATCTGGAAACGCAGCAGGGAGCCGATCGCCTTTCGGCTACCCCGATCATCGCGGTGCCGACCACCGCAGGCACCGGCAGTGAGGTGACGTGCTGGGGCACGGTGTGGGACGAGGCCAAAGGCAAGAAATATTCGCTGGCGCGCCCATCGCTCTATCCGACCCATGCGGTGATCGATCCGCGCCTGATGCTCGGCAAGCCGCAGCTTCTGACCATCAGCACCGGGCTCGACGCGCTGTCGCATGCGCTGGAGAGCATCTGGAACGTCAACAACAACCCGGTGTCGGCCAACCACGCGGTATCAGCCGCGCGCGGTGTTCTCGACGTGCTGCCGAAGCTCGCGAGCGATCTCGGCAATCTCGAGCTGCGCAGCCGCATGGCGCAGGCGGCGCTGTTCGCGGGTCTGGCGTTCTCCAACACCAAGACCGCGATCGCGCATTCACTGTCCTATCCGATCACGCTGCGGCACGGCGTGCAGCACGGCATTGCCTGCTCGTTCTCGCTGCCGATGGTGCTGCGGAGCGTACGGGGAGCAGGCGGGCTCTGCGAGGACAGCCTCAAGCAGATCTTCGGTGGCGATCTGGCGCGGGCGGCCGACGATCTCGAAGACTTCATGGCGCGGCTCGGCATCTCCTGCAATCCGGCCGCCTACAGGATCGAGCGCGCGGAATGGCACGCGCTGATCGCGGACTCACTGCAGGGCGAGCGTGGCCGCAACTTTCTGGGATCGAAGGAGCGGCTGATCGAGGCAGCGCAGACGCTGCGGATGCCGAGCGCGGTCAGCGCGTGACGACGGCGCAGTGACAAGGAGAGACATCATGCAAGACAATCGCAAAACCATCACCGTCAACGGGCGCCGCTACGATGCGCCGACGCGGCCGACGGTCGTGATCTGCCTGGACGGTTCGGAGCCAGGCTACATCGAACAGGCGATCGAGGCCGGCGTGGCGCCGACCTTCGCGCGCTTCATGAAGGAGGGCGCGCATGTGCATGCTGCCAGCGTGATCCCGAGCTTCACCAATCCGAACAACCTCTCGATCATCACCGGACGGCCGCCCGCGGTGCACGGCATTGCCGGCAACTACTTCTATGATACGGCGAGCAACGCCGAAGTCATGATGAACGATCCGAAATTCCTGCGCGCGCCGACCATCCTGGCCGGTGTCCACGACGCCGGCTACAAGGTCGCGGCCGTCACCGCCAAGGACAAGCTGCGCACATTGCTGGCCTATGGGCTCGATTATGCGAGCGGCCGCGCCATCGCCTTCTCGTCGGAGAAAGCCAACCAGGCCACCAAGGCCAATAACGGCATCGACAATGTGCTCGACTTCGTCGGCCTGCCGCTGCCCGAAGTCTATTCGGCCGACCTGTCGCGCTTCGTGTTTGCGGCCGGCGTCAAGCTGGTCGAGCGGCACCGTCCGGACCTGATGTACCTGTCGACCACCGACTACGTCCAGCACAAGGTCGGGCTCGGCACCAAGGTCGCCAACGACTTCTATGCGATGATCGATGGCTATCTTGCCCAGCTCGACGCGCTCGGCTGCACCATCGTGGCGACCGCCGACCACGGCATGAACGACAAGTTCTTGCCCGACGGCAAGCCCGACGTGATCTACCTCCAGGACGTCATGGACGATTGGACGGGTACGGGCGCCGCGCGCGTGATCCTGCCGATCACCGATCCGTATGTCGCCCATCATGGCGCGCTTGGTTCGTTCGCGACGATCTATACGCCCGAGGGCGCCAACGTCGATACGCTCCTGATGCGGCTGCGGGACACCGGCGGTATCGAGGTCGCGCTGACGCGCAAGGACGCCTGCGCCAGGTTCGAGCTGCCGCCGGACCGGATCGGCGACATCGTCGTGATCTCCACCAGGCACAAGGTGCTCGGCACCAGCGAAGCCCGTCACGATCTGTCGGGCCTGACCGAGCCGCTGCGCTCGCATGGCGGGCTGACCGAGGAGCGGGTGCCGCTGATCGCCAACCGCAAGATCGCGCTGCCGGCGGGTCACACCTTGCGCAACTTCGACGCCTTCGACGTCGCGCTCAACCGGATCCAGTGATTCCTTGGACTTGAGGACATTGCCATGAACGTCCAGACCCCCGCCGTTCGCCACGAGCAGATGCGCATCGCAGGCAGCCTCGTCGACACCGACGAGCACGTCGAGGTTTTCAATCCCTACACCAACAAGGTGGTGGGCACGGTGCCGGCGGCGCGCCCGGAGCATGTGCGCAGCGCGTTCGCCAGGGCGGCGGCGTTCAAGCCGAAGCTGACGCGCTACGAGCGCCAGCGCATCCTGCTCCGCACCGCCGAGATCTTGGCGGGCCGCAAGGAGGAATTCGCGCGGCTGATCACCGCGGAATCCGGCCTGTGCTGGAAGGATTCGCTCTACGAGGCCGGCCGCGCCTACGACGTCTACTCCTTTGCCGGCCAGCTCACGATCAAGGATGATGGCGAGACCTTCTCCTGCGACATCAGCCCGCAAGGCAAGGCGCGCAAGATCTTCACGACGCGGACGCCGCTGCTCGGCGCGATCTCGGCGATCACGCCGTTCAACCATCCACTCAACATGGTGAGCCACAAGATCGCGCCGGCGATCGCGACCAACAACCGCGTGGTGCTGAAGCCGACCGAGCTGACGCCGCTGACCGCGCTTGCGCTCGCCGACGTGCTGTACGAGGCCGGGCTGCCGCCGGAGATGCTGTCGGTGGTGACGGGCAATCCGCATTCGATGGGCGATGCGATGATATCAGACCCCGACGCCGATCTCGTGACCTTCACCGGCTCGGTCAGGGTCGGCAAGCACATCGCTGCCAAGGCGGGCTATAAGCGCGTGGTGCTCGAGCTCGGCGGCAACGATCCGCTGATCGTGATGGAAGACGCCGACCTCGACAAGGCGGCGGAGCTTGCGGTCACCGGCGCGACCAAGAATTCAGGCCAGCGCTGTACCGCCGTCAAGCGCATCCTCTGCGTGGAGGCGGTCGCCGACGATTTCGTAGCCCTCGTTCTGAAGAAGGCACGCACCCTGAAGTGCGGCGACCCGACGGATCCGACGGTCGATGTCGGCACCGTGATCCATGAGGGTGCGGCCAGGGAATTCGAGCGCCGCGTCAACGCGGCCGTCGTCGACGGCGCCGAGCTGCTGCACGGCAATGACCGCAAGGGCGCGCTGTATCCGCCGACGGTGGTCGACCGGATTCCCTACACCAGCGAGCTGGTGATGCAGGAGACCTTCGGTCCGGTGATCCCGATCATCCGCGTCCCCAACGACATCGACAGCGTGATCCGGATTTCGAATTCGACCGCGTTCGGTCTGTCGTCCGGCGTCTGCACCAACCGGCTCGACTACATCACGCGGTTCGTCAACGAGCTCGACGTCGGCACCGTCAATGTCTGGGAAGTGCCGGGCTACCGGATCGAGATGTCGCCGTTCGGCGGAATCAAGGACTCCGGCCTTGGCTACAAGGAAGGCGTGCAGGAGGCGATCAAGAGCTTCACCAACGTCAAGACCTACTCGCTGCCCTGGCCTGCATAGCCTGCAGCCGAGGAGAAGCGAAGCCCGCGCGATGACAACAAGAAGACTGTGCGGCCGGAACGCGAAAATTCAAAGTTGGCAACAGGGGAGGTTTCAATGTCGGTCACATTCAGTCCGGCGAGCGTGGGCTCGGTCGGGATACAAAACCCGGAGCTTGCGACATCGTTCCGGCGCGCGCAGTGGCGGATGCTGTTCGCGGCGATGTTCTGCTATCTGTTCTTCTACACCGGACGGCAAACCTTCGGCTTCGCCATTCCCGGCATCCAGGCCGAGTTCGGCGTCACCAAGGAGGCGCTGGGCTGGGCCAGCGCGGCGCTGTTGTGGTGCTACGCGGTCGGGCAGGTCATTAACGGCAATCTCGGCGACAAGTTCGGCGGTCGCCGCGTGATGAGCGCGGGCGCGATCCTCTCCTTCATGATGAACTGGGCCACCAGCCTCTCGACCGGCATCGTCAGCCTCACCGTGTTCTGGGGCATTAACGGCTACTTCCAGTCGATGGGATGGGCACCGGGCAGCCGCCTGCTGTCGAACTGGTGGGGCCGGCACGAGCGCGGCACGGTCTACGGGCTCTACACGTTCGCGGCCGGTCTTGCCTCGGTGCTGTCGTTCGTCACCTCGCTGGTGGTGGTCGGCTACTTCCAGCTCGACTGGCGCTGGATCTTCCGCATCCCGGTGGTGCTGCTGCTGCTCGGCGGCATCGCGTTCTATTTGATCGCGCGCGAGAAGCCCGAAGACATGGGCTTTGCCTCGCCGCATGACGAGGCCGATGACGTCACGGCAACCGAGGCCGCGGTCGAGGCCGATGAGGGCTCGCTCGCGCGCTACAAGGCGGTGCTGTCGAACTGGCGCCTGCTGGTCGCCGGCGTCTCGATCGGCTTCCAGAACGCGGCGCGCTACGGACTCCTGGTGTGGGTGCCCGTGCATTTCCTCGGCAGCAACTGGGCCAAGGCCGGTGCGACCTCGGCGATCGATCCGCGCTGGATCAGCATCGCGCTGCCGGTCGGCATGGCGGTGGGGGCCTTCAGCAACGGCTGGGTCTCGGACAAGGTGTTCGGCTCGCGCCGCTACCTCGCCATTGTGCTTTATATGGTGCTCGCCGCGGTCACCGCGCTGTGCATGTATGCGATCCCGACTTCCGAGGTCTATCTCGGGATGACGGTGCTATTCCTGTGCGGCTTCTTCACCTATGGCCCGCAATCCTCGTTCTGGGCGCTGTGCCCGGATCTGGTCGGCCACAAGCGGGCAGGGACCGCAACCGGGGTGATGAACTCCTTCGCCTATCTGTTCGCAGGTCTCGGCGAGCCCATCATTGGCCACTTCATGGACAAGCATAACCAGACGTCGCTGGTGTTCCTGGTCGTCGCGGTCTGCGCCACCTCCAGTGCGGTAGTGGCGGCCTTCATCCGCCGCTGACGAAAAGTCCGCATCGGCGGCTCACAACAGGTCCGCGCTCCACGGGAAGCGCGGACCTACTCTTTTTGGAATGAGCAGAACGCCGTTGCGCGCGGTCGCTGCACCCGGAACGGCGGGCCAATTCCCTGAAATCACTCGCGCGGGCAGGTGAGCTGACGCCCAATTCTTCACCACGGGCTGACCAATAACAAGGCTTGTTCGAAATAATATCTAGCAATATCAATATTATATAGAAAGTTGCATGCAGAATGCAAAATGTGCTTGTCCCGTCCGCCTCCTTGAAGCAGATTTCGCACGGGCAGGAGAGGGCCAATGACCTTCGATGACGAGGGTCGCGCCACGGGCAAAAACAATCTGCCGGCAGAGGAGCGAGCAATGAGCGATCAGGTGTCCACCATCGCAATGGCAGATACGGCGAAGCCGACCGGCATGCGCTGGAAGATCTTCCTGCTGATGCTGTTCCTGATCTCGATCAACTATATCGATCGCGCCTCGCTGTCGGTCGCGATGCCTGTCATCGCCAAGGAGTTCGATATCGATCCGGCGATGCAGGGCCTGATCCTGAGCTCGTTCTTCTGGACCTACGCGCTGATGCAGGTGCCGGGCGGCATGCTCGCCGACCGCTTCAAGCCGCGCATCGTGATCGCGCTCGCAACGCTGTTCTGGGGCTTCTTCCAGGCGCTGGCGGCGCTGTCCACCAGCTGGATGCTGCTGCTCCTGACCCGGCTCGGGCTCGGCGCGTCGGAAGCGCCGATCTATCCGGCCGGCGGCAAGCTCAACGCGATCTGGATGACGCAGACCGAGCGCAGCCGGGGCGCCACGCTGCTGGACGGCGGTGCGCCGCTTGGTGCCGCGCTCGGATCGATCGTGATCGCGTGGCTGATGGCGGCGTTCAGTTCCTGGCGCGTCGCCTTTGTGGTCGCGGGCGTCGGCACCATGCTGTGCGGGCTGTGGGCCTGGTACTACATCCGCAACGCGCCGCGCGAGCATCCGTCGGTCAACGAAGCCGAGATGCGCTATCTCGAGCAGGCGCATGCGATCGAGGACGCGGCGACGCCGCCTTCCTCGGGCGCAAGCTGGATGGCGTATTTCCGCTTTCGCTCGGTCTGGTGCATGTGCCTGGGCTGGATGTTCTTCAACACCACCTTCTACGGGCTGTTGACCTGGATGCCGACCTACCTGTTCAAGGTGCACGGCTTCGACATCAAGGCACTCGGTGGCGCATCCTTCATCATCTTCTTCGCGGGCTTCGTCGGCGAACTGGTCGGCGGCTGGATCGGCGATGGCTGGCGGGAGCGCGGCGGGGCGCCGAACACCGTGTTCCGCACTTTGTTCGGCATCGCGGCGATCATGGCGACCGTCTCGATCTTCCTCGTCGCCTACGTCACCAATGCGGTCGCGGTGGTGGTGCTGCTGTCGACGACGCTGTTCTTCCTACGCTGGTGCGGTATGTACTGGGCCATACCTTCGGCGCTGGCGGGCCGCGGCAAGTCCGGCTTCCTCGGCGGCTGCATGAATCTCGGCGGCAACATCGCCGGCGTCACGACGCCGTTGATCGTCGGCTTCATCGTGCAGGCCACCGGCTCCTACTTCCTGGCCCTGATGTATTTCGCCGCCGCGGGCATTGCGCTGTTGATCTGCTCGACCCTGATCGACTACAGCCGCAAGCTCCCGGTCTAGAGCGTTGTCGAGCGAAGTGGATACCGGTTCGCGTGAACAAAACGCGTCAAAACATGAAGCTAGAGCTCCCTTCCGATTCAATCGGAACGGAAGAGGCTCTAGAACGGATGCGGCCGAGTCTGCCAAAGGTTCGGCCGGTTGATGAGGCTCACGAATGACACGTCCCGTCCGGCTCGGCATGCTGACGCCGTCGTCGAATACCGCACTCGAGCCGATCACCTGCGCGATGCTATCAGGCGTCGACGACGTCTCGGCGCATTTCTCTCGCTTCAAGGTGACCGAGATCGCGCTGTCGGAACAGGCGCTGCGCCAGTTCGACGCCAGCGAGATTCTTCGCGCGGCGGAATTGCTCGCGCATGCCAAGGTTGACGTCATCGCCTGGAACGGCACCTCGGCAAGCTGGCTCGGCTTCGATCGCGACGAGAGCCTTTGCGAGCAGATCACGGCGGCAACCGGGATCAAGGCCTGCACCACGGTGCTGGCCTATCGTGACCTGCTGCGGCGGATCGGCGCCAAGCGCATCGGACTGGTGACGCCGTATCGCAAGGATGTCCAGGACAAGATCATCGCCAACTGGAATTCGGAGGGGCTGCATTGCTTCGCCGAGCGGCATCTCGCGCTGCAGGACAATTTCTCCTTTGCCGAGGTCAGCGAGGCCGAGGTCGCCGGGATGATTGAGCAGGTGGTGCGCGAAGGCTGCGATGCCGCCGTCGTGCTCTGCACCAACATGCGCGGCGCGGGCGCCGCGGAGCGGCTGGAGCGTGGGTTTGGCGTGCCGGTGCTGGATTCGATTGCGGTGACGCTGTGGGCGTGTCTCGCCGCGGCGGGCTGCGATCCGTCGCGGGTGCAAGGCTGGGGCAGCTTGTTCACCGACCCCGATCTGCGCGCAGCGACCGCGATCTCCAATCAAAACGATAAAGGCGTGCGGTGACTGAAGCCAGGGCGACCAGACGTAGCAAGGAACCCAAGCGCGCGATGACGGCGCTGCAACGGCGACGCCTGCGCGTGCCGCGGGTCGGACTGCACGAGCAGGCGGCGGCGCGGCTGCGCACCATGATCGTGCGCGGCGAACTGGCGCCGGGGCAGTCGCTGGGGGAGGCGGACCTGTCCGATGCGCTCGGCATTTCGCGGACCCCGCTGCGCGAGGCGCTGAAACAATTGGCGAGTGAAGGCCTGGTAGAGCTGCGGCTCAACCACAGCGCCGTGGTCGCGCCGTTCCGCCGCGCCGAGCTGACCGAATTGTTCGAGGCCGTCAGCGGCATCGAGCGCTGCGCCGCGGAGCTTGCCGCGCTCCGCATGGAGGGAGCCGACTTCGAACGGCTCGAGGCGCTGCAGGACAAGATCGAGTGGCATCACGGCCGCGGCGAGCTGCGCGACTATTTCCAGACTAACCAGTTGATCCACTCGGCGATCGTGGGCTTTGCGCGCAATGCGGTGCTGAAGGCGACGCATGAGGCGCTGTTGGCGCGGGCCGAGCGCGCGCGCTTCTTCGCGCTGTCGGTGCTCGGGCGGTGGGACGAATCGGTGCGCGAGCACCAGGAGATTCTGACCGCGCTAAGGGCGCGGGATGCGGCCCGTGCCGGGCAGGTGCTGGCCAATCACGTGCGCCGCACCGGCGAGATCGTCGCCGAAACGCTGGATACCCCGGCGGATAACGCCGCGGCGCCGGACGCTCCCGCAAAGCCGCGCGGCCGCAAGATGAGGAAAGCTGCGCCATGAAGATCCTGCTGCTCAATCCCAATACGACGGTGGCGGTGACGGATCTGCTCCATGCAGCCGGCAGCAAAGTGGCATCGGCCGGTACTGAGCTGGTGCCCGCGACCGCCTCGCGCGGCGTGCCCTATATCGCGACCCGCGCCGAGGCGCAGATCGGCGGCGCGATCGCGCTGGAGATGCTGGCCGAGGCTGGCCCCGGCATCGATGCGGCTGTCATCGCCGCGTTCGGCGATCCCGGCCTGTTCGGCGCGCGCGAGCTGTTTGCGTTTCCGGTCGTGGGATTGGCCGAGGCCGCGATGCTCACCGCCTGCATGCTCGGGCGGCGGTTCTCGATCGTGACCTTCGCCGGCGCGCTGGCGCCCTGGTACGAGGAATGCGTCGCCATGCACGGACTGAGTTCACGCTGTGCCGGCATCCGCACGCTCGACGGAGCGTTTCAGTCGATCTCGGAGGTGCAGGCCGAGAAGGAAGAGCTGCTGGTCGCACTCGCCAACCGGGCGGTGGAACAGGATGGCGCCGATATCGTCATTCTGTCAGGCGCGCCGCTCGCCGGACTCGCGGCAAAAGTCCGCGATCGCATTCCGGTGCCCGTGGTCGATCCCGTCGCGGCCGCGGTGCGCCAGGCGGAGACGCTCGCCGTGCTCAAGCCGCGCAAGGCGGTGGCCGGCACCTTCCGCCGTCCCGATCCGAAGCCGACGTGCGGGCTGGCCGAGCCGCTTGCCGCAATCATCGAACATCGCTCACCGAAGGAGGGGACCCGCTGATGTCCTTCGATACCATCATCCGCGGCGGCACCGTCGTGACCGCTGCCGACACCTTCGCCTGCGACGTCGGAATTCGCGACGGCAAGATTACGGCGCTTGGACACGATCTCGGTACGGCACCGAACATCATCGATGCGACCGGCCGGCTGGTGCTGCCCGGCGGCATCGACAGCCACGTCCATTTCGCCCAGCCGTCGGGTGACGGCATCGTGATGGCCGACGGCTTTGCCAGCGGCACCCGCTCGGCGGCGTTCGGCGGCAACACCACGGTGTTGCCGTTCTGCCTGCAGGAGAAGGGCCAGACGCTGCGCGAGGCGTTGAAGCACTATCATTCGTTGGCGGAAGGCGAATGCCATGTCGACGTCGCCTTTCATCTGATCGTCACCGACCCGACCGAGCACGTGCTCGGCCAGGAGCTGCCGGCGCTGGTCGAGGACGGCTACACCTCGCTCAAGGTCTTCATGACCTATGAGGGGCTGGCGCTGTCGGATCGCGAACTGCTCGAGACCATGTCGGTGGCGCGCGAGACCGGCGCGATGCTGATGGTGCATGCGGAGAATTTCGATGCGATCCGCTTCCTGACCGATCGGCTCGAGCGCGCCGGCAACACCGCGCCGCGCTTCCACGCGACCTCGCGGCCGATCCCGGTCGAGCGCGAGGCGACGCACCGCGCGATCTCGCTGTCCGAGCTTGTCGACGTTCCTGTTATGATCGTGCATGTCTCGAACCGGGAGGCGATGGACGAGATTCGGCGCGCGCAGCAGCGCGGGCTCCGGGTGATGGGAGAAACCTGTCCGCAATATCTCATGCTGACCGAAAAGGATCTCGATCAGCTCAACATGGAAGGCGCGAAATACGTCTGCTCGCCGCCGCCGCGCGATGCCGCCAGCCAGCTGGCCTGCTGGGAAGGCCTGCAGCAAAAAGTGTTCTCGGTGTTCTCGTCGGACCATTGTCCGTTCCGCTACGACGACCCGCAGGGCAAGCTTGCACCGAAGGGGCGCACCAGCTTCCGCTGGGTGCCGAACGGAATTCCGGGCGTGGCGACGCGGCTGCCGATCCTGTTTTCCGAAGGCGTCGTGAAGGGCCGTATCGACCTCAACAGCTTCGTCGCGTTCAGCGCCACCAACCATGCCAAGATCTACGGCCTCTACCCACGCAAGGGGACGATCGCGGTCGGCTCGGATGCCGACATCGCGCTGTGGGACCCGAAGCGCAAGGTGACGATCCGCCACGAGCTGATCCATGACGGCGCGGACTACACGCCCTATGAAGGACTGGAAGTCACGGGCTGGCCGGTACTGACCATGGTGCGCGGCAAGGTGGTCGTCGACGACGGCACGCTGGTCGGTGGCAAGGACCACGGCACGTATTTGCCGCGCTCCAAACCGCAGCCAGGAGCGACCATTCCCTAGAGTGCGAAGCAAGAAGGCAGGAGATCAACATGCCCTATGCGACAACTGATGACGGTGTACGTCTTTATTTCGAGGAGACCGGATCCGGCCATCCGGTGATCCTGGTCCACGAATTCGCCGGCGACCTGCGCAGCTACGAGCCGCAGATGCGGCATTTCGGCAAGCGCTTTCGGACCGTCGCCTACAACGCGCGGGGCTTTCCGCCGTCGGATGTGCCGGAGCAGGTCTCGTCCTATTCGCAGGCGCGCGCCGCCGACGACATCCTGGCCGTGCTGGATCATATCGGCGCGCCGAAGGCCCATATCGTCGGCCTCTCGATGGGCGGCTTCGCGACTTTGCATTTCGGTCTGCGCCACTCGACACGGGCGCTGTCGCTGTGCATCGGCGGCTGCGGCTATGGCGCCGAGCTCGACAAGCGCGAGACGTTTCGCGCCGAGGCCGACGTGATCGCGGGCATGATCCGCAAGGAGGGCATGCCGGCCTTCGCCGAGCGCTACGCCTACGGGCCGACGCGCGTGCAGTACGAGAACAAGGATCCGCGCGGCCACGCCGAGTTCAAGGCCATGCTGGCCGAGCATTCGGCCGCGGGATCGGCCAACACCCAGCAGGGCGTGCAGAAGGAGCGTCCGTCGCTCTACACGCTGGTCGACGAGATGAAGCGCATCACGGTGCCGACGCTAATCATCACCGGCGACGAGGATTGGCCATGCCTGTTGCCGGGCATCCTGATGAAGCAGAGCATCCCATCGGCCGCGCTTGCGGTGATGCCGAACTGCGGCCACGCCATCAACATCGAGGAGCCCGACGAATACAACCGGATCGTCGGCGATTTCCTGGCGCAGGTCGAAAGCGGCCGCTGGCCGCAGCGCGATCCCAGAGCCGTCAGCGCCTCGATTACGGGGATGAAGGACTAAAGCAGCAAATCCAAAAAAGACGCCGGTGCCGTGTCCGAGTCGGGTCAAGCCGGGACAGGCCCCTCGATCCGACGAACTTCACGTACTGCGTCGCGGGTGGCAATCCGGGCGTGCAATACGACGCATGCACGAGAGCCCGACCACTGCGTGGACGGTCGCCCAATTGGCGAAGGAGGCGGCGCTCTCTCGTTCAGCGTTCTTCGAGCGCTTCAACCGCGCGGTGGGCGTCGCACCGATGGAGTATCTGCTCGGCTGGCGGCTGGCGATGGCGGAGAGCATGCTCCGGCAGAACCGAAGTGGTATCGCCGAAATTGCGGAGCGTGTTGGTTACGGCTCCGCGAGCGCTTTCAGCGTCGCGTTCACCCGCCATGTCGGACCGCCGCCGACGCAGTATGCGCGCGAGCGGGCGCAGTCGTGATGTGGTCGTGATGCGCGCAGCACACGCTGCAGCGCGACAGCTCCGATCTTGCATTGAGTGATGATCGAGCCGCGTCCGCAGATCGCCGCATCGCGTGAAGCTGACGAAGAGGGGCGTCATGCGCGCGGAAATTGATCACTCGATGTCTGCTGCAACCGATGCACATGCGTGCGCGCCATTCGTCATCGCATTCACTGGTGATTGCACACAACTGACACAGACCTGTCACCGGTGGTGGCTAACTTGTCGCAGGTCGACGTCATAAATCTGTAAAATCAAGGGGCACTACGGTGAAAGCCAAATTTCTTTCGACGGTCGGAGTCTGTCTGGTTGCTGCCGCTGCGGTGATGTGCGGCGCCGCGGCTCAAGACGACAACAAAGGCAACAACGGTCACGATCATCATCCGCACGACATCCACACGCAAACTCCGATCAAGCATCTCGTCGTCATCTTCAACGAGAACCGCTCGTTCGATCATTATTTCGCGACCTATCCGAATGCGGCCAACCCGACCGGCTCCATTCCGTTCACCGCGAAGCCGCATACGCCGAAGGTGAACAACCTCGCCAACGCCAATCTGCTGACCAACAACCCGAACACCAATCCGGCCAACGGCACCGGCGCGACCAATCCGTTCCGTCTCGACCGAACGCAGGCCAACACCAGATCGCAGAACCATGCCTACACGCCCGAGCAGCAGGCGGTCGACAACGGCAAGGACGACCTGTTTCCGGAATTCACCGGCCGCGGCACTGCCGGCGGCGTCGGCGCTTTCGGCACCAACGGGCAGGTGATGGGCTATTTCGACGGCAACACCGTCACGGCGTTCTGGAACTACGCCCAGAACTTCGCGATGAGCGACAATAGCTGGACCGACACTTTTGGTCCGTCGACGCCCGGCGCGCTCGAGGTGGTTTCCGGCCAGACCAACGGTGCGCAGAACATCATCGGCACGTCATCGTCGATCGCCGATGGCCAGGGCGGCCTGACGCTGATTGGTGATACCGACCCTGCTTACGACTCCTGCTCGAGCACGACCAGCCAAGTCTTGATGACCAGCAACAACATCGGCGACCTGCTCAACGCCGAGCAGATCAGCTGGGGCAGCTTCATGGGCGGCTTCGACCTGACGCTCAAGAACAGCAACGGCACCAGCAACTGCGCCCGCAGTACCTTCTCGAGCAACGTCAACGGCACCATCGTGGACTACATCCCGCACCACGCCTGGTTCCAGTACTACAAGTCGACCGCCAACCCGACCCATGCGCGGCCGAGCTCGGTGAACGCCGTGGGCCACACCTACGTTCCCGGCAGCAAGACGCTCGATCCGGCCAATCATGCCTACGATCTCGAGGACTTCTACGCTTCGGTGAAAGCCGGCAACTTCCCGGCGGTCTCCTACATCAAGATGCCGGCCTATCAGGACGGTCATCCCGGCAACTCCGATCCGCTCGACGAGCAGGCCGGCAATGTCGAGCTGATCAACTTTTTGCAGAAGCAGAAGGAGTGGCGCGAGACCGCGGTCATCGTCACCTACGACGACTCCGACGGCTGGTACGACCACCAGTACCTTGCACCGACCAGCGCGTCGTATGATCCGACCGCCGATCAGGTCAACGGTCCCGGCCAGTGCGGCCGCGGTATCGGCAAGCAGACGCAGCCGAAGGGCCTCAACGGCCAGCCGGTGAACGGCCGTTGCGGTCCCGGCACGCGCGTCCCGTTCCTGGTGATCTCGCCCTACGCCAAGACGAACTTCGTCAGCCACACTCGCATCTCGCAGGCCTCCGTGGTGCGCTTCATCGAAGACAACTGGCTGCACGGCCAGCGTCTCGGCGGCGGCGCGTTCGACGACAGCGTCGAATCGATCGCGGACATGTTCGATTTCGATCACGGTCACGATCACGACGGTGACGATCGGCAGAACAAGCTGTTCCTCGATCCGACCGCCGGCACGGTTATCGTCAGCTCGTCTGATGATCATCATCACTAACGCTCTGGGATCACTGGACGTCATATGAACGGCCGCAATTTGTGGCTTCTCGGCGCCGGCCTGCTCTGCATGGCCGGCGCCGTTGCGGCAGTCGAGACGCAAGGACTTCCGGGGACAAATCCAAACCCGGTGCAGCTCCGGCGTCCGCCGGTCGCCCCGCTGTCCGGCATGGCACAACTCGGCCGGAAAATCTTCTTCGACGCGTCGCTGTCGTCGTCGGGCGCATTGTCCTGCGCCTCCTGCCACAGTCCGGACCACGCCTACGGCCCGCCCGATGATGGGCCGGTCATGCTCGGCGGACCCGCGCAATCCCGGCAAGGCACGCGCGCCGTGCCAAGCCTGACCTATCTCGAGCGGCAACCGAATTTCAGTATCGGGCCCGAGAAGGACCAGGACGACAATGTCGTCGACTTCGCGCAACTGGCGGCGCTCGGCCGGCAGGCCACGCGCGCCAAGAAGGTCGCGACTGGAACTGCTGCGTCCGCGGTCAACATCGTGCCGCAGGGCGGTTTGTTCTGGGACGGCCGCGCCGATACGCTGCAGGACCAGGCGATCTTTCCGCTGCTCGATCCCAATGAGATGGACGGCGGCAGCATCGAGGTGGTGGCGCAGAAGCTGCGCCGGGCGAGCTATGCGCCGCGCTTTGCCGAACTGTTCGGCGCTCAGGTCTTTGACAATACGCGGCTGCTGGTGGCGGAGGCGATGTTCGCGGTCGCGCGCTATCAGGTGGAGGAGCCGAGCTTCCATCCCTACAGCAGCAAGTTCGACTACTGGCTGGAGGGCAAGGCGCGGCTCAGCGAGAGCGAGTTGCGCGGCTTGCAACTGTTCAACGATCCGGACAGGGCCAATTGTGCCGGCTGCCATACGTCGGCGCCGACCCGCGACGGCCTGCCGCCGCTGTTCACCGACCATCAGTATGAGGCGCTCGGCGCGCCACGCAACGCCGCGCTCGCCGGCAACCGCGATCCCAACTATTTCGATCTCGGGGTCTGCGGCCCGTATCGCACCGACGTTGCCGAGCAGACCCAATATTGCGGGATGTTTCTGACGCCGACCTTGCGCAACACGGCAACCCGCCGCGTGTTCTTCCACAACGGCGTCTTCACCAGCCTCGAGCAGGTGCTCGATTTCTATAATTTCCGCGATACCAATCCGGGGAAGGTGTTCCCGCGTACCGCCGACGGAACGGTGCGGAAATACGACGACCTGCCGGAGAAGTATCACGGCAATGTCGACGTCAGCGATCCGCCCTTCGAGCGCCATCCGGGCGACACTCCTGCGATGACGGCGCAGGATGAAGCCGACATCATCGCCTTCCTGAAGACGTTGACCGACGGTTACCAGCCGGAGCGGTGAGCCGCCGCATCGGTCCATCGCGGAACCGATACCTGAGTTGGCAGGTCCTCGTCATGCGCGCATAATGGGCGCATGAATGTCGTCGAAGGCAACGGCGCCAAAATCCCCGCGGTCGGGCTCGGGACATGGGAGCTGCGCGGGCGGACCTGCGCCCGCATCGTCGAGCAGGCGCTGCGGCTCGGTTACCGGCACATCGACACCGCCCAGATCTATGACAACGAACGCGAGGTCGGCGAGGGGCTGCGCGCCTCCGGCATCAAGCGCGACGACGTGTTCGTGACCACCAAGGTCTGGACCACGCATTTCATGGCAAAGGATCTCGAACGTTCCGCCAAGGAGAGCCTGGCGCGGTTGCGTTTGACCGAGGTTGATCTGTTGCTGCTGCACTGGCCCAATCCGCACGTGCCGCTTGCCGAGACGCTCGGCGCCCTGGCGCGGGTCAGGCAGGCGGGACTGGCGCGGCATATCGGAGTCTCGAACTTCAACGTGGCGCTGATCGCGGAGGCGGTGACGGCGTGCCCCGAGCCGCTCGCCTGCGACCAGGTCGAGTACCATCCCTATTTGGACCAGGCCGATCTGATCGAGGCCTGCGCCCGCCACGGCATGGCGTTCGTCGCCTACAGCCCGATCGCGAAAGGGCGGGTCAAGAATGACCGCGCGCTGGCACGGATCGGCGACCGCTATCGCAAGACCGCTGCCCAGATCTGCCTGCGCTGGCTGGTGCAACAGAATGTCTCCGCGATCCCGCGCACCTCGAAGCTCGAGCGGCTCCAGGAAAACATCGACGTCTTCGATTTCGAGCTGTCGGACGAGGACATGCGCGAGATCTCGGCGATGGGCAGCGCCGACGGGCGATGAGGCCCCGTGGCGCATTGGGGTCCTTGCCTGGGCATCAAGTCTCGGAAAAATGGCTGGGCACTGATCCGGATCATGCTATTGGCCGCTGGCCGATCGCGGGTTGGGATCGAATGGGGATTGAGGCAGGCGGGTTCCAGCCGGTATTGTAGCCGGCGGCGAGAACTCGCGAACGTGATCGAGTGGGATGAAGTTCCGGCCAAACGCGGATCTGATGGCGTCGGTGTTGGTGCACCTGATGCTGCTCGCGCTGATTTTCCTGTATTCGGAGGTCCATCAGTTCGATCCCGTCGCCGCTGACACAGTGCCGGTCGAGATCGTGACGCCGCAGGAGGTCGCTAAGAGCGAGATCAAGCCCGATCCGTCGCCGACCCCCGAACTGCAGCTGCCGTCGCTCGACAAGCCGGTGGAGTCAGCCAAGCCCGAACCATCAGCGCAGGCGGCCGCGCCACAGCCGCAGCAGAGCACGCCGGAGCCGCCGCAAACGCAGGCGACGCCGTCTGCGCCCAAGCCCAGCCCGGCTCCGCAACATGCCGCGGCTGAGCCGCCTACGGCGCCGGCACCTCAGACGCCACCGATGCCCCAGCCAATGCCGCCGCAACAGGCGCCGCCGTCACCACCTGCCGCTACGCAGCCCGAGCCTGACCTGTCCGTCAAATACAATGTCATGCTTGGCCTGCCGCCCGACATCTCCGTGAAGCCGCCCGCCGACGCGCCGTTCGGCGCCGGTCCCGGCAAGGACAATTTCGATGCCGCGGCCACCGAGCAGGCCGATGTCGGCTCCAGCGTGGCCGCCGAATTCCGACGCCATCTGAAGACCTGCATGAAACTCCCGCCGACGCTGAGCGCGGGCGATGACGTCAAGGTCAAGCTCAGGGTGTTCATGAAGCCTGACGGCAAGCTCGCCTCGTCGCCCCTGCTGATTGAAGCCACCGCATCGGCAAAGGGGCCGCTGTTGCTGCAGAGCGCGACCAAAGCGCTCGAGGCCTGCCAACCCTATGCGATGCTGCCGCGGGATCGCTACGGCGAATGGAAGGTGCTCGACCTCGATTTCACGCCGCGCGATTTTGCGTCGTGAGCGGAGGCAAGCGTCAGCTTCCCATCGCCTGCCAGGCATTCGAGGCGAATTGCCGGCGCCAGATCACGATCACGACCGCGGCGGTGGTGGCGAACAGCACCCAGGGGCTGACGAACCAGCCGAGATAGCCGAGCGCGAAGAAGAACGCGCGCTGGCCGCGGTTGAAGTGCCGGCCCGCGGTCTCGAACAGCCGGGTGGTGCGGATCACATGGGCCTCCGCCTCCGGCGTATCGCGCTGGCCGGCTGGCGGCATCGCGCCGAACAGGATCGCAACATAGTTGAACAGGCGATAGGCCCAGGCGAATTTGAAGAAGGTGTAGATGAAGATCAGGATCAGCCCGATGCACTTGACCTCCCACAGCGCGGGCGAGGGCGTGAGGTTGACCGGCAGCGCACCGAGCACGGCGAGCGCGTCGTTGGTGGCGCGCAGCAGCGCCAGCGCGCCGCCGATCGCGATCAGGCTGGTGGAGGCAAAGAACGCGGTGCCGTTTTGCAGCGACGTCATGATCTGCATGTCGACCATCCGCGCGTCGCGATTGAGCAGGTTCCTGACCCAGATTTCGCGATAGACATGCATCCGTGCCGACAGGCTGTCGCGCCCATAGGCGGTGTGCTCCAGCGTGATGGCGTAGACCAGCCATTCCAGCGCAAAGAAGCTCACGGCCAGGATGTCGACCCAATAGCCGGTCATGGTGCCTTCCTTCGTGAACGCGGCTGCTGGTCCGCGCTGCATCCCGCGTCATGTACGTACAGGTTGAACGCGTGCAATGCACTATGGCAAACTACCCTGGCAACAGGATTCCCGGACATGCTCAAGCTCGTCATCGGCAACAAGAACTATTCGTCATGGTCGATGCGGCCCTGGCTGGCGCTGCGCGCCAACAACATCCCGTTCGAGGAAATCTTCGTTCCGCTCTATACGGACCAGGCCGACAAGGACCGCATCCTCAGCTTCAGCAAGGCCGGCAAGGTGCCGACGCTGATCGACAGCGACGTCACGGTGTGGGATTCGCTCGCGATCATCGAATATCTGGCCGAGAAATTTCCCGAGGCGAAGCTCTGGCCTTCGGATCGCGCCGCGCGCGCGCACGCCCGCGCGATCTCGGCGGAGATGCACTCCGGATTCGTACCGCTGCGCAGCGAATGCGGCATGAATCTGCACCGGCCGATCCGCGCTGTCGCGTTGTCGGACGACGCGCGGTCCAATGTGGCGCGGATCGAGGAGATCTGGGCCGAGTGCCACGCGCGCCATGGCAGGCAGGGCCCGTTCCTGTTCGGGGCATTCTCCGCGGCGGACGCGATGTATGCCCCGGTGGTGCATCGCTTCCGCACCTACGCGATCCCGGTGAAGCCCGAGGCGCAGCATTATGTCGATGCCATGATGCAACTTCCGGCGTTTGCCGAATGGACTCGCGACGGCCTCGCCGAGACGCTGCGGATCGACCGATTCGAGGACGCCTGACGGCTTGCGCTTCCGAATTGTGACAGCGGTTGCAAAGATCGCGGCTTGACGCCGCGCGGCCGAAGGCGTCGAATCCGGAAGGCTGGTTTTGCAAGTCGTGAAAGGACTTAGACGATGGGCATTCTCGATTCTCTGGAAAATTCGCCGGAGCTGAAAGGCATGCTTGGCCAGCTCGGGGCGGCCGTGATCCCGGTCGTGCTCGGCGAGGTGATGGGCAATGGCGGGCAGGGCGGATTGTCCGCGATCGTCGCCAAGCTCGAGCAGGCGGGGCTCGGCGAGCAGGTCAAATCCTGGATCGGCACCGGCCAGAACCTACCGATCTCGGCTGAACAGCTCCAGGAGGTGCTGGGCAGCGACACGGTCAAGCAGCTCGCCGCCAAATTCAACATTCCGGTCGACCAGCTGTCCAAGGTGCTCGCCCAGCAACTTCCGGCGGCGGTCGATAGCGCAAGCCCCAACGGCAAGCTGCCGCATACCGCCTGAGCCTGGTGGAACCGGGTTCCGGCCGAGCTCGGCGTTCAATTTCTGATTGGCACGTAATTTGCTGCCTATCGCGCTGAAAAACCTGCAAAAATCGCAGCTACGCCATGCCCCAATCTTGCTGGATTTGGGGCGGGGCGATGTGCTATCTTGTCACGGGGTTCTCAAAATGCCGGCCAGAGCTATCGGGACTGTCAGTTCGGCCGGCAATCTCTAAGAAAATGGAGAGGGCGTTGAAGCATAAGTACTCGATTGGCGAGACCGTCTATTTCACGGCCAGCAACGTGGCGCGCCCGGCTGCGAGTGGCACCTATGAGGTGATCCGCCTGCTGCCGACCGATGGTGACGATTGCCAGTATCGCATCAAGAGCTCGACCGAAGCTTTCGAACGGGTGGCCAAGGAGAGTCAGCTCGCGCTGTCCTGAAGGAGCTTGTGCGCAAGCCGGTGGCTGGAGCGGGTTTCGCGCCGTCGCCGTCAAAAGGCCCTGTTCGCAGACCCATTGTGCTGAAGGTTGGACGTCGGGGTGGCGGCGTTCGCCGTCGCCGATTGTGCTTACGCTGCGTTGAGGGACATCGCGCATGAATTGGGCTTCCTCGCTGGATCAGATCTGGCGCTCACCGACCTTCCCGATGTGGCTGACGCTGGCCGCTGCGGGGTTTTTTGGGATCGTCGTTCTGGTCACGCTGCTGCGTGCGGAAAAATCCGTTGCCAACGGCGCGCTGACCGTGATCACGCTGCTGTCGATCGCGGTTGCGGTCGCCGCGACGATTCGTGGCTTCGGCCCGGGCGGACAGGCGGCGCCGGCCGATGCACGGACGGCGCAGTTGACCGGCCAGACGGTGCCGGCGCTGGCCTGCGTCGACGACCTCGCTGGAGACGCCGTTCTCAACGCCTGCGAAAAGGTGCTGTTCGGCTCATCGGATACCGCCGCGGCGGCGGTCAGCTATGCCGCAGCGCAGATCTCGCGCTTGACCGCGTTCGGCGATCTCGCAACCGCGGAGCGCAATTCAACCACCGAGTTGCAGGCGCTGCGCCGCGCCATCGAGCATGACCGGTACGGCCTGGTGGCCTATGCGCTGATGGCGCGCGACCACTGCACACCGACCGCGTGCCCGGCGTTCCGCTCGCTCGGCGACAATCATCAGATCATCGCCAACATGAACGAGCGGACTTACGAGAACCTGATCACGCGCTACGCGGGGTCCTGGAACGCGCCGGCCGGAGCGCAGGCGTCGGCCGCCACCGGTCTGGTCGCGGCGCTGCCGCCGTCGATGCCGACCGGCAAGCCGACCAATGCGGAGTTCCCGAGCGCGTCGTCGACGCCGCCGGTCAGCATCATGACACCCGAACCGGCCAAGCCGGCCGCAGCGGCGCCGCCGCCGGCCGCGCGCGCTGCCGCAGCTCCCGCAGCCCCGAAGCGGGCGCCCGCGGCGAAGCGTCCGGTCCAGATCGCGCCGGCCGCGCCAGCGCCGCCGCCGCCACCAGCCGCAGCGAGTGCGCCGGCGGCCGCGAACCAGGAGTAAGCGTGAAGACGGCGGCTTGAGCCGTCGTCATCGCTCCGTTCGGTGCAGTAAATCCCGATATCCACTGCCGCCTATATCGCTCCCTTTCCAAAGCGCTCGCCGGCCGCTACATCCGGCGCATGCCGCTGCATCTCATCAAGCTCGCCGTCGGTTGCGACTCCGTCAAGGAACTCAAGGGCTGGGTCGCCGAAAGGATGGCGACCGCGAAGAAAAAGGGCCTGCCGCTCCGTCACGTCCATGTCACGCGGATGACGCCGAAGCGCGAGGAGGAGATCCTTGCCGGCGGCTCGCTCTATTGGGTGATCCGTGGCGAGATCGCCGCACGCGAGAAGATCATCGCGATCGAGCCGTTCCGCGACAAGGACGGCATCGGACGCTGCCGGCTGGTGATGCAGCCCAAGGTGATCGCCGTCTCGCCGCGGCCGATGCGGCCGTTCCAGGGCTGGCGCTACCTGACCGCGGACTCGGCCCCGGCGGATCTCACCAAGTCGAGCGCGGCCAGCGTGGCATCGATGCCCGAGCCGATGCGCCGCGAGTTGCGCGACCTCGGCTTGCTCTGAGCAATCGGATCGCTGTGAGCGACCGGATCGCTGTGAGCGATCGAACGGCGGCAGCCGAGGATTACTGCTACTCGGTCACGAGATGGAGCCGACCCCATTCGGACGCCGGAATCTCGACATAGCGGCCGCCGCCCGCATTGCTGACGGCGACGTCGAGCAGTTCGTGATCGATCCCCATCTCGCCGAGATATCTTCGGAACTGGTCGGTGAAGATCGAGGTCAGGCTCTCGCGATGCTCGGGTGAGACGTTGGGCGCGAGCCGGTTGTTGATCGCCATGCCGCTCAGGACCACACGGCTGCCGGCGGGCAGGCTGCGATGCACGCCGCCCGAAAGCATCAGCACACAGGCGAAATCGCAGGCAGTGCCGGACAGCTTCTCCCTCGCATCGAGCGGCCCGCCGGGCCGCTTGAGCGCGAAGCACTCCTCCTCGGATTTCCCGCTGCAGGCCACGACGTCGGTCGCCGCGACCGCGGCATCGATCCCGCGATCGCGCAGGATCCGGCCGAGGCTGGAGGCGACATTGAGATTGGAATTCCCCTTGATGTTGATCACCACCGGCAGCTTGCGTCCGTTCTGCCGGTCGAGGATCGCCAGCAGGCGCTTGTAGGTGTCCCATTGCACAGCGCCCTCGGCCGCGATCCAGTCCGAGCAGCCCGGGCCGCAGGCATCCGGTGCACCATGCGCGACATAGAAGATCATCGCGCCGGGCGCCGAATTGACCCCGCCGACGGGCGGCCGGATTTGCGCCTGCGCGAGGCCTGCGGCCAACAGCGCGATGCCAAGAAGAATGCCCTGCCTGAAATAACTGCTCATTCCGATCGCCTCTGAAAGGCGCGATCATCCAGGCGTCGCGGGGACGGCGCAAGCACGCCCCGGGCGCCGCGGATGAGGCTGAGCCCTCTTACACGTTCGCATCTCGTTTGGGCGTGAACCGCATCACACTTTTGCGGATCCTGCTTTAGACTGCGATGTTATCGATCAGGCGCGTGCTGCCGAGCCTCGCCGCCACCAGCATCCGCGCCGGGCCATCCTTCAGCGAGCCGATCGGCGCCAGGGTGGCGGCGTGGCGAACTTCGAGATAGTCGAGCACGAAGCCGGCTTTCGTGATCAGCGCGGCGCCGGCGGCCATCGCGGTTGCGGTGTCCTCGCCGGCGTGCAGCCGGCCCGCCGCTTCTTTCATCACCCGATGGAGTTCGGGGGCGGCGCGCCGTTGCTCTTGCGAAAGGTAGACGTTGCGCGAGGACATCGCGAGGCCGTCGCGCTCGCGCACTGTTTTGCATCCGATCACCTTGACGCCGAGGTCGAGGTCGGCGGCCATCTGGCTCACAACCCGGAACTGCTGAAAGTCCTTCTCGCCGAAGATCGCAACATCGGGCCGGACCTGCGTGAACAGCTTGCCGACCACCGTGGCGACGCCGCCGAAGAAATGCGGCCGAAAGCGATCCTCGAGCCCGGCGGTGGCGGGCCCCTCCGGCACGATCCTGGTGGCAAACCCGTCCGGGTACATCGCTTTCACTTCGGGATGCCAGATCAGGTCGACGCCCTCGGCGGCGAGCTTGGCGAGGTCGGCCTTCCAGGTGCGCGGATACGAGCCGAAATCTTCCGTCGGCGCGAACTGGGTCGGGTTGACGAAGATTGAGACGACGACCCGCTTTGCGCGGCGCTTGGCAAGCCGTACCAGCGATACATGGCCGTCATGGAGGGCACCCATGGTTGGAACCAGAGCGACAGTCGCCTTCTTGGCGCGCAGGGTGTCGACGGCGCGGCGAAGGGCTGGGACGGTACGGACGACGGTGGGATTTCGCGGCATCTGGTCTCGGCTCGTGGGGCAATCTGGGTGGGACGAATTGGGGTGGAAGGTTTGGCATTCGGCAGGTAGCGCAGCTTACCAAGACCGAACCGCTGTCGGCAAACGGCCGCGACAAGCATTACGCGATCCCGCACGCGCGCTGGTCACAGGCGCCGTGCCATCGATCGACGCAGCTGATCGATTCATCATTGAGGACGGCTGCAATTGATTTCCTGTCGCAGTGATGCATTTCACTTGACCGCAGCGGCGCTCGATTTGAAGATCATTGCCGGGGTTTGAATCATGTTGGTGCAGGCTAGTCAGGGTCAATCCGGCTCCGCGCATGTCGTTGTGCTGGGCAACGAGAAGGGCGGTTCGGGCAAGTCGACCACCGCCCTGCATATCGCCGTCGCGCTCATGAAGGCCGGACAGCGCGTTGCGAGCATCGACCTCGACTGCCGCCAGCAAAGCTTCACCCGCTACATCAGCAATCGTCAGGCCTGGGCGCGGCGCTCCGGGCTCGATCTCGAACTCCCCGCGCACCACTGCATCAGGTACGGCGAGACGATGCAGATCGAGGAGAACGAGAACACCGAATTCCAGCAGTTCATGGCCGCGGTGAGCGCAGTGGAACGTGCTTATGATTTCATCGTCATCGATACTCCTGGCTCGGACAGCTACCTGATGCGGCTCGCGCATTCGATGGCCGACACGCTGGTGACCCCGATCAACGACAGCTTCCTCGATTTCGACGTGCTGGGCACCGTCGATCCCGCGACCTACGCGGTGACCGGCGAGAGCCATTACGCGGAGATGGTGCGCGACGTCAGACGCAAGCGCCGCCAACTCGACGGCGCCTCGACCGACTGGATCGTGGTGCGCAACCGGCTGTCGATGCTCGGCTCGCGCAACAAGCAGCTGGTCGCCGACGGCCTGAAGCAGCTGTCGCTGCGGCTCGGATTCCGTTCGGTCGACGGCTTTGCCGAGCGGGTGGTCTATCGCGAATTCTTCCCGCGTGGGCTGACCGCGCTCGACGACATCGACGAGGCGACGCTCGGCACCCGCCCGAGCCTGGGGCACGTCACCGCCCGCGAGGAGGTGATGAGCCTGTTGCGCCAGCTCAAGCTGCCGCTTGACGAGCGCGGACGCCGCCGGGCCGCCAACCGGGCCGAATGGTTCAGCCAGGTCGACAAGCCGCTCGAGGTCCACGACATCATCGGTAACTAGGATTGGCGTGCGGTGCCGGCCTATCGGTTCGGTTCCAGCACCGTCATCCCGAACGGTCCGCCGTTGGCGGCGGCCTGCGCCTCGGCATCGTTGACGTGATCGATCGCGCTTTCGTCGACCTGCTGGCCAGGCTCCGCCGCGGTTGTCCCGAGTTCGATGCCTGGTGGGGGAACCCATGACGTCGGCGGTAGTGTCGCCGGCAAGAAGGTGCGCAGCCACCCCAAGCGTGTCCGGCCGAATTTTCGAGTACGCCAGCTTCCAGGTGAATGACGATCCGGGTCCGAAGCTGATTATCTACACCGAAATCGGCTGAAATCCGTGGTTTTCCGGTGATTTTGGTCACAGCACGGCCAAAAAGACGGAACAAAGCTGCCCAAATCCAGTTACTCCTCAACGTCGATCCAAGGTTCGAACGCAACCTTGGGAACTCACATCGAAGGGTAGAGGAGAGCACGAGTCGTCGCGGTGAGGCCTGTGCACTTGCACAAACTATAGGTGCGGCGCACAACGTTATGCCACCGAAGCCACAATATTTGGACTTCCTGTCACGGCGCTGTGACATATATTCTCAAAAGGAGGCCGAAGAGCCTCCTGCCAAAATCGCCCTGTCAAAGGCGGGCACCTCGAGGACGTCATGAAGCGTGGAATTCTCGTTCTGCTTTCGCTCTCCGTGGTGATCACGGGTGCCTATTTCACTGCGAGCAAGTGGGCGATCCGTCACGAAACTCTCATGTTCAAGGACCCGACGCGCGATGAGCGGCCGGTTGCGGTCGATGTTGCCGTGCGCTTCGACAAGGAGATGCAGGCCGACGCTGGCATGATCAAGCTTCCGGTTGCGATCCTCAATCATGGCAATACCGTTAAATTCACCGAATATTCCTTCCTCGCGAACGTGTTCGCGGCGCGCGGCTATCTGACGATCAGCATTCAGAACGATCTGCCGTCGGACGGACCGATGGTGACCAAGGTCGGCGAGCTCTATGTCGGGCGCCTGCCGCAGTATCAGCGCGGCATCACCAACATCAAGTTCGCGATCGAGGAGATGAAGAAGCGTGAGCCGAACGCGGACTACAGCAAGCTGACGATGGTCGGCCATTCCAATGGCGGCGACATAGCGATGTATTTCGCCAAGCAGTATCCGGATGAAATCAAGAAGGTCGTCACGCTGGACAATCTGCGGGTGCCGTTCACGACCGACGGCAAGTTCAAGATTCTCTCATTCCGGTCTCACGATTCGCACTTCAAGCCCGATCCCGGCGTGGTGCCGGACGAGGAGGAGTGCGAGAAGGCCGGCATCACCGTTGTGAACACCAACTTCCAGCACAACGACATGCGCGACACCGGACCCGAGAAGGCCAAGGACTCGATCCAGGCCATGCTCGATAAATTCCTGGCCGACACCGACAGCGCTGTCGCACCGGTCGACACCACGAATGCGCCGCCGAAGATTCTGGAGCCCGGTCCGGTCTCGCTCTATGTGCCGGTCGAGAAGCCTCAGACCCTGACCGACAAGCTCAAGAAGTCGCTTTCGCTGACCAAGACAGAGACCAAGAAGGATCCGTCGGTCACGAATTGACAGGGCTGCCCGGGATCCGATCCGGGCAGAGAGGCCCGTCACGTTGACCAATCCGATGCGGCGGCCCACATAGTGTTTGCTATACGAGGCAAGCGCTGATGGCCGGCAAGACGATCAAACCGACATCCGGAAGCGATGTACGTCCCGCCAATGCGCCTGACGTGCCGGCGTCGAGTTCGAACGACATCGCCGCGTTCGTGGCGAAGGCGCGGGCGATGTCGCCGCATCGCGCCGGCGCGCGCGGCAGGCTGGTGTTCGCGCTCGACGCCACGATGAGCCGGCAGCCGACATGGGACATGGCGTGCACGCTCCAGGCGGACATGTTCCGCGAGGCCGGCTCTCTCGGCAGCCTCGATATCCGCCTCGTCTACTATCGCGGTTTCAACGAGTGCCGTGCCACCGGATGGATTTCCGACAGTGCGCAGCTGGCGCGGCTGATGAGCAAGATCGATTGCCAGGGCGGCAATACCCAGATCGGCAAGGTACTGTCGGAGACGCGCCGCGAGGCGGTCGCCTCAGGCGTGCGCGCGCTGGTGTTCGTGGGCGATGCGATGGAGGAGAGCGCCGACGACCTCTGTGCCAAGGCCGGCGAACTCGGTCTGCTCAAGGTGCCGGTCTTCATGTTCCAGGAAGGCGAGGATGCGGCTGCCGAGCAGACGTTTCGCGAGATCGCCCGGTTGACCGGCGGCGCATGGTGCAGGTTCGATCCCGGCGCGGCTGCACAGCTCCGCGAGTTGCTGCGCGCCGCCGCAGCCTATGCTGCCGGCGGCCGCGAGGCGCTGCTGCAGCTGGCGAAGACCACGAGTGGTGCAGCGCGGCTGATCGGCCAGATGCGATAGCGCCGCGTCGCGTCAGGCTCCGCCCGACGTTGCGGCTTTCGCAATTGCGCCGAGCAGCGCCGACATGTTCGCCGTGACCTGCCTGGTCGCTTCCGCAACGCCGTGCCGTGCGGCGAGCCAGGCCGGATCGTTGTAGGAGAGCCAGCAGTCGCCGGCTTGGTCCTGCCAGACCAGCGCCTTGAGCGGCAAATCGATCCCGATCGTCTGCGCTGCCTGCATCAAGGGCGTGCCACCCTTCGCATTGCCAAAGACGAAAACCTCGGTCGGGCGGAGCGCAAGACCGGCGGCTGCGGCGCCAGCGGCATGATCGACCTGCGCAAACACGGTCAGCCCGCGCGCCTGAAGTTCGGCCTTGAGCCGGTCGGCGGTTTGCTTCGGCCCGGCATCACTGCGAAGGCTGATCAGTCCGTCAATCGCCATCAAGCTTCCTCCGGCGCACTTGGCGCAAGCTCCTCAATCGCGGGAAGCAGCGCCACGCGGGGGCGCTTCACGCTCCGGTGAGACGAAGCTTCGCATGCTTTTTGTCGCCGGGCCGCTTATATTCCGCGCATGCCAACCCTGATCGCCGGCGTCGTCGCTATTGTCGTCCTTTATTCCGCGCTGCAGATGTTTCGTGCGGCCAATCCCGCTGTGCTCGCGCGCGCGATCAAGATCGGTGGCGGTGTGCTCGCGCTTGCCGTTGCGGCCTTCACCGGGGTACGAGGCGAGCTGGCGGTAGCAATACCGCTCGGCATCTTTGGCGCCGGACTGCTCGGCTGGTCGCCGTTCGGGAGCACCGGCTTTCCCAATTTCGGCGGCATGTTCGGCGGTTCGCGCAGCCCCGGACAAAGCTCGCGGGTGCGCTCGCACTATCTCGATATGAGCCTCGATCACGGCAGCGGCGTGCTCACGGGCCAGATCGTGGCGGGACCGCAGGCCGGCCGCATGCTCGATGAGTTCGACCTGTCGCAGCTGCTGGCGATGGTCCCGAGCTTCGACGCCGAAAGCGTCGCGCTACTTGAAAGCTATCTGGACCGCCGTTTTCCCGCCTGGCGTCAGGACGCACAGGGCGACCGGGCAGGGGGGCAGGGCCGTGCGGCGGCGAGCGGCAAAATGACCGATGAGGAGGCCTATCAGATCCTTGGCCTGCAGCCGGGAGCGTCGCGTGACGACATCGGCCGTGCTCACCGCACCCTGATGAAGAAACTCCATCCCGACCAGGGGGGCTCGACGTACCTCGCCGCCCGTGTGAACGAGGCCAAGGATACTTTGCTTCGCACGCATCTCTAAACTCCGGCTACGCTACCAACGCCACAGCCGAGAGCTGCCTTCCGCTTCTGATTGATGCCCCGTGTGGCCCGCCGCTGTCCGGCGTGGCCGATCGTTCTTTCGGGAAAACTTAACCGTAAAGTCTTGACGAGAAGTTTTCATGGTTGCGCCGCGTGCCGACAGCCGGTCGTTCTCGCGGGCGGCATGCCAAGCAAAAGGCCAAGCAAAAGGGCCGGCGCTTGCGGCGCCGGCCCTTTGAAATCAGCAGATAGCGTCGATCAGTTGCGAACGGTGATGCAGGAGATCTCGGCGCGCTTGAGCGTCTTGCAAGCCGCTTCGGCCTGATCGCGCTCAAGACCGGCAAAGCGGGCGCGATAAAGCTTGCGATTGTCCTTGGCGACGACTTCGGTGAACGGGTCCGCCTTGCTGAGCAGGCCGCGGGCCGAGCTGCGCGCGAGGTCGATGCGCTTGTTGGCCTCGCCCTCGGACTCCAGCGCGCCAACCTGGATGATCCAGCCGGTGTGCGCGACGCCCGGCTTGACGGCGCTGGTCTGCGGGGCGGCCTGCAGGCTGCGGGTGGGTTCGATCGACGCCACCGCCTGCGGCGCCGCAGGGGTGGGCGCATGGACGGCCGAGGCCGGCAGCACGCCGAGGATGCCGTTGCCGGTGCCGAAATTAGCCGGCTGCGGCGGCATCTCGGGCCTCGAGGTCTCGGCGGCCCGCGCCATCATCGCATTAGAGGTCTCGGGGATCTCGCCGCGCGACGGAATTGTGTTGGTGATCGGGGGCGCGGACTGTGCCGGACCGGCGGCGGCGAGCTTGACCGGGCCGGCCTTGACCTGCACGGTCTTCACCTTGACCGGTTTCATCGGTTCGGCCGAGCCGGGGATCGCGGCGATCGCCTGGGCCTGGATTACGCCGCTGGTCAGCGGCGCCGGCTCGGGCTTGGCCTGCGGCTCGGGCTTTGCCGGGGGCGGCGGCAGGGCGGCGGCGGCGGCCGCCATCAGCGACGGCTTGTTGGCCGGGCGCGGCGCCTGCATGGCGGCAGCGGCTGGCTCCGACGCCGCAGCCGGCGACGTGTCCGCGGCGCGCGCATTGTCGGCATCGGCAACCTCGACATTGGCGTCGGCCGGGTTGCGCTCGGTGATCGCGGCAGCGGTGCGGGTGGCCGCGCCCTTGCCGATGTTCTCGGCCAGCAGGTTGCGCATGATGGCGTCGCGGGAGCCGCCGCTGCGGCCGCCGAGCACCACGCCGACCAGGAAGCGGTTGCCCCGGTGGATCGAGGTCACGAGGTTGAAGCCGGAGGCGCGGGTGTAGCCGGTCTTGATGCCGTCGACCCCTTCGACGCTGCCGAGCAGACGATTGTGACCGGTGATCGTGTGGCCGCGGAAATTGAACGCCGTCGTCGAGAAGTAGCGATAATAGCGCGGGAAGCGATCCTGGATGGCACGGCCCAGCGTCGACTGATCGCGCGCCGTCGTGATCTGCTCGTCGTTGGGCAGGCCGGAGGCATTGCGATAGGTGGTGCGGCTCATGCCGAGCGCGCGGGCCTTGCGGGTCATCATGCGCGCGAAGTCATCTTCGCTGCCGCCGATCGCCTCGGCGATCACGACCGCGGCGTCGTTGGCGGAGCGGGTGACGAGGCCCTTGATGGCGTCTTCGACCTTGATGGTCTGGCCGGGCCGCAAGCCGAGCTTGGTCGGGTCCTGTTCGGAAGCATGCTCGGAAACCGGCATCTCGGTGTCGAGTTTCATCTTTCCGGAATCGAGGCGCTCGAACAGCAGATAGAGCGTCATGATCTTGGTGAGCGAGGCGGGGTGCCGCAGGCCGTCGGGACTGTTGGATGTCAGCACCGAGCCGGTATTGCCGTCGACGATGATCGACGCGAATTGCGGGCTGTAGCTTTCGCGCGCGTCCTCGCTGTGGTGATGACGGGCGGTATGACGCCGGTGACGGCGCGCCTCCGCGCTATCACTGGTGATCAGGATCGCCGTCGTGACGGTAACGAGCCCAAGAACGCCAACTCGCAGCGCCCGCGAGGAGGCAAAGGTTGTTCGAAGCATCTACTTCCCCGTCCCAATTTCTATCTAGATCACTGGCCCGTGAGGCGAAATTGTGCCCGGCGGCCGTCGATCCTTGCCTGCGCAACAAACCACTTCGGGCCAAGCTATCGGCCCCAGTGGCGGCTCAGGTCGCTCTTCTAGCTAAGGTGTTGTTCACAAACAGCTTTCGAGGCCGTCTGTCGGAAGGCGAACAAAGTCCGGGAATCAGGTTAGGCGGCCTGAGTTTCCAAAAGATTAAGCAACCGTTGCGCGGTCCCCCCGGGTTTATCGCAAATGCCGAAGATTCGGGCTGTGTGATTGTGCGTTGCACAATAATTGTTGACTATATTGTGCAATGCGATATTCCTATCGGCGTCAGGGGGCCGGGAGCTTCCCGGCAATGGGAATTTGCGCCTTCAAGTCTGGGAAAAGGAAATCCATCCATGGTCAAGATCGAAGACATTCAGAACTACGGCAAAGAGCATATCGAGTCCGTTACCGCGTCCGCTAACAACCTGCAGAGCGGCGTCCAGGCCATCGCCACCGCCTATGGCGACTATGCCAAGAAGTCCTTTGAGGACACCAAGTCGTTCGTCGAGAAGCTGTCGGGCGTGAAGTCGCTGGACAAGGCGCTCGAGGCCCAGACCGAGTACCTGCGCTCGTCCTACGAAACCTTCGTCGCGGAATCGCAGAAGATCGCCGGCCTGTACAGCGACTGCGCCAAGCAGACCTTCAAACCCTATGAAGGTCTGGTCTCCAAGTTTGCGCCCGCTGCTCAGTAAGCGTCGCTGACCTCCACAAACGAAAAGCCCGGCCATTCGGCCGGGCTTTTTTGTTGGACTTGGAGCGGGCGGCTATTTCGCCAGCCGCAGCTTGCTCAGCGCGGTTCCGATCGTATTGAACGTCGTCAGGATCTGGGTCGAGCTGGTCAGCATGAAGAACTTGTCGGGGCTGCTGGCGCAGTTCTTCAGGACGGTCGAGGTCGGATCGGCGGGCGAGTGCGTGTTCACCTGGATGGTGTAGATCGTGTACATTGGCGACCCGCCGGAATCCTTCGCGGCCTGCAGATTCTGGCACTGCAGGGCCTGCCGCACATCGATCGGATTGCCAGAGGCCTGGCTGCTGCCGTTGCCATAATCCGGCCAGCGGTCTTCGGTGTTCAAACCGTCGGACAAGAGGATGATGACCCGGTTATAGGTCGTGTTGGAATCCTCTGCCGGCGTGTTCAGTGGGCCGCCCACCAGCAAAGATTGCCACGCCCAGGCCAATCCAACTGACTGGTCGGTGCCACCGGTCGGCTGCATGGCATTGACCGCCGTCTTGAGCGCGCTCCAGTTGTAGCTCAGGGGGATGATCGGCTCGAGCGACGTCGAGGCGCTGCTGTTGCAATAGGCTGTGCTGTTTTCGAAATACTCGTAGGCGGGAAACAGCGTCGTGACATCGGACGACGCCGGCAGCACGCCGGTCGCATCGTTGGGTTGGGTGCGGTCTGTCACGCAGCCGGTCCAGGTGCTGATTGGGTTGGTGGAAGGTTGGCGCCAGTCATTTGCGACCCCGACGGCGTTGGGAGTCCAGATGTGGTCCTTGTTAGTGGTGCTAGTATTGTCCTTGAATCCGACCACGGCGGACACCCTCGGTTGACCGGGATTGTCTGTCAGGTCATTGGGACCGGGCTGTGTCCAGTTGTGAACATAGGTCAAGCCGGTGCAGTACTTGCTGCTGCCGCTGCCGAAGCAGTTGCAACCCGTGACGGGGGAGCCCGAGGAGTTCTTTGGGCAACTGCAATTCGAGCTTCCGCTACAGAATGTTTCCGTCAGGCCGGTCGGTTCACTGCTCCAGCAGCCATTGTACTTCACGAAGGTGTATGGAGCGGTGAACGTCTCGGCAGTCGGGCAAATGGGATTTTTGACGCTTGCGCCGTTGATCGTGACCGTCGTCGACGGAATCGTTGTGGTGGTCGAACTGTCGCTTGCTGTGGGACCCGTTTTACAAACGAAGCCACCGTTTGCGGCACCATTAGTATTGCCGAGGCTGTTGGTAAATGGGCACCTCGCGCCAGGTCCGACGGCATGCCAGTTGATGGGAAGTGTCGCCTGGAAACCGTTGATGTTGGCGGGCTGCGCGGTCGGAGGATTGAGCCAGTCGGTCCAGTCGATGTAGTTCTGGCTATAGTTGCTGGAGCCGAGGTTGACGGTCTTGGCGAACGGAATGACGGAGACATAGACGTCCCCGTTGTTCTTGCTCAGCGCACTGAGCTGGTCGATCAGGCCGCCGGTTCCGGCCACCGCGTTTCGTAATGCGGTGATCTTGCCGTCGTCCTTCATCGATCCCGTGTTGTCGAGGGCGAGGGCGACGCGCATCTTGACGTTGCCCCAGGTGCTGGTTGTCGAACTGCCGAAATTCATCGTCGAGGGATACCCCGCAACCTGCACGAAGTAGGTATTGATGTGGCCGGATCCGCTCAGGAGGATGGTCGCCGCCGTGTTCGAGGTCGGGGTCGTGTAGGTGGCCGAGACGGAAACGCCCTGGCTGTCCTTGTTGGTGAAGAGGGCGTTGAAGTAGCTCTGCGCCTTGCTGGGAATCTGCGCGGCCGTGATGTTGCCCATGGTCAGATCCTTGGACAGCATCAGCGCGGCCGAATCGAGCGCCGATTGCATCGCGGTGCGGGCGTTGTTGGCGCGGGTATAGTCGACCGCGACCCCTACGAAGGCGAAGATCGGCAGGATCGCGAAGGTGAAGATCACCGCGACATTGCCGTCGGTTGCCTTGGAAAACCGGCGGACAGCGGCGCGAACACGATTGGAAATGGCTGAGCCAAGCATAGCGCTCTCGTCAAAATGGATTGCGCGGCCATCTCCACGTTCGCGGCTAAACAGAAGGTGAATCGGGTCTTCGAAACCTCGGCCACCGGCCCGGTGGACGATCAAAAGCGGGGCAAAAGCGCTCGCTATCCTGAATGCCGTCTAAATTGGACGCCCGGCGCCTTTGTCAAATCAGGCAGAAATGATTAACCTTCCAAGGGTTGCCGCGCCGGGAATCGGACCGGTGGGCCGCGGCGGGTCAGCGCTTGCGGCAGGGCCTCGCGAGGCCCATATTCGGGAGGTCGATCCGGCCGCCGGATCGGACCGGGAGCGGCAATCTGGAAGCATTGCTGGCGGTTCCGCGATCAGTCTTGCGACCATCGCGACCACCATCCAATCGCCATCCGGTTTCCCCTGGGAAATTCAAACGCCTGAGCCATGCTGCGATCCACGTTGACAGTCCCGATCTCCGAGCCGGTTTCGTCCATGCCGGCGGTGCCCGCCGCGCCGGTGCCGAAAATGAGCAATGACGACAACCGCAATGGAGCGGGGAGCGGCCCCTCGACCTCGGTCATCACCAAGGTCAAGCCCAAGACCAAGCGCCCGAACCTGTATCGCGTCCTGATCCTGAACGACGACTACACGCCGATGGAGTTCGTGGTTCACGTGCTGGAACGATTCTTCAACAAGGACGCCGAGGCGGCGACCCAGATCATGCTGCACGTTCACCATCACGGGATCGGTGAGTGCGGCGTGTTTACCTATGAGATCGCCGAGACCAAGGTGACGCAAGTCATGGACTTCGCGCGCAAGCATCAGCATCCACTGCAATGTGTGATGGAAAAGAAATAGTTCGCGGGAACGATTGACCTGCCGCGGGAAGCGGAACGGGTCTTGCATCGCGTTTTTGACGGCAGCGAACGGCGTTCCCGAATGATCACGGGCGCGGCCGGATCAAGTCCTGGCGCCTGAATTTTAGAAGAAAACCATCATCGTGGGACCGGTCTTTCGCCACGATCCGTCGTAACTATATCAATGGCGATCACGAAGGTTGTTATTGCCTGACCCGGTAATGGCGATCATGATGGCCGGGGGCCATAGAGGACGCGAATGCCTACTTTTTCCCAAAGCCTAGAACAATCCTTGCATCGTGCATTGGCGATCGCGAACGAGCGTCACCATCAATACGCGACGCTCGAACATCTGCTGCTGTCGCTGATCGATGACTCGGATGCGGCGGCGGTGATGCGGGCCTGCAGCGTCGATCTCGACAAGCTCCGGACCAGTCTCGTCAATTATCTCGAGACCGAATTCGAGAACCTGGTGACGGACGGCGCCGACGACGCGAAGCCGACCGCCGGGTTCCAGCGCGTGATCCAGCGCGCGGTGATTCACGTCCAGTCGTCCGGTCGCGAGGAGGTGACCGGCGCCAATGTGCTGATCGCGATCTTCGCGGAGCGCGAGAGCCACGCCGCGTATTTCCTGCAGGAGCAGGACATGACGCGCTACGACGCCGTCAACTACATCAGCCATGGCATCGCCAAGCGGCCCGGAGTGTCCGAGGCGCGGCCGGTGCGCGGCGTCGACGAGGAAACCGAAACCAAGGGCAACGAGGACGCCAAGAAGAAGGGCGAGGCGCTCGATACCTATTGCGTCAACCTCAACAAGAAGGCGCGGGACGGCAAGATCGATCCGGTGATCGGCCGCAATGCCGAGATCAGCCGTGCGATCCAGGTGCTGTGCCGCCGCCAGAAGAACAACCCGCTGTTCGTCGGCGAAGCCGGCGTCGGCAAGACCGCGATCGCCGAAGGCCTCGCCAAGCGCATCGTCGACAGCGATGTGCCGGACGTGCTGGCGGCCGCGACCGTGTTCTCGCTCGACATGGGCACGCTGCTTGCGGGCACCCGCTATCGCGGCGATTTCGAGGAGCGGCTGAAGCAGGTCTTGAAGGAGCTGGAGGCGCATCCGAACGCCATCCTGTTCATCGACGAGATCCATACCGTGATCGGCGCCGGCGCCACCTCCGGCGGCGCGATGGACGCATCCAATCTGCTCAAGCCGGCGCTGGCCTCCGGCACGATCCGCTGCATGGGCTCGACCACCTACAAGGAATATCGTCAGCACTTCGAGAAGGACCGCGCGCTGGTGCGGCGCTTCCAGAAGATCGACGTCAACGAGCCGACCGTGGAAGACGCGATCGCGATCCTCAAGGGCCTGAAGCCCTATTTCGAGGATTACCACCGGCTGAAATACACCAATGAGGCGATCGAGGCGGCGGTGCAGCTGTCCTCGCGCTACATCCACGACCGCAAGCTGCCCGACAAGGCGATCGACGTGATCGACGAATCCGGCGCGGCGCAGATGCTGGTCGCTGAGAGCAAGCGCAAGAAGACGATCGGCATCAAGGAGATCGAGACCACGATCGCGACCATGGCGCGGATTCCGCCGAAGAGCGTGTCGAAGGACGATGCCGAGGTGCTGAAGCATCTCGAGCAGACGCTGAAGCGCACTGTGTTCGGTCAGGACAAGGCGATTGAAGCGCTGGCCGCATCGATCAAGCTGTCGCGGGCCGGCCTGCGCGAGCCGGAAAAGCCGATCGGCTCGTATCTGTTCTCGGGTCCGACCGGCGTCGGCAAGACCGAGGTGGCAAAGCAGCTCGCGGCCTCGCTTGGCGTCGAACTGATCCGGTTCGACATGTCGGAATATATGGAGCGGCACACCGTGTCGCGCCTGATCGGCGCACCTCCCGGCTATGTCGGCTTCGACCAGGGCGGCCTGCTCACCGATGGCGTGGACCAGCATCCGCATTGCGTGGTGCTGCTCGACGAAATCGAGAAGGCGCATCCGGATCTCTACAACGTGCTGCTGCAGATCATGGATCATGGCCGGCTCACCGACCATAACGGCAAGCAGGTCAACTTCCGCAACGTGATCCTGATCATGACCACGAATGCGGGCGCGGCCGACCTCGCGCGACAGGCCTTCGGCTTCACCCGCTCGAAGCGGGAAGGCGACGATCACGAGGCGATCAACCGCCAGTTCGCGCCGGAGTTCCGCAACCGGCTGGATGCGATCGTCTCGTTCGCGCACCTCAATGCCGAGGTGATCGGCATGGTGGTCGAGAAGTTCGTGCTGCAGCTGGAGGCGCAGCTCGCCGACCGCGACGTCACGATTGAGCTGTCCGAGCCCGCCAAGGCCTGGCTGATCGAGCACGGCTATGACGAGCAGATGGGCGCGCGTCCGATGGCGCGCATCATCCAGGAGCACATCAAGAAGCCGCTCGCGGATGAAGTTCTGTTCGGCCAGCTCAAGGGTGGCGGACACGTCCGCGTCGTCCTGGTCAAGGACGAGGCGACCGCCAAGGACAAGATCGGCTTCGAGTATGTCGAGGGCCCGGTCACGCCGAAGCCCGAGAGCCTGCCGCCGCGCAAGCGCAAGCCGCCGAAGGGCGGTCCGAACAACGGCGGCGGAGGCGGCACCAAGGGGCCGGCCTCAAAGGGGCCGATGGTCAAGGTCTGAGGGGCTTACAAGTACGAAATCGAAAAGGCCGGCTCACAGCCGGCCTTTTTGTTAGCGGCGATGAAGGGCGTATCGGCCGCGCCGCGTCACTCGCCCTTCAGGCGCTGGCCCTCATGGACCCGCACTTGGTCGGCGCCGCGGCTGCCGGCCGAGGACAGCCTCAGCGTGCTCAGCGCCGCACCCACGACGGCAAAGCCGACGCCGACCATCAGCGAGATCCTGGTGCCGTCGGCCGGATAGCGCGCCAGCAGCATCGCCACCAAGGCGGCGCCGATGGTCTGTCCGAGCAGGCGCGCGGTCCCTAACATTCCGCTGGCACCGCCCGAGCGCTCCCGCGGCGCGGCGGCGATCATGGTGCGGTTGTTCGGGGTCTGGAACAGGCCGAAGCCGGCGCCGGCGAGCGCCATGCGCCAGATCACGTCGATCGGCGTCGCATTGGCCGGCATCAACGCCAGCGTGCCCAATCCCGTTGCGAACAGCAGCAGGCCGAGGCCGCCGAGCAGCCCGGCCGGATAGCGCTCGACCAGCCAGCCGGCGAGCGGGGCGGCGAATGCGACCGCGATCGGCCACGGTGTGATCAGGAGGCCGATCTGCACCGCGGAATACCCGAAATGGTTCTCGAGATAAAACGGCATCGCGACAAAGGCCAGCATCTGGCCGCAGAACGAGGCGATCGAGGTGCCGATCGAGAGCGCGAAGATCGGAATTTGCAGGAGGTCAACGGGCAACAGCGGCGAGGGCAGATGCTGCTGCCGCCGGTACAGCAGATGCGACGCGACCGCGGCAATGGCGAACTCCAGCGCGCAGAGATAAAGCGCCTCGCCGTGGCCGGCGCTGTCGATCGCGCTGATGCCAAATCCGAATGCGATGGCGCTCATGGCGGCGCTTTGCCAATCGAAGGCGTGAACCGCGGGCTGCGTATGCGGCAGGAAGCGCCAGCCCAGCGCCAGCGTGACGATGCCGAGCGGGACATTGATGGCGAACAGATACGGCCAGGTCCCGACCGCCAGGACGAACGAGGCGATGGTCGGGCCGACCGCGGCCGAGATCGCGACGACCAGCGCATTGACGCCGATGCCGCGGCCGAGCTGCGAATGCAGATAGATGAAGCGGACCAGCGCGGTGTTGACGCTGAGGATTCCGGCAGCGCCAAATCCTTGCAGGATACGGGCGATCGTGAGCAGCGGCAGCGTATGCGACAGCGCGCAGAACAGCGACGCCAGCGTGAACAGCAACAGCCCCGCCAGATAGACGCGGCGATAGCCGATGATTTCGCCGAGCGACGCCAGCGGCAACAGCGAGATCGTGATCGCCAGCTGATAGCCGTTGACGATCCAGATCGAGAATGCGGGGCTGGCGTCGAGATCCCGGGCAATGGTCGGCAGCGCCACGTTGGCGATCGAGCCGTCGACGACGGCCATCACGAGGCCGAGCGCGATCGTGAGAATGGCCCAATTGCGCTGCGGCTGCGGCAGCCCGTCGGGATGCTCAATGATCGCGGACGACATGTCGTGAAATGGCTCTCGGTTCCGGCGTGGCGGGCCTACCGCATGCTGGATTAGCCTGGCCTTTGCAACCCCCGAATGCCGGATGCCGGCCGCGTTCAATATGAGGGCGGGGCGCCGCGAAAAACGGCTCAGCCCTGACCGAGCAACTCCTTGATGCGACGCTGCAACTGCCGCTTCTTGATCTCGCTGCGGCGGACCCGCTCGTCGAGATCGCTGACCGGCGTGTCCGAGGTCATGATCCGGAAGGCGAGGCCGACCTTGTTGGCCTGCCGCCAGATCATGCGCGCCAGGAACGAGCGGCCCTTGCGCGCGATGCTCAGATTCATCTCTTCGGGCAGTCGCGTGGCGTCACCGAATTCAACACACGCGCCATGGTCGCTGATGTTGCGAACGACGCAATCCATCGTCGAGCCGCGCTCGTTGATCTCCGCAACCGCACCGTAAAACACCTTGTCGCGTGGGCTCTGGCGCCGGTCCTGCATGGGAAATCCTCCTAAATGAACGGCAGGACTGTACCGGTCCGGACCTGCGAAAAGAAGGGTACGAACGGAACCCGTTGTAGTTAGTGTAAATTGTTTGCATCTGTGAAGGTCGGGATTCCCGGCTATTTTGCGCCGCAAACGACCCGAGAAGTCAGTTCGGCACCCGGCTTTGCCGCCAATCACGCGGCGACAGGCCGTAATGGTCGCGGAACACGCGGCCGAAATGCGAGAGATCGTTAAAGCCCCAGGCGAACGCGATCTCGCCGATGTGGCGATGCGCGTGTTCCGGTGAAGCAAGGTCGCGCTTGCAGCGCTCCAGCCGTTGCGCCAGCACGAAGCGCTGGAACGAGGTGTCTTCGTCGGCCAGCAGGCTGTTGACGTAGCGCGGCGAGATGCCGAGCGCTGCGGCGGTCTCGGTGAGGCCAAGCTCGGGGTTCGGCAGATGGGCGAGCACGTGCGCCTTCAGCCGGTAGAGCAGGGCGGAACGGTGGGTTGAAGCCTGTAGCGCCACGCCGCCGAGCCGCTCGCTCATCGCCATCGCGAGCAGATCGGCGGCCTGATCGGCGAGGCGGATTGCGTTGTCCGGATCGAGCCTGTCGGCGATGTCGGAGAGTCCCGTGATGAACTGCCAGGCGAGCCGCTGCACCGGACGATCCGATGTGAACGTGGTCGCCGTGAGGCCGTGGGTACCGGCAAAGCGCCGGTGCAGCATCCCACGCGGCAGCTGGAAGATGGTCTGCGTGAAATCGTCGTCGAAGCGCAGCTCATAGGGCCGGGTGGTGTCGTAGAAGGCAAACTCGCCGGGCCGGATCAAGGTCTCGCGGCCGTCCTGCAGCACGGCGCCACAGCCGCGCTGGCCGAGCGCGATCAGCACGAAGTCCTCGCTGGCGTGCGCGATTCGCGACGGCGTGCGCAGCACGCGCTGCCGGCTCGACGAGACAATAGAGCATTTCACCGCACCGAGTTGCGCGCTGGTGATGGCGCCGTGAAAGGCGGTGCCGAGGTCGGACTTGCAGTCGAGCTGCACGAACACGTCGCAGACGATGTCCCGCCAGAGCGCGAGGCGCCGGTGCGTGGGCGCGTTGTCCGTGGTGAACAGGGCCGGCATGATTTCCTCCCTTCACGAGTGCAAACGCTGGCCACGCAAACAAAGCAAGCTTCGTACCGGCGCCGGCTGGGGAATCGCCTCCGCAGTCGAGTTTTCCTTCCGTCCTGGTCGAACGGCGTTCCCGGTCCCGGGGCAGCATGATGTCAGAGGCCGCTAGGGCCGATCAAGTACGAACCGGCCCAGGATTCCCAAGTCCGGCCGGCAGCGAGGAGGACATCATGGGCATCGAACATCCGAAATATCGCGTTGCGGTGTTGCAGGCCGCGCCCGCCTGGCTCGACCTCGACGCCTCCATCGCCAAGAGCATTTCGTTGATCGAGGAGGCCGCCGCCAAAGGGGCGAAACTGATCGCGTTCCCGGAAGCCTTCATCCCCGGCTATCCCTGGTACATCTGGCTGGACTCGCCGGCCTGGGCGATCGGGCGCGGTTTTGTGCAGCGCTATTTCGATAACTCGCTGAACTATGACGGTCCGCAGGCCGAGAAGCTGCGGCTGGCGGTGAAGAAGGCCGGGATGACCGCGGTGCTCGGCCTGTCCGAACGCGACGGCGGCAGCCTCTATCTCGCGCAATGGCTGATCGGACCCGACGGCGAGACCATCGCAAAGCGGCGCAAGCTGCGGCCGACGCATGCCGAGCGCACCGTCTATGGCGAGGGCGACGGCAGCGACCTTGCGGTGCATGACCGCCCCGGCATCGGCCGGCTCGGCGCGCTGTGCTGCTGGGAGCATCTGCAACCGCTGTCGAAATACGCGATGTATGCCCAGAACGAGCAGGTGCATGTCGCGGCCTGGCCGAGCTTCTCGCTGTACGACCCGTTCGCGCCGGCGCTCGGCTGGGAGGTCAACAACGCGGCCTCGCGCGTCTATGCGGTCGAGGGCTCGTGCTTCGTGCTGGCGCCCTGCGCCACGGTCTCGCAGGCGATGGTCGATGAGATGTGCGACCGCGACGACAAGCATGCGCTGCTGCATGTCGGCGGCGGACACGCCGCGATCTACGGGCCGGACGGCAGCTCGATCGCCGAGAAGCTGCCGCCCGATCAGGAAGGGCTGCTGCTCGCCGATATCGATCTCGGCGCGATCGGCATCGCCAAGAACGCCGCCGATCCGGCCGGGCATTATTCGCGACCCGACGTCACGCGTCTGCTGCTGAACAGGAAGCCCTCGAAGCGCGTCGAGCATTTCACGCTGCCGCTCGACAGTTTCGAGGAGATCGACGCGGCTGCGAGCTAACCGCATCAGGCGACATCCACCCGGAGGCGACTGCCATGGAATCCGCGATTCCGTCTCATCTGCAAACTGCGCGCTCCCGTCATCGCCGCGTGCCCGACGACTACGCGCCGCCTTATCCATCCTTCGTCGCGCGCCACAAGCCTGCGGTCGCAAGCGTGATCATGGCCTATTTCGGCGCGCAGTATCCCGGCGAGCCGACCGCCGCCGTGGCCGAGGCGCTGGCACAGATCGCAAAGCGCTTTGCCGGCGAGAACGGCCCGACGCATTGGGATCGCGCGCAATATGTCGATCAGGCCGGCTTCACCAACGTCGTCTCGGTCGCCTATTGGGACGATGCCGGGCGTTTCGACGCCTGGTTCGACGGTGCGCGCGAGGCCTGGACCGGCGGTGGCGCCGGCGATGGCGTCGGCCGCTTCATCGAAGTGCTGCGGCCGCATGTTGCGCGCTACGAAACGCTGTTCTCGTCGCTCGGCCGTCCGGAGGGCGTCGCTGTCCTCGCAGACGGCATGAGTGACGAGGTGCAGGAGCACGCCTATTGGGGCGGCATGCGCGACCGCATTCCGCTGTCACAGACCGACGCGATGACACCCGGCGGCGAGCCGCGCGTGATCCGTGACGGCGCGCGTGTCCGCGTGGTCGCGCATGACAATCTCTGCCTGATCCGCTCCGGCCAGGACTGGAGCGACACCGAGGCGTCGGAGCGCAAGATGTATCTCGACGATGTCGAGCCGGTGCTGCGCGAGGGCATGGAGTTCCTGCGCGACGACGGCGTGCCGATCGGCTGCTACGCCAACCGCTATATGCGCGTCGTCGACGCGGATGGAAGACAGACGGAAAAGTCCTACGGCCAGAGCTGGTGGAAGAGCCTGGCGGCGCTGGAGCGCTGGGCGGAATCGCATCCAACCCATGTCCGGATCTTTGGTGCGGCGATGAAGTATCTGTCCACCCTGGGGCCGAACGCGAAACTCAGGCTGTATCACGAGGTCACGGTCGCCGCCGCCGACGAGCAGCTCTTCGAGTATCTCGGCTGCCACGAACGGACCGGCATGCTCAACGCGGTGCAACTCGCGGCAGCGCCATCCGCCTGACGCAGGGGCGCCTGGTCCGAGCAGAGGTGTATCGAAGCTGCATTCCTTCTCCCGCTTGCGGGCAGGGCTATCGCAAATGGCGCTTGCGGGCTTCCGCAGCTGACATGCCCGCGTCGTCATAGCCGGACGCGATAGCCCGCCGTCGCAGGGGCGCACTGCCAAAATATCGAAAACAACCCCACGCAAAGCAGCCGGCGGATACGGCAACTTGACTCGACGGGCAAATCAGTGGCATTCTTCTATTATTCAGAAATCGTGCAGATGCCCTCAGCTTGCTCGGTGTCGTCACCCGCCCACCGGGTCTCGCCTTCGGCGAGCCCGATGACAGGCTCCTGCGGGTGATCCAGTATTCCAGAGACGTCTGTGCTTGAGCCGAGAGGCCGCGGCGTACTGGATGCGTGTGCGGGGCATGGCATCGGAGAGATGTGAGTCCGCGGCTCCTCCAACACGTCGTCCCTGCCTAGTGCGCAATTGCGCACGGGAGCAGGGACCCATACGCCGCGGCGGACCTTGTTGAACGGGCTCGTCGTTCCAGCATCGCCCAACAATTGGCATTTGTGGTTATGGGTCCCTGCTTTTGCAGGGACGACGATGAGGATGGTTCGCGATTCAAGGCGTCACACGGCGCGGTGTCATCACCCGCGCATGCGCATGCGGGTGATGAGTATTCCAGAGACCGCAGCGCTTGAGCCGAAGGGCCGCGGCGTCCGGCCAAACACCGTTGTACTTCTACGGCCGCAGCCGGCCGCCGCGCTCCGTGATCGCCAGCGCCAGCTCTGTGGCCGGGCCGCGCTTGGTCCGGCGCGCGGTGCGGACCACGAATTCGACGCTGCCGAGCGGCGGTAGGCCTGACGCCGGCATGGCTTCAAGACCGTCCGGGATCAGGCCTTGCGCCTGCGGCGTGATGCCGAGACCGGCGAGCGCCGCGGCGCGCAGGCCGCTGAGGCTGCCGCTGGAGCAGACGATGCGCCAGGGCCGCCCGAATCGCTCCATCGCCTCCAGCACCACGCTGCGGCTGACGCTCGGCGGAGCGTACAGGATCAGGGGCAGCGGCTGGTCGGGATCGAGCCGCATGCCCGGCGCGGCGGTCCACACCAGGCGGTCCTGCCACACCAGCTGTCCCAGCGCGTCGCCGGGCCTCCGCTTGCCCAGCACGAGGTCGAGCTCGCCGGCGTCGAGCTTCTGGTACAGCACGGCGCTGAGGCCGATCGTCAGCTCGAGATCGACCTGCGGATGGCGGCGGACGAAGTCGCGCAGCAGATCGGGCAGGCGCGAGCTGGCAAAATCCTCCGCGGCGCCGAACCGGACCTTGCCGCGCACTTGCGATCCCTCGAAGTAATCGCGGGCGCGCGCGTTGGCCTCCAGGATCGGGCGCGCAAAGCCGGTCATCGCCTCACCGTCGGCGGTGAGCACCACCGAATGGGTGTCGCGCACGAACAGGCGGCGGCCTGCGGCGGCCTCGAGCTTGCGGATGTGCTGGCTCACCGTCGACTGCTTCAGACCAAGGCGGCGGCCGGCTTCGGTGAAGTTCTGCGTCTGCACCACGGTGAGGAAGGTTTCGAGCTGGGTTGGGTCGAGCATCGCAGCGATCCGTCATTTCATAACGTAATGACAATAACATCGGTAAGCGCAGTTCACAATTGGCATGGGGAGAGCCACCTTTCAATCAAGGAAAGGAAGCCCACCATGACCATCAACCGCCTGCGCTCATTCATGCCCGTCGACCCCTACATCGCTGCCATCGTCGGCATGGTCGGCCTCGCGACGCTGTTGCCGCTGCACGGACAGGGCATCGTGATCGGCGGCTACGCCACCGATGCTGCGATCGCGCTGCTGTTCTTCCTCCACGGCGCCCGACTGTCGACGACGGAGGCGCTGGTCGGCGCCCGGCACTGGCGGCTGCACCTCGTGATCTTCCTGTCGACCTTTGCGCTGTTCCCGCTGCTCGGGCTTGCGGCCCATGCGCTGGCGCCGCATCTGCTGACGCCGGCGCTGTGGGCGGGCGTGATCCTGATCTGCATCCTGCCGTCGACCGTGCAGTCGTCGGTCGCCTTCACCTCGATCGCGCGCGGCAATGTCTCGGCGGCGCTGTGCTCGGCCACCGCCTCCAATCTGCTCGGCATCGTCGCGACGCCGCTGCTGGCGGGCTTCCTTCTGTCCAGCCATGGCGGCTTCTCCGGCAATGCCGCGCTCGACATCGTCGTGCAGCTCTTGCTGCCGTTCGTGGCAGGGCAATTGTCGCGGCCGCTGATCGGTCGCTGGGTCGCCAGGCACCATGCGATGCTCGGCCTGGTCGACCGCGGCTCGATCCTCCTGATCGTGTACACCGCGTTCAGCGACGGCGTCAGCCACGGCATCTGGCATCAGGTCAACGCGACGCAGATGGCGATCGTGCTCGGCCTCGATGCGATGCTGCTGGCGATCGTGCTGCTGGTCACCAATTTCGGCAGTAAGCTGCTCGGCTTCTCCCGCGCCGACCGCATCGCCATCATGTTCTGCGGCTCGAAGAAGAGTCTCGCGAGCGGGCTGCCGATGGCGAGCGTGCTGCTGGCCGGGCAGTCGGTCGGCCTGATCGTGCTGCCTCTGATGCTGTTTCACCAGATCCAGCTGATGACCTGCGCAGCGCTGGCGCGGCGTTATGCGGACAGCGACGACACCGCCTCACACGATGCGGTGCCGGTGCTCGTGAAGGCGCACTGAGCGCGGCCCCTCCGCTTGTCGTCCCCCGGCTTGACCGGGGGACCATTACGCCGCGGCTTCTCCGTCGCTGACCGGCGTCTCTGGAATACTGGATCACCCGTCGAGCCGGGCGATGACACCGTGAGGTTGGTAAGTGACCGCGCTAACCGTTCAGGCTTAAGCGACGCGCAGGCCCTTCGCGATTTCCTTCTGCGCGTCGAACTCGCGGCGCAGGCGGGCCAGTTCCTCGGCGCTCAGTGCCTCCGCGTTGCTGTAGTCGCGCTTCCAGGAAGCGTCCTCGCTCCAGCGGAGCGATGACTGCACGGTGGTCTGTGGACCGGGCGCAGTTTCCAACACGCGCAGCGCAAGCTCCAGCGTGAAGGCCTGCGAGGCCACGTCATGCGGCTTGCCTGCGGAGTTGCCGAGCGGCAAATCCGAGAACAGGAAGCGCGGCACCGCGGCGTGCTCGACGATATCCTTGGCGCAGCCCATCACGACGGTCGGGATGCCGTTGGCCTCGAGATGGCGTGCGACCAGGCTGACGGTCTGGTGGCAGACCGGGCAGCTCGGCACCAGCACTGCGGCATCGACATTGTCGTCACGGCAGCGCTTGAGGATTTCAGGCGCGTCGGTCTCGATGGTGACGCGGTGGCTGCGGTTGGTCGGGGCGCCGAAGAAGCGCGGAGCGACTTCGCCGATGGTGCCCGCCGCGGCGAGGCGCTTGAGTTGCGCCAGCGGGAACCAGGTGCCGCTGTCGGTCGCCGTGGTGTGGGTGCGGTCATAGGCGATGTGCGAAATCCGCAGATCGTGTGGCTGCGACGTGTCGCCGTCATAGACCGAATAGAACTTGGCCCCGCCATTGTATTTCGCGCCGGGACCCTGGTCGCCCCTGGCGGGATCGAACGGCGCCGCCGTCGTGATGATGGCGATGCGGGACTGGTTCAGCGATTTTTTCAGCGGTTCGAACGGGGCGGACGTGTAATGGGCCCAGCGGTAGGGGGTGGTGTAGCCGATCGCCGCGTAATAATCACGGGTCCGCTTCATGTAGCCGATCGGGGCATCGTCGTCGGGGGCAAAGCCGAGTTGATCGTCTGAAGCTGCGGCCATTTTGCGCTCCCTTTTGCGCGCCATCATTTCAGTCCATAGCTAGACCACGAGCTCGCGGTGTCAAGCCGCGCTGCGCGGGAACAGATTTGCAATGCGAACAGGTCGTTGCGCCGCATTGGTCATGCTTCTGTTGCTGGCGTCCGCGGCGGGCGCCGGCGCGGAGGATGCACCGGCCGCTCCTCCGGCGCCGCCGCCAGGCGCCGAGCAGCCCGCGACGCCACCTGCGGACAAGCCCGCCGACAAACCCGCGGCCTCGCCGGCGGAGCAGGCTGCTCCAGCGCCGGGAGAGCAGACCGCGCCATCGGCCGGGAAACCTGCCGCACCTCAGCCAGACACGCCCGCGGCACCCGCCGAGAAGCCCGCGGCGGCTACCGACAAGCCCGCGGACGATGCGCGGGAGAGCGACACCCGCGAGGCGATGTGCCTGATGATCGAGTCGGCGGCGCGGGCGAACGATTTGCCGCTCGAATTCTTCGCGCGCGTGATCTGGCAGGAGAGCCGTTTCCAGGCAGACGCGGTCGGTCCCGTCACGCGGAACGGCCAGCGCGCGCAGGGCATCGCGCAGTTCATGCCGGGCACCGCCAACGAGCGCGGGCTGCTCGATCCGTTCAATCCGGTGCAGGCGCTGCCGAAGTCGGCCGAATTCCTCAGCGAGCTGCGCAACCAGTTCGGCAATCTCGGCCTTGCGGCGGCCGCCTACAATGCCGGCCCGCGCCGGATCCAGGACTGGCTAGCCGGCTCCGGATACATGCCGCAGGAGACGCGCAACTACGTGTCCGCGATCACGGGGTCGAGCGTTGATGATTGGGCAGCCGCCGGCCGCAGCGGCAAGATGCCGGAGCGCAAGCCGACCGCGAGTTGCCGCGAGCTGATGGCGCTGTTGCAGCGCGCGCCCAATCCGTTCGTGGCCGGGCTCGAGCAGCACATTACGCTGTCGGCGGCCAAGCTGTGGGGCGTGCAGCTCGCGGCCGGATTCAGCCGCGACAAGGCACTTGCGATGTATGCCCGTGCCATCAAGCGGCTGTCCAACGTGATCGGTGATCAGGATCCGAGCCTGCTCTCCTCGCGCCTGCGCAGCCGCGGCAGCGCGACGTTCTACCAGGTGCGTATCGGCGCCGACACGCGCCCCGAGGCCGACGGCCTGTGCGGCCGCATCCGCAAGGCCGGCGGGGCGTGCTTCGTGCTGAAGAACAGGGCGTGATCCAGCCGGCCTACTGCATACCGGACCTGTGTTGTCGCTTGCTTGACCCTGCGGTCACCGCGCCCTAAGCCGCCGCGATTGCAAAACCATCCGGCTCCCCGTGGCGCTTCCTCGGCTTGATTCTCCGCAATGGCAAACCTCGTTCCGCGCCTTCCTGTGGGGCGCGCGGTCGATCGGCGCGACCGTGCTGACCCTGGTGCTGTTTGCGACCTATCTCGGCATCGGCGCGCTGGCGCATGATTCCGGTTTCTCGCTGGGCTGGACCTTGGCGAGCACGGCGTTCGTCTGGGCAGGGCCCGCGCAGATCATCGTGATCACGACGCTCGGCTCCGGCGCCACCGTGCTGCAATCGGCGATCGCGGTCACCGTCAGCGCCATCAGGCTGTTCCCGATGGTGGTGTCGGTGTTGCCGATGATGCACACGGAAGACACCAAGCGCCGGCATCTGATCCTTGTGGCGCATCTGACCGCCGTGACGCTGTGGGTCGAATGCTTCCGCTTCCTGCCGCAAGTGCCGCGCAACCGCCGCATCGCCTTTATCCATGGGCTCGGCTGCGGGCTGGTGACGGTCTGCCTGATCGCCAACACCATCGGCTACACGCTCGCGGCCAACCTCACGCCGCTGTTGGCCGCCGGCATGCTGATGCTGACGCCGCTCGCCTTCCTGTTCTCGACCGCGCGCAACTGCCGCGAGCTCGCCGATGTCATCGCGCTGGTGCTCGGCCTGCTGCTGTTCCCGCTGGCTGCCATGCTGAACAGCGGCGTCGACATCCTGGTCAGCGGCGTCGTCGCCGGAACCATCGCCTATGGCGTGCATCGGGCGAGAGCGGGCATCGTGAGGGCGCGCGCGTGAGCACCTTCATCGGCGACTGGCACGCGCTTGCGATCCTGTTCGTGGCCGGCGTCATTCCCAACCAGATATGGCGCATGCTCGGCCTGTGGTTCGGCGGCGGAATCGACGAGAATTCCGAGCTTCTGGTCTGGGTGAGGGCGGTCGCCACCGCGATCCTCGCCGGTATCATCGCGCAGATCGTGGTGCAGCCGCCGGGTGCGCTTGCCAGCGTGCCGGACTGGTTGCGCTACGGCGCCGTCGCCGCCGGCTTTGTGGTGTTCATGCTGGCGAGGAAATCGATCTTCGCCGGTGTGATCGCGGGTGAAATCGTCATGCTCGCTGGCAAATACTGGCTCGGCTGATTGCGGCGAGCGCATTATCCGTTACTGTCGTCCCCAACAAAACAACACCGGGGGAAACGGCATGCAGCGGCGCGCATCATCGTCCTTCATCGTGGCTCTGGCCGCCTTGCTGGTGGCGGCGCTGCCGGCGCGCGCCGCAGATTATCCGACGCGTCCGATCAAGCTCGTGGTGCCCTATGCCGCGGGCGGACCGACCGATGTGCTCGGCCGCATCGTCGGCGAGTATCTCGGGCGCGATCTCAAGCAGGTGGTCGTGGTCGAGAACAAGGCCGGCGCGCAGGGCGCGATCGGCGCCGAGGCCGTGGCGCGCTCCGATCCCGACGGCTACACGCTGTTCGTGACAGCCGCCTCGATCTTCGTACTCAATCCGCTGCTCTACAAGAAGTTGCCCTATGATCCGGCCAGGGACTTTCGCTTGCTGTCCGTGATAACGGATGCGCCGATGATCATGGAGGTGCATCCCTCAGTGCCCGCCACAACGATCGCCGAGTTCGTTGCCTATGCCAGGAAGAATCCCGGAAAACTCAATTTCGGATCGGCCGGCACCGGCGGCACGGTTCACCTCGCCGGCGAGATGTTCAAGCAGATGGCCGGCGTCGAGATGACCCATGTGCCCTACAAGGGCGCCGGGCCGGCGCTGACCGATCTGCTGTCGGGCAACATCCAGCTGATGTTCGATACGCTCGGCACTGCGCTGCCGCCGGTCAGGTCCGGCATGCTGCGCGCGCTCGGCGTCAGCTCGACGGAGCGCATTCCGGACTTGCCCGATCTGCCGACGATTGCCGAGAGCGGCTATCCCGATTATGCGGTCAGCGTCTGGTATGGTATCGCAGCGCCGTCGAAAGTGCCTGACGAGATTACCGACAAGATCAAGGCGAGCCTCGACCGGGCCTTGAATGACGAGGCGTTTCGCGCTTCGTTGGTCAGGATCGGTTTTCCGCCGCTGCACGCGAAGAGCCAGGCCGAGATCGACAAATTCGTAGATGCCGATCGCGCGCGGTGGGCGGGCGTGGTCAAGGCGCTGAACATATCGTTGGACTGAGACATGGTACGTGAAATGGAATTGCGCCAGGGCGAGGTCGCCGTCGATATGCCGACGGCTCGCCACGCCGGGCTCGTGTTCATCGGCCGTATCCGCACACCCTGGACCTCGCGGCTGGCGACGCCGCGGCAGGGGCGGCATGACGGGCCGGTGTGCCGGCTCGAGATTTTCGAGCCCTGGGTCGCCGCGATCAAGGGCGTCGATTTCTATTCAAATCTCGAGGTGCTGTACTGGCTGCACCAGTCGCGCCGCGACATCGTGCTGCAAAGCCCGAAGAACAACGGCAACACCCGCGGCACCTTCTCGCTGCGCTCGCCGGTGCGTCCGAACCCGATCGGGACCTCGATCGTCAAGCTGGTCGGTGTCGAGGGCAGCGTCATTCTGGTCCGCGGCCTCGACTGCCTCGACGAGACGCCGCTGATCGATGTCAAACCCGACCGCTGCGAGTTCACCCCGCTGGCCCCGCCACAGCCGGGCGATTTCGAGACGGAGTGACGGGCGCGACGCCGTCGCCCGGATAAGCGAAGCGACATCCGGGACCAATATCGCCAGCCTTCCCGGATATCGCTTCGCTCATCCGGGCTTCAAAATGGCCGTGCCTACTTCAACGCTGCGATCAGCTTCGCCGCGTTCGCCTCCAGCACCTTGCCGTCTTCCTTGTGGCTGGCGGGCGGCAGCAGTGCGACGCCGTTCTTGCGCGGCATCACGTGCATGTGGAGATGGAAGACGACCTGGCCGCCGGCGGGCTCGTTGAATTGCTGCACGGTGATGCCGTCGGCCTCGAACGCCTTCATCGAAGCGGCGGCGATCTTGTGCGCGGCGCGCGCGACATGGGCGTAGTCGTCAGGCGTGACGTCGAGGATATTGCGGGCAGGGGCCTTCGGGATGACAAGCGTATGCCCGGGCGAGCGCGGCATGATGTCGAGGAAGGCGATCACGTGCTCGTTCTCGTAGACCTTGTAGCAGGGAAACTCGCCGCGCAGGATTTTTGCGAAGGGATTGTTGTTGTCATAGGCGGCGGGCATGGGCGGCTCCTCGGATTTTTGTAGCTTTTGTTTAGGCATGATCGTTTCGGAAAACCGCGTCACACTTTTCCGGATCATGCCCTAATGTCTCGGTCGCGGCCGAAACGTCAAGCGTCGTCGTCGGCCGTCTTCCGGAACGGACCGGCCTCGGAGAGCTCGCGGCCGACCTCGGCGACATAGTCGCGCTCGCGCTTGAGGTAATCGGCGATCGCCCGGCGCAGCCCGGGATCGGCGATGAAATGCGCCGAGTAGGTGGTCTGCGGCAGGTAGCCGCGCGCCAGCTTGTGCTCGCCCTGCGCGCCGGCCTCGACCACCTTGAGCCCGCGCTGAACCGCGAAATCGATCGCCTGGTAGTAGCAGACCTCGAAATGCAGGAACGGGTGGTGTTCGATCGCGCCCCAGTTGCGGCCAAACAGCGTGTCCGAGCCGATGAAGTTGATCGCGCCCGCGATCCAGCGGCCATTGCGCTTGGCCATCACCAGCAGCACGTCCCGGCTCATGCTCTGGCCGATCAGCGAGAAGAATTCTCGGGTCAGATACGGCCGGCCCCATTTGCGTGATCCGGTTTCCATGTAGAACGCGAAGAACGCATCCCAGGCGTCCTCGGTGATATCGGAGCCGGTCAGCCGGTGGATGGTAACCCCGGCGGCAACCGCCTCGCGGCGCTCTCGCTTGATGCCCTTGCGGTGACGCGAGTTCAGCGAGCCGAGAAAATCGTCGAAGGTCTTGTAGCCCTCATTGTGCCAGTGGAACTGCTGGTCGGTCCGCTGCAGGAAGCCGTGTGCGCCGAGGAACCTGGCCTCGTCCTCGCGGGCAAAAGTGACGTGCACGGAGGACGCCTCGGTGGCGTTGCAGAGCGCCCGCAGGCCCCGCGCCAACGCCGAGCCGATCACCTCGCGGTCGACACCGTCGCGGATCAACAGCCGTGGCCCGGTCGCGGGTGTGAAGGGGACGGAGACCTGCAGCTTCGGATAGTAGCTGCCGCCGGCGCGGTGATAGGCCTCGGCCCAGCCGCGGTCGAACACGTATTCGCCCTGTGAATGGGATTTCAGATAGCAGGGCACGACGCCGACGATCTTGCCATCGAGCTTCGCGATCAGATGCCGCGGCCCCCAGCCGGTCCGCGGGCAGGCCGAATTCGAAGCTTCGGCGGCAGCAAAAAAGGCGTGGGAAACGAACGGGTTATAGCTCGAACTTGCGGTCGTCTGGCAATCGCCTGCGGCAGCAGGCGAGGCCAGCGTGTCGAGGCTGTGAATGCTGTCCGCGTCCGCCTTCGGATTGGCGCAAGCGTCCCATTCGGCGGGTGGAATGTCGCCGATGTCAGCTATAGCCTCTAGGGTAATTTCAGACGACGCCATCGAGAATGAAGACCGGTGCCTCTTTTGAGCATGATCTTTCCGGAACAGCTGGCCCAACTTCCGGATCATGCTCTGCATTCCGCCATCGCAGATGACGACCAACCCTTGCCAAGCCAACCATTGCCAAGATCGTGCGTCGCAGCGACGAGTTCAAGACTGCAAGGGACCATGTCTGGGGCATGTCAGGTTCCCGGCACAAACCCCTCGAAAATCATCTGGTCGGCGTAGCGCGCCGCGCGCTCGCGCTGTTCCGCGGTCCGGACGGTCCAGGCCAGCAGCGGGCAGCCGAACACGTTGCGGGCGATCCAGGGCGCCGGCGCCGGTAGCTGATTGATCCAGAAGGCGACGAAATGCGGCTCGGTCTTGAAGCCGTGGCGCAGATACCGCATGCCGTCGCGCTGTTCCGGCGTCAGCTTGGTCCAGGAACTGTCGTCGTAGGTGCGCTGGGCGGTGATACCGCGCGGCAAGGCCGGTATGATCTCGCGCAGCGCCAGCACCTGGTCGGGGTCGAAGGACATGCCGACAACAGGGCCGGAGTAGGATGACAGCACCTCGGCCATCCGCCGCACCAGCTTGCGGTCGCCGTCGAAATGGCTCTTCACCTCGATCACCAGCGGGACGCGGCCTGAGACCAGCGCGCAGAGATCGCCGAGCGTCATCATCTGCTCGGATGTATCCTTGAACTTGACCGCCTTCAGCTCAGCCGCCGTCTTCGTGGCCAACAGGCCCGAACCTTCAGTGAGGCGGCCGAGGGCATCGTCGTGATGCACCATCGCCTCGCCGTCGGCGGTGAGCTGGATATCGCACTCGATCGCGAAATTGCCGGCAATCGCGGCGTTGGCCGCGGCCGGCATGTTCTCGATCACACCGCGTGCGGCATCGTGCAGGCCGCGATGGGCGACCGGCCGTCTCGTCAGCCAACCAGGAGCGCGCATCGATCAGGAGACTTCGAACACACCCTCGACCTCGACCGCGGCATCCGCGGGCAGCGAGGCGACGCCGACGGTGGTGCGGGCATGGCGGCCCTTGTCACCGAAGGCCGCGACCATCAGGTCGGAGGCGCCGTTCATGACCTTCGGTCCGTCGAAGAAATCAGGCGCGGAGTTGATGAAGCCGCCCAATCGCACCACGCGCACGACCTTGTCGAGATCGCCGAGCGCGGCCTTGATCTGCGCCAGCAGGTTGATCGCGCAGCCGCGCGCGGCTTCGGTGCCTTGCTCAATCGTGACGCCGGCGCCGAGCTTGCCCTTGGCGATCAGCTTGCCTTCGGCGTTAAAACAAACCTGGCCGGACACGAACAGCAGGTTTCCGCTGCGGACGAAGGGGACGTAGTTGGCGACCGGGGAGGTCGGTTCGGGAAGTGTGATGCCCTGTGACGCCAGTTTCTGTTCGACGGTACCCGCCATTTTTTGTCCCCCAATTGGATTGCACGACGCCTGAAACGCGGTCAGGGCCCGGTTTGTTTCGCGCATCGTGCCGCCGGTTGCAAGCAACTGTAAAGGACGCGTAAGGCTGCCGTGATGCGCGGGAATCGCACGGAAAATTGTCGAAAATGACGGCACTTTCGCTGCGCACATTGCTATTTTGTCAGACTTGCCCCAGTTGCGGCGCAATACCACCGTCACTATTGTGGCGAATCCCTGCCTCCCCGAGGAAAAATCATGACCCTTCCGTTCCGGAATCCGTCGCGTGCCTTGGTGCTCACGATCGCCGTTGCCGCAGGATCCGGTCTGGTTCAAGGGCCCGCCGCCGCGGCCGGCGGGCCGTTTCTTGCGCATCAGGCGCTGTACGATCTCAGCCTGGTGAAATCACGCGGCTCCAACTCGGTCAGCGATGCGCGCGGGCGCATCCTCTACAATTTCACCGGCAGCTCCTGCGAAGGCTACACCTCCGAATTCCGCCAGGTGTCCGAGCTCGACAGCGGCGAAGGCAAGGTGACGCTGTCCGATCTCCGCTCAACGTCCTGGGAGGACGCGTCGGGCAAAAGCTACCGCTTCAAGATCGACACGCGGATGAACGACAGTGAATCGTCGCCGGTCGACGGCATCGCCGAGCGCGTCGGCGATCATATTACCGTGAAGCTGACCCAGCCGGTGAAGAAGACGTTCAATATCGACGGCAAGATCGTGTTCCCGACCGAGCAGATCCGGCACATCATCGCTGCCGCCCGTGACGGCAAATCGGTGCTCGAGCAGACCGTCTATGACGGCTCCGACAATGGCGAGAAGATCTACAACACGCTGACGGTGATCGGCCGACCGATCGCGGGTGACCGCGCGCCGTCATCGCCCGATCCGTCGACGGCGAGCGACGCGATGAAGACCATGACGCGCTGGCCGGTGACGGTGAGCTATTACGACAGCGATGCGCGGGCGAAGGACGGCGAGCAGACGCCGGTCTACGCAATGTCGTTCGAGCTCTACGAGAACGGCGTCTCCCGCGCGCTGGTGCTTGATTACAACGATTTCGTAATCTCGGGCGCGCTGGACAAGTTCGACGTCAGGGATTCCAAGCCCTGCAAGTGACGGCTGGCTATCGCCGCCCACTCGGTGTCGTCCCTGCTTTCGCCGAGACGACGGCGGAGCAAGCCTGAGCACCCTGCGGGACTGCACTGGCCGGAACCGTCCGACACGAGTACGCTTTCCAAGACGCGCGTATCAGGGAGGCGCATCATGAGCAAGCTCGACCATCTTCGCCCCAGCGGCCTGCATCACAATCCGGCTTACTCCCACGTCGTCGTGGCGTCGGGCGCGCGCACGATCTACATTTCGGGACAGGTTTCTGTCGACGAGGAGGGCCGCGTGGTCGGCGCCGGCGATCTCGCCGCGCAGACGACGCAGGTGATGCAAAACCTCGGCATGGCGCTGAAGGCCGCCGGTGCCAGCTATTCCAACATCGTCAAGATCACGACCTTCGTGGTGGGCTACAAGCCGGAGCTTCGCCCCATCATCGGCAAGGCGCGCTCGGCGTTCTTTGAGGGGATGGAGCCGCCGGCCTCTACGCTGGTCGGCGTCACCGCGCTCGCGGCGCCGGAATGGCTGATCGAGATCGAGGCGGTTGCGGTCGCCGATTGATATCTTTTCGGTCGTCATGCGCGGGCTTGACCCGCGCATCCATCGCTCTTCCAAGAATCTTGCTGGATGGATGGCCGGGTCAAGCCCGGCCTTGACGACTGAAGGCTACTCCTCCCCCGGCTTTCCTGGCCCTTCATAGGCAATGCCCCTGATCACGGCGGCATTGCCGAACTTCTTGCGCAGATTGTCCATCGCCCGTTCGGCGTGCGCCGAGCGGCGGTCGAGCATGTCGGAATCGTTGGCCTGCGAGCCCGGGCGCAGCGCGCTGACGCCGGTGCCCATCAGGCGGAAGGCGGTGCCGTCGATTTCCTTCACCAGCATCTCGCGCGAGACCGCAAAGATCTTGGCGGCGAGCTGGGTCGGGGTCTGGATCGATTGGGAGCGGGTGCGCTGGCGGAAGTCCGCGGTCTTCAGCTTCAGCGTGATGGTGCAGCCCGAAAGCTCGCTGGTCTTCAGCCGCGCCGAGACCTTCTCGGACAGTTTCCAGAGCAGTTTTTCCAGCGTGGCGAAGTCGCGGAGATCGGTCTCGAAGGTGGTCTCGCTCGAGATCGTCTTGGCGCCGCGATCGGGCACCACTGAGCGGTCGTCGATGCCGCGCGCCAGTCGCCACAGCCTGCGGCCTTCGCTGGCGAACTGCTTCATCAGCTCGTTCTCGTCGGCGCGCTGCAGGTCGGCGATGACGCGGAAGCCGCGTTGCACGAGCTTCTCCTGCGTCGCAGGGCCAACCCCGTAGATGAACCCGACCGGCTTGCTTGCCAGCATCTCGCGCGCCTCGTCCTGGTCGAGCGTGGCGAAGCCCCTGGGCTTGTCGAGGTCGGAAGCGATCTTGGCGAGGAACTTGTTGCAGGACAGCCCGACCGACACCGTGATGCCGATATCGCGCTCGATATCGCGGGCGAATTTGGCAAGCACCTTGGCCGGGATCATGCCGTGAACGCGCTGCGTGCCGGAGAGATCGAGGAAGGCTTCGTCGATCGACAGCGGCTCGACCAGCGGCGTCAGCGCCTGCATCGCCTGGCGCACCTCGCGCCCGACCCGGACATATTTCGCCATGTCCGGAGGGATCACGGCCGCGTCCGGGCAGAGTTCCAGCGCTTTGAACATCGGCATCGCCGAACGGACGCCGTAGGTGCGGGCGATGTAGCAGGCGGCGGACACGACGCCGCGCTTGCCGCCGCCGATGATGACGGGGCGGTCGGCGATCTCAGAGTTGTCGCGCTTCTCGACGGTAGCGTAAAACGCGTCACAATCGATATGCGCCAGCGCCAGCGCGGGCAGGGCGCGATGACGCACCAGCCGCGGCGAACCGCAATGGCTGCAACGCTTCACCTTGATATCGAGATCGCCGAGGCAGTCTCGGCAGAAACTGAGGGGGCCGTCGGAAGCTGCCGCTGCCGTCGTCACGGCACGTCGCGCTCCCATTTTGGGTCGCCCAGCACTTGATGGGCGGCAGCGATGTTGGTCGGGTGCAACTCGGAGGCCTGCGCGAACGCCTTCACGGTGGCATCGTCGCGCATCACGAAATCGAGCACGCTCGCAAGAAATTGAGGATTGGATGCTGCGTTCCGCAGCGTCTCTGGACCGATTCCGGTCTCGGCCAGGAACAGGCCCAGCCGTTCTGGATCGCCGGCAATAAAGCCGAGCGCCTGAATCGCAACGATTTCAGCTACTTCCCGGGGGTTGTGAACAGGCTTTTTCAACGCGCCGGTTTGCCTTTCCATTAACTTATGGTCTCTATTGAGAGGCCCATCATGCCCGAGTCTTCTGCGTGTGTTCAAGCAATGGAAACCACGCTTTGGAAGTTGGACTTCGGGTTAACGGGTTAGAGCGATTCTGGCGCTAGTTTGAATTCACATTTTCGACGCGCTCCGCGCGCGGTACGTGAGGTGCCGCGGCCGGGCCCGTCTCCGGGATTTGGGAGGGACGGGATGGCCAAAACCGTCCTGATCGTGGAGGACAACGAGCTCAATATGAAGCTCTTTCGCGATCTGTTGGAAGCGCACGGCTATCAGACTTCGGGCACCAGCAATGGCTTCGAAGCGCTCGATCTCGTGCGCAAGCTGCGCCCCGATCTGATCCTGATGGATATTCAACTGCCTCAGGTTTCCGGCCTCGAGGTGACGCGCTGGATCAAGGACGATCCCGATCTGCGCACGATTCCGGTGGTCGCGGTCACCGCCTTCGCAATGAAGGGCGACGAAGAACGCATCCGCGAGGGCGGATGCGAAGCCTATTTGTCCAAGCCGATCTCGGTCGGCAAATTCATTGAGACTGTCCGACGCTTTATCGGATAGGGGAGTTGTGGTGCAATGTCCGCGCGTATCCTCGTCGTCGATGACGTTCCGGCGAACGTCAAGCTGTTGGAAGCCCGTCTGTCAGCCGAGTACTTCGATGTGCTGACCGCTTCCAATGGAACCGAGGCGCTGGAAATCTGCACTCGCGCGGAATGCGACATCATCCTGCTCGACGTCATGATGCCGGACATGGATGGATTCGAAGTCTGCCGCCGGCTGAAGTCGAATCCGGCGACCCATTTCATTCCCGTCGTCATCGTCACTGCGCTCGATAGTCCCGCCGATCGCGTGCGCGGTCTTGAAGCCGGCGCCGATGACTTCCTGACCAAGCCGGTGTCCGACGTCGTGCTGATCGCGCGCGTGCGCTCGCTGACGCGGCTGAAGATGATGACCGACGAACTGCGCATGCGCGTCATCACCTCGCTCGAGATCGGCATGCAGGCGCCGGAGCGCAGCGCGATCGCCGACAGGGGCACGGGCGGCCGCATCCTCCTGGTCGACGACCGGCCGTCGTCCTACGAGAAGCTGGCGCCGATCCTCTCCGCCGAGCACACCGTCGACGTCGAAATCAATCCGTCGGAAGCCTTGTTCCACGCCGCCGAGGGCAATTACGACCTCCTGATCGTGTCGCTCAGCCTCGACAATTACGACGGCCTGCGCCTGTGCAGCCAGGCTCGCTCGCTCGAGCGCACCCGCCAGGTGCCGATCCTCGCGATTTCGGATGCCGACAACAATGCGCGGCTGATGCGCGGGCTCGAGATCGGCGTCAACGACTATCTGCTGCGTCCGGTCGACAAGAACGAACTGCTGGCGCGTGCGCGCACCCAGATCCGCCGCCGCCGCTATACCGATCATCTGCGCGACAACGTGCAGAACTCGATCGAGATGGCGATCACGGATGCGCTGACCGGCCTGCATAACCGGCGCTACATGGAGAGCCACCTCGCGACCCTCGCGGAGCAGGCCTCGATCCGCGGCAAGCCGCTGGCGCTGATGATCCTCGACATCGACTACTTCAAGGCGATCAACGACACCTACGGCCACGATGCCGGCGACGACGTGCTGCGCGAATTCGCCGTCCGCATCCGCAAGTCGATCCGCGGCATCGATCTCGCCTGCCGCTATGGCGGCGAGGAATTCGTCATCGTGATGCCGGAGACCGACCTGCATGTCGCCGGCATGGTCGCCGAACGGCTGCGCCGCTCGATCGCAGGCGAGCCGTTTGCCGTCGACAAGGGCGGCAAGCGGATCACGGTGACGATCTCGATCGGGCTCACCACGCTGGAGCGCAAGGGCGAGCAGGTCACCGACGTGCTGAAGCGCGCCGATACTGCGCTCTATCGCGCCAAGCACGACGGCCGCAACCGCGTGGTTTCCGCCGCGGCGTAGCGCGCTTCACGCTCTCATCATCCGTCGTCATACCCCGCGAAAGCGGGGTATCGAGTACGCTGCGGCCTCTCGTTTCAGGCGACACCGCTCTGCAATACTGGATCACCCGCATTCGCGGGTGACGACAGGGTCCGCCAACCTAACGTCCGCGCTTCACTGCGTCATAGGCCATCCGCTTGAACTCGAACGCGAACGGATGGACGAACGCCATCTGGCGCTGCGCCATCATCACGCCGGCGATGCCCGTCTTTGGCGAAATCCACCACTGCGTGCCGGCGACGCCGCCCCAGTAAAACTCGCCGGCAGCGTCGGGGTGATCGATCGGTGAGGGGTTGAGGATCAGGCCACCGGCAAGCCCGTGCGCCTTGCCGGGTTGCTCGCCCATCATCGCGAAGCGGATCCACTGTCCTTCGGGCAACTGGTTGGACATCATCATTGCGATCGTGTCCGGCTTCAGCAGCGTCGGTCCGCCCGGCAGCAGGCTGCGGATCAGCGCGACCATGTCAGGCAGTGTCGATACCAGGCCGCCGCCGCCATTGAGCCTTGCGACCGGGCGCAGATAGGCACCGGGGAAGGGCGCATTGTCGGTGCGGGTGAGGCCCGGCTTCATCGGCTCCATCAGATCGGCACCCGCGTAATACGCGACAAGGCGCCCCTGATCCTGTTGCGGAATGACGAAGCCGGTATCGACCATGCCGAGCGGATCGAGGATGCGTGCCTTGATGAACTTGTCAAAGGTCTGGCCGCTGACGACTTCCACCAGGCGTGCGATCACGTCGATCGCGAGCGAGTATTCCCACGACGTGCCCGGCTGATAGATCAGCGGCAGATCGGCCAGCACATCTACCATCTCAGCCAAGGTCGTATTCGGATTGTGCACTCCGCGCTCGTTGAGCGCCTTGAAAATGACGGTGCCGGGATCGAAGAAACCGTAGCTCAAACCAGCGCTGTGGCTCAGCAATTGGCGGATGGTGATCGAACTCCCGGCCGGCTCGGTGTCATCGATCGACGTTGCGCCCGGCCGCAGCACTTTCCGGTTTCCGAGCTGCGGGATGAAGGTCTCGATCGGATCGTCAAGCCCGATGCGGCCTTCCTCGACCAGCAACAGCGCCGCGCAGGAGGTGATCAGCTTGGTGTTGGAGAAGACCCGGAAGATATGGTCGGTGCGCAGCGGAATCTGCGCTTCCTTGTCGGCCCATCCGACGCAAGAGACGTCGACGAGCTCGCGGCCGACCATGACCGCCGACGAGATGCCGGACAGGAGATTATTGTCGATATAGCGCTGCATGGCGGCGCGCGCCGGCGCGAAATCGTAGCCGGTGGCCGTCACCTTCAGATCTTCCATGGTCGTCCCCCTGTTGTGCCGCACGCTGTTCGCGCGGTCGTCAATCTCGCCGGACGGAATATCCAATCGGGAATGCCGTCACTTCGGTCAGGGCTAACAACCAAACCGGACTTCCGGACGCAACCGGATTTATCTGCTGCGTTTCTTGTGTGCAGGCGTGGTGCTGCCGACCTTGACCCTTGCGTTCGCCAGTAGCACGCGGGCGGCTTCTTTCGCCGCGCGCGCCATCGCGGGATCGTCGCGCACCAGGTCCTGCGCGATCGAGCCGTCGACCAGCAGCGTGAGCTGGGTCGCAAGCCCCTCGGCATCGGCGACGTCGAGTTGCCGCAGCAGATCGCGAAACCAGACCCGGCGGCTTTCCTTGAAGGCAATTGCGATGTTTCGGACGGTGCGATCCTCGTCCTCTGGACCAAGCTCCGCCACCGCGTTCACGAACGGGCAGCCGCGAAAATCCTTCGCCGAGAAGCGCCGCTCCAGCGAATCGAAGGTTGCGAGAATCTGCTCGGCCGGCGGCTTGTCGGAGGGGCGGGGCTGCACGAAGCGGCGCTGCAGATAGGCTTCGATCAGCGCGTCCTTCGACGGGAAGTGATTGTAGAGCGTGCGTTTGCTGATGCCGATCTCGGCCGCGATGGTGTCGACGCCGATGGCGCGAATGCCCTGCAGGTAGAACAGCTTGTCGGCGGTCTCGAGGATCCGCTCTTTCATGGTCTGTTTGGGAGGCGGGGAAGCCATGCGCCGGCCGTGATCCTCTTCGCTTGACAGGTCGCCCCCTGTATAGCCTAAGTACACAGGTCTGTGTAATCAAAACATGCGTGAATCGCAGGCCGTGGCACTCGTGCCGCGCCGTTCCGGGAGAACAAGAACAATGCCCCTGTTGCAGGTCCTGCGTCCCACGCTTCCCATTCTGATCGGTGCCTCCATCATGCTCACGCTGAGCATGGGGCTGCGGCAGAGCCTCGGCATCTTCATGCAGCCGCTGACGCACGACGTCGGTATTTCGATATCCCATTTCACCTTGGCGCTGGCGGTGCAGAATCTCGCCTGGGGCTTCCTGCAGCCGCTGGCGGGCGCGATGACGGTGCGTTACGGCTTCCGCCCGATCATGGTGGTCGGTGCGCTGGCCTATATCGCGGGCCTCGTGCTGATGACGACGGCGCATGGGCTCGTCGCCATCATGATCGGCGCCGGTGTGTTGATCGGCATTTCGCTCGCTTGCACCGCCAATGCGATCGCAATGTCGGTCGCGGCGCGCGCGGTGCCGGAGACGGTGCGCTCGACCGTGCTCGGCATGGTCTCCGCCGCGGGCTCGCTCGGCGCGCTGCTGTCGGCGCCGCTCGGCCAGATCCTCAATGAGGGTTTTGGCTGGCGCGTCGGGCTTGCCGGTTTTGTCATCCTGTCGATCGGGATGATTCCGGCCGCGCTGTACGCCGGAGGCGTCGACAAGATTCCGCTGCCGAAGCCCGCGGCCGATGATATCGGCAACGCCACCGCGGTGACCGCGGCCAAGACCGCGTTCGGCAACGCCTCCTTCGTGGTGATGACCTGCGCCTACATGGTCTGCGGCATGCAGCTGGTCTTTCTCACCACGCATCTGCCGTCGTATCTTGCGATTTGCGGGCTCGATCCGATGCTGAGCGCGCAGACTCTCGGCATGATCGGCGGCTTCAACGTGCTGGGCTCGCTGTTCTTCGGCTGGGCCGGCCAGCGCTGGAACAAGCTCGCGCTGCTCGGCGGGATCTACATCCTGCGCTCGCTGGCGCTCGCCTGGTACTTCATGCTGTCGGCAACGCCGGGATCGACACTGCTGTTCGGCGCCATCATGGGCTTCCTCTGGATGGGTGTCGGTCCGCTGGTGGCGGGCGCGGTGGCCGAGATGTTCGGGCTGCGCTGGCAGGCGATGATCCAGGGCCTCGCCTTCATGAGCCACCAGATCGGCAGCTTCCTCGGTGCCTATGGAGGAGGGGTGCTCTATGACACGCTCGGCTCCTACACCATGGCCTGGCGCATCGGCGTCGCGCTGGGTCTTGCCGGCGGCATCATCCAGCTCGCCTTCGCACTGATCCGCCCGGCGCAGCCCCCGCTGCTGAGAACGGCCTAGCTTCCGATCCCGGTAAGGTCGGCGACTGCCCCGTGCGCGGGCAGCCGCCGGTCGCTGCCTATTTTTTCACCGGTCGCTTGCCGCGAGAACGTGCAATGGAGCGCGATTCCATTCCGTGCGCAGATTGAAGTAACAGCGCTTTCAAAGCGTTACGCCGCACGCATCAGTGGCACGAATCTTGATTGAACGTGGCTAGAAAACGTGCCGGAAGCCGCCGCTGAGGTTTCCGGCCTGGGGACCCATGGGAAGGGCTGGCCGCGATGAGGCTAGTCGCCGTCACTCTCCAGCCATCTGCGCACGACGGCCTTCGCTGCGCCGCCGAGCAGGGGGCCCTTGTGCCTCATGTCAGGTCCAGTGCCGCCACGGCTTCGGTGTGTCGCGGCACCCGTATCGCGGCACATCGAGATATCCCGATAACCGAACACGCGGGTGGCCTCTCGGCGCTTACCGCGCCCGTCGCGCCCATTCCGAACCGCAGCATTTCTTGTGTGATGGGAGGAAGATGATGGAGTCTCGGATATACGCGCGCCAGAAGCTTGTGAGTATCGTGACCGCCCTGCTGGGAGTAGCGCTTCTTTGCCTGCTGTTCAGCGACCTGGCGCTGGCTGAGGACGCTGCGCCGCCGGCCTGCGGCGGCAAGATTCTCGAGAAGTGCACGCCGAATTCCGGCGACACCGCCTGGATGCTCACGTCAGTCGCGCTCGTCCTGATGATGACGATCCCGGGGCTCGGCCTGTTCTATGGCGGCATGGTGCGCAAGAAGAATGTCGGCGATACCGTGATGACCAGCTTCGCCGTCACCTGCCTGGTCACGATCCTGTTTGCCGTCCTCACCTACAGTCTGGCGTTTCGTGCCGGCACGCCGTTTATCGGCGGCCTTGATCGCCTGTTCCTCAAGGACATCCTGAGCGACATCGGCAAAGGTGGCATCGGCAATCCCAATCCGCTCGCTGCGACGATTCCTGAGTCTGTTTACATCTGCTTCCAGATGACGTTCGCCATCATCACGCCGGCGCTGATTGCCGGCGCGTTTGCCGAGCGGATGAAGTTCTCGGCGATGCTCTGGTTCATCGGGCTGTGGGCGATCTTCGTCTATGCGCCGATCGCGCATTGGGTTTGGGGGCCCGACGGCATCTTCTCGGCGGGTAACGACGCTGCGTATGTCAAAGTGCTCGATTTCGCCGGCGGCACTGTTGTGCATATCAACGCCGGCGTCGCGGGCCTGATGTGCGCGATCATGCTTGGCAAGCGCGTCGAAACCGGACCGGCGCACAACATGGTGCTGACATTCATCGGCGCCTCGCTGCTGTGGGTCGGCTGGTTCGGCTTCAACGCCGGCTCCGCCGTCACGGCGGGAATGCAGGCGGGCATGGCCATGCTGGTGACCCAGATCGCCACGGCGGTGGCGGGCTTCACCTGGATGCTGGTGGAATGGGCGTTGAAGGGCAAGCCGACCGTCGTCGGCATCTGCTCGGGTGCTGTCGCCGGCCTCGTTGCGATCACGCCGGCCTCCGGTTTCGTCGGGCCGGTCGGCGCTTTCGCCATCGGCATCGCCGCCGGTGTCTGCTGCTACTGGGGATGCACCGGCTTGAAGCGCATGTTCAGCTACGATGACGCGCTGGACTGCTTCGGCGTCCATGCCCTCGGCGGCATCGTAGGGGCGTTGCTGACCGGGGTGTTCGCGGTCGAGCAATATGGTGGAACGGCTGGCGTTCTGGAGGGGAACGTCGGGCAGTTCGTCAATCAATGCATCGGCGTCGCCACGGTTTTCGTGTATGATGCCGTCGTGAGCCTGATCATCCTGTTCGTGATCAATCTGTTCGTCGGGCTTCGCGTGACACGGGACATCGAGCGCGAAGGGTTGGATCTGGCACTGCACGGCGAGATCGTGCAGTAGACGGGGCGGCGTCCCGCAAAGGCCGGCGATCTTCGCCGGCCGGCGCGGATCAAAGCTGTTCGAGGTGATCCCATGAACTGGTTCTATTGGAACACAGCGTGGTCGCTGTTCTTCAGCCTCGTTTGGTTCATGACCATCACGCACAATGCAGATGCCCACATCGCAGATGCGCACCTGCGTGATGAGGCGTTCGGCGGCCGCTAGCTGCGGTAATAGCGCCACATTCTGAGGAACGTCCGATGGATTTCATCGGGCGCCCGGTCGAATGGCTCGAGATTGACGCGCACCACGCCACGATGGTCCATGCGCCAGGGCAGGCGCATCAGGAACCGATAGGCGGGCCGCTTGCGCCAATCGGCCACCAGTGCGCTGCCGAGCGGTCCGTTGAGCGCGATCTGCAATTCGTGAACGGTCATCGCGCGCTCGGCGATTTCGACGAGGTCGATGCGCGTGATGGCGCGCCAGCGGATCAGCCCGAAGGCCTGGATGAAGACGCCGTATTGGTTGGCCCCGATGGTCGGACGACCGGCCTCCAGCAGGGGGATGTTGTAATAGGTGAAGCCGACGGCGGCCGCCGCCGGCGCCAGCCAATAGATCGCGCCGGTGATCCAGCTCGCGGTCAGGAAGATCGCGGCCAGCGCGGCCGTGACATAAACCGGAAAGTAGATGTCCTCGCGGCCGTAGGCGACCGAGTAGCCGCCGACGTTTCCCTCGTCCAAGGTTGCGATCATGTGAGCCCTGCGCCCGGGACTTGTCCGGGAAGCATGAGGGATGACGCTTGGCTAGAAAGCAAAAACGGGGCCGCAAGGGCCCCGTTTGTAACGTCGGAAGCAGGCGATCTTACTTGATCTTGGCTTCCTTGAACTCGACGTGCTTGCGCGCGACCGGGTCGTACTTCTTCTTGACCAGCTTGTCGGTCATGGTGCGCGAATTCTTCTTGGCGACGTAATAGAAGCCGGTATCGGCCGTCGACACGAGCTTGACCTTGATGGTGACCGCTTTGGCCATGTGCAGAACCTCGAAAGTGCAGGGAATTCGGGAGCCGGCCAAATCGGCCCGCGTTTGGCCGGGAAACTAGCCGCAAACCGCCCAAAGTCAAGGATTTCTGAGCCAAAACCACCCCGATTCCGGGCCGATTAACCCTCGAAGAACTGATTTTTGGGTCGTGGCAGGCCCAAATTCTCCCGCAAGGTCCGTCCCTCGTATTCCGTGCGGAAGATTCCGCGCCTTTGCAGTTCCGGGACGACCTTGTCGACGAAGTCGAACAAGCCCTGCGGCAGATACGGGAACATGATGTTGAAGCCGTCGCTGCCGCGGCCGGTCAGCCATTCCTCCATCTGGTCGGCGATGGTCTGCGGCGTGCCGACGAAGGCGAGCCCGCCATAGCCGCCGACGCGCTGGGCGAGCTGGCGCACGGTGAGCTTGTCGCGCGCCGCGACCTCGACGAGGCGCTGCCGGCCACTCTTGCTGGCATTGGTTTCCGGTATCGGCGGCAGTTGACCATCGGGATCGAAGCCGGACGCATCGGTGCCGAGGATCACCGACAGCGAGGCGATCGCGCTGTCGTAGTGCACGCGGCTGTCGAGCAGCGCACGCTTCTCCTTGGCTTCCTCGACACTGTCGCCGACCACGACGAAGGCGCCGGGCAGGATCTTCAGATGCTCGGGATCGCGGCCGATCGTCTCCATGCGGCCCTTGATATCGGCATAGAGCTTCTGTCCGTCCGCGAGGCTGCCGCCGCCGGTGAACACGGCTTCCGCTGTCTCGGCTGCTAGCTGCCTGCCGTCATCGGATGCGCCGGCCTGCACGATGACAGGCCAGCCCTGCACCGGGCGCGCGATGTTCAGCGGGCCGCGGACCGAGAGATATTTGCCCTTGTGATTGAGCACATGCATCTTGTCGGGATCGACGAACAGCCCGGACTCGACATCGTACACGAAGGCGTCATCAGCGAATGAATCCCAGAGGCCGGTGACGACGTCGTAGAATTCGCGGGCGCGCTTGTAGCGCTCGGCATGCTCCATGTGATCGTCGAGGCCGAAATTCAGCGCCGCGTCCGGATTGGACGTGGTGACGATATTCCAGCCGGCGCGGCCACCCGAGATGTGGTCGAGCGAGGCGAAGCGCCGCGCGACGTGATAGGGCTCGTCGAAGGTGGTGGAGCCGGTCGCGATCAGGCCGATATTCTCGGTGACGGCCGAGAGCGCCGAGAGCAGGGTGAATGGCTCGAACGAGGTCACGGTGTGGCTGCGCTTCAGCGCATTGATCGGCATGTTCAGCACGGCCAGATGGTCGGCCATGAAGAAGGCGTCGAACTTGCCGGCCTCGAGCTTCCGGATCAGCTGCTTGATATGGTCGAAGTTGAAATTGGCGTCCGGCCAGGCCCCGGGATAGCGCCAGGCGCCGGTGTGGATGCTGATCGGCCGCATGAACGCGCCGAGCTTGAGTTGACGCTTCGCCATTGCCCCGTTCCGTCGTTGATGTCGTTGGGGGAAAAGATAGGGAGGCGTTTCGCGGCGCGCCATCGGGAAGATTATTTTGTTTTTGCGGGCCCTCTCGACATCGTCATTCCGAGGCGGCGCGAAGCGACGAACCCGGAATCTCGCGCCACAGATCCAGATTCCGGGTGCGATACTGCGCATCGCCCCGGAATGACGAGTCTCATACTACGCCCCCAAGACGTCCTTGTGCATCTTGCCACCGTAGAAATGGAAGAACGGCACCGGCGCGTCGTGGCGGAGCGGGCCGGTGGCGAGACGGCGGTCGAGCTCGGCGAGCACGTTCTTGGTCATGGCATGCGCGTCCGCGAGCGGCTCGGAGCCGATCTCGACCCAGACCAGCTCGACCAGTTCGGCATCGGCATGCACCACGCCTTCGACACGGTGTGCGATCGTCGAGGCATCGGCAGTGAAGAAGCGCGTGTCGAAGCGGCGGACGCGGCCGGGCGGGGTGATCGCGCGCGCGATCAGGAACAGGCCGGACGGATCGGGCAGGAGACCTGCGTCGGCGAATGGCGCCCAGGGACCGTCGAGCTTCTGTGACTTCTCGACCTTGCGGCCGAGGCAGAGCCCGGTCTCTTCGCAGGCTTCGCGGATCGCGGCATTGGCGAGTGCGCGCGCGCGGCCGGGCGTGATCTTCGGGCTGCCTTTCAGGAGATTGGCTTCGAGCTCCGGCGTGATCGGTGCTGCGACCGGCACGCGGTTGTCGGCCTTGTCGACGCGGCCGCCGGGGAAGACAAACTTGCCCGGCATGAACACGACCTTGTCGTGGCGCTTGCCGACCAGCACCTTCGGCTTGGCGCCGGAGCGATCAATCAGGATCAGCGTCGCCGCATCCTTCGGCCGGAAATACGCGTGATGATCGGCTTCTTTTTCCCCTTGGTGAACGGCAGCGGCAGCTTCAGTCATTTCATCCCTTTCATTTCTTCTTGTGGTCCGGTTTAGCTAGACCGGCGGGATGTCGCTAGGGGGATTCTCGTCAAAACCATGCATGCGCAGGGCCCATTGCAAGCCGATCACGGCTCCCTTCACCGGCTGCAGCAGGGCCAGCGATGCGAACAGCGTGAGCGGCAGATAGATCGCAAGTTGCAGCCACACCGGTGGCGAATAGTTGGTCTCGATCCACAGCGCGGTCGGTACCACGATATGGCCGACAATGACGATGACCAGATAGGCAGGCAGATCGTCGGCGCGATGCGGTGTGAAATCGAGGTCGCAGACCGGGCAATGGCCGTCGCATTTGAGAAACTTGCGGAACAGCTTGCCTTTGCCGCAGCGCGGGCAGCGGCCAAGGAACCCGCGCCTCATCGCGCTCCAAACGTCGCGCTTCTCGGGCTCAGCCGCGTCGCGAGTCCAGACCACCGTCGGGGGTGTCACTTCCATGACTGGCCTCGCTTCGATTTGCCGGACTTCTGCGTCGGCGGCTTGCGGCCCTTCTTGTTGCGCGCTTTCCGTTCCTCGTGTGCCTTGCCAGGTCCTTTACCTGGTCCCGTGCCGTGTCCCTTGCCGTGTCCCTTGCCAAACGCTGCGGCGGGAGGCTCGGCTCTTGCGCCGTCGCGTTTTCTGCTCCGCGGAATTGCCTGACCGCCGGATAATAGCTCAAAGCGCAGCGCGCCCGCCACCGGCGCGGCCTCGACCAGACGCACGTCGACGACATCGCCGAGCCGATACATGGTTCCGCTGCGCGAGCCGATCAGCGCGTGGCGCGTTTCGTCGTAGTTGAAATATTCACTGCCGATGGTGCGGATCGGGATCAGGCCGTCGGCTCCGGTATCGTCGAGCTTCACGAACAGGCCGGCTCGCGTCACGCCGGAAATGCGGCCCTGGAACGAAGCGCCGACGCGATCGGCAAGGAAATGCGCGATCAGCCGGTCGGTGGTCTCGCGCTCCGCCTTCATCGCGCGGCGCTCGGTGACGGAAATCTGCGCGGCGATCTCGGCCAGCGTCTCCACGCTCTCGTCGGTCGGCAAGGCGCCTTCGCCAAGGCCGAGCGCGCGGATCAGCGCGCGATGCACGATCAGATCGGCGTAGCGGCGGATCGGCGAGGTGAAGTGTGCATAGCGGCGCAGGTTCAAGCCGAAATGGCCGTAGTTCTCGGCGGAGTATTCGGCCTGCGCCTGCGAACGCAGCACCACCTCATTGACCAGCGGTTCGTAATCCTCGCCGGCGACCTGTGCCAGCACGCGATTGAATTGCGAGGGACGCAGCGCGCCCGACTTGGTGAAGGGCAGGTCGAGCGTCTTCAGAAATTCCTGGAGGTTGTGGACCTTCTCCTGGCTCGGCTCGTCATGCACGCGGTAGATCAGCGGCAGCGCCTTCTTCTCCAGCATCTCGGCCGCGGCGACGTTGGCCAGGATCATGAACTCCTCGATCAACCGGTGCGCATCGAGCCGCTGCGGCACGATCACCCGATCGACGGTGCCGTCCGGCTTCAGGAGGATCTTGCGCTCGGGCAGATCGAGATCGAGCGGATCGCGCTCGTTGCGTGCGAGCCTGACCAGCTCATAGGCCGACCACAGCGGCTTCAGGATCGGGTCGAGCAGGGGACCGGTGGTGTCATCGGGCCTGCCGTCGATCGCGGCTTGCGCCTGCGCGTAATTGAGCTTCGCGGCCGAGCGCATCAGCACGCGATGAAACGTATGCGAGCGCTTGCGGCCGTCGGCGCCGATCACCATGCGCACCGCGAGTGCGCCGCGTGGTTCGCCCGGCACCAGCGAGCAGAGATCGTTGGAGATGCGCTCGGGCAGCATCGGCACCACGCGATCGGGGAAGTATACCGAGTTGCCGCGCTGGAGCGCGTCGCGGTCGAGCGCCGAGCCGGGCCGCACATAGAAGGCGACGTCGGCGATCGCGACATGGACGATGAAGCCGCCCCTGTTGTTGGGATCGGGGTCGACCTCCGCATGCACGGCGTCGTCGTGATCCTTGGCATCCGGCGGGTCGATGGTGACGAGCGGCACGTCGCGCCAGTCCTCGCGGCCCTGCAGCGTCGCTGGCTTTGCGTCTTCGGCTTCACGCAATGCGGAGGGGGAGAAGACCTGCGGGATGTCGTGGGTGTTGATTGCGATCAGGCTGATCGCCTTCTCGCTCGCGATCGAGCCGAGCCGCTCCTTGACGCGGGCGGAGGCGAGCCCATAGCCGCGGGTGCGGATCAGGTCGACGCTGATGAGGTCGCCGTCCTCGGCGTCGCCGCTGTCGGCCTTGGCGATGTTGAGCTCGCGGCCGGCCTGCTTCTTGTCGACCGGGATCAGGCGCCCGCCGCCATCAGGGTTCTTGCGGAAGATGCCGAGGATGCGGGTACGCCCGTGATCGATCACCTTGATGACGCGGCCGCGATAGGGCGTGCCGTCGTGCTCGTCCGTCACCTCGACCCGCAGCAGCGCGCGGTCACCGACGCCGGCCGTGGTGCCGGGCTTCGGCCGCCGCGGCGTCTCGATGCGGATTTTCGGGGCGGCGCCGTCTTCTTCCGTGTCCCACTCGGCGGGCGAGGCGATCAGTTCGCCGTCGCTGTCGCGGCCGGTGATGTCGGCAAGCACGGTCGGCGGCAGCGCCGCCGGCTCGTGAACCTTGCGGCCGCGCTTGGCGACCGTGCCGTCGTCGGCGAGTTCGCGCAGGAGCCGCTTCAGCTCGATGCGGTCGGCGTTCTTCAGGCCGAACTCGCGCGCGATCTCGCGGGTGCCGACCTTGCCTGGATTGGCGCGAATGAAGGCGACGATGGCATCCCGGCCCGGAAAGCCATGTCCGGGTTTTCGTTTCACTTATCCTCGTGCCTTGCCGGCGCTCTTCTTGGCGGGCGCTTTCGCTGGTGCCGATGACTTCGCAGCCGTGGTCTTTGTAGCCGATGTCTTGGCGCTGGAGGCGACCGGCGCGCGCGCCTTGCTGGTCGCATCCGATTTCGGTTTCGCTGCGGCCTTCTTGGACGCAGCCTTCTTGGCGGGCTTGGCCTCGCTATCGCCATCGGCTGTTTCAGCTTTGGACTTCGCGGGCTTTGCCGTTTTCGCTTTCTTGGCCTTTGCCTTGCCGCCGCCCTTGGCCGCGCGCTCGTCGATCAGCGCGATCGCTTCCGCGAGCGTGATCTGGTCGGGGGTGCGGTCGCTCGGGATCGTCGCGTTGACGCCGCCGGCCGCAACATAGGCGCCGTAGCGGCCGTTCTTCAACGCGACTGCGCCGAGCGTCGGGTGATCGCCGAGCGGCTTGCCGGGATCGGCGCCGAAGCGGCGGCCGCTCGGGCCCTTCGCGATCTTCTCCGCGATCAGCGTGACGGCGCGGTTCAGCCCGATATCGAAGACCTCGTCGCCGGCCTCGAGGCTGGCATAGGTCTTCTCGTGCTTCACGAACGGCCCGAACCGGCCGAGGCCGGCTGTGATCGGCTGCCCGGTTTCCGGATGCTTGCCGATCTCGCGCGGCAGCGACAACAGCTTCAGCGCCAGTTCGAGATCGACATCGGCAGGTGAGGTGCCCTTCGGAATGCCCGCGCGCTTCGGCTTCTCGCCTTCGGCGTAATCTTTCTGCTCGCCGAGCTGGATGTAAGGGCCAAAGCGGCCCGCCTTCACCGTGACATCGAACCCGGTGTCGGGATCGGTGCCGAGCACGCGATCGGCGCTCTCGGCGCTGTCGGCCGCGAGCGGACGGGTGTAACGGCATTCCGGATAGTTCGAGCAGCCGACAAAGGCCCCGAACTTGCCGGCCTTGAGGTTAAGCCGGCCGGTGCCGCAGGTCGGGCATTGCCTGACGTCGCCGCCATCCGCGCGCGGCGGATAGATATGCGGGCCGAGCATCTCGTCGAGCGCATCGAGCACTTCGGCGACGCGGAGGTCCTTGATGTCGTTGACCGCGCCGATGAAGCCGAGCCAGAAATCCTGCAACACCTGCTGCCAGGCGATCTCGTTGTTGGAAATCCGGTCAAGCTGTTCCTCGAGATCGGCGGTGAAGTCGTACTCGACATAGCGCGCGAAGAAGTTTTCCAGGAACGCGACCACGACGCGGCCCTTGTCCTCGCCGTGCAACCGCTTCTTCTCGAGCTTGACGTAGCCGCGGTCCTTCAGCACCTGCAGGATCGAGGCGTAGGTCGAGGGACGGCCGATGCCGAGCTCTTCCATCCGCTTCACCAGCGAGGCTTCGGAGAAGCGCGGCGGCGGCTCGGTGAAATGCTGGGTGACGGCAAGGCTCTGGCGCTTCACGGCTTCGCCCTGGCTCATCGCGGGCAAGCGGCGCGAATCCTCGTCCTCCTCGTCGTCACGGCTTTCCTGGTAGAGCGCGAGGAAGCCGTCGAACTTGATGACCTGTCCGGAGGCGCGCAGCTCCAGCACGCGGGCGCCGGCCCTGGCCTCGATGTCGACGGTGGTGCGCTCGAGTTCAGCCGACTCCATCTGGCTCGCAATGGTGCGCTTCCAGATCAGCTCGTAGAGCCGCGCCTGATCGGTATCGAGCCTTCGGCCGATGGTGGCCGGGCGACGCGACAGATCGGTCGGGCGGATCGCTTCGTGCGCTTCCTGCGCGTTCTTGGCCTTGGCCTGGTACTGGCGCGGAGCGTCGGGCACATAGGCGTTGCCGTAGTCCTCGCCGATCACCTTGCGCGCCTGGGTGACCGCGGACGGATCGATCTGCACGCCGTCAGTTCGCATATAGGTGATGAGGCCGGTGGTTTCGCCGCCGATGTCGATGCCTTCATACAGCCGCTGCGCGATGCGCATGGTATGCGCCGGCGCGAAGCCGAGCTTGCGGCTTGCTTCCTGCTGCAGGGTCGAGGTGGTGAAGGGCGCCTGCGGATTGCGCCGCGCCGGCTTGGCCTCGACGGTCGCAACCTTGAAGAGTGCGGCCTCGATCGCCTTCTTGAAATCCTCGGCTTCCGCACCGGACCCGATGTCGAGCCGCGCAATCTTCTTGCCGTCGGCGCCGACCAGCCGCGCCTCGAAGGCCTCGCCGCGCGGCGTCAGCAGCGTCGCGACCAGCGACCAGTACTCCCGGGCCACGAACTTCTCGATCTCGAGCTCGCGGTCGCAGACCAGCCGCAGCGCGACCGACTGCACGCGGCCGGCGGAGCGGGCGCCGGGCAATTTGCGCCACAGCACGGGCGAGAGGGTGAAGCCGACCAGATAGTCCAGCGCGCGGCGCGCCATATAGGCGTCGACCAGCGCGCCATCGATCTGGCGCGGCGCCTTCATGGCGTCAGTGACCGCCTGCTTGGTGATGGCGTTGAACACCACGCGCTCGACCTTCTGGTCCTTCAGCGCGCGCTTCTCCTTCATCACCTCCAGCACGTGCCAGGAGATCGCTTCGCCCTCGCGATCAGGGTCGGTTGCCAGAATCAGGCGGTCGGCCCCCTTGAGCGCCTTGGCGATGTCGTTCAGCCGGCTCGCAGCCTTGGCATCGACCTCCCAGATCATCTGGAAATTGGCGTCGGGATCGACGGAACCGTTCTTGGCCGGGAGGTCGCGAACATGGCCGAACGACGCCAGGACCTCGTAGGAGGACCCCAGATATTTGTTGATCGTCTTGGCCTTGGCCGGCGACTCCACAATGACGATATTCATGTCATTCCAATATCTTATGGGAAAACTTGAAGGCGGGTTCCGCTAGACTCGCGGCCCGCCATGTCGGGGCGAACATGGGTGCTGGGGCGGCCCCTGTCAAATCGCCAGATATTGAAAGGAGCGCTCAAGCTCTGAAGTTTTGATCCCAAGGGTTGAAAAATGCGTCCTAGAGTTGCGGCCGGATAGGGCGTATCTCTTTATATATTGGGTGGGAATCGGATTAGGCCTTTTGAGCAGTACAGGGGCGGGCGGAAGCGCAAGGCGTCCGGCCGGCGGCGACCGGCGGACGACTGGACAGCTGGGGAGGGCGGCCCGGATGACGCCCTGGTCCTGATCGCAGCCGCCGCGACCGAACTCGCCAAACTCGCCCAGCGCCACAAATTCGAAGTCCTGGACCGTCTGCTCGCGATGACCCGGCTGGAGACCGACGAGCAGCTGCGCACGCGCAGCCGGCGAAGTTGTCGCGATGGCACGGCCGTCATTGCGAGGAGTGACAGCGACGATAGCCAAGCCCTCGGTGTCATCACCCGCGCATGCGGGTGATCCAGTATTCCAGAGACAGCAGTGCTTGAATTGAGAAGCCGCGGCGTACTGGGCGGATTCGCCCGGTCGAGCCGGGCGACGACAGGTACAAATGGTGGAATGGATACGGGTTCTCGCTTCGCGAGCCCTCAGGTGCGCAATTGCCTCGCCACCTTCCGCACAGGCCGCAGTTTCAATGTCGTGTCCGCCACACCCAGCACGCGTCCGTCCTGCGAAAGCAGCGCGAGCTTCTTTACCGGTCTGCCCTTGTCGCGGTCGACCAGCATGGTCGCGATCTCGTCCGGATGCTCGTCGAACTCCTCGGTCCACTGCCGGAGCGCGACCAGGATCGGAAAGATGCCGTGGCCCTTCGGTGTCAGAACATATTCCTGATAGGCGCTGCCGTCGGAAGCGGGGACCGTCTTCAGAATGCCGCGCTCGACCAGCGTGCGCAACCGGGTGGCGAGGATGTTCTTTGCCAGCCCGAGGCTGGCCTGGAATTCGCCGAAGCGGCGCCGGCCGAGGCTGGCGTCGCGGATGATCAGCAGCGACCACCAGTCGCCGAACACGTCGAGTGCGCGTGCCACCGGACAGCTGTCGCCTGCAAGGCTGGTTCTCTTCACCACGCATCTCCGGAAATCTAATGCGCGCTGAAGCGCGCACTAGATTCTTGCTTGAGCATGATCTCTCCGGAAAACCGCTTCGCACTTTTCCGGATCATGCTTGGCCATCACGGCCTTGTGTGGTTGCAATATTAAACCTCATGGCCTAGGTAGACAACGAAGTTTAATAATGCAACCAACTGGAGGCGGGCATGAGACTGGCAAACAAGACGGCGTTGATCACCGGCGGCAACAGCGGCATCGGGCTTGCGACGGCAAAGCTGTTCGTGGCCGAGGGCGCCAAGGTCGTCATCACCGGACGCAACAAGGAGACGCTTGCGGCGGCGGCCAGGGAGCTCGGACCGAACGCACTCGCTGTGGTCGCCGATGCCACCGACGTCGCGGCGCTGGAAGCCGCGGTGAAGCAGGGCGCCGAGAAGTTCGGCAAGTACGATGTGCTGTTCGCCAATGCCGGCATTCCCGGCCAGACGCCGGTCGGCGGCACCACACTTGCCGCGTTCGAGAATGTGATCCGCACCAATCTCACCGGCGTGTTCTTCACCGTGCAGGCGGTCGCGCCCTATCTGAACGATGGCGCGTCGATCATCCTCAACGGCTCGGTGATTTCGGTGCTCGGCAATCCCGGCTACTCGGCCTATGCCGCGAGCAAGGCCGGCGTGCGCGCGATGGCGCGGGTGATGGCGTCAGAACTGTCGCCGCGCAACATCCGTGTCAACGTGGTGGCGCCGGGCGCCGTGCGCACGCCGATCTGGGGCGCCGCGATCGCAACGCCCGAGGCCGAAAAGGCATTCGAGCAGCGGATCGGCAAGACCACGCCGCTCGGACGGATCGGCGAGCCCGATCATATTTCGAAGACCGTGCTGTTCCTGGCGTCCGATGACGCGGCGCATGTGCAAGGGCAGGAGCTGTTCATCGATGGCGGTGCAACGGCGTCGCCCGCCGGCGCGCCGATCTATCGCGGCTAAATTGTTTCTCATTGTAACGAAGGGCCGGTGTGAAATGGATCATACCGGCCGTTTTCGCGCGGGACTATTGTTGCACGCAATAAGCGCGCTGACGTCTGACTGAATCGTCATCACGTTTTAGCTTCTTGTTTGAGCATGATCTTTCCGGAACCGCTTCGCACTTTTCCGGACCATGCTTGTGGCATTGAACCTTTGGCGGACTGCCCGGACTCCTGAATGGGCGGGGAATTTTTCACCACGGAATCATTTGGAGTGCCGTTATGCCGAAAGCAGCCCGCATTTCGACGCCGATCCCAGTTTCATCCGCTTCCGAAACTTCGGACACGGCACAATTTGTGACCGTCGCGCTGTTTTCCGGCATCGGCCTGTTGGTTTCGCTGGTCGCCGTTATCCTCGGCATTCAAGGCGTCTGGTTCTGAGGCAACAACCACAACTGTCATACCCCGCGCATGCGGGGTATCCAGTACGCCGCGGCCCATCGGTTCGTGACGACCGTCTCTGGAATACTGGGTCACCCGCCTTCGCGGGTGACGACAGCGGTTCTGGAACTAGGCGGCGTTCAGGCTGCCGGCGGCCTGCAACGCGCCCGCAACCGCCTTTTCGCGATGTTCGGGGCCGACCTGGATGCCGTCGGCAGGGATGAATTCGACGTTTTTGACACCCATGAAGCCGAACACCCCACGCAGATAGCTCTCAAGATGTTCAAGCGCGGCCATCGGCGTGTCGGCGCCGTAATAGCCGCCGCGCGAGATCGCGATGATAATGCGCTTGTTGCCGGCCAGTCCCTCGACGCCGGTGGCGCCGTATTTGAAGGTCTTGCCCGCAATCAGGACGCGGTCGATCCAGGCCTTGAGCTGGCTCGGAATCGTGAAATTGTACATCGGCGCGCCGATCACGACGATATCGGCGGCGAGGAACTCGTCCAGCACCGCCTGGCCGGTCGCGATGTCATCGCGCACCGACGGGTCCGGCGCCGCGCCCTGGCTGGCGGCGAGGTGCAGGCCGGAGAGGTGGGCGAGCGGGGTCTGGGTGAGATCGCGGTAACTCACGACAAGACCGGGGTTGGCCTGGCGCAGCCGCTCGACGGCGGCGGCGGAGATCTGGCGGCTGACGGAGTGGGGGCCGAGGACCGAGGAGTCGATGTGCAGAAGTTTCATGGCTGGGGTCACCGTTGGTATAGGTTTGTAACTGGCGCTATATGAGTGACCGCCTTAAATGTCCGCAAGAACGCACATTTTTGAAACCCGAGCACACCGATGAGACCTGAGAACATCCATGTGACTGACCTGCCGCCCAATCCCGCGGAGCATCAGGACTGCCGCGGGGTGGCATCCGTACTGTCGCGCGTCGGCGACAAATGGAGCGTGCTGGTCATCATGCTGCTGCGGGATGGACCGCGCCGCTTCAACGAACTGAAGCGCATGGTCAACGGCATCTCGCAGCGCATGCTGACATTGACCTTGCGCGGGCTGGAGCGCGACGGGCTGGTGACGCGCACTGTGTTTCCGACCATTCCGCCGCGGGTCGATTACGAGCTGACCGACCTCGGACGCGGGCTCGCCGTGCCGGTGATGGCGCTCGGCGAATGGGCGTTCGCGCATCTGCCGGAGATCGAGGGCGCGCGAAACAATTTCGATGCGCGCAATGGCTGATTAGATCATCGACACCAGACCGCCGCCGTGACGCTCGAGCTTGCCGGCGAGCTCGAGCTCCAGCAGCACCGCGCGCACGACAGCGGGCGAGACATCGGCCATCCGGATCAGATCGTCGAGGCTGATCGGGCTCGGCCCGAGCAGATTGATGATGCGGGCGCGATCGGGCGCACCGGTGGCAAAATCCAGCGGCTCATCCTCCTCGCGCGCGCCGAGCATCACTGGCCGCGCCATGATCGGCGTCACCGCGCTGATGACGTCGGCGGCTTCGGTGACCAGCGTGGCGCCCTGCTTGATCAGGTCGTTGGCGCCGGCGGCGCGCGGATCGATCGGCGAGCCCGGCACCGCGAACACCTCGCGGCCCTGTTCGGCCGCCATCCGCGCCGTGATCAGCGAGCCCGAGCGGTGCGCGGCTTCGACGACCACGACACCGAGCGATGCGCCCGAGATCAGCCGGTTGCGGCGGGGGAAGTCGCGCGCCCGCGGCACATGGCCGAGCGGCATCTCCGAGATCGCCGCGCCGTGTTCGAGCAGGGCGGCCAGCAAATCCTCGTGCTCCGGCGGATAGATCTTGTCGTGGCCGCCGGCGAGCACGGCGACCGTGCCGCTTGCGACGGTCGCGCGATGCGCGGCCTGATCGATGCCGCGGGCCAGGCCGGAGATCACGACAAAACCGGCGTCGCCGAGGTCGCGCGCGAGGGATCCGGCAAATTTCAGCCCGGCGCCGGAGGCATTGCGGGAGCCGACGATCGCGATCATCGGTCGCATCAGGGTGTCGCGTGCGCCGCGCACCGCAAGCAGGGGCGGTGCATCGTCGATGGTGGCAAGCCGCGCCGGATAATGGGCCTCTTCCGGCGCGACGAGATCGATGCCGAACCTGCGGCAGGCCGCGAGCTCCGCAGCGGCGTCGGCCGCGCTGCAGATTCGCCCGGGCCCCGACGCGCCGCCGCGGCGCGCCAGATCCGGCAGGCGCTCCAGCGCCTGCGCCGCATCGCCAAAATGGCGGAGCAGCGATGCAAAGGTGCGAGGGCCCGGTATTATGGCGCAAACGCCACAAGCCCGGTTGAATATCAGATCATCTTGAAATGCTTAAAGGCATCCAAGATGGCCACGCGTCTTTGAGGCGGGCAAGGTTGCTCCCTAGATGCGGGGTCGATGCGGTTGGGCGCGTCTCTCATTGGTAGGCCGCAATCGGACTTCACATGCGCAATCCAGCAAGTCTTGGCCGCGAAGCCATGCTTTGCCTTGATCCACTTCGCTATATCTGCGTAAGACGCCATCGTTGGCTCCTGTGCTAGATTTCCTCCAATACTACTTGCTCAAGCTCCAACGCTGCAACGCACGCAAGAAAGAAGATCGCCGTAAACGATCCTCGTTTCAGCTTCATTGTGATCCCGGCTTCGGTCTCATCCTTGAGGCCGTGCTTCTTCAGCCGCTTGGCCAAGTCGGCATAGGTGACGTCGGCTTTCTTCATTTCCGCCTTGAGGAAGGCGCTGGCACGTTGGCCCCATTCCTCTTCCGCCTTGGGTAGGACCATGGCATCTCCTATCGATTCCGTGAGCTAACAAATATGATAGACCGGCATTGACTTCCGGTCAAACGGATCATATCCGTTAGCTATCACATTCGATAGGATGCGGCAATGCGCGGGAGACCGACGAAGGACCCTCACACCCGCCCGGCCATCAACACCCTTGAACGGCTCCATATGGAGCTGGGCGGGCAGATACTGGCGAACCGGCAACAGCATGACGCCTTGAGTGAGCAAATGCGGCACGTCGAGGCCGTCATCAAGATGCTGGACCCGACGTACAACCTGGGACGGATCGCGGTGAAGCGGCGCAAGCCTAACCCGTGGTTCAAGCGCGGCACCCTCTACAGGCGGGCGCTGGACGTGCTCAGGACAGCCACGGAGGCGATGACCACCACGGAGCTGGCGAAGGCGGTTCTCGCTGCCCATGGCGTGCAGGACGCCTCTGGCGACGACGTGCAGGGCATCGCGCTGGGTATCCAGCACAGCCTCAAGAACCATGAAGGAAAGGGCGTACAGCGGGTTGGTGAGGCCACCCCGGCGCGATGGTCTCTCGTTGCCGGTGGGTAACTCAGCCAAAAGGTCAGTTGCGTTAACCATATTTGACTGCGAATCTGCCAGTATTGGTTGTATTGCATTGAAGGAAACGCGTTGTGACTATTGCTTCGTGCTATTTGTCTCCCGAGGGGGTTGTATTAGGTGCAGATAGCACGTCGACCTATTTTACCGCTTCCGGACCCCATTATTTCAATCACGGCCAAAAGTTATTTGAGATCGGCGTGGACAGCACGCTCGGTATCGTGACATGGGGGCTCGGCGGCCTTGCCGTCAGTAGCCACCGAATGCTTGTTGCTGCCCTCGCCGACGATCTAAGGAAGAAGAAGGCCGCATCGGTCGCCGAAGTTGCGACACGCTGGTGCCAGCAGTTTTGGAAGGCTTACTCAAACGCAATGTCTAACGACATTGCTCAATGCGAGGCTCTTTCAAAACTGCATCCATACGATCCTTTGAGCGTTCCGCCGAAATCCAACTCCAGAACCAAGGACCAAGAGACGCAGTTCATAAGGCTTCGTAATATGCTGCGGGTAGGCTTCTGTTTGGGCGGCCATGTGCTACCTGATCGCACCCCGCACGCCTTCCAAACCCTCTTCGATGCACTCGATGGGCAACCCCCAACGCCCACGGAAATCCCCATGGGGAAGCACCGCTTTTGGGGTGTGCCCAACATGTCGGCTCGGCTACTCAACGGCTACGATGATAATCTCCGTAAGGCGATCTTGAGTTCTGGAAAATGGGTTGGAACGGAAGCCGACCTTGATAATGTCTTGAAAAAACAATCGCTTACCCATCCGCCAGCGCCAATGCGGGATGCGGTCGATTTCACGTACTCTTGTATCCTTTCGACCATCAAGGCGTTGAAATTTTCAGAGTACGCTCAAACCTGTGGCGGTCCTATTGAGATTGCTGTAATCACCGTCGACCGGCCATTCAGGTGGGTGCGTCACAAAGAGTGGGATGCAGCTATCACTGAGGGAGACCCATAATGCCGGATAAAACGCGTGCGGGAGCTGAGCCCTTGGACACCAATTTTACTACGGACATTAAGCTGGAAGCAGCGACTGTCGACCCGTCGACTTCGACGCAGGACGCGACCGCAGTGCTTGGCGACGCGCATTCCTATGTAGAAGTTCAGGCGGGCGATTACTCGCTGGCGGCCTATTGCAATCAAGCCAGCGATTAATTGCCTATGTGGCGTTGCCAATAGCCAGTAAAGTCGGCGCTCCTGCCACGTTTGAGCGCAAGCGCCGCAATGCGGTTCACCTGATCTCCGTTCGAGACGCGACGGTTGTCCTCACGCCATGAGGACTCCTGCGCGTACCGGAGGAGATACGAACCGGCGATGTGGTGGTGAATTCCGATCTCTGCACGTCGCAGGCGGGAAAAGTATTCCTCAGCCATGTTAGTGCACGCGCCATCGAGGCTGTATGCCTCCTGATGGTTGATTCTTTTGACCTCGAAACGCTCATGTAAGTTGTCCCATGAGGCCGCTTCATCCGCATGCACAACCGTTCCCTTCGCGATGCGCGCGCGAATGAACGAGGCGGCTTGGCTTTCCGAATTGAACACTGCCGGAACGGAGTTGCCATCGCGCTCCCGGACTATCACTACAACTTTGCGCTTGCCGTTCTGGTTCCTAGCGAAGCGGCGGTCGATACGATCCGCCTTCATATTGGCGGGCTTCACGTAGCCGCCGAAATAGCCGCCATCGACCTCGGCAACCTTGCCTTCGCCGCCGACGACACGGCCTTTCATTTCCTCAGCCATCGCCTCACGGAGCTTGTGTAGGAGGACGAAGGCAGACTTGTAGGACAGGCCCAGGTCGCGGCTGAGGGCCAGCGCGGACTTGCCCTTCACTTCGTTGCAGAACACGGCAATGGCCGCCAGATAGCCGCGCAGAGGCAGCTTGTGGCTGGCGAACAGGGTGCCGGACGTGATGGTGAAGTCCTTCTTGCAGCCCTTGCAGCGAAAGCGCAGGGAGCCGTTCGGACGGCGGGCTTCGTAAGCCTCTACGGAGCCGCAGGAAGGGCATACGGGAGCGCCAGCGGTATCAGCCCAACGAATAGCCTTGAAGGCCGTCTCGGCTTCCGCATCAGTCATGCGGAAGACCTGAGCTAGGCTCAGGGTCTTTGCCGCTTTGCTGAGAAGGAAGTGTTGGGACACAGCCGCTACCTAACGAATACGATAGGTAACGAATATGATAGGTTTGGTTCTAGGTCAAGAAAATCTATCGTTTCTGTTAGGTAACGAATTCGTTAGATTCCGCGCGGCAATACCCTTTAGGTGTATTGCGTTCCCGAAACCCCAACAGGTAGTATTTGGAGGGCGTGGGGGAGGATAATGAAACGGCTGCGGCTCGGATTGCTGTTTCTACTCGCCGCGCTCTATTTGCTGGGAGCGCCCACGCTAGCCCAAACCAACCATAATCCCGACGCCCAAAAGGCCGAGCAGCCAGAGGGCGTAAAGCCCGACACAAAGCCAGAGAGTTCGGCGACCTCGACCCATGAACCCGAACGCAGCACCCACGATCGGGATAAGCACGAAGAACACTGCGAGTACCGGGGGCCAACTTGGTTCTCGGGCTTCTATTGTTTCTTTGCGCTCCATGACAAGTTTTGGGTCGCCTTCGGAACATTGATCCTTGCTGTAGGCACAGGAATCTTGGGCTTTGCCACCGTATTCTTGTGGCGGGCTACGCGACAGCTGGTTTTGGACGCCAAAGAAGCCAGCGATAATCAGTTTAAGGTTTCCATGCTGGCTGCCAATGCCGCGAAAGAAACTGCTGCCACCGCCAAAACTCAGGCCGAAGTCGCCCGCGATACTCTCCTCACAATGAGGGCTCAATTGCGGGCCTATCTCGTTGTTGAAGCTGATAGGATCGAAGACTTTGAGGCCGGGAAAGTCACGATAGGCCACTTCTGGATTCGCAATGTAGGCCAAACCCTGCCGCGCGATGTCATTATGGCAACTGGGGTAGAGATAGCCAAGCGCGGACAAATCCCGACATTTGATGCTCCACCTTCCGATGCTCTTCGAGCAGAACCAAATGCAAGAAATGGTCTTTTCGCCGAACAAATCTCGGTTAAGAAGGCCGCCAACCGGGTATTCAGTCAGGGCGAAATAGACGACGTTCTCGCCAATCGAAGCCGCGCCTGCGTGGGCGGGCGCGTCTATTACAAAGACGTTTTCGGGGGCGAGTGGCACACGGATTTTCTGTACGTGTACTCCGGTCCAGAAACACGGACCATGATCCCGGAGCAGTACCAGACCGGCAACAAGGCTACCTAGCAGGATTGCGGCCAGAGCCGTCCGCGCCCTCACGGCGCGGTTCCTAGCCTAACTCAACCCCCTTGTGGCGTTTGCGCCATAATACCGCGAGGGCCGACATTGTCGGAGCGGATCAGCCGCAGACGGTTGAGCCGTTCGGCATCCGGGAGTATTGCGGCATTGGGCGTTCTGTCGTGCATGCGGGGTGCAGCTTCGCCCAACCTGAGATTGCGATCAACCGCGACATTGGCGCACCTGCATGCAACGCGCTACAAGCGATTGCCAAGAAGCCGTCAAGAAGCGGCCAAGAAACAGCAAGAAACAGCAAGAGACAGGAAGTTTGCCGATGATTTCGTTTGCCGATCTCCAACGCCGCATCGAGTCCGGCGAATTGTCCGCCGATGCCGCCATCACGCAAACGCGGGACGCCATCGCGGCGCAGGAAAAGACCATCGGTGCCTTCGTCCGCCATGATGCGACGGCGCGTGCGCAAGATGCCGGACCGCTGCGCGGGATCGCGGTCGGCATCAAGGACAATATCGACACTGCCGACTTCCCGACCGAGATGGGTGCCGCAATCTATTGCGGGCATCAGCCGCGCGCCGATGCGCCGGTCGTGATGGCGCTGAAGCAGGCCGGCGCGACCATCATCGGCAAGACCACGACCACCGCATTCGCCGCGAACGATCCGACGGCAACCCTCAATCCGCACAATCACGCGCACACGCCGGGCGGATCGTCGGCGGGTTCGGCCGCCGCGGTCGCCGCGGGGATGATCCCGCTGGCGCTGGGTACGCAGACCGGCGGATCGGTGATCCGGCCGGCGTCGTTCTGCGGCGTCGCCGCGATCAAGCCGAGCTACCGGCTGCTGCCGACCGTCGGCGTGAAATGCTTCTCCTGGACGCTCGATACCGTCGGGTTGTTCGGCGCCGGCGTGCGCGACGTCGCGCTCGGCTTGGCTGCGATGACAAGGCGGCCGGAACTGATCGTGCCGTCATCGGTCGCGGCGCCGCGCATCGGCGTGGTGACGCAGGCATTCGCCGGCGCGCCCGAACCATCCGGCGCGGAGGCGTTGCAGAAGGCCGCGCAGGCGGCGGAGCGGGCGGGGGCAACCGTGCGCGAGCTCGCGATGCCCGAGATCATCGCGGAGGCCTGGCGGATCCATCCGGTGGTGCAGGAGTTCGAGGCGCATCAGTCATTCGCCTGGGAGTACGGGCAGAATTACGATGCGATGCCGCCGCTGCTGCGCGGCCGGCTCGACGAGAGCAAGGGCGGCACGCCGGCTGAGTACGACGCGGCGATGGACGTCACGCTGCGCGCGCGGCAGGCGCTGGCCGCGATCCTCACCGAGGTCGACGTGCTGCTGACGCTGTCTGCGCCGGGCGCTGCACCCAAGGGCTTGGCGTCGACCGGCGATCCCCGTTACAACCGGCTCTGGACGTTGATGGGTGTACCCTGCGTCAACGTGCCGACACTGACCGCCGAGGGCGGATTGCCCGTCGGCGTGACCGTGATCGCGGGCTTTGGCGGCGATGCGCGGGCGCTGGCGGCGGCGAGCTTTGTCGAGGACGCACTGAAGCGGTAGCGCTACTTCTTCTCGCCGATCTTGCCTTCCGTCCCGGCCTGCAGGCGTTTGATGTTCTCGCGGTGCATGTAGAACAGCAGCAGCGTCAGCACGGCGAACAGCGAGGCGAGCGCGTTGTGGCCGAACCACCACAGGAATAGCGGGGTCACGAACGCGGCGATCAGCGCCGACAGCGACGAGTAGCGTGTAGTGTAGGCGGTGCCGAGCCAGATCACGGCAAAGATCAGCGCCGCCGGCCAGAACAGGCCGAGCAGCACGCCGATATAGGTCGCGACGCCCTTGCCACCGCGAAACCTGAGCCAGACCGGGAAGAGGTGGCCGAGGAATGCGCCCAGCGCCGCCAGCATTGCGGCGTTCGGGCCGTCGATCGAGCCCGCGATGATGACGGCGACCGTGCCCTTCAGCATGTCGCCGATCAGCGTCGCCGCGGCGAGGCCTTTGTGGCCGGTGCGCAGCACGTTGGTGGCGCCGATATTGCCCGAGCCGATGGTGCGCAGATCCTGCGTGCCGGCGAGCCTTGTGAGGATCATGCCGAACGGGATCGAGCCCAGCAGATAGCCGATCACAAAGCCGGCCAGCAGCAACGCGTCAGCAGACATCGCGGTGGCTCCCCGGACAGTCGGTTCGGTCCACTTTGGACAATCCAGTCAACGCAATATTAACCATCAATCCGCACCATGGCCTTGGAAATGAGGGACCTTATCATGGCTTCTGTTCGCAGGCGGCTGGAGCAGGTTTTCTTTGTCGTTTACGTCGCGGCCATCGTCGTTGGAACGACGATGGAAGCAATGTCGCAACTTGCGGCCCGCTGAGTTCCACGCCAACTTCAGACGTGTTCGTACACCGTTCGTCCGCCCACGATCGTCCGCGTCACGCGGCCCGAAAAGCGCGCGTCGTCGAACGGCGTGTTCTTGCACAGCGATTTGAGCTCGTCGCGGTCGAGCACCCAGGGCGTATCGGGGTCGATCACGATCACGTCGGCCGGCGCACCGGCGCGCAGCGTGCCGCCGGGCAGGCCGAGCAGTTCCGCCGGCCGGGTCGACATCGCCTGGATCAGCGTCTTGAATTCCATCTCGCCGTTGTGGATCAGCCGCAGCGCCGCCGGCAGCATGGTCTGTAGGCCGACCGCGCCGCTCGCCGCTTCCGCGAACGGCAGCCGCTTGACCTCGACGTCCTGCGGATTGTGATCGCTCATCACGACGTCGATCAGCCCGGAGGCGAGCGCTGCGACCAGCGCCTTGCGGTCCTCCTCGGTGCGCAGCGGCGGCGCCAGCTTCAGGAAGGTGCGGTAAGGGCCGATATCGTTCTCGTTCAGCGTCACATGGTTGATCGAGACCGAGGCCGAGACATTGTAGCCGGCGTCGCGGGCACGCTTGAGGATCTCCAGCGATTCGATCGAGGTCAGCGACGCCGCGTGATAGCGCCCGCCGGTCAGCCCCGCGAGCCGCATGTCGCGCTCGAGCATGATCGACTCGGCGGCGGTCGGAATTCCGGCGAGGCCGAGCCGGGTGGCGAATTCGCCTTCGTTCATGACGCCTTCGCCCACCAGGTGCGGGTCCTCGGTGTGATGCACGATCAGCGCGTCGAAATCGCGGGCATAGGTCAGCGCGCGCCGCATCACCTGGGCGTTGGTGACGCTGCGGTCGCAATCGGTGAAGGCCACGGCGCCGGCGGCCTTCAAGAGGCCGATCTCGGTCATCTCCAGGCCCTGCATGCCCTTGGTCAGCGCCGCCATCGGGTGGATGTTGACGATCGCGGTGTCGCGGGCGCGGCGCAGCACGAAGTCGACGGTCGCGGAATTGTCGATGACCGGAGAGGTGTCGGGCTGGCAGATGATGGTGGTGATACCGCCGGCGGCGGCAGCCTGGCTGGCGGAGGCAAAGGTCTCGCGGTGGCTGGCACCGGGTTCACCGACGAAGGCGCGCATGTCGATCAGGCCGGGGGCCACGATCTTGCCGGCGCAGTTGACGATGTCGGTGCCTTCGGGGACGCCGGCGGCGCCGATGCCGCGCTTGGCGTCACGGATCACGCCGTCGGCGATCAGGACGTCGCCCGGACCGTCGAAGTCGCGGGACGGATCGATGACGCGGGCGTTGGCGAGCAGGATGGGGCGGCGGTCAGTCAGCATGGCGTCACGCGTTCGGCAGGTTGCGGGCGAGTGCTTCGAGCACCGCCATGCGCACCGCCACACCCATTTCAACTTGTTCACGGATCAGCGACTGCGCGCCGTCGGCGACGAAGGTGTCGATCTCGACACCGCGGTTCATCGGGCCCGGATGCATCACCAGCGCATCCGGCTTGGCGTAACCGAGCTTCTTCTGGTCGAGGCCGAAATAGTGGAAGTACTCCTGGCTCGACGGCACGAAGGAGCCATTCATGCGCTCGCGCTGCAGCCGCAGCATCATCACGATGTCGGCACCGTTCAGCCCCTCGCGCATGTCGCGTGCGACCTCGACGCCCATCCGTTCGATTCCGGACGGCAGCAGCGTGGAGGGTGCCACCACGCGGACGCGCGCGCCCATGGTGTTGAGCAGGAAGATGTTGGAGCGCGCCACGCGCGAATGCAGCACGTCGCCGCAGATCGCGATCGTCAGCCCCTCGAGCCGGCCCTTGTTGCGGCGGATGGTCAGCGCGTCGAGCAGCGCCTGGGTCGGGTGCTCGTGGGCGCCGTCGCCGGCATTGATCACGGAACCGTCAACCTTGCGCGCCAGGAGCTCGACCGCACCGGAGGCGTGGTGGCGCACTACCAGGATGTCGGGGTGCATCGCGTTCAGCGTCACCGCGGTATCCATCAGGGTCTCGCCCTTGCGGGTCGACATCGATGACACCGACATGTTCATGACGTCGGCGCCCAGGCGTTTGCCGGCGATCTCGAACGAGGACTGGGTCCGGGTCGAGGCCTCGAAGAACAGATTGACCTGGGTGCGGCCGCGCAGACTGGCACGTTTCTTGTCGACCTGGCGGTTGAGCTCGACATACTCCTCGGAGAGGTCGAGCAGGCCCGTGATGTCGTCGGCGGAAAGGCCCTCGATGCCCAGCAGATGCCGGTGACCAAGGACAAAAGTCGATTTCAATGATGGGGTCATTAAAGCCAGAGCTATAGGCGCGGATGGCCGGTGGGGCAAGCGCGAAGAGGGGACATTGGAGTTATCCCCATGCCGGGTGGAGGGGTCGACGGGGGAGCGATCTCCCCCATCACGCCTGGGCTGGTCACGCCCCATCCGCGCCTTGTTTTGCAGGCCTTTCCGGAACAGGACATCGATGGCCGGCCTCGGGCGGAGCGAAAGCGAGCGGTCCGTCGGACGGCGGCGCCCAGGCAGGACACCGGAGCGAGAACTCGTGAAAATTGCCGTGATCGCACTGCTGGCCCTCGGATCGATCTCGTCTGCCTTCGCTCAGAACTTGCCCGGCGACTTCGCGTTCCTGCGCGATATCGATCCGACCATCATCCAGGACATCCGCTACGCCACCTCCAACAATTTCATGGGGCGGCCGATCGCGGGCTATGGCGCGGCGGAATGCGTGGTGAAGCGGGAGGTGGGGCTGCGGCTCAAGGCGGTGCAGCAGGAACTCGCACGGCAGAAATTGTCGCTGAAGATGTTCGATTGTTACCGGCCGGCCCGCGCCGTCGCCGACATGGTGGCATGGTCGAAGAACGGCAAGGAAACCGCCGCCGAGCGGCGCTACAATCCGGCCTTCTCGAAGGCGGATCTGTTCCGCCTCGGCTATATCGCCACCCATTCCGGTCATTCGACTGGCGCCGCGGTCGATCTCACGCTGGTTGATCTGACCTCCGACAACTCAGGCAGGTTCGACCCGGCCAGGGACTATGCCGACTGCACCGCGCCGGCGGCCGCGCGCGCCCCGGAGGGCAGCGTCGACATGGGCACCGGCTATGACTGCTCCGACGCGAAGGGCCACACCGCTGCCAACTCGATCACGCCGGCGCAGAGGCGCTGGCGCAACACGCTGGTCGCAGCGATGGCCGAGCGGGGATTTGTGAATTACGCCAAGGAATGGTGGCACTTCTCGCTGCCGGGGGCCGGCGGCGCGCCCTACGATTTCCCGATCGCCCGGGGGCGCTAGCGCGGGATTTTCCTCAAATCCGAAGCATTGTCGCAACACAAAGCTTGCCCTCGCAAAAGTAGCGGAGCGCGCGTTCAACACTCCTTAATTGGCGGAGTACGATGTACGGGCAACGCGGGAGCATCAAGCATGCGCTTCGGAGCCATTGCAGTTATTGCCGTCGGCGCCGCCGGCATCGCGATTTACGATCAATACGACAAGAGCGCGAATTTTCAGCGCGTCGATGCACGCATCAGCGGCGTCAGCGAGCAATGCTATCTGGAAAAGGTCGAGCGCGGCGTCATCACCAAGACGACGTTTACTTCCGACCTGACCCGCTGCGAAATTGCCGAGCTGCTGCGCAAGGAGCACCCGAAGTGGCAGGGCTATGACGTGAAGCACAAGATCGAGGTGAAGGTCGTCTATGTCTCTCCGGTAGACAATGTCACGCACACCTCGAGCTTGCAGATGTCTGCCTTCCCCAACGGAAAGCTGCTGCGCGCCGGTGACGTGTTTCCGGTACTGGCCTCCAAGAGCAAGGCGGAGAGGACGCGCACGATCTGACCGTTCAGCGGGATGGGAGTTCAACCATGCGTCTGGGTCTCTACGGGATGATCGCCATCGGCGTTGCGAGTTTCTATGCCTACGGCGAGATCGACAAGCGGGTGAACTTCCGGCCGATCGACGCGCGCGTCAGCAGCGTCAAGGAGCAATGCTATATGGAAAGGACCGAGGGGCAGCGGAGCTCGACCTCCGATCTGTTGCCTTGCGAGCTTGTCGAGCTTCTGGCGCGTCACCATCCGAAATGGCAGGGCTCCGACATCAAGCACAAGATCGAGATCCGGTTTGCCTACATCTCTCCGGTGGACGGGGCCGCGCACGAGTCGAACCTGCAGCTGGTGGCCTATCCCGATGACCGGCCGCTGCACGCGGGCGACATCTTTCCTGTCCAGGCTTCCCGGAAGGAGGCCGACAAGACCCGCGCAAATGATTGGCTGGACAGGCGGCTGGGCCGCCATGCGCCGACGCATGGAAGCATCTAGTGTTGTGACTCTAACGCTTGTTTCGCCCGGGCGACTTTTTCGAGGATTTGGCTCGCAGACTTGGTCCAGACGAAGGGTTTGGGATCGGCATTGTGGTTTTCCAGGTATTGCATGATGGCGCCTTTCAATTCGGCGACGCTCTTGAAGGCGCCGCGGCGGATGCGGTTTCGGGTGATGTCGGCAAAGAAGCGCTCGACCATGTTGAGCCAGGACGCCGAGGTGGGCGTGAAGTGCAGGTGGAAGCGCGGGTGTGCCTTGAGCCAGCGTTTCACGGCCGTGGTCTTATGCGTGGCATAGTTGTCCACGATGAGGTGAAGGTCGAGACCCTCGGCGATCTGTTGGTCAATCAGCTTGAGAAAGCGCAGAAACTCCCGGTGCCGATGGCGTGGCATGCACGTCCCAATGACCCTGCCGTCCAGCATGTTGAGCGCTGCAAACAGCGTCGTGGTGCCGTTGCGCTTATAGTCGTGGGTCATCGTTCCGGCGCGGCCCTTCTTCATCGGCAGGCCGGGCTGGGTGCGGTCGAGGGCTTGAATTTGGCTCTTTTCATCGACGCAGAGAACCAGCGCCTTGTCCGGCGGATCGAGATAAAGCCCGACCACATCCTCGACCTTCGCGGCGAAGTGCTTATCGCGCGAGACCTTGAACGTCTTAACCAGATGCGGCTTCAGCCCATGCGCACGCCAGATCCGTTGGACGCTGCTGTAGGAAATGCCCGCTACCGCCGCCATGCTGCGCCCGCTCCAATGCGTTGCCTTCGGAGGCTTCTCGTGCAGCGTCATATGCACCACTTGCTTGATCTTCTCAGGGCTCAACGGCTTGACGCGCGAAGGCCGGGTTGCGTCCTTCAAAAGCCCGTCCGCTCCCTTGGCAACATAGCGGCGGCGCCAGCGGCGTACCGTCAGAAGGCTCTTGCCCACGGCCGCCGCAATCGCTTCCGCCGTCAGCCCGTCGCTGGTCAAAAGCACGATCCGCGCTCTCCAAACCGCCTTCTGGGGCGTGTTCCGGTTTCGGACCAGCCCCTCCAATCCTTCACGATCAGCTTTGCTAATCGAAATCCGTTCGATCGTCCTCATCGGCCCAGATTCGCAGGTCTGAACCGATTTGTGAATCGTTCGTCAGCATCGGAACACTAGCAGAGGGCGCATTTTTCGCTGCCCGGCGCCGGCTCGCGGGCTTATGATCCCCCGATTCCACTGCGTGACGATTGGCTCGTGATCCCGGCCGGAGGAGGCCGTTGTCCGGGCCCATGGACGCAGCGAGACTGCTCCCGAGGAGACCATGACGCAGGCTTCGTTTGCCACCCACGACGTCCTCAACCAGTCGCCGCCGTTTTGGGATGTCGACCTGTTCACGACGGACGCGCCGCTCGTCGCGGCCGTTGCCGCCAATGGCGGGGCGGCGGCCACGGCTGAACTGTCGGATTTCGGCAAGCATTGGGGATCGGCAGCGATGGCGGAGCGCGGCCGCGTCGCGAACGAGAACACGCCGAAATTGCGCTTGTTCGATGCCAGGGGCAATCGCCGCGACGAGGTCGAGTTTCATCCGGCCTATCACGAGCTGATGGCGCACTCGGCGCATGCCGGCGTGCACAACTCAACCTGGAGCGCGGACGGCAAGCCGGCCGGCGGGGCGGCCGAAGTGGTGCGTGCGGCGAAATTCTATATCGCCGCGCAAGTCGAGACCGGCCATCTCTGTCCGATCACGATGACGCGTGCCTCGGTTGCGGCGCTGGCCTCGCAGCCGGATATTCTGGCGAAGACGATGCCTGTCATCGCCACGCGCGCCTACGATCCCGGCTTTGCGCCGTGGTGGACCAAGCGCGGCATGACGCTCGGGATGGGCATGACGGAAAAGCAGGGCGGCACCGATGTGCGCGCCAACATGACGCGTGCCGAGCGCGACGGCGGCACCTATCGCATCACCGGGCACAAATGGTTCATGTCGGCGCCGATGTGCGACGCGTTCCTGGTGCTGGCGCAGGCCAAGGACGGCCTGAGCTGTTTCTTCATGCCGCGCTTTGCGCCCGGCGGCACGGTCAATGCGATCCATTTCCAGCGCTTGAAGGACAAGCTCGGCAACCGATCCAACGCTTCGTCGGAGGTCGAATTCCACGGCGCCCATGCCGAATTGATCGGCGAGGAGGGCAAGGGCATCCGCACCATCATCCAGATGGTGCAGTTGACGCGGCAGGATTGCGCGATCGCGTCCGCCGGCCTGATGCGCTCGGGGCTGGCGCATGCGCTCAATCACGCGCGGCACCGTAGCGTGTTCCAGAAGCATCTCGCCGACCAGCCGCTGATGCAGGCGGTGCTGTCGGACATGTCGCTGCATGTCGAGGCGTCCATCGCGCTGGTGATGCGGCTCTGCCGTGCCTTCGATCGCGCGCCTGCCGATGCAGGCGAGGCCGCCTATATGCGGCTGCTGACGCCGGCGATCAAATACTGGATCTGCAAGAGCGCACCAGGTTTCCTCTACGAGGCGATGGAGTGCCTCGGCGGCAATGGCTATGTCGAGGAGGGCATTCTGGCGCGCCACTACCGGGAGTCGCCGGTCAACGCGATTTGGGAAGGCTCCGGCAACGTGATGTGCCTCGACGTGCTCCGCGCGCTCGGCCGCGAGGCCGATGCCGCACTGGCCGTGCTGCGGGCGCTCGCCGACGAGACCAAGGGCCTGCCGGGCGCTGTTGAGGCGGTCGCCTCGATCGGACAATCGTTCCGCCGAGCGGACGGCGAGCGCATCGCAAGGCTTGCGGTCGAGCAACTGGCGCTGCTGGCGGCCGCCGCCGCGCTCAACCAGGTCTCGCCTGAGAACGCCGAATTGTTCGCGGCGACACGGCTTGCCGAACGCCACGCCGGCATGTACGGCGCGGTGGAGCTATCCGATGCCGATCAGCGCGCGCTGCTGGCGCGGGCGCTGCCATGACCACATTCACCACCGTCATGCGCGGCCCCGTGCCGGGCATCCACGTCTTTGCTTCGGCAGGGCAAGAAAAGACGTGGATGGCCGGGACAAGCCCGGCCATGACGAATTGATAGAGCCGAGGTTCGCTGATGGATTCTCTCACGCCGCAAGACGCGACTGCCGCTATCGAACCGCCACCACTGCCCCCGCGGGTCTGGAAGTTCTGGGGCACCGCGCTGTGGGGCCTCGTCATCTTTGCCGCGATGTTCCTCGGCCAGGTCGCGGTCATCATCTACCGCATCATGGCGCAGGGCGGGGAACTGTCGACGGCCGGCATCACCCATGTGGTCGCCGACGGTCTGACGATCTCGCTCTCGGTCCTCGCCGGGCTGCCGATGGTGCTCTTGGTGCTGTGGTTTGCGATCCGGCGAACCCGGATATCGTTCACCGATTATCTCGGGCTGGGCGGGACGTCGTGGAAGAATGTGATCATCGGCGTCGTCGCGCTCGTCGTGCTGGTCGGCGCCTGGGACATGGTGTCCCGCGCGGCCGGCCGCGAGGTGACGCCGGGCTTCATGGGCGACGTGCTGAAATCGGCGCAGGAGCACAGCGCGTTGTGGCTTCTGATCATTGCGTTCGCCGGCGCCGCGCCGCTCTGGGAGGAGCTGTTCGCGCGTGGCTGGCTCTATCGCGGCTGGTCGGAATCCAGGCTCGGCCCCTATGGCGCGATCCTGCTGTCGTCGCTGGTCTGGACGGTGATGCACCTCCAGTACGACTGGTTCTTCCTGTGCGAGGTGCTGTCGATCGGCCTCCTGTTCGGATACCTGCGCTTCCGCACCGGCTCGACCTGGCTGACCATCCTGCTGCACGGGCTGAACAATTTTGCGGCGACGATCCAGACCTGGTGGCTGGCGGGATGATAGCCCGAACGGCGTCTCCGGCGTTATCAGTAATGACGGGGGGGGGGACAGGCGGGACGGTCAAGCCATCGCAGTGGCGCATTCGCAGGTTTTGCAACAGGCTCTAATCGTCTGCCCGGACGATCACGATAGGTGATAGGTGGCCAGCTTTCTTTCTCTAGCACGCAATGTGAGTTTGGCCCAACGCCGACAGGTATTCACGCCCGCTCCAACGGGCAAAGCCGACGTGACTAGCGAATGAGTGCGCGCCCTAAAGCCCAACCGCGGCAATCACGATCGGCATCGTGATCGCGGCCAAAATCGTCTGCAGCGTGATGATCTGGGCGAGCAGCGGCGCGTCGCCGGCCATCTGGCGCGCCAGCACATAGGCTGACGGCGAGGTCGGCACCGCGGCGCAGGCCGCGACGATGGCGAGATTGGCGCCGCTGACGCCGAACCACACGGCGAGCGCGACGGTTAGGACGGGCATTGCGACCAGCTTCAGGACTAACGCGACGCTGGCGGCGAGGCTGGGGCGGAAGATGCCTTCCAGATGCAGCCCGGCGCCGGTCACGAGCAGGCCGATCGCGAGCGACGAGCCGCCGAGAGCGTCGGCGACGTCGTGCCAGATCTGCGGCAGCGGGATGTGCGCAACGTTGATGACGAGCCCGATCACGCAGGCCCAGATCAGCGGGTTCTTCACCACCGTCGTCACGATCGCGCCGGTCGACCGCTTCTCGGACGAGGCATATTTCGCCAGCACGGCGACGCTGAAGACGTTGACCAGCGGGATGATCGCGACCATCGCGACCGAGGCCAGCGCAAGGCCTGTGCTGCCATAGAGATTGCGCGACACCGACAGCGCGACATAGGTCTGCCAGCGGGTTGCGCCCTGGAAGATCGAGGTGAAGGCGGGACCGTCGACGCCGGCGCGGGCGAGCGGGCCACGCAGCGCGAGGCAGAGCAGGCACATCAAAAGCGCCGCGAGCAGCAGCGCGCCGCCGACACCCGCGACCGGCACTTTAGTCAGGTCGGCCTTCACCAGCGTCTGCACCAGCAGCACCGGAAACAGCACGTAGTAGGTCAGCCGCTCGAGCCCGTGCCATTGGGTGTCTGTCGGCATCAGCGTGCGCTTCAGGACGAAGCCGAGCACGATCAGCAGGAACACCGGCAATAGCGCCGCGATCACCACGGCCATCGTCAGCGGTCCCCGCGCAGTTTCGCGAGCCGGTCGAGCGCGCCCTGCAGGATGAAGATCGCGGCGTGCTCGTCGATCACCTCGGCGCGGCGGGCGCGGCTGACATCCATCCCGATCAGCTCGCGCTCGACCGCGGCGGTCGACAGACGCTCGTCCCACAGTCCGATCGCAAGCGCGGTGAGGCCGGCAAGGTTGCGGGCAAATGCCCGCGTCGATTGCGCGCGCGGGCCTTCGCTGCCGTCCATGTTGATCGGCAGGCCGAGCACGAAGCCTGCGGCGTTGCGCTCGGCCGCGATCGCAAGCAGCCGCGCCGCATCGGCCTTGAACTGCTTGCGGTGGATGGTCTCGACGCCGGTCGCAAGCCGCCGGTCCGGATCGGAGACGGCAACGCCAATGGTCTTGGTGCCGAGGTCGAGGCCGACAAGCGCGCCGCGGTCGGGCCAGTGCCGCGCGGCTTCGATCAGGGGAAGGATGGGGGCGGGCATGGCCTTGCGCTTAGCACGTGGGCGCGCGCCGAGGCAAAGCCCGGCGACGGGCGGCCGTCCATGCGAAAACGCCGGTCAAACTGGGCTATTGCCTTTGGAATAGACGGATCCTCTGACACCGTCATGGCCGGGCTTGTCCCGGCCATCCACGTCTTTCCCTCCGTGTAAGCATAGACGTGGATGCCCGGGACGAGCCCGGGCATGACGAGTCTATGGAGACACTGATCCCAAATGCGATTGCATGCCGTTCAGGCGGCGATCACCCGATCGTCGCCGCCAAGGCACGCGGCAAGTCCCTGCAACGCGCTGTACTGATGCGCGGTGCGGCGCTGGATGAACAGTGTCTCGACATGCGCGTGCCGCGGATTGAGCTTGTGGATATTGATGTCGCGCTGGACGTGGTCTCGCTCGACCACCGCGCGCGGCAGTAGTGTCACGCCCATGTCGGCGGCGACGCAGCCGACCATGCCGTCAAGCGTGCCGAGTTCGAAGCGGGCGGCCGACGGCCAGCCGAACTCGGTGAAGACCTGTTCGAGGCGTTGCCGGTAGGTGCAGCCGGTGCGGAACACCAGCGCGGTCGGGCCCGACTCCGAGGTGCCGGCGCGCAAGGCGGCAAGCGATTTCCAGCGCTGCGCGGTGACGAGCACCAGTTCCTCGGTGAATGCGGGCGTTGCGGTGAGTTCGGCGTGCTCGATCGGACCGGCGACAAAGGCGCCATCGAGCGACCCGTCGAGCACGGCGGCGACGAGATCGGCGGTCGGTGCGGTGCGCAAGGTCAGGCGCACGGCCGGATAGCGGCGATGAAACCCGGCAAGCAGCGTCGGCAGCCGCACCGCGGCGGTGGTCTCCATCGAGCCGATCGACAGCGGACCCTTCGGCTCGCCATCGTCGCGTGCGGCGAGCACGGCTTCGCGCGACAACGCCGCCATGCGCTGCGCATACGGCAAGAGGCGGCGGCCGGCCCCGGTCAGCGACATGCCGCGGCTATGACGCTCGAACAGCGCCGTGCCGATGTCGGCCTCCAGCGCCTTGATGCGCTGGGTGACGTTGGACTGCACGGTATTCAGCTCTTCGGCCGCCCGGGTGATGCCGCCGAGCCGGGCGACCGTGGAAAAGGTGAGCAGGTCGGTCAATTCCATCTGGGACCACCGTTTCATTTTAGAGATGATAGCGTTCACTATCATTCATTTTCCGAGAATGTTATGCTGCTCTAGTCTGGATGTCCATCATCCAGGGAGGGAGCCGTGCCGATCGAGACGCCGCTGTCTGCGCTTTTGGGTATCCGTCAGCCGATCCTGCTCGCGCCCATGGATTTTGTTTCCGGGGTACGGCTCGTCACGGCGGTCAGTGCCGCCGGCGGTTTCGGCATTCTCGGCGGTGGCTACGGCGACCGAAGCTGGCTTGAACAGGAAACAGCGAAGCTTCGGGAATTGACCGTGCCGTTCGGGATAGGCTTCATCACCTGGAGTCTGGCCAAGCAGCCGGAGCTGCTGGATATCGCGCTGGACGCACGGCCCCGTGCGATCATGCTGTCGTTCGGCGACCCGAGGCCGTTCAGTCCCCGGATCAAGCAGGCGGGCGCGCTCCTGATCTGCCAGGTGCAGGAGGAGGAGATGGCGTGGCAGGCACTGGAGGCCGGTGCTGATATCCTGGTCGCGCAGGGGACGGAGGCGGGTGGCCACGGAGCATCGCGCACCACGCTTGATATCGTGCCGACGATCGTGGATCTCGCCGCGGGGCGCGTGCCAGTGGTCGCCGCCGGCGGCATTGCGGACGGCCGGGGCCTCGCCGCGATGCTGATGCTTGGCGCCTCCGGCGTGCTGATGGGTACACGCTTCTATGCTAGCCAGGAGGCCGACATCGCCGAGGAGGCGAAACGCCGGGTCTGCGCAGCCCGGAGCGGCGAGACCGTGCGCAGCATTATCTTCGATCTCTCGCGCAACAATGTATGGCCGGCACCGTTCAATGGACGCTGTCTCGTCAACGATCAGGTGCGGCGCTGGATCGGGCGAGAGGTTGAAATGATGCAGAACCTGAAGCAGGTTGCCGCCGAATATGCGGAGGCTAGAATGCGCGGCGATTTCGACATCGCGGCCGTGATTGCAGGCAGCGCGGTCGGGTTGATCCACGATATTGCGCCTGCGGCCGAGATCGTCGGCCGCATCGTCGCCGAGGCCGAGCAGTCGCTGCAGGGCCGGCGCAACTCTCTTTCCTCTTTGACCTGAACAAGCGCGAGGCAGACCATGTGGCCGGACCGTCGATTGATCGATCGTTTCAAGACCGAATTCCCGATCGTGCTGGCGCCGATGGCCGGCGTGATGGATGCGGAGCTGGTAATTGCGGTGGCGCAGGGCGGCGGGCTCGGCTCGCTGCCATGTGCGATGCTGTCGGCCGAGAAGGCGCGCGAGCAGGTCAAACTCATCCGCCAGCGCGTGTCTGCGCCGATCAATCTCAACTTCTTCTGCCACAAGGCGGTCGACGCCGATCCCACGCGCGAGGCAAACTGGCGGCAGCGGCTGGCGCCCTACTATCGCGAACACGGCCTCGATCCGGATGCGCCGATCAATGCGGCGAACCGCGCGCCGTTCGATCCGGCGTTCTGCGCAGTGGTCGAGGAACTGAAACCCGAGGTCGTGAGCTTCCATTTCGGCCTGCCGGAGCCAAAGCTGTTGCAGCGGGTGAAGGCTGTGGGCGCCATTGTGATGTCGTCGGCGACCACGGTGAAGGAGGCGATCTGGCTCGAGGAGAACGGCGCCGACGTCGTCATCGCGCAAGGCGCCGACGCCGGCGGCCATCGCGCCATGTTCCTGACCGAGACGATCGCCGAGCAGCCCGGCACGTTCTCGCTGCTGCCGCAGGTGGTGGATGCGGTGAGGGTGCCGGTCGTCGCGGCCGGCGGCATCGCTGACGGGCGCGGGATCGCGGCGGCATTCGCGCTCGGCGCCTCGGCCGTGCAGATCGGTACAGCGTTCCTGCGCTGTCCGGAGTCCAAGGTCACCGCGGCAGGCCGCGTCGCGTTGGCGCAGGCGAGCGACGAATCGACCGTCATCACCAATGTGATGACCGGCCGTCCGGCGCGCGGCGTCGCCAACCGCGTGATGCGCGAGGTCGGCCCGATCTCGCCGGACGCGCCTGACTTCCCGCATGCGGCGACCGCCCTCGGGCCTCTGAAGGCGGCCGCCGAAAAACAGGGCAAGGTCGATTTCACCAATCTGTGGGCCGGGCAGGCGGTGCGGATGGGCAAGGAAATGCCGGCCACCGAGCTGACCCGGGCGCTGGCTGGGGCCGCGCTGGCGCGGATGGGGCGGCTAGGGGGCTGATTTTGCCCCCGCTTCCAGCGCGGTTGCGGCGCAAAACCGGCCTCTGCTATACGGCAGGCTGACCTTTCAGCCTGACCTTTAAGATCTGGGGCCCTATATTAATGTCCGTAGACGCCACGACTGTCCGCCGCATCGCGCATCTGGCGCGGATCGCGGTCAGCGACGCCGAAGTTCCCCATCTCCAGGGCGAGCTGAACGCGATGCTGGCCTTTGTCGAGCAGCTGTCGGAAGTGAATATCGACGGCGTCGAGCCGATGACCTCGGTGACACCGATGGAGATGAAGAAACGCGCGGACGTGGTCAATGACGGCGAGATCGCCGACGCCATCGTCCGCAACGCGCCCGATACGATGAACCACTTCTTCCTGGTGCCGAAGGTGGTCGAGTAACTCTAGCACAGCGTTTTCTAGCGAAGCGGATACCGGTTCGCGTGAAGAAAACGCGTCAAACAAAAGCGACAAAGTCCGATGTGTCTGCTCTGCGACGATGAGAAGGCCTACAAGGCTTATATGGACTTCCTTGATGTGATGGAGCGCAAGGGGAAGGTCGCCGATCCCAACGAGGCGATCGACGCGGTGCTCGACCAGCTCGAGGCGCTCGATGCCGAGCGCGCCAAGGAAAACGCCAAAGCCCGGCAGGACGATCCCGCCAACGACAAGACCCTTTCTCCGTTCTTCTGCAGCCCAATCAATAAATGACCGATTTGACATCGCTGACGATCGCCGAGGCCCGCGAGGGCCTGGCGAGCAAGTCTTTCACCGCAAGCGAACTGACCGATGCGCATCTCGCCGCCATCGAAGACGCGCGCGTGCTCAATGCCTATGTGCTCGAGACGCCCGACCGCGCGCGCGAGATGGCCAAGGCCGCCGATGCGAAAATTGCAAAAGGCGAGGGCGGACCGCTCGCCGGCATTCCGCTTGGCATCAAGGACCTGTTCGCGACCCGCGATATCAGGACCACGGCGTGCTCGAAGATCCTCGGCAATTTCATCCCGCCCTACGAATCGACGGTGACCTCGCAGCTGTGGCGCGACGGCGCGGTGCTGCTCGGCAAGCTCAACAATGACGAGTTCGCGATGGGCTCGTCGAACGAGACCTCGTGCTTCGGCCCGGTCACCAATCCGTGGCGGCGCGAGGGATCCAACACCACGCTGGTGCCCGGCGGCTCGTCCGGCGGCTCGGCGTCGGCGGTGGCGGCGCTGCTCTGCATGGGCGCGACCGCGACCGACACCGGCGGCTCGATCCGCCAGCCCGCGGCTTTCACCGCGACCGTCGGCATCAAGCCGACCTATGGCCGCTGCTCGCGCTGGGGCATCGTGGCGTTTGCGTCCTCGCTCGACCAGGCCGGCCCGATCGCGCGCTCGACGCGCGATGCCGCGATTCTGATGCGCTCGATGGCGGGTCACGATCCCAAGGACACGACGTCGGTCGACATCGCGGTGCCGGATTACGAGGCCGCGATCGGCAAGTCCGTGAAGGGCATGAAGATCGGCATCCCCAGGGAATATCGGCTCGACGGCATGCCGGCCGAGATCGAAAAACTCTGGAGCGAGGGCGCGCAATGGCTGAAGGCCGCCGGCGCCGAGCTCGTCGAGGTGTCGCTGCCGCACACCAAATACGCGCTGCCGGCCTATTACATCGTGGCGCCGGCGGAGGCCTCGTCGAACCTCGCGCGCTATGACGGTGTGCGCTACGGGCTGCGCGAGCCGGCCAAGAACGTCCTCGAGATGTACGAGAACACCCGCGCCGATGGCTTTGGCGACGAGGTGCGCCGCCGCGTGCTGATCGGCACCTATGTGCTCTCCGCCGGTTACTACGATGCCTATTATCTGCGTGCGCAAAAGGTGCGGACGCTGATCAAGAAGGACTTTGAGGACTGCTTCGCCAAGGGCGTGAACGCGATCCTGACGCCGGCGACGCCGTCGGCGGCGTTCGGCATCGGCGAGAAGGGCGGCGATCCCGTGGAGATGTATCTCAACGACATCTTCACGGTGACCGTGAACATGGCGGGCCTGCCGGGCATCGCCGTGCCCGCAGGCAAGGACACCCAAGGCCTGCCGCTCGGCCTGCAGCTGATCGGCCGTCCGTTCGACGAGGAGACGCTGTTCTCGCTCGGCGAGGTGATCGAGCAGGCGGCCGGCCGGTTCGCGGCGCCAAGATGGTGGTGAGCGATGACGGATTTCCGCGCCAGTCTCGCTGACGCAGCGCCGGACACCGCGCTGTCGCCGCCGCTCGCCGCATTGTGGTGGGCAAAGAAGGGCGATTGGGCCAAGGCGCACGACATCGTGAAGGATGGAAGCGACGTCAACTCGGCCTGGGTTCATGCCTATCTGCATCGCGTCGAGGGCGATCTTGCCAATGCGGGCTACTGGTATCGCCACGCCAATCAGCCCGTTGCCAGTGACTCGCTCGAGGCCGAGTGGGAGCGGATCGTTTCCACGCTTTTGACGGAAAGCGCCTGAGTTTGCCGGTGCCAAGGCACCGCGAGCATTAACCCTGTTTCGGCCGCCATGCCGCCGCCCAGATTGGCCGTGATAGGCTGCGGAACCGGCCGGGGGCCAGCAACAAAGAGAGTAGTCGTGCGTGGGTCGGGCATAGGGGGATGGCTGTCAGCAATGCTGGTGGCCGTGGCGGCAGCAGGCCTTGCCGGCTGTGCGTCCGTCTACAATCTGCCCGGCAATGTGCCGCTCGGTGCTGCGCTCGCCGATAACAGCAGCGCCCGCGACTTCCCAATCTACGAAGATGACCTGCTGCTCGCGCTGTCGTTCTCCGGCGGCGGCACCCGCGCGGCGGCGTTTTCCTTCGGTGTGCTCGAGGAGCTTGACCGGACGCGTTCGAGTGCGGCCGGCACCAAGACGCTGCTCGACCGCGTTGACTTTGTCTCCGGCGTCTCCGGCGGATCGGTCACCGCCGCCTATTTCGGACTGAAGCGCCGCGCGGCGCTCGACGATTTCCGCGAACGCTTTCTGCTGCGCAACGCCGAGGAGGGACTGAAGACCCGGATCTCGCTCGGCAATATCGGGCGCGCGCTGGGCGGCGGCGTCAACGACAGCCAGTTCACCGACTGGCTCGATCAAAATGTGTTCGACGGTGCGCGGTTCGAGGCCTTGCCCGACGACCGCCGGCCGCGGGTGTGGATCAACGCGTCGGACATCTACAACCGCACGCCGTTCGTGTTCGGCAAGACGTCGTTCGACGCGCTGTGCAGCGACATCCGCTCCTATCGAGTCGCCGAAGCGGTGGCGGCATCCGCCGCGGTGCCGCTGGCGTTCGCCCCGATCGTGCTGCAAACCTATCCCGGCGGCTGCGCAGCGCCGCTGCCGTCCTGGTTCGACCGGGTGCGCAACGATCCGAACGCGCAGCCGCTGCTGCGCTCCTACGCCGAGGCCCAGGCGCGTTACCGCGACGGCTCAATGCGCTACGTCAAGCTGCTCGATGGCGGGCTCGTCGACAATTACGGCCTTTCGGGGCTGAGCATCGGCCTGCTCGCCGCGCAGCACCCCTACGAGCCGCTGAGCGAACGGCAGGCGGCCAAGCTGAAGCGCATCCTGTTCCTGGTGGTCGACGCCGGCCGCGGCATCTCCGGCGATTTCGTGCAGACGCTCGAAGGACCGAGTGGTGTCGAGCTGGTGTCCGCGGCCGCCGACACCGCGATCGATGCCAGCGTGCGCTCGAGCTACGCCGCCTTCACGGCGCTCGCCGACGACTGGTCCGGCAAGCTCAAGCACTGGCGCTGCGGCCTGTCGGCGGCGGATCGCACCAGGCTCGGCGTCGGTGCCGGCTGGAAATGCGGCGACGTCGCGATCTATGTCGAGCGGCTCGGCTTCGACCGGCTTGGACCGGAGCGTGCCGGTATCCTGAACGCGATCCCGACGCGGCTTTCGCTGCCGCCGGAGCAGGTCGACCAACTGATCGCGGGCGGCGCGGACGCGCTGCGCTCGAGCAAGGCCTATCAGCAGTTCCGGCGCGGGCTCTGATCTGCGCCGGATGCGCCGATGCGGGCTGCAAGGGGACTGCCAGGCGGCTTGACTGGCGCGATCGGTTGCGCGAAGCCCAATCCATCCCAGATATCACTTTATCCGGAAACCGAGATCCATGACCGCATCTGCCGCCCCGCATAGACTGATCAAGAGCGCCACCGGCGATTGGGAGGTCGTGATCGGCATGGAGATCCATGCCCAGGTCACCTCGAACTCAAAACTGTTCTCGGGCGCATCGACCGCATTCGGCGGCGAGCCCAACTCCCATGTCTCGCTGGTCGATGCCGCGATGCCGGGCATGCTGCCCGTGATCAACGAGGAGTGCGTCCGCCAGGCGGTGCGTACCGGTCTTGGGCTGAATGCGAAGATCAATTTGCGTTCGGTGTTCGACCGCAAGAACTATTTCTATCCGGACTCGCCACAGGGCTATCAGATCAGCCAGTACAAGTCGCCGATCGTGGGCGAGGGCGAGGTGTCGCTCGAGCTCGACGGCGGCCGCAGCGTCACGATCGGGATCGAGCGGCTGCATCTGGAGCAGGACGCCGGCAAGTTGCTGCACGATCAGTCGCCGACGATGTCCTATGTCGACCTCAACCGTTGCGGCGTCGCGCTGATGGAGATCGTCTCGAAGCCCGACATCCGCGACGCCGAGCAGGCCAAGGCCTACGTCACCAAGCTGCGCTCGATCCTGCGCTACCTCGGCACCTGCGACGGCGACATGGAGAAGGGCAGCCTGCGCGCCGACGTCAACGTCTCGGTGCGCCGCCATGGCGAGACCGCGCTCGGCACTCGCTGCGAAATCAAGAACATGAACTCGGTCAACTTCATCGGCCAGGCGATCGATTACGAGGCGCGGCGTCAGATCGAGATCATCGAGGACGGCGGCTCGATCGACCAGGAGACCCGGCTGTTCGACCCGGACAAGGGCGAGACGCGCTCGATGCGCTCCAAGGAAGAGGCGCACGACTACCGCTACTTCCCGGATCCCGACCTGCTGCCGCTTGAGTTTAGCCAGGCCTTCGTCGACGATCTCAGGGCGCAGCTGCCCGAGTTGCCGGACGAGAAGAAGTCCCGTTTTATTACGGGCTTCGGCCTGTCGCCCTATGATGCGAGCGTGCTGGTCGCCGAGCGCGAGAGCGCGGAGTTCTACGAGACGGTGCTGTCAGGTCTTGCCGACAAGGCGCGCGACGGCAAGCTCGCCGCCAACTGGGTGATCAACGAGCTGTTCGGTCGTCTCAACAAGGAAGGCGTGGAGATCGCGGCCTCTCCGGTGTCGGCGGAGCAACTCGCCGCGATCGTCGACCTGATCGGCGAGGGAACGATTTCCGGCAAGATCGCCAAGGACTTGTTCGAGATCGTCTGGCAGGAGGGAGGCGATCCGCGCGCGCTCGTCGAGGCGCGCGGCATGAAGCAGGTCACCGATCTCGGCGCGATCGAGAAGGTGGTCGACGACATCATCGCGGCCAACCCCGACAAGGTCGAGCAAGCGAAGGCAAAGCCCGCAGCTCTTCAGTGGTTCGTCGGTCAGGTGATGAAGTCGTCGGGTGGCAAGGCGAACCCGAAGGCGGTCAACGACCTCTTGAAGTCGAAGCTCGGCATCTGAACGAACAGGACAATGATGTTGTCCTTGGCGCATGATCCAACCGGATCATGCTCCCGCGCCGATGCCTTCGGCGTCGTCGCGCGCGCGTGAACGCGGCGTGATCCTGCATCACATCCTCCGTCCACGGTCGCGGTGACGCTCCTCGGTGCCGAATCGCCGGAGCTGCGATTCGTTCGCGAATCCGGTTCGGACGACCTCAAACGAGGCAAAAGGCAGCTTACCCACGAAAATTTTTTCATTGCCAAAAGTTGCGACTCGGCGTTCGCGCCGCGTCGCTTTTCGTCGTCGCCTCCGACTCAACGTAATGACGGTCGCGCATCGATCGGCTGAATGCGAATTCAAGAAGTGCCTGCAATTCGGGCGTTTCCTGCAACGTTGACAAATGCCGATGTCGGCGGTTGCTGCATTTCTTGCATCGTCGCGCGAATGCATCGTTGATTTGTCCGGCGACGCGCGCCGTGCTTACGACCACCGCTGCGTCAACACTTCCTTAAGCGGGACACTGTTTTTTTCGGTCTGTTGGTGTATTCGGGAAGTAGTGCATATCGATTCCCGAGTGCACGCAGCGAAGTAGAGAGCCATCTCACATATCGGAGGGCAACATGGCTAAGAAGGCAAAGAAGGCGAAGAAGGCGAAGAAGGCGAAGAGCGCAGTGAAGAAGACTGCGAAGAAGACCCGCAAGGTCGCCAAGAAGAAGTAAGCCTCTCGCCTTGAGAGGATTGCCGGCGGCTTGACGCCGGCACGTCGCGAGAGCCAGCGGACGGACTGCTGAGAGGCACATCCCACCCCAAGGCTCTGGCTGACGAAAGAGGGTGTCGGCGAGACATCAGGTCAAACGGCTGGATCGTATTTCGGAGAGGGCAACCTTCCCAAAACCGGTCCGGCAGAAGAAACAGAGATTTCTTCGTTCGGTGCGGAGCCAGCTTGGTTCCGCAATTTCACCGGCGAGAATGCCGAGCTGAAATCTGGTCCTGACGTGTTCGCCGACCCCCTCGTTCCGGCGGCCCGCGTAGCCCGCGCCCGGCAGCCGCTTTCCCAATTCCAGTTCTGGACCGACACTAGGCCTGACGGCCTCGCGTTGCATTTGTCCGTGCACCCGGCCGCACGCCGCTCCGCGGATCGTCCACTGGTCGTGCCACCCCTCCGTCAATTTCGAAACTGATTGCCTGGTTAGGACCGGCCGGCGCCCGCGGCATTGTCCGCCATGGTTATCGTTGTCCGAAACACCAGGGTAAACCGGCGTTCACGAATGCACGGAAGTGCCTGCGGCACAGGCACTTCTACGATTCCGGGACGCGCCCCCGGCAGCACCGATTTACACCCCGTTCATCGCGATACTTAAACCCCTCTTCAAATTTGATGGGCCATGATCATCCCAACAAGCCGGCAAACGGCGAGCGGTGATCCCAAGGTCAGCGCAGAAGATAACAAGGCGTTTCAACAGTGGACGGGGGCCGCGCTCGGGGGAGGGCGGCCAACAACAAAAAGGGGAATGACGACAATGTTTCAGGGGATCATCGATCAGGAAAGCGCCGTACCGGTTGCTGCGACTGCGATCCAGGACGTGCTGTTCGAACGTGGCATGTACTGGGCGAGCGGCCGCTCCGGCGTGGTCAACCTCGTCGCGGCGCACAAATGGTTCAACCTGGCGGCGCTCAAGGGACGCACTGACGCAATCGCGCACCGCCGCGAAGTTGCCGAGCAGATGTCCGACGTCGAGATCGCGGCCGCCCAGCGCGAAGCCCGCGCCTGGATGACGACGACGCACTAGCGATTCCTATTTTGACGCGTCTTCTTCACGCGAACCGGCGTCCACTTCGCTCGAAAACGCTCTCACCACCGATATCGAGCTGGGAGCCTCGGCTCCCTCGCTCCATCACGGTCATCACCGCGCCAGCCGCGATCACGAACTGCCGGACGACGGGCCCGGGAAGAACCCGGATCAGGTAGCCTCCGGCATAGCCGCCGATCACGGCGCCGAACAGCATCGTCAAAGTCTCCGGCATGCGGCGCGACGCCGAGTTCGCGCCTCACGATGCGGCTGAACCCTTCGCGGCTTCGCCCGAAGCCTGCGGCAATCGCGCCGATCGGCTCGACGCTTTCCGTCAGCGCGATGCCGAGTTCCCTCCTGTCGATGAGGCCGGTCGAACGGAATGGCTCGCGCAACAGGGTGTCGTCGGCGATCTCGAGGATGTGCTCGGCCGATATCTCGTCAACGCTCCGCCAACGGGCCCCCACGTTGATGATCCGAAGCGATGAGGAGGCGCGGCTCGCCGGAACATAGGCATTCAGGCAAACCGTCTCCTCGTCCGATGTGGGTCTCGGTGCATGCAGCATTCCCGCCGGAATGAGCGCGGCATGGCCTGCTGGTACTGTTACCGTCGCATCGTCGATCCGAATGGCGCGCGACCCTGACAGCACCAGCACGATCTGGCTCTCGTCATGGAAGTGCGGCCTGAGGCCAAGCGAGCCGGTACCGCGCCACGATGCCAGCTCGACGATGCCAGCGTCGTCCGCGCGCCGGTATGTCCAGGTGGTAGCAGAGGTAGGGCGGGTCATCGGCGAAGGGATCGGCTTCGGTTGAGTGGGAAGCATAGCACGCGGCACGTTTGCCCGGCCCCGGGCTCGCGGACGGCCCTATCGGTCGGCGGCAATCGACGCCGCAGCCCCGGCTTTGCGCGGACGGACGATGCAATCGGCCATTTCATCGAGTTCGTCCAGTTCGCGCGCGTGATGCGTGCCCCATGCGCACAGCGCAAGCATGATCGGTTGCAGGCTCAGGCCGAGTGGTGTGGCGGAGTATTCCATGCGCGGCGGGACCTGGCTGAATACCTTGCGATGGACGAGGCGATGTTCCTCGAGCTCGCGCAGTTGCTGCACGAGGACCTTCTGGCTGATCTTCGGCAGTAGCCGCTGCAGGGCCGACAGGCGCTGCGGTCCATCCATCAAATGATACAGGATCACTGCCTTCCAGCGTCCGGAGATCGTCTTCAAGGCCCGTTCGATCGGTAGAGACGGCAGCCTGTTCACGACCCTCGTCATGGTCACCTCGGGGTGTTTCGGGGAGCAAATGGTGCGTAGAGCCGAATAACACATCCGGGGCAGTTTCCTGAAAACCCACCAGGAATGTTGCCATGAAAGCTGTTCTCCTGCGTCGCCTTGGCGAACCTGACGTTCTCGACGTCGTTGAGATTCCTCGGCCGGCTCCTCGCGCGGGTGAGGTGCTGATCCGCGTGATCGCTGCCGGGGTGAATTACTTCGAGGTCTTGATGCGGGCGGGCCGCTATGGATTCACGCCGCCACTTCCAATGACGCCGGGGGTCGAAGTCGCTGGTGTCGTCGAGGACGCCGGCGGGGACGGGAATGCCGGCATCGCCGTCGGCAGCCGCGTTGCGGTTCCGCTGTTCGCTCACGGCCTCAGTGGTGGCTGGGCACAATTCGTGACAGTCGACGCCCGTGCCGCGCATCCGATCCCGGATGACGTGCCTTTCGATGCCGCTGTGGCGGCAATGGTCCAGGGATTGACCGCGCTCCATGCCGTGCGACGGTGTTCGCCGACAGGCAGGACGGTGCTGATCCCGGCTGCCGCGGGCGGTGTCGGTGCCCTTATCGTCCAGCTTGCACGACGACACGGCGCGCGCAGGATCATTGCGGCGGCCGGCTCCGACGAGAAGATCGAGATTGCCCGGAGTCTTGGCGCGGATGCCGGCATCGTCACAGCTTGCGACGGTTGGGGGGCGGCCGTTGCCGACGCGGCGGGCTGCGACCGTATCGACGTTGTCTACGACTTCGTCGGGGGGATCGGGCACGAATACCTTGCGGCGCTCGCGCCGCAGGGCGAGGTGCTGTTCGGGGCGCTCGGCCGGGCCGATCTGGATCACGCTGCGCTTAACACTCTGTTTGGACAGAACCAGTCGTTGAAGGGGCTGGCGCTGATCCCGCTGCTGACGGAAGAGAACCTGCGGGCCGACCTCGCAGAACTCTACGGGCTCGTTGGACGGCGCGAACTCACGGTGCGTATCGGCGGCCGATATGCCCTCGATGACGTTGCTGAGGCACATCGTGCGATCGAGGCGCGCGGGACCACCGGCAAGGTGGTCCTGTATCCATAGCGCTCCGGCGGTCGGGGTGTTACGCCTGCGAGACCGAGGTGATCGGCGAGGCCGTTCGCATTGTCGTCGTCGCGATGAGGGCGGCGACGAGGTTGGCGGCTGCGCTGATCGCCACCGGAATGAAGTAGCTGTGGCTGATATCGTAGGCGAAGCCGGCGGCGCTTGGACCCAGCAGCGTGCCAACAGCGACGCTGGTGTAGAGGATGCCGATGATGCCGCCGACATAGCGGCCGCCGAAATGGTCGGTGACGACGGCGGGCAGGATCGCCACCCAGCCGCCATAGAACACGCCGAACAGCAGCGCAAAGACCGTGAGCGACCAGAACGTGCCGGCGATCGCCCAGATCGCCAGCGAGACGGCCATGCCGAGATACATCGCAATCAGGAAAGCGTCGCGGCCGACCCGGTCGGCGATGCCGCCGAGGAAGAACCGGCCGGCGGTGCTGCCGACGCCGATGATCCCGAGCAGCAGCACGGCGAGCGTCGGCGCCACCTGATGATCGACCGCAAAGGGGACCAGGTGCACGAAGGGCACGAACACCCCGAACGCGCTGATCAGGCATGCCGCATAGAGCCCGGCGAAGCGGGCGGTCCGCACCGCGTCGCGGATCGAAACACCCCCGCGGGGCGGCGCGCCTGCAACCGCCTCAAGCGGATCGCCGTCCGGTCCGGTGCCGTAGCGGTGCGGATCGTCCGCGATCAAGAGCGATGCTCCGATGCCAGCGACGGCGGCGACAACGCCCAGCACGACATAGGCATCGCGCCAGCCGAAGCCCGTGATCAGCCAGGTCGCGAGCGGCGGCATCGCCAGTGTCCCGACGCCGATCCCGCTGACGGCGAGGCCCGACGCAAAACCGCGCCGCCGGACGAACCAGTGTTGCACGGCGCCCAAGGTCGGGACGTAGGCGCAACCGACGCCGGCGCCAATGCCGATGCTGTAGGCGGCATAGACCTGGAGGATGGTCTGCGCCTGTCCCGCCAGCACCATGCCGAGACCGACCAGCGCCATTCCAAGGCCCGCGAGCCTGCGGGCGCCCCAGCGATCGGCAAGCGGACCGGAGATGATGCCGAGACCGAAATACAGGAAGCCAGCGAACGAGAACACCAGCGAGACCGAGCCGCGCGAGGCGCCGAACTCCAGTTGCAAGGACTCGACAAAGGACGAAAACGTATAGGCGCTGCCGAAGCCGATAAAGGTCACGACGAAGGCTGCTGCGACGACGTACCAGCCGTAGAACGGCTTTGCTCGTTGATAACCGGCGTGCATGGCGGCATTCCTCACGATCGTGCTCCCTGTGCCGCGCGACCGCCGGCCTTGGCCGGCGGATAGAGCAGCAGCTGCGTGCAGCGAAACAGCGCGACGGTCCTGCCCGTTGCCTCGCTGCGGACTTCGGCGTCCCACACCTGGGTCGTTCGCCCGGCGTGAACGAGGCGCGCCTCGCAGCTCACGCCGCCTTCGCGCGCGGCGCCGACGAAGTTCGTCTTCAACTCTCCGGTGGCGAAGCCGATTGCGCCGTCCGGCAAGGATGCGAGGCAGCCGAACCCGCACGCGGTGTCGGCCAGCGCGACGACGCTTGCGCCGTGCAGCAGCCCGTGCGGCGAGAAGTGCTTTGCCGAGACATCGAAGCGGCCGCGGATGAGACCGCGTTCGGCGTCGACCCATTGAAAGTCCAGCAGGCCGGACAGGCTGCCGGATTGCGACGCGTTGATGCGATCGACAAGTTGGCTGGTATGTCCGCCTGCACCGATCTCGTGCAGGGCGAGTTTGTTGGGGACCTCAGTCATGTCCTGGCTCCTTCAAGGAACCGAAAGCCGTCGTCGGAAGCCGCAAGGTAGAATTAGAAAATCTCACGTTCTTGGCTCGGATTGCTCTGCGTTGACGCGGCTTCCAGCATTAAGATAGGCTGATAGAAGGCGCGGAAGGCCAAGTTGGCAAACCAGATTTGCTGCATAATTGAGATTAGAAAAACTAAATCATGGAGAGCAGGCTGCCACCCCTGAATGCGCTGAAGGCGTTCGAAGCCGCCGCCCGCCATCTCTCGGTGAAGCTTGCGGCCGAGGAGCTGTGTGTGACGCCGGGCGCGGTCAGCCAGATGCTCAAGACGCTGGAAGCCCACCTCGGCGTCAAGCTGTTCGAGCGAGTGCCGCGCGGCATCTATCTGACCGACGCCGGCCGCGACTATCTGCCGTCGATCCGCAATGCGTTTCGCCAGATAGCGGATGCTTCGCATCGCGTCGCTGCATCAGTCGATGTCGGTACGCTGACGGTGAGCGTCACGCCGTTCTTTGCGTCGGCCTGGCTGGTGCCGCGCATGGCGTCGTTTCAGGGCGCGTATCCCGAGATCGATCTGCAGATCGTCACCAGCAACACGCTAGTCGATTTCTCGCGCAGCGGCGTCGACGTCGCGGTGCGCCACGGCCTCGGCCGTTATCCGGGGCTGCGCAGCGACCGCGTCGTCACCGTCGAGATGGTGGTGGTCGCGTCGCCGTCGCTGGTTGCGCGCCTTGGGCGGCCGAGAGCTCCCGGCGAACTCGCCTGCTGGCCGCAGGTGCACGACGCCGATCGCAAGGGATGGAGCCTGTGGTTTCAAGCCAATGGCATTGCGGAGGTTCGCACGCCGCGCGGTCCCTCGTTCGACGACAGCAGCCTGCTTCTGAAGGCTGTCCTGACCGGGCAGGGCGCGGGCCTGCTACCGGCGGCGATGGTCGCAAGTGAGATCGAGAACGGCGAACTGATCCAGCTGCTTGAGACCGCGCATATGGAGGAGTTCGCCTATTATCTCGTCTGCCCCGACAACCGGCAGGGGCTTCCGAAGATCGCGGCGTTCAGGGAATGGATCCTGGGGCCGGTCGCACAGTCAGCGCCTGCCGAGCATTAGTTATCCGCCGCGGCGGCCTATCGATCGAACGTTGGGCGGAAAGACCGCGCGTGATGCCCGACAAGTCGCAAGTTGCAGATTTGGTGATCTCGTGATTTTGATCGCATGTGAGAGGCCAAGGCAGAATAGAGCGCGGCGGTCGGCGATCACTTGTTCGGTGAAACGGAGTGATCGCGATGCGTGTTGCCTTGCATGTTTCCTTGGCCTTGACGTTGCCCCTAGTGATCCTGTGGAGCGCGGCTGCCGACGCCGCAACTGCGCATCACCGGCGCGTGCGACAGCACCTCATCATTCGTCCAAGCGAACAGATGGCTCCTCCGAGCTGGTACCGATATCCCGGCTTCACGCCGATCCCGCCGGGCGAGAACAGAAATCTCGATCCATCCACCCGCGGCAGCGGCTGACGCCGGTTAGCGTCGCGCCCACGCATCGGCAACGTGCTCGGTTGATCGATTGGTGGACGGAGGGAAGGTCACGTCGTGCGATGGCGGAGACGGAGGGATTCGAACCCTCGATAGGCCTTTACAAGCCTATAACGGTTTAGCAAACCGCCGCCTTCAGCCACTCGGCCACGTCTCCAATGGCGCCGATATGCCCGAGAGGGCGCCGAGCCGCAAGCGGCAGATTCAGATTGCGACAAGGTGATTTGGTGGCAGCTCGGCCGCGGGCCGCCCGGGAGCGGGCGCCGAGCCATTATATAGCGCACCGATTTGAAAGAGCTGGCTCAGGTGGGGCTGTCGAAATATAAGATATAACAATGACTTATATTGATTCTTGCCCGAGATCGGAAGCGCCCGGTCCCAACATTGTTGAAAAACCGGCTGCGCTGCTCATTCCACGCTGGCGCCGCGGCGCAGGTCGGCCTCGATCTGCAATCTGGTGCCGCCACCGAATCGAGCGCGGTAGACCTGCAGGTTTTCCATGATCCGCTGGACGTAGTTCCGCGTCTCCGAGAACGGAATCAGCTCAACCCAGTCGACCGCGTCGACCTTGGGGTCGCGCGGATCGCCATAGCGCTCGATCCACTTCCGCACGCTGCCGCGGCCGGCATTGTAGGCGGCGAAGGTCAGGATGTAGGAGCCGCGATAGTCCTCGAGCAGGCCGCCGAGCTCGGCCGCGCCGAGCGTCGCGTTGTAGACCGGGTCGGTCTTCATCCGGTTGAGGTCGAAGCCGATGCCGGCGCGCTTGCAGACGTAACGTCCGGCGTCCGGCGTCACCTGCATCAGGCCGTAGGCCTGGGCCGGCGACACCACCGCCGGATTGAACGCGCTCTCCTGGCGCGCAATCGCGTAGACGACGCTCTGCTCTACCTCCGGCCCGACCTGGCGGAACGTCGGAATGCCGTTGACCGGATAGGCGTAGTGGTCGAACGGCAGTCCGCGATTGAGCGCGGCCTTGCCCATCAGCAGCATACCGCGGGCATCGCCGTGGCGCGCGGTAAGCTCGCCGAGGCCGGCCAGCGCCTCCGGATCGCCGTTGTCGCCCATGTCGCCGAAGATCGGGATCGCGAGCTCGCGCGCGTCGATCTCGTACAGCAGAGCCACCGCGCGCACGATTTCCAGCCGGTCGGCGCCGCGGCCGCGCGGCGCGCTGTTCAGCTCGATCTGTGGCAGGCCGAGCTTGGCGCGCGCGAGCTGGCCGTAATAGCTGGTCGATTGCTCGGCCGCGCGTGCGTAGGCGGCGCGCGCCTCCTGGCCGCGTCCGGCGGCCTCCGCGGCGCGGCCTTGCCAATAGCCGGCACGCGCCAGCGCAGTCGGGTTGGCGCTGCCGACGCCGATCCGCGCGAAATGCTGGGCAGCGAGGGCCGGATCGTTGAGAAAGCGCAGCGCGATCCAGCCCGAGGTGAATTCCTGCTCGGTCTTGTAGATGTCGCGGGCGGGCAGCGCCGCGTCGCGCGCGATCAGATAGGCGGTGCGAAACTCGTTGGTGTCGATCATCTTGCGCGCCAGCAGGCGGCGCTCGATCCACCATTCGTCCACGCTGTAGAGGCGGGAGGCTTCCTTCGGTGCGCTCAGCATCAGCCGCGCGGCCTCAGCGAATTTCTCCTCGCGGCGGAGCAGCTGGATCTTGGCGAACAGATAGCCGGTGTCGCCGGAGAGTTCGCTCGGCACGGCTTCGAGCAGCGCGCGCAGGTTCGAACCCTTGCGGGTGGCGGCGATGCGCGCCTTCGCCAGCGCCACATAGCCGGAGCCGAGGCGCCTGGCCTCGCGCATGCCGGCAGCCTCGTTGTCGGTGCCGTAGAGCATGGTGTCCATGCGCGCCTTGTGGTCGCCGGCGGTCAGGAACGAGCCGAACAGATCGAGCGCGGTGGTTTCGGTGTCCTCGCTCATCGGATCGTTGCGCCAGGCTTCGCGGACCAGGCGCTCGGCATTGCCGCGGTCGCCGCGCCCGATCAACACCTTGGCGAGCGCGAGCCGGCCCTTGGCCGAGACCGGCGATTCATTCTGGAACCAGGCCCAGACCGCGGAGTCGTCGCGATGGTCATCCCACAACGAAGCCTCGATGCGGCGACGCAGGAAGGTCTGCGACGGCCAGCTCGGATTGGCGTCGAGGAAGGCGCGGTAGCGCTCGACCGAGGCGCCATTGTCCTCGCTGCGCAGAATCAACCATTCGGCAAGCTTGCGCGCGACCGGATCGGAGATCGAGGCCGCGGCCTCGGTGGCGTCCGCCGGCTTCCGCTTGCGCAGCAGCTCGACGACGCTTGTGAGCGTCTCCTTGTCCGATTGCGACGTCGACGATGTCGCGGCCACTGCCGCAGGCAGCACCGGCTTGCGCACCACAGGTGCGGCATGCTGGCGGGTCGCCGGAACCAGCGCGGGCGCGGCGGCGCGGGCGGGCGCCGGCTTGCTCGGCAGACTTCCCGTTGCAACCGGAGAAGTGGGCTTGGATGTCGTGGTCTTGGAAGTGGTGGTTTTGGACGTGGTGCTCTTGGATTCGGTGGTGTTCGCGGCCGCTGCCTTGTGAGCGTCCGTCTTTGCAGGAGCAGTTTTTGCAGGAGCGGTCTTGGCAGGAGCGGTCTTGGCTCCATCTGTCTTGGCCGCGCTGGACTTGGCAGAGGTTGTCTTGTGAGCCTCGGTGTTCGCTGCGTTGGGCTTCGCAGCATCGGTCTTGGTGCCATTCGGCTTGGTTGCTGCTGGCTTTGAAGCCGCTGCCTTCGGAACCGCGGACTTGGAAGCAGCGCTCTTGGAGCCTGTGTCTTGGGCCGCCGGCTTGGCGGCCGGAACATCCTCGGCGGCCCATGCACCGGCCGTGATGGCGGCAAGGCCGACAACAAGCGCCAGGCTCGTCGCCAGCGCCGTCGATCGCAATGTGCCTGCGCGGGCGGAACGGATCACAGAAGTCCTCTGCGGCGCCGAATCATCTGGTCGCTCGGGCCATGCGTTCTTATTTGATTGAAAACGTAGACAAAATACTAAGAAGCCTGCCGGTGCGGCTGTTTGCGCCAGCACAACGGCAAAATCGCGGCTGCAAGCGGTTTTCGCGCGCCGCAGATTACCGTTGGGAATAGGTACGGTACGGCCCTTTCGCCTGTCGGCCAGACCCGATATGAATTGTCTTTGGCGTTGCGCATCAACCGGATGCCGGTTGCGCGGACGTGAAGCACGACAACAACAAGGGTCCGTCGACCTGGCCTTTAGCCTGAAGCGTTTGGAGGAAGTCCATGGCAGCCAAGACAAAATTCCGGGGATCATTCACTGCCTTGGTGACGCCCTTCAAAAACGGCTCGGTGGATGAGGCGGCGTTCCGCGGCCTCGTGAACTGGCAGATCGCCGAGGGTACGCACGGCCTGGTGCCGGTCGGCACGACAGGCGAGAGTCCGACGCTCAGCCATGACGAGCACAAGCGGGTGGTCGAGTGGTGCATCGAGGAGGCCAAGGGCCGGGTGCCCGTGATCGCCGGCGCCGGCTCGAATTCGACCAAGGAGGCGATCGAACTCGCCGAGCACGCGGAGAAGGCCGGGGCCAACGCGGTGCTGGTCGTGACGCCGTACTACAACAAGCCGACCCAGGAAGGCATGTACCAGCACTTCAAGGCGATCAACGATGCGATCGGCATTCCGATCATCATCTACAACATCCCGCCGCGCTCGGTGATCGACATGTCCGTGGATACCATGAAGCGGCTGTTCGAGCTTAGGAACATCGCCGGCGTCAAGGACGCGACCGCGAGCATGGTGCGGGTCTCGCAGCAGCGCGCAGCGATGGGCGAGGACTTCAACCAGTTGTCCGGCGAGGACGCGACCATCATCGGCTACATGGCGCATGGCGGCCATGGCTGCATCTCGGTGACCTCGAACGTCGCGCCCAGGCTGTGCTCGGAGTTCCAGACCGCCTGGCAGAAGGGCGACGTCACCGCGGCGCTGAAGATCCATGACAAGCTGATGCCGTTGCACACCAATTTGTTCATCGAGAGCAACCCGGCACCGGTGAAGTACGCGATGTCGCTGCTCGGCAAGCTGGACGAGAAGCTGCGTCTGCCGATGGTGCCGGTCGCTGAATCCACCCGCCAGGCTGTCCGCAGTGCCATGGTGCATGCCGGCCTGATCAACTGACGTAGCGGTACCGCCGTGAACAATGCCGTACGCAATGTCGAAGAGAAGGGGATGGGCATGCTGAAGGAATTCCGCGAATTCGCCATGAAGGGCAATGTCGTCGACCTCGCCGTCGCCGTCATCATCGGCGCAGCCTTCGGCGCGATCGTTACTTCGCTGGTCGGCGACATCATCATGCCGTTCATCGGCGCGATCACGGGCGGCCTCGACTTCTCCAACTATTTCACCGGACTTTCCAAGGCCGTGACGGCGACCAACCTTGCCGATGCCAAGAAGCAGGGCGCGGTGCTGGCCTGGGGCAACTTCCTGACGCTGACGCTCAACTTCCTGATCGTCGCCTTCGTGCTGTTCATGGTCATTCGCGTCATGAGCCAGTTCAAGCGCAAGGATGAGGCCAAGCCCGCCGAGCCGCCGAAGCCGTCTGACGAAGTCGTGCTGCTGACGGAAATCCGCGACCTCCTCAAGAAGGGCTAAAGTGGCCGAGAAGAACGAACGTCCGATCAAGGTTGTCGCCGAAAACCGAAAGGCCCGCTTCAACTATGCAATCGAGGATACGATCGAGGCCGGCATTTCGCTGACCGGCACCGAGGTGAAATCGATCCGCAGCGGCAAGAGCACGATCGCGGAATCCTATGCGGATTCCAAGAACGGCGAGATATGGCTGATCAATGCCAATATCCCGGAATATCTGCAGGCCAACCGCTTCAACCACGAGCCGAAGCGGCCGCGCAAGCTGCTGTTGCATCGCAAGCAGATCAACAAGCTGCTCGGTGCGGTCGACCGCGAGGGCATGACGCTCATTCCGCTGAAGCTGTACTTCAACGAGCGCGGCCGTGCGAAGCTTCTGCTCGCGATCGCCAAGGGCAAGAAGCTGCACGACAAGCGCGAGACGGAGAAGAAGCGCGACTGGAGCCGCGAAAAAGGCCGCCTGATGCGGGCGCGGGGATAGCGCCGAGCGCCGTCATTGCGATGGCGGCGGATGGAGATTGGTCCGATGAGCCAGAGCAGCCTGACCGATGTCGACTGGAGCAAGATCCCGGCGCCGGTCGACGATGGCGGCGCGGCGCATCTGACCGGCATGACGATTCCGCCGGTCAGGCTGAGCGCCACCGACGACACCACGGTGGCGCTGTCGGCGCTTGAGGGCCGCACCGTGGTGTTCGCCTATCCGCGAACCGGAGAGCCGGGCAAGATCGGGCTGGTCGATGATTGGGACATGATCCCGGGCGCGCGCGGCTGCACGCCACAGACCTGCGCGTTCCGCGACCTGTTCGCCGAGCTGAAGGCGGCCGGCGCCGCCCAGGTGTTCGGGCTGTCGACGCAAAGCAACGACTACCAGACCGAAATGGCGTCGCGCCTGCATCTGCCGTTCCCGGTGCTGTCGGATGAAGCGCTGGAACTGACGCACACGCTGAAGTTGCCGACGATGTCGGTGGCGGGCCTGACGCTGATCAAACGGCTTGCGCTGGTCATTGACGACGCGCGCATCACGCACGTGTTCTATCCGGTGTTTCCACCCGATCGGAACGCCGGCGACGTACTGACGTGGCTGAAGGACAATCCGCGGAACGGCTAGAGCGTTTTCGCGCGTAGTGGATAGCGGCTCGCCCAAAGTGGATACCGGTTCGCGTAGAGAAAAATGCCGACCCGATCGGAACGGAAAGAGCTCTAGCCGAGGTCCTTGCGCACACTCGCGAAGACCTTGCGGAACATGCTGGTCGTCAACACGCCGGTGTTCGTGTTGTAGCGCGAGCAGTGGTAGCTGTCGTAGAGCTTGAACCTGCCAGCGTTATGCACGGCGCCGTGCACAAAGGGCGCTGCGGCCAAGCGCACATCCAGTGCCTTCAAAGTCGATTCGTGCGCGATTCGCCCGAGCAGCACGATCGCGCGCAGCTTCGGCATCGTGGCGATGGTGGCGCGCAGGAATTGCCGGCAGGTGTTGATCTCGGCCGGCAGCGGCTTGTTCTGCGGCGGCACGCAGCGCACCGCGTTGCTGATCCGGCAGTCGACCAGCGTCAGGCCATCGTCCGGCCGCGCCTGATAGACGCCGCTAGCGAAACCATATTCGAGCAAGGTCGCGTAGAGCAGATCACCGGCGTAATCGCCGGTGAAGGGACGGCCGGTGCGGTTGGCGCCCTGCATGCCCGGCGCGAGCCCGACGATCAACAACCGCGCATTCGGATCGCCGAACGATTCCACCGGCGAGTTGAACCAGTCTGGATGGAGCGCGCGCGTCTGTGCGCGGAAGTCTGCCAGCCTGACACAGAGCTGACAATTGCTGTCGGGGCGCGTAGCTGCGGCGACGAGATTACTCGTCGAAATCGTCATCGGCTCCCCGTGGGGCCATGGTGGTCGCGCGCTGCAGGAATTGCGGGGAGTGGTGACGCGGTTCACGCGGGGCCGGACGTTCGGACGGATCGCGGCCAAGCTTGGATTGCAGCTCGACGAGGTCGGTGAAGACATCGGCCTGGCGGCGCAGCTCGTCGGCGATCATCGGCGGCTGGCTGGCAATCGTGGAGATGACGGTGACGCGGACACCGCGGCGCTGCACGGCCTCGACCAGCGAGCGGAAGTCGCCATCGCCGGAAAACAGAATCATCTGGTCGATGTGCTCGGCGAGCTCCATGGCATCGACGGCGAGCTCGATGTCCATATTGCCCTTCACCTTGCGGCGGCCGCTGGCGTCGATGAATTCCTTGGTGGCTTTGGTGACGACGGTGTAGCCGTTGTAGTCGAGCCAGTCGATCAGCGGACGGATCGACGAATACTCCTGATCCTCGATGATCGCCGTGTAGTAGAACGCACGGAGCAGCGTGCCGCGACTCTGGAATTCCTTGAGAAGGCGCTTGTAGTCGATGTCGAAGCCCAGCGTCTTTGCGGTTGCGTAAAGATTGGCTCCGTCGATGAAGAGCGCGATCTTGTTGGAAACAGGTGACGACATCAAAGTGTTCTCGCGTGGTTGTTAGTGTTCTTAGCGCAGCGGCAATCTCCCGCGCGCAATTTCCTGCGTAGCTGCCTAAAGTTCGGTGAATCTTTCCCCACGACAGTCACCACCGCAATTATGGTGAGGCGAGGGCAAAAAGCCTAGACCTTTGACATTGCAATGAAGAGGTTTACTTGTCTGGGACAGCAACCTAGCCATGTCGTCAGACGCTCCGGCCCTTCTGGCCCCGGCAGACCGGGTTATCAGAGCCTGTTCGGAAGGCAAATCACAAATTTTACCTTGCGAAAGCGGGGCGAGCCCTATAACTAACCCTCATAACCTACATATTCGGTCCCTATTACCACGGAGCGCCTCGAGATGGCTCGCGTCACCGTCGAAGATTGTATTGATAAGGTCGACAATCGTTTCGACCTCGTCCTGTTGGCCGCGCACCGCGCCCGGATGATCTCGTCGGGATCGCAACTCACGGTTGATCGCGATAACGACAAGAACCCGGTCGTCTCGCTGCGGGAGATCGCCGATTCCACGATCTCCCCGGAAGACCTGCGCGAGGAACTCGTGCACTCCTTGCAGAAATTCGTCGAGGTCGACGAGCCCGAGCCCGACACCGTGCCGCTGATCGGTTCCGCCGGTGCCAGCGTCGACGCCGACGACACCGAGGTCGCGATCGAGCGGATGACCGAGGAGGAGCTGCTGAAGGGCCTCGAAGGCCTGGCGCCCCCGGAGGAGCAGCCCGAGGAAGACGAGTAAGCTCCTCGTTTCGGATCAATTTGCCAAAGGCCCGGACATTGCTCCGGGCCTTTGCTTTTGTTGACAATTTTGCTGTTACGGTGCGTCCTATGCGGGCGCGGGAAATTGAATGGTTCCACAGCCTGCGCGGGGTGCAGCTTCATTCGAAAGCGCACTAGATTGAGGAAAGTGGGACATTGTGGTCCCGCGCGAGAGGCAGCGAGTTCATGGCGTATCGACGCCGCAGTTCCATCCAGATGCAGGCTGCAACCGAAACGGTCGCGGTGGCGCCGGCGTCGTCCGCGGCGGGGAGGCCGGCCAGGCCGCGGACCCGAATGATGCGACAATATGACCTCGTCGAGCGCGTCCGCTCCTATAACCCCGATACCAACGAAGATCTGCTCAATCGGGCCTACGTCTACGCCATGAAGGCGCACGGCACGCAGACGCGTGCCTCCGGCGATCCCTATTTCTCGCATCCGCTCGAGGTCGCCGCGATCCTCACCAACCTCAAGCTTGACGATGCCACGATCGTGGCGGCGCTGCTGCACGACACGATCGAGGACACCGAGGCGACGCGGGCCGAGATCGACAACGTGTTCGGCCACGAGATCGGCGCACTGGTCGAGGGCCTGACCAAGCTGAAGCGGCTGGAACTGGTGTCGCGCGAGGCCAAGCAGGCCGAGAATTTACGCAAGCTGCTGCTTGCGATCGCCGACGACGTCCGCGTGCTGCTGATCAAGCTCGCCGATCGCCTGCACAACATGCGCACGCTGGAATTCGTGCCGCCGGCCTCCCGCCGCCGCATCGCCGAGGAGACGCTGGATATCTATGCGCCGCTGGCCGGCCGCATGGGTATGCAGGAGATGCGCGGGGAACTGGAGGACCTGTCGTTCTTCGTGCTCGATCCCGAGGCCTATGCCGTGGTCAAGCAGCGGCTCGACTCACTGGCTGAGCGCAACCGCAACCTGATCGGCGAGATCGAAACCCAGCTTTCCAAGAACCTGCAGAAGAACGGCATCACGGCGCGGGTGTTTGGCCGCCGCAAGCAGCCGTTTTCGATCTGGACCAAGATGGAGCGCAAGTCGGTCGGCTTCGAGCAGCTGTCCGATATCTACGGGTTCCGCATCATCCTCGATGATGTCGGCGCCTGCTACCGTGCACTCGGCATCGTTCACACCACCTGGCCGGTCGTGCCGGGCCGCTTCAAGGATTACATCTCGACCCCGAAGCAGAACGACTACCGGTCGATCCACACCACGGTGATCGGTCCGGGCAAGCAGCGCGTCGAGCTGCAGATCCGCACCGAGGAGATGAACCAGATCGCCGAGTTCGGTATCGCCGCGCATGCCTTCTACAAGGAAGGGGCGGGCTCGCCGCACGAGCGGCTGAAGCATGAGTCCAACGCCTTCGCCTGGCTGCGCCACACCATCGGCATCCTCTCGGAAAGCGCCAATCCGGAAGAATTCCTGGAGCACACCAAGCTCGAGCTGTTCCACGACCAGGTGTTCTGCTTCACGCCCAAGGGCAAGCTGATCGCGCTGCCGCGCAACGCCAACGTGATCGATTTCGCCTATGCTGTACACACCGACGTCGGCAACAGCGCGGTGGGCTGCAAGATCAACGGCAAGTTCGCGCCGCTGTCCTCCGAGCTGCAGAACGGTGACGAGGTCGAGGTGCTGACCTCGAAGGCGCAGTCGGCCCCGCCGTCGGCGTGGGAAGCGCTCGCCCGCACCGGCAAGGCGCGGGCCGCGATCCGCCGCGCCACCCGCAACGCGGTGCGCGACCAGTATGCCGGCCTCGGCCGCCGCATCGTCGACCGCCTGTTTGCGCGCGCCAAGATCGAATATGCCGACGACAAGCTGAAGGGCGCATTGCCGCGGCTCGCGCGCACCTCGATCGAGGACGTGATGGCCTCGGTCGGGCGCGGCGAGATCAAGGCCTCCGACGTCGCGCGCGCGATGTATCCCGACTACAAGGAAGAGCGGCTGGTGCGCTACGGCGCCAAGAAGGGCCTCGCCGCCAAGCTGAAGACCCAGAACCCGCCGCATCCGGCGCGCGCCACCTCGGTGATCCCGGTGCGCGGCATCAATTCCGAGTTGCCGGTGAAGTTCGCGCCGAATGGCGGCGCGGTGCCGGGCGACCGGATCGTCGGCATCGTCACGCCGGGCGAGGGAATCACGATCTTTCCGATCCAGTCGCCTGCGCTGAAGGATTTCGAGGAGGAGCCGGAGCGTTGGCTCGACGTGCGCTGGGACATCGACGAGACCATGCCGCAGCGCTTCCCCGCGCGCATCCTGGTCCACAATGTCAACGAACCCGGCAGCCTCGCGCAGATCGCGACCGTGATCGCCGAGCACGACGGCAACATCGACAACATCCACATGTCGCGCCAATCGCCGGATTTCACGGAGCTGACCATCGATCTTGAGGTCTATGACCTCAAGCATCTCAGCGCTATCATCGCGCAGTTGCGCGCCAAGGCCGTCGTCGCGCGGGTCGAGCGCGTCAATGGGTAAGGTTGGATGCGCGGGGCATAGGCGAGCGGAAGCGACGCCGTCCTTCAAACGGCTATGCCCGCGCATGGCAGGCTAGAATTGCAGGTCAGAGTAATGTCAAAGGCTCCTCCGCTCCGTCTCGGTATCAATGTCGATCACGTCGCGACCCTGCGCAATGCACGGGGCGGAGCGCGGCCCGATCCGGTGCGGCTGGCGCTTGCGGCGATCGCGGCCGGCGCCGACGGCATTACGGCCCATTTGCGCGAGGATCGCCGTCACATCCGCGACGAGGACATGGCGCGGCTCAAGGCCGAGATATCCAAGCCACTGAATTTCGAGATGGCGGCGACCGAGGACATGCTGCGAATTTCGCTCGCCACCAGGCCGCACGCCGTCTGCCTGGTGCCGGAACGGCGCCAGGAACTCACCACCGAAGGCGGTCTCGACGTGGTTGGCCAGCACAATGCGCTGGCGCCGTTCATCGCACGGCTCAACGATGCCGGCATCCGCGTCTCGCTCTTCATTGCCGCCGATCCCAGGCAGATCGAGATGGCTGCGACGCTGAAGGCGCCGGTGATCGAGATTCATACCGGCGGCTGGTGCGATGCCGTGGTCGATGGTCACAAGGACAAGGCGGGGGCCGAATGGAAGCGCATCGTCGACGGTGCAAGGCTCGCGCAAGCGGCGGGGCTCGAGGTCCATGCCGGCCACGGGCTCGACTATGAGACCGCGGAGACGATTTCCGCACTGCCCGAAATCCGCGAGTTGAACATCGGCTATTTCATGATGGGCGAAGCGCTGTTCGTCGGCATCGCCGCGACGGTGCGCGAGATGCGTGCGGCGATGGACCGCGGCCGCGCCAAGGCGCAAGGCCGCGCATGATCATCGGCATCGGCTCCGACCTGATCGACATCACCCGGATTGCGAAGGTGATCGAGCGGCACGGCGAGCGATTCCTCGATCGCATCTTCACCGACGCCGAGCGCGCCAAGGCGATGCGCCGCGCCAACAACGAGAAGATGGTGGTCGCGACCTACGCCAAGCGTTTCGCCGCGAAGGAGGCCTGCTCCAAGGCGCTTGGCACCGGTATCCGGCGCGGGGTGTGGTGGAAGGACATGGGGGTTGTGAACCTGCCGGGAGGGCGGCCGTCGATGCGGCTGACCGGTGGGGCGCTGGCCCGGCTCCAGGAACTGACGCCCGAGGGCATGCAGGCGCAGATCGACCTTTCGATCACCGACGATTGGCCGCTCGCGCAGGCCTTCGTCATAATTTCGGCGGTTGCCCCGGCCAGATGAGCGGGCGGCGCCGGAATCCGCCGGAAAACTTCAGCAAACTAAAAAATCATTGATATTTCAATGAATTGCGAAGTTTTGAGGCGGCGATTGATTGCGCCCCTGCGAACAACCGTCTAAAACGCCGCAGGGTTATATCGAGCGAGACGCGGATTCCGGGATTAGACCGGAATTTGCCCTCAAGATCAGAATCAAGGCCATTTTCCTCACGCGAGGGTCGAACGCTTCGCGCGAAGAGAACGTTCTGCCACCGCGTGGACATCAGGGCCCACGGGAATTGGGAAAGCAATGAGCGTGACCACCGGGACCAAATCTGAGAGCGGCTTGGGCGAGACCATCCGCGTCGTCATCCATGCTCTTCTGATCGCGCTCGTTATCCGCACCTTCCTGTTCCAGCCGTTCAACATCCCCTCGGGATCGATGAAGGCGACGCTCTTGGTCGGCGACTACCTGTTCGTCTCGAAATATTCCTACGGCTATAGCCACTATTCGATTCCGTTCTCGCCGAACATTTTCTCCGGGCGCATCTTCGGCTCGGAGCCGAATCGCGGCGACATCGTGGTGTTTCGCCTGCCGCGGGATGACTCCACCGACTATATCAAGCGCGTCATCGGACTGCCGGGCGACCGCATCGAGGTCAGGAACGGGCTGCTCTACATCAACGATGAGCCGATCAAGCGGGAGCGGCTGAGCGATTTCGTCGGCGAGGACCCCTGCGGCTCGGCGGATGCCACCGCCCGCGTCAAGCGCTGGAAGGAGACCCTGCCGAACGGCGTCAGCTATGAGGCGCTGGACTGCACCGACAACAGCTACATGGACAACACCATCGTCTACACCGTTCCGCCCGGGCATTTCTTCATGATGGGCGACAACCGCGACAATTCCACCGACAGCCGCTTCCTGTCGCAGGTCGGCTACGTGCCGTTCGAGAATATCATCGGGCGCGCCCAGATGATCTTCTTCTCGATCGCCGAGGGTGAGCAGGCCTGGATGATCTGGCGCTGGCCGTTCGCTGTGCGGTGGAATCGCTTATTCTCCATCGTGCGATGAACGACGACACCGCAGCCATCAACGATCAAGCGCCCACCGGCGAGCCGAGCCAGACGCCAGCCGCCGACAGCACAGCTGCGCCGAAGAAGCGGCGCAGCAAGGCGGCCAAGGCTGCCGAAGAGAAGGCCGCGATCGCGGGCACCGAGGCGCGGATCGGGTACAAATTCTCTGACGCTGCGCTGCTGACCACCGCGTTCACCCACGTGTCCGCGCTGAAGCCGGCCACGCGAAACCGCGCCGATAGCTACCAGCGGCTGGAATTCCTCGGCGACCACGTGCTCGGGCTGATCGTCTCCGACATGCTGTTCCGGGCGTTTCCGAAGGCCGACGAGGGCGAATTGTCGAAACGGCTCGCCGACCTCGTGCGCAAGGAGAGCTGCGCCGATGTCGCCAAGTCGCTCGGATTGCTCGAGGACATCAAGCTCGGCTTGGTGAAGGCGGTCGAGGGCGCGCGGCTGCGCAAGTCAGTGCTCGGCGATATCTGCGAGGCGGTGATCGGGGCGATCTTTCTCGACGGCGGCTACGAGGCCGCGCGCCAGTTCGTCGAGCGCAACTGGACCGAACGGATGCACAAGCTGCGCCGGCCGTTGCGCGATCCAAAGACTGTGTTGCAGGAATGGGCGCAGGGCAAGGGATTGCCGACGCCGGTCTATCGCGAGGTCGAGCGCACCGGCCCGCACCACGATCCGCAATTCCGCGTTGCGGTTGATCTGCCGGGCCTGGCCTCCGCCGAGGGCCTCGGTGGCAACAAGCGCGCGGCAGAGAAAGCAGCAGCATCCGCGATGATCGAGCGCGAAGGCGTCGGGACCAATGACTGACGAAGCCAAAGGGCAGGGGGACGCGACGCGCTGCGGCTTCGTCGCGCTGATCGGTGCACCCAATGTCGGCAAGTCGACGCTGGTCAACGCGCTGGTGGGCTCCAAGGTGACCATCGTTTCGCGCAAGGTGCAGACCACACGCGCGCTGATCCGCGGCATCGTGATCGAGGGCAACGCGCAGATCATCCTGGTCGACACGCCCGGCATCTTCGCGCCGCGGCGCCGGCTTGACCGCGCCATGGTGTCGACCGCCTGGAGTGGCGCGCACGACGCCGATCTCGTCTGCGTGCTGCTCGATGCGAAGTCGGGTCTCGACGAAGAGGCCAACGCGATCCTGGCCAAGCTCGAATCCGTCGCGCATCCGAAGATCCTGGTGCTGAACAAGGTCGACCTCGTGCAGCGCGAGAAACTGCTGGCGCTGGCGCAGGCCGCCAACGAGCGGATGCGCTTCGAGCACACTTTCATGATCTCGGCGCTGTCGGGCGACGGCGTTGCCGATTTGCGCCAGACGCTGGCCAAGCTGGTGCCTGCCGGACCGTTCCTCTATCCCGAGGACCAGATGTCGGATGCACCGATGCGGCATCTGGCGGCCGAGATCACGCGCGAGAAGATCTACAGCCATCTGCATCAGGAATTGCCGTACCAGTCGACGGTCGAGACCGACAGCTGGGCCGACCGCAAGGACAAGTCGATCCGCATCGAGCAGACGATTTATGTCGAGCGCGAGAGCCAGCGCAAGATCGTGCTCGGCAAGGGCGGCGCCACCATCAAGTCGATCGGCGCGCAGGCGCGTGCCGAGATCGCCGAGATCATGGGCGTCCCGGTGCATCTGTTCCTGTTCGTCAAGGTGCGGGAGAACTGGGGCGACGACCCCGACCGCTATCGGGAAATGGGATTGGACTTCCCCAAGGAATAGAGTCGGCGCTTGCAAATGAACGTGCCCAGAAACGTGCTGTGGTTTGAGGTGCTGCTCTATCTCTCGCTGGCGCTCGACGCGCTGTCGGTGGCGTTCCAGGACCGCACGCCGTCCGTCGTGAAAACCGAGCAGATGATCACGGGCGAGACCCTGACGGCCGGCTGCATGATCCTGCTGCTGATGTATTTCGTCAGGCTCGCCGCGCGGCACCGCAAGAACTGGCCGCGCTGGGCGCTGGCTGCGGTGCTTGTATTGTCGGTGATCTCGCTGGTACAGGTGGTCGCGGAAAAGGGCATGGAGCTCGACAGCGCCATCGAGGTGGTGTCCTGCATCCTGACCACGGCCGGGCTGTATTATTCCTTCACCGGCGACGCGCAGGGCTGGTTCAACGCGTGATGCTTGTCCGGTGGGTTAGCCGAAAGCATAACCCGCCACTGTAACTTCCTGGCGATATCGGCGGATTACGCTGCGCTAATGCGCCCCACGATGATACGTTTCCAGTCATGGAGTGGACCGACGAAGGCATCGTGCTGGGCGTGCGGCGGCATGGCGAATCTTCCGCCATCGTCGAGCTGTTGACGCGCGAGCATGGCCGACATCTGGGCCTGGTGCGCGGCGGGGCCGGCTCGCGGATGCGACCGCTGCTGCAGCCCGGCAACAGCGTCACGGCGGTGTGGCGGGCGCGGCTCGACGAGCATCTTGGAATGTATGCGCTGGAAGGCACGCGGCTGCGCGCGGCGACGCTGCTCGCCTCGTCGCACGCGGTCTACGGCGTCACGCATCTGGCGGCGCTGGCCCGGCTGCTGCCGGAGCGCGATCCGCACGAAGACATCTACGAGATGCTGCAGGGGACGCTCGACGATTTCGAGGATGCCGGCGTTGCCGCCGTGCACGTGATCCGGTTCGAGCTGGCAATGCTGACCGAGCTTGGGTTTGGGCTCGACCTTGAAAACTGCGCGGCGACCGGGGAGACCACCGAGCTGATCTACGTGTCGCCGAAATCCGGCGGCGCCGTGTCCCGCACCGCCGGCGAGCCGTGGCGCGACCGCCTGTTGCCGCTGCCGGCGTTCCTGCGCGAAGGCGAGGGCGGCGCCGGCGGCTGGTCGGACCAGGACCTGCGCGACGGTTTCCAGATCACCGGCCTGTTCCTGCTCCGCCACGTGCTGGAGCCGCGCGGGCAGGGCCATTCCGACGCCCGCGACGGATTTATCAACGCCGTGGCCCGGCGGCGGAGCCGGAGCGCGGTTCCGTGAACCGCGATTCGCGGCCCTAAATTCCCGCTGATTCGCGGCTTGCCCGATTCATCGCCAAGGTTTAACGCCTCTCCATGGGAAAACGACAGATACCGCCGGAAAAGCCGGCCGAAATCCACGAGGTGCCGCTGCGGGATGCGCTCGAGGAGCGCTATCTCGCCTATGCGCTCTCGACCATCATGCATCGCGCGCTGCCGGATGCCCGCGACGGGCTGAAGCCGGTGCATCGGCGAATCCTCTACGGCATGGACCTGCTTGGGCTCGACCCGCGCGCAGCGTTCAAGAAGTCGGCCAAGATCGTCGGCGACGTGATGGGCTCGTTCCATCCGCATGGCGACCAGGCGATCTATGACGCCATGGTGCGCCTGGCGCAGGATTTCTCATCGCGCTACCCGCTGGTCGACGGCCAGGGCAATTTTGGCAATATCGATGGCGATAATGCGGCCGCCTACCGCTACACCGAAGCGCGCATGACCGAGGTCGCGCGGCTCCTGCTCGACGGCATCGACGAGGACGGCGTCGAATTCCGCCTCAACTACGATGGCCAGTCGAAAGAGCCGGTGGTGCTGCCGGGCGGCTTCCCGAACCTGCTCGCCAACGGTGCCCAGGGCATCGCGGTCGGCATGGCGACCTCGATCCCGCCGCACAACGCCGCCGAGCTCTGCGACGCCGCGCTGCATCTGATCGAGAAGCCAGACGCCAAGTCGAAGGCGCTGCTGAAGTGGGTCAAGGGCCCGGACTTCCCGACCGGCGGCATCGTCGTCGATTCGAAGGAATCGATCATCGAGGCCTACACGACGGGGCGCGGCTCGTTCCGCACCCGCGCGCGCTGGACCCAGGAGGAGGGCGCACGGGGCACCTGGGTGATCGTCGTCACCGAGATCCCGTGGTTGGTGCAGAAGTCGCGCATCGTCGAGAAGATCGCCGAACTCATCAACGAGAAGAAGCTGCCGCTGGTTGGAGATGTCCGCGACGAATCGGCCGAGGACGTTCGCCTCGTGATCGAGCCGAAGTCGCGCACCGTCGATCCGGCGCTGATGATGGAATCGCTGTTCCGGCTGACCGAGCTGGAAAGCAAGATCTCGCTGAACCTGAACGTGCTGATCAAGGGCCGCATCCCGAAGGTGGTCGGCCTTGCCGAGTGCTTGCGCGAATGGCTCGACCATCTGCGCGACGTGCTGGTCCGCCGTTCCAACTTCCGCAAAACGCAGATTGAGCACCGCCTGGAAGTGCTGGGCGGCCACCTCGTCGCTTACCTGAACCTCGACAAGGTGATCAAGATCATCCGGACCGAGGACGAGCCGAAGCCGGTCTTGATCAAGACCTTCAACCTTACAGACGTCCAGGCTGACGCCATCCTCAACATGCGCCTGCGCAATCTGCGCCGCCTGGAGGAGATGGAGATCCGCACCGAGGACAAGGATCTGCGCAAGGAGCTGAAGGGCATCGAGGGCCTGCTCGGTTCTGAGACCGAGCAATGGACCAAGGTCAGCGATCAGGTGCGCAAGGTGCGTGACCTCTTCGGGCCAAAGACCCCGCTCGGCAAGCGCCGCACCACCTTCGCCGATGCGCCCGAGCATGACCTCGCCGCGATCGAGGAAGCCCTGGTCGAGCGCGAGCCATGCACCGTCGTGATCTCCGAGAAGGGCTGGGTGCGGACGCTGAAGGGGCATGTCGAGGATCTCTCGGGCCTCGCCTTCAAGACTGACGACAAGCTCGAGCACTCGTTCTTTGCCGAGACCACCTCGAAGCTGTTGCTGTTTGCCACCAACGGCAAGTTCTACTCGCTCGACGTCGCCAAGCTGCCGGGCGGCCGCGGCCATGGCGAGCCGATCCGCATGTTCATCGACCTCGAGCAGGATGCCGCGATCATCTCGCTGTTCGTCAACAAGGGCGAGCGCAAGTTCCTGATCGCGAGCAGCGAGGGCCAAGGCTTCATCGTCAAGGAAGAGGACTGCGTCGGCAACACCCGCAAGGGCAAGCAGGTACTCAATGTCGAGATGCCGAACGAGGCCCGCGCGATCACGACCGTATCAGGCGATACCGTTGCGGTGATCGGCACCAACCACAAGATGGTGCTGTTCGGCCTCGACCAGGTGCCGGAAATGGCGCGCGGACGCGGCGTGCGGCTGCAGAAATACTCAAGCGCGTCGCTGTCGGATGTCGCGGTGTTCGACTCCAAGACCGGCATGACCTGGAAGGATTCCGCCGGCCGCGAGCACAGCATGACCATGAAGGAACTGGCCGACTGGCGCGGCAACCGCGCCGATGCCGGCCGGCTCGCCCATGGCCTGCCGAAGTCGAACAAGTTCAATCGCGGCGTGGAGTAGTTTGGGTAGGGCGGGTTAGGCGCAGCCGTAACCCGCCTTCTTGCCGCGGCGCAGCGGATTACGCCTTCGGCTAATCCGCCCTACGGTCTTTGACACGCGCGGTGTGATAGTATCCGCATTTCGCCGCGCTATAACCGTCGCCGACGATATCAGGCGACGGTTGCCATGGCGCACAATCACGACCATGACCACAGCGGTCATTCTCATGGAGCTTCCCCGGTTGGGCATCCCCACGCAGGGCATTCCCATGCCGGACACAGCCACGCGCCCGACAATTTCGGCACGGCCTTTGCGGTCGGCGCGGCGCTGAACACCGCCTTTGTCGTCGCAGAGCTGATCTTCGGTTACAGCGCCAATTCCCTCGCGCTGGTCTCCGACGCTGTCCACAATCTCTCCGACGTCATCGCGCTGCTGCTGGCCTGGGGTGGGGCGTGGCTCGCCGGCAGGCGTCCGACCGACACCCACACCTACGGCTACCGCCGTGCCTCGATCCTGGCGGCGCTGTTCAATGCCGGACTGCTCTTGATCGCGGTCGGCGGCATTGCGGTCGAGGCGATCAATCGCTTCCGCGAGCCTGCCGAAGTCGCAAGCTGGACCGTGCTCTGGGTCGCGGCGCTCGGCATCCTGATCAATGGCGGCACCGCGCTACTGTTCATGCGCGGTCGCGACAGCGACCTCAACGTGCGCGGCGCCTATCTGCACATGGCGGCGGATGCCGGTGTCTCGCTCGGTGTCGTGATCGCCGCCCTGCTGATCATGGCGACCGGCTGGCAGTGGCTCGATCCGGCGATCAGCCTGGTCATCGCCGTGGTCGTGCTGCTGAGCGGCTGGGAGCTTGCCCGCGACAGCGTCAACCTCGCGCTCGACGCGGTACCGAGGGGCATCGATCTCAAGCAGGTGAGGGACTATCTCGCCGCGCTCGAGGGCGTCACCGAGGTTCACGACCTGCACATCTGGGCGATGAGCACGAGCGAGACCGCGTTGACCGCACATCTGGTGCGGCCCGGCGGACACGATGATGTCTTCCTGCATCATGTCTGTGCGCAGCTTTCGGAGCGGTTCAGCATTCACCACGCGACGCTGCAGGTCGAGATCAGCAGCGAGACCTGCCGGCTGGCGCCGGCGGAAATGGTCTAGCCGGCGGCACCGCCACGCACTCGCATTCAATTGATCGGTCGACCCGTGTCCACGTCTTCCACAGCCGACGACGAAACGGCACATTGTGGCTGTGTGCGCTGAAATAGCCGGCTCGATCAACGGAGAGCAACGTGAAGAAGGCAATCGGTCTTGCAATGTTGCTCTGGGTCGTGGGCGCGGCGCCGCACGCAGACGCCCAGCCGGCTAAACCAGGCGTCGAGCGGCTTTACATCCTCAACTGCGGCGAGGGCGTTGCAGGCGACATTTCACGCTGGTCGCCCGGCGTCAATGAAGGCAAGTCGATGGACTTCGTCGACAATTGCTACCTGATCAAGCACGCGCAGGGCTGGTTCCTGTGGGACACCGGCATTCCCGACGCGGTGGCGGCGATGCCGAACGGCCTTGCGCCTGCCGATCCCAAGGCGGTCACTTGGCAGCGGCCGAAGACACTCGCCGCGCAGCTCGACCAGGTCGGGGTGAAGCCGTCGGACATCAAGGCGGTCGCCGTCTCGCATACCCATCCCGATCATATCGGCAATGTCGAGATGTTCCCGGCCGCGATGCTGTATGTGCAGAAGGCGGAGTATGAATGGCCTGGCGCCAACAACGCGCCGCGCTTCAAGCCCGAGCATCCCGTCACGAAGCTCGAAGGTGACCGCGACGTGTTCGGCGACGGCAGCGTCACCATCCTGTCGACGCCGGGCCACACGCCCGGCCACCAGTCGCTGCTGGTGAAGTTGTCGAAGACCGGCGCGGTGGTGCTGACCGGCGATGCCGTTCATTTCAAGGACAATTGGGACAATCGGCGTGTGCCGAGCCTGAACGCCAGCAAGGACCAGACGCTGGCCTCGATGCAGAAGATCGCCGACACGCTGACGAAAGAGAAGGCGCAGCTCTGGATCAACCACGACAAGGCGCAGCGCGACGGGCTCAAGCTGTCGCCCGACTTCTATGACTGAGCCGCTTCGGGACCGCGCGCCTTCGACGAGCTTAGATCGGCCTGATCAGCTGCGCGGGGCGGACGGCGCGGTCACCGACGGGGCGGTCACGTGTTTCGGCCTCAGCGTGCCGGCGTAGAACGACAGGACGAACATCAGGATCAGGCCGGCAAGATAGACCCCATAGGATTGTGGCGGGGTGATCGCCCAATGCATGAGGCGTCGGATCGGATTTTGCGGGCCGGCATCGTTGTCCATGCGCTCTTGTGCGCGAAGGCCGCGGCAAAGGAAAGCGGAATCGCCACGATCCCGGCGGCGGTGTTCCGCGCGAAATGGCGAGGCGGCCCGGCCTTGCAATGCCGGACCATCGTCCGCATCTGTCACGCGACGACCAGCCCTTCCTCCCGCACCAATTGCCCGGCATAATCCGCTGATGGAACTGACACCCCGTTTACGCCTCATGAATTGGCTGGTGCGCCAGGGTCTGACCGGCCTGCCGGAAAACGACCTGCTGCGCGGCTTCTGCGAGCGCTGCCGGGCCGCCGGCATGCCGCTGTCACGGGCAATCGTCTTCATCGACACCCTGCATCCGATCTTCGAGGGGCGCGGCTTCCGCTGGAACGACGGCGAGAGCAACGAGGCCGACATCTTCGAATACGGCTCGACCAGCGCAGGCGAGGCCAGCCAGAACTGGCGGCGGTCGGCGTTCCACCACATGCTCGAAAATGGCCATGACGAGATGGTGATCGATCTCGCCGAGACGCATGATTTCTCGATGATCGGCGAGCTGGCCGAGAAGGGCCACAAGCATTTCGCCGCCTTCGTGCATCGCTTCGGTGAAGCCGGCACGATCGGGGAGATGGACTGCTTCTATTCCTACTATACCACCCGCCGTTCGGACGGGTTCGACGAGAATCATATGGCGGCGCTGCGCGACCTGGTGCCGGTGCTCGGGCTCGCGATCAAGTCGGCCGCGCAGGTCGAGATCGCCCGCACACTGGGGCGGGTCTATCTCGGCCGTGAGACGGCGGAGCAGGTGCTGCGCGGGCGCATGCAGCGCGGCATCACCGAGAAGATCAAGGCTGTGCTGTGGTACTCCGACGTGCGCGGCTCGACCGCGATCAGCGAGCGCATCGGCCCGGACGAGATCATCCCGTTCCTCAACGACTACGCGCAGGCGTCGATCGACGCGATCCATGACGCCGGCGGCGAGGTGCTGAAGCTGATCGGCGACGGCGTGCTGGCGATGTTCACCAGCGAGAACATGGCAATCGCGAAGCGCGCGGCGCTGCGCGCCGAGCACAGATTCCGACATAACATCCGCGTGCTGAACGATCGCCGCGAGAACGAGGGCCGGCCGACCACCACGGCCTATGTCGGCCTCCATGTCGGCGAGGTCTTCTACGGCAATATCGGCAGCGAGGACCGGCTGGACTTCACGGTGGTCGGGCCCGCCGTCAACGAGGTCAGCCGGATCGCCTCGATGTGCGCCTCGGTCGACCGCGAATTGCTGACCTCGACCGATTTCCGCACCGGGCTCGATGCCGCCGGCCGCAGCTATCTGGTCTCCACCGGCCGCTTTGTTTTGCGCGGCATCGGCCATGCGCAGGATCTCTATACGCTGGATCCGGCGATTACCGCCGACGAGGTCGTGGGCGGTAAATATGAGCGGTATCTGGCGAGCTAACCGATTTCGCTCCTTCGTCATTGCGAGCCACCGGGTCGCGCGAATGCGCGCCCGATGACAGGCTCCGCGAAGCAATCCATGCCGCCGCGGCTGGGGGTCTGGATTGCTTCGTCGCTTCGCTCTTCACAATGACAGCCTTTCAGCAGCGCACGGGTTCGCCGACCATGTCGGGCTGCCGCGTCAACGACACCGCGGGCGACATCAGGATCACCAGCGCCTGGGCGGCGAAGATCGCGGCCGCAAGATAGAGGCAGGCTTCGGCGCCGTAGAGGCCGCCGACGATGGCGCCGAGCGCGGAGCCGAGCGGGCGGGCGCCGTAGCTCATGATGTTGATCGCGGAGACGCGGCCGAGCAGCGAGGGTGGCGTCACCGACTGCCTGAGCGTAGTGGTCGAGATCACCCACAGGATTGGGCCGACGCCGAGCAGGAAGAAGCCGAGGCCCGCGAGCAGTGGTGTCGCAATCCAGGTCGTCAGCGCCATCACGAGTGAGGCGACCAGGCCGGTCACCGGGCCGAGCCCGATCACGGTGCCGAACGCCAGCCGCTTCATGACGCGGGTTGCGAACAGCGCGCCGACCACCATGCCGACGCCGTACATTGCAAGCGTCGTACCGACACCGGTGGCGCTGAGCCCGAGATGGCGCACCGCATAGGGCACGAACACGGCGAGCAGCAGGAAGGACGCGGTGTTGAAGATGAACTGGGTGATGAACACCGGCCGCAGCAAGGCGTGATGCATCACAAAGGCCGCGCCTTCCTTGATGTCCTGCAACGGATGCCGTCGCGGGGCAGGCTGGCGTGCCGGCTCGTAGATGCCGGCGAGCAGGACGACCGCGATCGCCGACAGCGCCGCGGCAAAGCCGAATGCGGGCGCAGCGCCGACCCAGCCGACCAGCACGCCGCCGAGCGCGGGTCCGCTGGCAAATGCGACGGTGCGCGCAAGTTCGATACGGGCATTCGCCGCCGGCAATTGCTGCGAGATCACCAGGGACGGGACCAGCGCAGGAGCTGCGACGCTGTAGGCAACCGTGCCGCAGACCGCGATGAAGCCGAGCAAAGCGAGCAGCGGCAGCGTCATCAGACCGAACCACAGCAACAGCAGGATCGCGGCAAGGGCCGCCGCGCGCAGCGCCTCGGAGCCCGCCATCACCCAGCGCCGCGACACGCGGTCGGCCAGCAGGCCTGCGGGAATTGCAAACAGGATGAACGGCAGCGTCAGCGCGGTCTGCAGCAGGCCGGTCCGGCCTTCGCCGACACCGAGCACCAGCACGGCGACGATGGGCGCGGCCGCAAGCGCAATCTGCTCGGCCGATTGCGCGGCGAGGTTGGACCAAGCCAGACGATTGAAGGTGCTTGGCAGGCGAGGCGTATCGGCGGACATGGCAGAATCCTCAGGGATATTCGATCTGGCCATAGTGTGTGGTTGGAAGACGCCCGATCCCACCCGTTTCCCGACAACGCCAAAGCCAAGGCCCGCCGGGAGGGCGGGCCTTGCCGATGCGATGTTCTGAGCCTAACAGGCCATCAAGGTTTTGGATCACGCGCGAGTTGGCCCGTGATCGTGCCTGCGCGCGCTGTTCTACGACCTCGGGCCAAGAGTCGCGTGGCCGGCTCCCGATATAGTGGTCGGCGCCGTTGCCGTGCTGTCGACGGACGGGGCCGGTACTTCCGCTTGAGTGGCACGCAGCGCACTCAATAGGTTGGTCACGGCGTCGGGGCCTGCGCTGAATCCGGCCTCCGAGAGGATCTTGTCGATCATCGGCTTGAACGCCGAGACCGACAGCAACTGCGCGGCAAGGCCGTCGCCGAGCCCGAGGCCGCCATTGCCGTTGGCATGGCCGTTGGCGCCGCCGCGGCCGAGCATGCCGCCGGTGTCGAAGATCCGGATGTCGGAAATCTTCTCGATCGGCTTCACCGCCTCGGCGAGCGCGCTCGGGATCACGTTGATCCGCGCGAGATTGAGATCGTAGGCGATCATGTCAGCGCTCAGTCTGTTGCGCGCCTCCGCCTTCAACGTCGCGACTTCCGCTTCGGCCTGGCCGAGTGCCTTGACGCCGGCGGCACGGGTGGTGGCGGCATTTGCGTCGGCTTTCGCCAGCACGTTGGTGGCCTCGGCCTTGTTGGCCGCAGCCTGCTTTTCGGCTTCCGCCATCACGGTGATCGGCATCGCGTTAGTTTCGGCAACCTTGCGCGCGGCGATCACGTTGATGATCTTGTCGCGTTCGGCGACCTCGGTGGCGCGGGCGGTGGTGACCTTTTCCTCGGCTGCGATCGCAAGGGCACGTGCTGTCTCGGCGATGGTCTGGGCTTCCGACTGCTCCTTGTTCTTGGTGGCGACAACGATCGCGGCCTCCTGCGCCACGATCTGCAGATCGCGCTCCATCTCGGTAGTGCGGCGCTTCACCGCGAGATCGGCTTCGATCTTGCGGGTGTCGCGGGCCTGGGTAGCCTCGGTCTGCTTGTTGGCGACCGCGAGTTCCTGCTGGATGCGATATTCGGCTTCGTTCTGCAATGCAGTCTGTTCGACCTGCGCCGTCTGCGCACGCATCGCGGCGGTCTTGTTGGCAATGTCGCGCTGCTGCGCCAGTTCGGCGTCGCGCTTGGTGGTCTCGATCGTCAGCGTGGTCTGGCGCGCGACCAGATCCTGCTGGGCGATCGTCACCTCGGTGGTGCGGACAATCTGGTTGCGCTCCTGTTCACGCTCCTTGGTGATCTTGGTCAGTGTCGTCAGACCGTGCGCGTCGAAGAAATTGCTCGGATTGAAGTGCTTGATGTCGCTTTGGTCGAGCCGGGTCAGCGACACCGATTCAAGCTCGAGGCCGTTGTTCTGGATGTCGGCGCCGACCGCGTCCTGCACCGCCTTGACGAAGGTCGCGCGCTGTTCCTGCAACTCCTCGAGGTTCATGGTCGCGGCGACCGAGCGCAGGCCGTCGACGAACTTGGCCTCGACCAGCTCGCGGAGCTCGGCGGCGTCATTGGTGCGGTTGCCGAGCGTCTGCGCGGCCAGCGCAATCGACGAAGAGTCGGGTTTGACGCGCAGATAGAACTCGGCGCCGATGTCGACGCGCATGCGGTCCTTGGTGATCAGCGAGTCCGGACCGCCGCGCGCGACCTCGAGCCGCAGCGTCTTCAGGTTCACCGCGGCGGTGGAGTGGAAGATCGGCAGCACGAGCGAGCCGCCATCGAGCACCACCTTCTGGCCGCCGAGGCCGGTGCGGACATAGGCCTCATCGCGCGTTGATCGTTTGTAGAGTTTTGCAAAAAGCAGGCCGATAACGAGAATGGCAATGACGCCAATAGCGACGGGTGCAGCAAGTTCCCACATATGTTATGCCCTGTTGGAAGATTGTTGTTGTTCGACGAGGTCGGCTGGAGCGGCAATCGCGATGAAGCCCTTGGCGTCGCGGTCGACCAGCAGCACGCTGGTGCCGACCGGCAACGCCTCGGACTCTGCGCTGGCACGCGCCGACACGGTGTGCCAGTTGCCGAAGACATCCTTGAGACGGACCCTGCCGGGCAGGCCCTGATCGAGCGGGCCGACCGACACGGTTGCGACCTTGCCGACAAAGTCGCTGTCGTTGACCGCGTAGCTCTCGTCACGCGGAATGATGCGGGCGAGGCCGCGGCTCGCGTTTCTGATTACGGGGATGCTGCCCGCTGCGGCAACCATCGCGGCAATCGAGACCGGGATGGCAGTGCCTGCGGCATGCGCCAGTCCCTGAAGCAGGAAGCCCCCGATCGAAAATATGCCAAGTATCAGAATGATCAGGATCACGAGGGGAAGCCGCCCGGCGTTGATCCAGAGAAACAGGCCACTGAGAGCATTATGGCTCTCGGCTTCGACCGCGAAATCCTTGCCGACGAGTTCGCTGATCGAAAGTCCGACCATGGTGGTCAGCAGTTCGATACCGCCAAGTGCCACCATGATCGCAGCCGCGACCGCGAACGGCCGCACGTCGGGGGCGAGCAGAATGTCGCCAACTGCACTCATTTTCCTGACTTGATCCTTTCAAGCCGCGCCGCGATTTCCTTTTCGCGATGCAGGCGATCGAGTTCGTCGAGCTCCTTGTCGCCGAGCACGCTGTAGGCGGGAACACCGGTGACCCGGGCGATTGCCGCCATGGCGCGATCAGCACTCAATGTATTGGTCGTCGATGGGGCCCGGCTGGTTTCGTCCCTGGCGTCGCGGATCAGGCTTTGTTCGAGATCGGTTAATCGCGTCTCCGCCTCGCGGCGCGCGCCGAGCATGGCCTGCAGAGCCTTTGTCTGCTCATCGATTTCGAGCTCGATGAAATCCATCGCGCGTTCCAGCGCGATCACCTGCGACTCCAGATCAATTTGCCGTGCGACGCCGGCGCGCGCGAGATCCTCGCGATTTTCCGCAAGTGCGAGACGGATCTTCTCGTTCAGGCCAGCTGTTTCGGTATCCAGTTCTTCGCGCCGTCTCTTCAAACGGAATTCTTCGGCGCGGGATTTGCCGAGCGCGTAGCGCGCTTCGTCGGCGCCGGCGTCGATCTCGCGGATCGCCTGTTTGACCAGCGCCACCTTGTTGTTGTTCTCGACGTCGTCGATGGTCTGGCTTGCGATGGCGGCAAGAAGCCGGCCCATGCGCGCAAGGATGCCTTCGTGAAGCATGGTCTTCTCCTCCGGTTGTGCTGATTTCGATTTGACGGCGATGTGGATTTCGTAGCCGCGTCCATCCGAGATCAAATGCGCCGGGAAGGGGCTTTCCCAGCCCGACACATATCCCGGCACGTCGAACGGCACCAAGACGCGTCCGCTGACAGTGCTAATGGTCAGTGAAGTTGGACCCTTGATCGCAAACAACTTGTCGTCGAGCGGTATCCGGCGGACGGCGGCGCCTGCAATGTAGTTGGCGCGATCGCGCAGGCCGAGTGTGACCAGCCGGGCAGGCAAGCCGGTCTCCTTGCGGATCTTCTCGTAGGCCTGGGCGTGCAGCGAGACGAGGTTGGCACCGACAGGGGCGACCTCGGCGAGGATCGCCATCATCCGGTCGTAGGCCGCAAAGGTCGCCTCCATCGCCTCGATGCCCGACGGGTCGGGGGCGAGGGCGTAGCGCAGCGTTGCGGATGGCGTCTCGACGGGCAGTTTGATCATGCATCCAACATAAAGCACTTCCTCAGTGCTTTACAAGGCGGTCGGCTGGTATCATTTTCGTGAGCCTAGATGCAGTTGCAAATGAGTTGCAATACCGGGAGAGATCGGCCATCTTGTCGCTATGGACGCTCGGACTCCTGAAATGTCTTCCGTTTCTGTTCCCAACGCCGTGCCCGGCGGCTGGCGGGATGATGCCGGCCATGCGCGCAGCCTTCCCGAGGTGAATGCGACCGTCGCGGTGCCGACCACGGGCGTGTGGTGGCGGCGGCTGCTGGCCTTCGCCGGCCCGGGCTATCTGGTCTCGGTCGGCTACATGGATCCCGGCAATTGGGCCACCGACCTCGCGGGCGGATCGAAGTTTGGCTACACGCTGCTGTCGGTCATCCTGCTTTCGAACCTGATGGCGATCCTGCTGCAGGCGCTCGCAGCAAGGCTTGGCATCGCTACTGACCGTGACCTGGCGCAGGCCTGCCGCGCGACCTATTCCCGGCCGGTGAATCTGCTGCTCTGGCTTGCCTGCGAGGCCGCGATCATCGCCTGTGACCTCGCCGAGGTGATCGGCACCGCGATCGCGCTGAAGCTTTTGTTCGGCATCCCCTTGATCGGCGGCGCGCTGCTTGCGGCGCTCGACGCGTTCCTGCTGCTGCTCCTGATGAACCGCGGCTTCCGCTTCCTCGAAGCCTTCGTGATCGCGCTGTTGATCGTCATCGCGGTCTGCTTCGTGGTCCAGATCACCGCTGCCGCACCGCCGATTGCCGGCGTGATCGGCGGCTTCATGCCGTCGCGGGAGATCGTCACCAATCCGGAGATGCTCTACATCGCGATCGGTATCATCGGCGCCACCGTGATGCCGCATAATCTCTATCTGCATTCCTCGATCGTGCAGACCCGCGCCTATCCGCGCACCGAGGAGGGGCGGCGCGACGCGATCAAATGGGCCACCACCGATTCCACCATCGCGCTGATGCTGGCGCTGTTCGTCAACGCCGCGATCCTGGTGCTGGCGGCCGCGACCTTCCACAAAAGCGGTCATTCGGATGTCGCCGAGATCGATCAGGCCTTCGAGCTGTTGTCGCCGCTGCTTGGGCTGGGCATCGCCTCGACGCTGTTTGCGGTGGCGCTGCTCGCGTCCGGCCTCAACTCGACGGTGACGGCGACGCTGGCCGGCCAGGTCGTGATGCAGGGCTTTCTCGACCTCAAGCTGCCCGACTGGCTGCAGCGGGTCGTGACGCGCGGCATCGCGATCGTCCCGGTCATCGTGGTCGCCGCGCTCTATGGCGAGAGCGGCACCGCGCAGCTGTTGGTGTTCAGCCAGGTCGTGCTGTCGATGCAGCTGCCGTTCGCGGTGATCCCGCTGGTGCGCTTCGTGTCCGACAAGCGCAAGATGGGTGCGTTCGCGATCTCGATCCCGGTTGCGGTGGCAGCGTGGATCGTCGCCGGCCTGATCGTGATCCTGAACGTGAAGCTTCTGATCGATACGATCTTCGGCACGTAGAACCGGAAATGCTCTAGTCCTGCGGCTCGGCCAGCACCTCGCCGGTGGCGTCGACGCGGAGCCACCCCGAGGGCGCGAGCCGCTGCTGCGGCAGGAAGCGGCCCTTGTAATCCATCTTCTTGGAGCCCTCGATCCAGTAGCCGAGATAGACGTAGGGTAGCCCCTGCCGGCGGGCGCGGGCGATATGGTCGAGGATCATGAAGGTGCCGAGCGAGCGGGCCTCAAGCCCCGGCTCGAAGAAGGAATAGACCATCGACAGCCCGTCGCTGAGCACGTCAGTCAGCGCCACCGCCATCAGCTCGTCGCCGCGGCCGGTGATGGCGCTGTCGGCGTTGCGCTTGCGGTACTCGATGATCCGGGTCTCGACATGGCTGTCCTCGACCATCATCGCGTAGTCCAGCACGGTCATGTCGGCCATGCCGCCGTTGCGGTGGCGGCGGTCGAGATAGGCGCGGAAGACCGAATATTGTTCGGAGGTCGGCACCGCCGTGCGCTGCTCGCCGATGATGTCGGCGTTGCGGGCCAGCACCTTGCGGAAGTTGCGGGAGGGGCGGAATTCGTTGGCGATCACCCGGACCGAAACGCAGGCCCGGCACTGGTCGCAGGCCGGGCGGTAGGCAATGGACTGGCTGCGGCGGAAGCCGCCATGGGTCAGCAAGTCGTTGAGATCGCCCGCTTTGTCGCCGACCAGGTGCGTGAAAACCTTCCGCTCATGCCGGCCCGGCAGATAGGGGCAGGGCGAGGGCGCCGTCAGATAGAACTGGGGGGTATCACGCGAGTGCTGGGTCACGTCTGATCGTCGGGCTCCACATACAATACAGGCAGCCGAGTTAGCATCGCCCCCCGGAGGCTAACGGTCAATTGGTTTAGGCGGGCCTAATAAGAGGCCCGCGCGGCCGGGGACACCTGGGTCCGGACCGAACTGTTGATGATGACGGTTCCGAGGATGATGTCGTGCAGCAGCCGGCGGCGGCCGTTGAGGAGCCCGATCAGGAGCACCAGCGGCGACAGGAACGAGACCGTCACCCAGAACAGCACCGCATAGGTGGCGCCGAGCACGAAATAGCCGGGTGCGCCGTACCAGGTGCGCAGTTCCAGATCCATCACGCGCATGCCTGGCGTGGCCGAATGCGGGCCGCCGATCGAGGCGCCGTAATAGACGATGGCCCAGACGATCGAGGCCGGCGATACCAGCCAGAACAGCGCCCAACCGAGGCCGAGGGTGACGAGGCCGAACACGGCAATGAAAAGCACGGCGAGGATCACCGGCACCGACAGCACGAACAGGTCGATCAGGAACGCAAACACACGTCGCGTCAGCACGCCGCGGAACAAGTCCGGCTGCATCGACGGATCAAACGCATGCGGAGGAACGCCACCGTCGTTGCGCCACGCTTCGTTGCGCCAAGTGCCGCCGTGATTGCCGTAGGACATCACCAACCTCCGATGAAAGTCTCGCGCAGGACATGGGAACAGGAGGCGCATCTGCCAAGCCTGCGCGAACATTAACTAGCCGAAATAATCCGGCGATTCGGCGGCTGACCTGTGCCGTGTTTGCGGGCACAGCGGCGGTACGGCAAACCATTGTTGCTGTGCCGAGGAGGGCGAAGTGGCTGCGCTCAGCTTTCCGCCTTGATCTTCTCGGCGGCCTTCGGCGCGAAGTAGGTGAGGATGCCGTCGGCACCGGCGCGCTTGAAACCGACCAGGCTCTCCATCATCGCGCGCTCGCCGTCGATCCAGCCATTGGCGGCGGCGCCCGCGATCATCGCGTATTCGCCGGACACCTGGTACACAAAGGTCGGCATCGCGAAATGGTCCTTCACGCGGCGCACGATGTCGAGATAGGGCATGCCCGGCTTCACCATCACCATGTCGGCACCCTCGGCGATGTCGAGCTCGACTTCGCGTAGCGCCTCGTCGGAATTGGCGCTGTCCATCTGGTAGGTGCGCTTGTCGCCGGTCAGCGTCTTGGCCGAGCCGATCGCGTCGCGGAACGGGCCGTAGAAGGCAGAAGCGTATTTCGCCGCGTAGGACATGATCTGCACGTCGCCGAAGCCGTTGTCGTCGAGCGCCTCGCGGATCGCACTGACGCGGCCGTCCATCATGTCCGATGGCGCGATCACGTCGCAGCCGGCCTCGGCCTGGGTCAGCGCCTGCTTCACCAGCACCGCGACAGTCTCGTCGTTGAGGATCTTGCCGCCCTCGATCAGCCCGTCATGACCGTGGCTGGTGAAGGGATCGAGCGCGACGTCGCAGAGCACGCCGATATCGGGAAACTCCTTCTTGATCGCGCGCACCGCCTGGCAGACCAGATTGTCGGGATTCAGCGCCTCCGAGCCTTGCTCGTCGCGCAGGGCGGGCTCGGTGAAGGGAAACAGCGCGATGCAGGGGATGTTGAGCTTCGCGGCACGCTCGGCGTCGCGGACGATCTGGTCGACGGTGAGCCGATCGACGCCGGGCATCGAGGCCACCGGCGTACGGGCGTTGTGGCCATCGACCACGAACATCGGCCAGATCAGGTCGTCTGATGTCAGCACGTTCTCGCGCACCAGGCGGCGAGCCCATTCGGACTTGCGATTGCGGCGCATGCGGATGGTAAGGTCGAGCGAGGGGGAGGCGAGGGCATCAGTCTGGCGTCGCGGCGTATCGCGCAATTCGATCGGGCGCCCGAATTTGATCGCCATGTCTTCATCTCCTCGAGGGACGGCTGGTCTGGACCTGATATAAGTCCACTTCTAGCACCTGTCAGGGGCGCCGTCATTGCGCCGCTATTGCACCCCGGGCGCCCTTGATCTGCCGCAACGGCAATTGATTTTACGCTCCCGGCGGGCCAAGACTGCGCCATGAACCCCATTTTGCAGCCGTTGCGCGGCGATTCGGATGTCTGACACCTCTGCACGCGATCAGGCGCGGGACAACGCCATCTCGGTGAGCGCGATCTCGTCCGACCGGATCGAGCCGGACGACAATGCGTGGACGCGGCGCCTCGTCATCTTCCTGCGCATCATGGCCGTCGTCTCGGTCGCCAAGGGCCTCTATCACTGGGCCCAGGTGACGGGCTTTGTCGGCGGCGAGGAGGAGGCCTTCGAGAACCAGTCGATGGCCTGGCAGACCGCGACGATCTATTTCGCCGTCATCGAACTCGTCGCCGCCGTCGGGCTCTGGCTCGCGACGCCCTGGGGCGCCGTGGTCTGGCTGACCACCGTGGTGTCGATGGCGGTCATCGAGCTGATGTTTCCGGGCATCTATGGCGGCAGCCTCACCGTGGTCGGGCTCGAGGCCGTGATGCTCGCGGCCTATCTCGTGCTCGCCTGGATGTCGGCCCGCGAACGCCCGCCATAGGCGCGTGCCGTGATGCCTTGATACACAGTTGCCCGGCTGCGACAAGGCGACGAATAGCTGATGGCGGCTGGCAATATCTGGCAGCCGTGCGCCCAACGAGAAGACAGCATCGCTGGTTCGGCTAGGTGGTTGCCATAGATCGCACCCCCTTCGAGGCGGCCCGTTTCCGGAGCGTCTCTGCGGGACCTGCCGTCGGGACCAATTTCAGCGGATCTCGGCGTGCGCCGGCCGGCTTTGCGCGGGCCGACGGCGGAACCGGTCTGACTTCGGCACCTGATGCGGGCCGCTTGCGCGTATCGCGTGCCCGTCCCACCGATGCACCCCGTAAAATTTTCAAAGAATTTTCCGGTAACCGATCGGTCACCGTAAAGGGTTCCCTCATACCCGTTACGTCACCGTTTCGAAATCAAACGAAACTGTTTCCGAATGTGACAGGGGCGGCAGACGAAGCGTGAACAACGGTCTGCCACCGTCAATGAAAAGTTGCGAAAAGCCCTTGATCCATGGGCTTAATCCACGATTCACTGTCTTAAATTCATGATCTCTTTATTCTCTTATTTAAGCGGATATTCAAACGGCCCCCTTACGTTGGACCTATCAGGCGGGACACAAGTTTCGTCGAATAAAGTCGATAAAAGCGACAAACAGGGGAAGTGTCATGATGAAAGCCGTTGCGACAACGGCGGCGGATGCCGCTGATCGCGCTACCGGTCAAGCTCCGGTGCAGCCGCTCTATCTCGAAGCCCTCACTTTGGTGGAGCGGCTGCATCGCCGCCTCCTCGACGTCATCAAGGACGAATTCGATCGTCGTGGCCGCGCCGACATCAACTCGGTGCAGGCGCTGCTCCTGTACAACATCGGTGACAAGGAACTGACCGCCGGCGAACTGCGCACCCGCGGCTACTATCTCGGCTCCAACGTCTCCTACAATCTGAAGAAGCTGGTCGAGCTCGGCTTCCTCGATCATCAGCGTTCGCGCGTCGATCGTCGCTCGGTCCGCATCCGTCTGACCCCGCAGGGCCAGGAAGTCCGCAAGATCGTCGATGCGCTCTATCAGAAGCACGTCAAGACGGTCGAGCAGGTCGGCGGCATCTCGAACGAGGAGTTCGCGAGCCTCAACAAGTCGCTGCACCGCCTCGAGCGCTTCTGGACCGATCAGATCCTGTATCGCCTTTGAGCCTTCCTGTTTTCGCCTGATGGCCAAGCCGGCCGCCCAGAAGACCGGCAGCCTTCCTCCAGTCAACGCATCGGTCATGCCCGGCCGATGCGTTTTTCATGCTGCACGTGCGAAAAAAATGGCGCCCAGCGAGGAACCAAGGCGTTCCCTGCGCTTTATCTGTTTCCCAACAGAGAGGCAGGACATGCTGGTCGAGCGCGGGATCGAGGTGCTGAATGTCGAGGTCGTCGGTGACGCCTACGCGATCGCCTCGAACTATCTGCGCAAATCCGGCGCCATTCCCGACACTTTCGCCACCAATGAGCGCCTGCTTGGCATCATCGTCAAGCTGTTCCAGCGCGGTGAGATGAATCGGCTCCGCCTCGCCAACAAGGCGATCGCGAGATTCGAGGCCGAGACGCTGGTGGTCGCCTGAGCGTCAACCCGGAGACTTCAATGGAAGCCGCTATCGATCGGATCATGCAGACGTACGATCTGCTGCTCAACCGCACGTCCGCTGCAAGCGACGAAGCGCGCGCGAAGGTGACAGAGTACGTGCAAACGCTGTTCGATGCGGGCGAGCGCGATACGCATCGGCTAACCGTGTGCGGGCTGACCTATCTGCGCCAGCTCGACGGCAGCACCGACCATGTGAAGGCCGGGTATACCGGGCTGTAGCGCGGCCTGGTTTCGTCGACTGTCTCTACGTCATTGCGAACCACGCGGTCGGCGCACAGCGCCCGCCCGACTGGGCAGGGCAGATTTCATCTCGGTTATACCATTGTTTCGCAGCAAGCGGCGGTCGGCGACTTCATTGAAGAAGACAGCCTCGGCTTGGCCCTCTCGCTGGGGCCGTTTCCTTTGCCGCGTTACGCGGAACCCATGGAATGAAAAATCTTCTCGATCGCGATCAGCGAACCGAAGACTGCGCCGGTCACAGCGAGGAAGACGGCGAAATAGTAAATGCGATACATAACGCGACCTCTCCCGGATATCTACAGGTCCGGGATAACGGATGCGTCCTTCGATAGTTCGGCGGTCCGCGGACGGCTTTCTGCCATTCGCGCTGGGCCAAGCGGCGGAGATATCGCCATCGATATTGATACTCCGCCGCCATGATCGCCTCAGGCAGCGCGTGCCGATTGATGGTCGGACTTATCGAGCAGCCGGCTCAGTATCCTGCGTTCTTCCTCGATCCTCCGGCGGAAGAGCTCGCGCTCCTCTTCCGACATCGCCGTATCGACGAGGAATTGATAGTGACCGATGATCTTTTCACTGCCTCTTATGAGTATTTGTTGCAGCCCCTTCATCGCCGGATCTCCTCGCAAGCAGCGCGATCGAACGAGGCAGCCGGAAGCGGCGGAATGTCGGCCGCGACGCCTTGCGTCGCCGCGACTTCTTCGGAGAGCCGCCTTTCGATGAACTCGCGTTCGAGATCGGAGAGTTGGGTCTGCAGCAATCGCCGATACCGCAGAACATTGCTGCGATGCGCGCGCAACTGTTCAAGCCGGCGGTCGAACAGTTCCGAGCTCAGCTGCCGTTCCCGGTCAAATCTTGACCGCCAGCGTCGCTCGAGCCGGTCAATGACCTGCTTCGGTAGTCTGATGTCCGTCATCTCGCTGCCTCCTAAGCGGCCAGGCAACGGTCGACGGAGCGCAGGCGGGCAGGCCGGCCGCCTGGCGGATGCGGTGGACCACCGTCGAGAGCACGAAGCGCTTCCAGGATATCGCTGACAGGAACGGGTGATTTGAGCCCCCTGGGTGCGCGCAAGACCGGATTGGACGCCACAGCGCTGGCGTCCGAGGCCCAGGATGCCAGGATAGCTCGCTTCTCGGTCAGGCTCAGGCGAGAATCCCGCACCACATCGTGCGGGGTCTCATATCCGTGGCGGGCGCCTTCCTGGTGGGCGCGAATTGGCAGGTTGAAGTCAATAACGTTATGAGCAAGCGCGGTCGTCGGCCGCATGGATGCCTCCGTTCGAAAGACGAGTTACTGAGGAAACGAAGCCGCGCTGGTTCGTCGGGCGCGCGGCTTCGCCGGTTCGATCAGGCGGCGACGCTTTCGAGCTGTCGGGGCGAGTTGCTCGACGCCGCATTGATTGCGATGCGTCGCGGCTTCATCGCCTCCGGCACTTCGCGCGCCAGCTCGATCCTGAGAAGTCCGTTGTCGAACGCCGCGCTCTTGACCTCGACATAATCGGCGAGGCTGAACTGGCGCTTGAATCTGCGCGTCGAGATGCCCTGATAGAGATACTCGCGCTCGGCCTGGTCGACCTTGACGCCTTCGACGGTCAGAACGTTCTGTTCGGCCGTCACCGAGATCTCGTCGGGCGCAAAGCCGGCGATCGCGAGCACGATCTGGTATCGGTCCTCGGCCAGGCGTTCGATGTTGTAGGGCGGGTAGTGATCCTCACCGGCCCGATGGGCCGCTTCGGCGAGATCAAAGAGCCGGTCGAATCCGACGGTCGACCGGAACAGGGGGGAGAAGTCGTATGTGCGCATAGCCAAATCCTCCATAGAGCAAGATGGATATGAACGGCACCGGACACGACCGGTGCCCGTCTCGCCTGGCCCCGAAGGGCGACCAGGCGCCAGTTCCCGCGACGCGGGCTGGCGCGAAAAAAGTAGAAATCGGCGATGCCGTGTCAAGAACCCGGCCGAAAAATTTTTGAGGTTGATCTGACCCCTTCGGGATCGCCGCTGAACGCATCCGGCAAACCCCGCAGCCATTAGCCGACATTGCGGGCCGGGCAGTCCCGAATGGTCCGGCGGGCGGTTCGCTAGAGCCCTGAGCCAGGAACAAGTTCTGGTATTCGCAATTGATTGTCGCGCCTCTGGGCGACGTCCGCGCAGGCGCTGGGATGCCTTTGCCACGGCTAACCGAATGTCTCGCTCTTCACGCTAATGCGAAAGATGGGAACAGATTCTCGCAGGACCTCGAGTACCCACTCTTCGTCGGGCGTCAGAGTTTCTTCCGCGTCGCGCACAAGGGAGCGCGCTTCCGCCCATGCTTCGGCATCATTGCTAAAGGGGTGGCCGCCTTGGCTGCGATACGGCCGCCTGCCGGAAATCGTGAAATGATAGAGAGGCATTGGCGCCAACCAGAGCTGATGCGGATCGTTCCTACGCGTCTTCGCGGCGGCTGGAATACAGTTCGCTGAAGCCGCCTGGTTCGATGACCTTCTCGATGTCGCCCAGTGTCACTACATGGTCCTGAATGTCGAGGATCCCGTTCGAACGGGACGTTTGCAGGACGCGGTTGACGTGCACGGTACTCAATCCAAGCGCCTCGGCCAGCTTGGCCTGCGTGATCGGAAAGCTGAATTGATCGTCGACGGCCAGTCCGACGGCTGCAAGACGCTCGCGCAATTCAGTGACCAGATAGGCCATTCGGCTGGCGGCAGGCTGCGTTCCGAACCTGACGATCCACTGCCTGAATAGGACTGCATCCAACAGCGTCTCGCGCCAGAGCGCCTTGGCAATTGCGGGTGCTTGTCGATGACTTGCTCGAGCGCAGCATGATCAATGAAGCCGACGCGGGCTGGTGACAGGCTCGTCAGATCGTAGTCGATCTTCTTGAGGAATACACCGTGGAGATCCGGCATCTCGCCGGCAATATGAAAGGACAGAATCTGCCGCTTGCCATTGCCGGAAACTTTCGAACGATAGCAAAAGCCGCTGAGCATGACGACGCATTGGACAGCCGCTTCTTCGTCGCGCTGGATGATCGTGTCCGGGGTATTTGCCTCACGCGAGAGACGATCGACCGCAACGCTGCTGTATCTCGCTCTGACAGCTCGGAGTGAAGCCGCAACTTGCGGATCATCATATCAACCGGCATCGGGTCCTCGCTTATTCGTCTGGCGCGACGAACCGAAGGCGCCAGCGCGCAACGGCCATGTCCCTTCCAACGCGGAACTCGCTAGATTGAAAATTTGGGTGGCCTTGCTGCAATGGTCAATGCTCATCAGGGGCGGGACCGCAATACAGCGTTCTCGTCACCGACGACTGCCTCGAACCGAGCGGTGATGACGGATGATGAGCCGGCCACGACCGAAGCGCCGCTAATCTCTGCGTGTTGAGGACTAGGTGGGCTTGGCGTGAGCCCCGGACGATCCGGGCGAGGGCGCGCGACCTCGCGCAACGAGTGTCCATTTGCGGCGCCCACCCACGGGCGTATCGTCCTGGATTTGAAATTGCGTGCTCGCCCGGGTGATATATTGCGGCTATGGTCGGATTTTCGCTCCCGAATTGGACTGGGGCAGCCTCACAAATCGAAGTCATATTTCGCTCATTTCAGAGGATACGAGTTGCAAAGCAAGTCATCAGTCTTGTGGTCCGACGAGGACGAGCAAAATTTATTGCAAATGCTCAGAGAGACGGGTCTGAGCCAGCGTGAGATAGCTCACAAGCTCGGACGCACAGAGGCCGCTGTGAGCGGTCGACTGACGATCATTCGAAAGCGGGGGCTGACGAAGAAGCCTGCTCACTGAGCCGGCGTCATTGTCCGGCTTAACACGCGGCGCTTGCGATATCTGCCGCGTCGAGACAGACGGCAACACGGCCAACATTTGCGTGATCCGGAAATATCCGGACTCCGATCTCGGTCTTCCTTCAGCAACGCACTTGTCTCGCCTGCGCGAGGCTCAATCGAGGCGGCTGAACGATGAAGATCATCTACCTTCTGGCGGCACTCATGCTGGCGCCATCTCTCGCGACCCAAGCTTTGGCTCATGCCCGAACCGGTAAAGGCAGCGATCGAGCGCATGTCGGCACAGGACCGACAATCGGCAGCGGACTGCAAGGATTCAGGATCGTCGGGCGTCAGATCGTGGCTCCGCGGTGGAGTTCCGCCTGCATGAACGACACAGGCCCACAACAATGCGACGAGCCCATGTGGGTCTATGGGAGCCCCGGCTATGTCGCGCAATTCAAGAATGCATTCTGACATCGACCCGCGCGCTCAGGAATCCGCCCTCGATGCTACCTCGAGCCCGTTCTGGAGCCGGAATTTGCGAGTCCGAGCCGACTGAAGATCGGCCCGCGGCTCATTGACAGGACCAACTCTGCCCAGCGCATCCGAATGGCAGCCTGTGGGCAAAGGCGGCGACGACCGGGCTCGGCGACACGGCTCTGCTGCTGCCGGCGCGATGGCCTCGGACCCCTTGGGCTGCCTCGGGGAAACCCTCGGCAGGTAAAGGCCCGCTCCGGGGCTCGCATTTCGGAGCGGGCCAGTCTGGGCGCGGCAAAATGCTGCCGCGGCGCGAACCTAGCGCGACATGCTGACACCACCCTGACGACGGTTAAAAAAGAAAGAGAGGCGGCTGAACGCCGCCGCTCTGTCTCGATGATGGTTCTGTTCCGTGAGCAGACCGCGTCGCGGCATGCTCACCATTTGTAGGCGAGGCTCGCCGTGATGCGCCGGCGATCGCCGTAGTAGCAGGAGCTGGTCGTCGCACAGCTCGCGACGTAGATCTTGTCGGTGACGTTCACGACATTGAGCGCCGCGCGCCAGTTGTTGTCCCACTCATAGTGCAAGGCGAGGTCGCCCAGCACGACCCCCGGAACGCGCGCGGTGTTCGCGGTGTCGGCAAAGGAGGAGCCGACATAGCGCACGCCGCCGCCGAAGCCGAAGCCCTGCAGCGGACCGTCGCGGAAGGTGTAGTCGGTCCAGACTGATGCGAGCTCCCGCGGCGTGTTGGTCGGCACGGTGCCGATCAGCGCGGGGTTGAGGTCCTTGCTGACGAACAGCTCGTAATTGGTGTAGCTCGCCACCAGCTTGAAATCCCGCGTGATGTTCGCGACCGCCTCGAGCTCGACGCCGCGCGAGGTGACCTCGCCATTCTGGGTCTGGAACAGGGTGTTGTTCGGATCGGTGGTCAGCGCATTCTTGCGCTTGAGATCGAACAGCGCGACGCCGAACCGTGCGTTGAGCCCGACCGGCTCATACTTGACGCCGACCTCGGTCTGCTCGGACGTCTCCGGCAGCAGCAATTGGCCGGCGGAGTTGGTGCCGATGACCGGATTGTAGCCCGTCATGTAGGAGACGTAGGGCGCAACGCCGCTGTCGAAATTGTAGATCGCGCCGACCCGGCCGGAGAACTTGCTGTCGTCGCGGCCCTGGGAAGCACCGATCCGGTTGTTGTTGGTGAGATCGACCCAGTCCTGGCGTCCGGACAGCACGACCGTCAGGCGGTCGAGCTTGACCTGATCCTGCAGATAGAGCCCGGCCATTCCCTGGGTGAGATAGGCGTCCTGATACAGCGCTCCGCTATAAGGCAGGTTGTTGCCGTAGATCGGATTGAGCACGTTGAGATTCGTGCCCATGCCAAAACCCTGGCGGTCGTCGATGCCGTAATATTTCAGGTCGACGCCGACCAGCGCCGTGTGCTGCAGCGCGCCGGTGGCGAAGCGGTATTCGAGCTGATTGTCGAGGTTGAGCTGGGTGGCGATGCCGCGGGTGTAGAAATTGCCGCGCGTGATGTCGGCGGCCGCCGGCGTGGTCGCGTAGCCGAGGCCGTAGAGGCCGGCGTAATAGACGTCGACATGGGCCATGCGCGCGTTCTGGCGGAAGTCGACGCTGTCGGTCACGCTCTTCTGGAACTGGTAGCCGACCATCTCCTGGTCGCGGCGGAACTGGTCGACGCTGGGGTCGCCGACGAACAGGCTGGTCGGAATGCGGCCGAACGGCGCGCTGGTGACGGTGCCGACATAGGGCAGGAAGTTCAGCGCGCGGGTGTTGCTGTGCGAGGCCATGCCGAACACGGTGAGGCTGGTGTCGGCGTCGGGCCGCCAGGTCACCGACGGGGCGAAGAAGAAATTGTTGTCGTAGATATAGTCGGTCTGGGTGCCGCCGCCCTGGGCCTGGCCGACCAGCCGGTACTGCACCTGGCCGTTGTTGGGCTGTGCGACCGCGCCGCCGATGTCGAACTGGGTATAGGCGTTGCCGAAGTTGTTGACGCCGGTCTCGATGTAGCGAATGGGCTCCGCCTGCGGCAGCTTGCTCACCGCATTGACGAGGCCGCCCGGCGCCGAACCGCCGTACAGGATCCCGGATGGTCCGCGCAGCACCTCGACGCGCTCGAGATTGAAGGGCTGCAGCTTCCAGCTCGCATAGGAGGTATAGAATAGCTGCAGGCCGTCGAGGAACAGCGACTCGTTCTGCGCGGGGAAGCCGCGGATCAGGAACCAGTCGTTGCGGAAATCGGCGCCAAAGGTGCCGCCGACGACGCCCGGCGTGTAGCGCAGCACTTCGTCGAACTTGCTGACGATCTTCTGGTCGCGGATCTGTTCGGCGCTGATCACCGTCACCGATTGCGGCGTCTGGATGATCGGCGTGCTGGTCTTGGTGCCGCTGGCGCTCTGCCGCGCCAGATAGCCCGTGACCGGACCGTTGGCGCGCTCGTGCCCGCCGCCGGCGTCTGCCGCCTGCTGTGCGGCCTGTGGCTGCGCTCCCACTGGGGCGGCCGTTGCGCCGCGCGAAGCGCTTCGTGCACGCGTGGTCCGTTGCGAAGGCTGCTGCGATCGCGCCGCCTGCCGCTGCGGCGCATCGACTGTCACGGACGGCAATTGCGTCTGCGCGAAGACCTCGTCCGCACCGACTACCGAAAGCATCACCAAGGCCGAAGCAGCAAGCCGCTGCGGCCGAATCCACCCGTCCGTCATTCAACGCCCCCAAAGAGAAGTTTCTTGGGCGTCGTTATCACGATGATTTTCGCGAACAGCCTGCGTGCGATTAGAAGCTATCGAAGCTATGCGCAAAGCGTGCAGGTGTGACTGAGAGACAACGGAGTACGACGCGCAATTGCACGCATCACGTGAAGGCTTTGAATCAATCCAGTGTTGAACGATTCAAAGAACGATTCAAAATTCGTCATCGTCTTGTGACTCGATGCACCACGATCGAACGCGTCGCGCTCGAGAGCGTCGCAAGTCGCGCGATTGGATGATTGGTCTCGCGAAGTGCGAGGTGACGAGCACCGCAGTCATCAGTCCCGCATGTTCGCGCGATGGGGCAGGGGGTCTCGTCCGCCCTCGTGGGGCGCCGCAGCCGTGTCGCGCCGGGCGGCCGGAACCGCGCCCGCCGGGGGCCGCCCCCGCTGGCTGGCAATCCCCGCCATCCCCACCATATCTGGCATAATTAACCGCCGGGGACCGCAACCGCTTGGCCATTTTGGGGCGATGTGATAACGCTCTGAAACCAGCTTCGACCGCCACTCGTGACCGTCCGCATCCGTGTAAAGGCTTGCGGCGGTGGAGATATTTCGCCGATGACCTCATCCTCCAAAACCGCTTCCGCGCCCGATTCCTTCTTCACGGCGACCCTCGCCGAGGCCGATCCCGAGATCGCCGCCGCGATCAAGGGCGAGCTTGGCCGGCAGCGCCATGAGATCGAGCTGATCGCCTCCGAGAACATTGTCAGCCGCGCCGTGCTGGAGGCGCAAGGCTCGGTGATGACCAACAAATACGCGGAGGGTTATCCGGGCGCGCGCTACTACGGCGGTTGCGAGTGGGTCGACGTCGCCGAAACGCTGGCGATCGAGCGCGCCAAGAAGTTGTTCGGTGCCGGCTTCGCCAACGTCCAGCCGAACTCCGGCAGCCAGATGAACCAGGCGGCGTTTCTGGCGCTGCTGCAGCCCGGCGACACCTTCATGGGGCTCGACCTCGCCGCCGGCGGCCATCTCACCCACGGTTCGCCGGTCAACATGTCGGGCAAGTGGTTCAAGGCCGCGCACTACACCGTGCGGCGCGAGGACCAGATCATCGACATGGACGAGGTCCAGAAGCAGGCCGAGCAGGTCAAGCCGAAGCTGATCATCGCCGGCGGCTCGGCCTATTCGCGCGCCTGGGACTTCAAGCGCTTCCGCGAGATCGCAGACTCGGTCGGCGCGTATCTGCTGGTCGACATGGCGCATTTCGCGGGCCTCGTCGCCGGCGGCGTGCATGCCTCGCCGGTGCCGCACGCCCACGTCACCACCACGACGACGCACAAGTCGCTGCGCGGTCCGCGCGGCGGCCTGATCCTCACCAATGACGAGACGCTGGCGAAGAAGCTGAACTCGGCGATCTTCCCCGGCCTGCAGGGCGGCCCGCTGATGCACGTCATCGCCGCCAAGGCGGTCGCGTTCGCCGAGGCGCTGCGGCCCGACTTCAAGGTCTACGCCAAGAACGTGGTCGAGAACGCCAAGGCGCTGGCCGAGACGCTGCGCAGCCACGGTCTCGACATCGTCTCCGGCGGCACCGACAACCATCTGATGCTGGTCGACCTGCGACCGAAGGGGCTGAAGGGCAACATCTCCGAGAAGGCGCTGGTGCGCGCCGGCATCACCTGCAACAAGAACGGCATCCCGTTCGATCCCGAAAAGCCGTTCGTCACCTCGGGCCTGCGGCTCGGTACGCCGGCGGCGACCACGCGCGGCTTCGGCGTCGCCGAGTTCAAGCAGGTCGGCGGCATGATCGCGGAAGTGCTGAACGCGCTGGCGCAGTCGCCGGACGGCAAGGCGCCGCTGGTCGAGGCTGCGATCAAGGAGCGCGTCAAGGCGCTGACCGACCGTTTCCCGATCTATCAGTAGGCGTTCGCTAGAGGTCCAGTCGGATGCGCTGCCCGAGTTGCAACTCCCTTGATACGCAGGTCAAGGACTCGCGTCCGACCGAGGACTCCGCGGTGATCCGCAGGCGGCGCGTGTGCATGGCCTGCAACTTCCGCTTCACGACCTTCGAGCGGGTGCAGCTGCGCGAACTGACCGTCATCAAGCGCAATGGCCGCCGCGTGCCGTTCGACCGCGACAAGCTGGTGCGCTCGCTGCAGATCTCATTGCGCAAGCGCCCAGTGGAGTCGGAGCGGGTGGAGAAGATGGTGTCTACCATCGTGCGTGAGCTCGAAAGCGGCGGCGAGGCGGAGGTTTCCTCGGAGGCGATCGGCGAGATCGTGATGGAGCATCTGCGCCAGCTCGACGATGTCGCCTATGTGCGCTTCGCTTCGGTCTATCGTAACTTCCGCGAGGCCAAGGACTTTGAGGCCGTGCTCGACGAGCTGACCGGCGAAGAGGACCCGCGGCTCGCAACGTTGCGCAAATGATCTTCCGCATTCTGGAAGAACAGCTGGCGCAGAAATCCAAAGAGGCCAAGGAAACGGCCAAAGCCGCCGATCTGCGCTTTATGCAGCTTGCGCTCGCGCTCGGCCGGCGCGGGCTCGGGCGCACCTGGCCCAACCCGGCGGTCGGCGCCGTCATCGTCAAGGACGGCGTGATCGTCGGCCGCGGCTGGACGCAAGCAGGCGGCCGCCCGCATGCCGAGGTCGAGGCGCTCCGGCGCGCCGGTGATGCCGCGCGTGGCGCCACGCTCTATGTCACGCTCGAACCCTGCTCGCATTTCGGCCGCTCGCCGCCCTGTGCGGACGCCGTCGTTGCGGCCGGGCTTGCCCGCGTGGTCTCGGCGATCGAGGACCCCAATCCGGAAGTTGCCGGGAAGGGGCACGCCAAGCTGCGCGCCGCCGGCATCGCGGTCGATGTCGGGTTGTGTGCGGCGGAGGCCGCCCGCGACCATGCCGGACACTTGCGCCGTATCACGGACAAGCGCCCGCATGTGATCCTCAAGCTCGCGCTGTCAGCCGATGACAAGATCGCGGGCAGCGGCCGTAAGCCCATTGCGATCACCGGCGAGGCCGCGCGGACCCGCGCGCATCTGTTGCGCGCGCAGAGCGATGCGATCCTGGTCGGCATTGGCACAGTCAAGGCCGATGATCCGCTGCTGACCTGCCGGTTGCCCGGCATGGCGGCGCGCTCGCCGGTGCGCGTGGTGCTGGATCGCGCGCTGCGGATCTCAGGCGACAGCCGCCTGGTGCATTCCGCGCGCGAGACGCCGCTGTGGGTGATGACATCTGACATGGCCGAGGCGCCGGCCGCGGTGAAGCTTGGCGCCGCCGGCGCCCAGGTGATCCGCGTCGCCGCCAGCGCGCCCGCAGGGCTCGACGTGCCGGCCGCCTTGCATGCGCTGGCGCAGAAAGGGATCACGCGGCTGATGGTCGAGGGCGGCTCGCGGGTAGCAGGTTCTTTCATCGCAGCCGGCCTTGTCGACGAAATCTGGCTGTTGCGCGGACCTGATCCGATCGGTGCCGATGGCGTTCCCGCGCTGGACGCAATGCCGCTCGACGCAATCACGCAGTCGTCGGGTTTCAAGGTTCGTGCTAGCGAAACCCTCGGCAAAGATGTTTTGACTGTCTACCATCGATCCTAGGTCGTCATGCCCGGGCTTGACCTGGGCATCCACGTCCTGGTCGCCGGCAGTGAGGTAAGTCGTGGATGGCCGGGTCAAGCCCGGCCATGACGAAGAGTAAGAGGTTTGTCGTGTTTACCGGAATTGTCACCGATATTGGTGAGATCACCAGTCTGAAGCCGGTCGCGCAGGGTCAACTGCACCGGATGCGGATTGCCTGCGACTATGACCAGGCCACGATCGCCGACGGCGCCTCGATCGCCTGCAACGGCGTCTGCCTCACCGTGGTCGCTTCCGGCACTGCGGACGGCAAGACCTGGTTCGATGTCGATGCCGCGGCGGAGACGCTCGGCATGACCACCGCCAAGCACTGGGCGCAGGGCGGCCGGCTCAACCTCGAGCGCGCACTGAAGATCGGCGACGAACTCGGCGGTCACATCGTGGCCGGGCATGCCGACGGGATCGCCACCATCGTCAAGCGCGACGATCTGCCCGACATGGCGCGGTTCGAGCTTCGAACCACCCGCGAGCTGGCGCGTTTCATCGCGGCGAAGGGATCGGTCACGCTGGACGGCGTATCGCTGACCGTGAACACGGTCGACGACGTCAGCTTTTCAGTGCTGATCATCCCGCACACGCTTGCCGTCACGACCCTGAGCGGCTGGAAGGCCGGCAGCGAGGTCAATATCGAGGTCGATCTGATGGCCCGTTACGCTGCGCGGCTGTCGGAGATGAAATAGCCTCGGCCCGGGCATTGCGGCCGAGACGGATGTCCTTATCCGCCTATTCGCCTCGGGCGATTTCCAGCCCCGGTCGCCTATGCATTGCAGGCGAACCCGACCTGAAAAATCGGGCTGATCGCGGTGACATCCGGGCCAGTATTGCCCTTGGCTTTATCGCCTGCTGCGCCTAAAACGCTGCACAACTCCTCCCCAAGTTCCGATTGGTATTGCAATGGCTGACGCGCGGCGCGCACCCCTGAAGGACGAGACCGACATCACAGGCGCACGCGTGCTGATCGTCGAGGCACGGTTTTATGACGACATCCAGGATGCACTGCTTGAGGGCGCACTCGCCGAGCTGAATACGGCCGGCGCCAGCCATGAGGTGGTCACGGTGCCGGGCGCGCTGGAGATTCCGGCGGCGATCGCGATTGCGATCGATGCGGCAGCGGCGAACGGCAAACCCTATGATGCGGCGATCGCGCTCGGCTGCGTGGTGCGCGGCGACACCATCCATTTCGAGATCGTCTCGCAGGAGTCCTCGCGCGGATTGATGGATCTGGCCGTGAGCCGGAAATTTCCGCTCGGCAATGGTATCCTCACCGTCAACACCGAGGCGCAGGCTTGGGCGCGGGCGCGCGCCAGCGAGTTGAACAAAGGCGGCGACGCGGCGCGTGCGGCGATCGCGATGCTGCGGATCAAGCGCCGCCTGGCAAAGGCCTGACCATGGCTGACAACAAGAAGCCGGCGAAAGCCCCCGACAGGAAAGCCAACCGGCGCGGCGCGGCCCGGCTCGCTGCCGTGCAGGCGCTCTACCAGATGGACATCGGCGGCGCTGGCATCAACGACATCTTCGCCGAGTTCGAGAGCCACTGGCTCGGCAACGAGGTCGAGGGCGAGAAATATTTGCCCGCGGAAGCGGCGTTCTTCCGCGATGTCGTCTCCGGCGTGGTGCGCGACCAGGCCAAGCTCGATCCCCTGATCGACGAGGCACTGTCGAAGGGCTGGCCGCTGAAGCGGATCGACGCGATCCTGCGCGCGGTGCTGCGGGCAGGGTCCTACGAGCTCGAGCACCGCCGCGACGTGCCGGGCCGCGTGGTGGTCTCGGAATATGTCGACGTCGCGCATGCCTTTGTCGAGAAGGACGAGACGGGTATGGTCAACGCCGTGCTCGACCAGATCGCGCGCCAGTTCCGCGGCGACGAGTTTGTGCGGGGCTGAACCACTTATTCCGCCGTCATCACCCGCGCATGCGGGTGATCCAGTACGCCGCGACGATTGTGGGCAACGATGGCTTCCCGGCGTACTGGATCGCCCGGTCCGGCCGGGCGATGACAGCTGAGGGTAGTCGCGAGATATGACAGAGCGTCACGACAAGCCCTCCGGTGAAGATTCCCTCATCGCGCGCTATTTCAAGCCGCTCGCGACCGATCCGGGCGCGTTCGGCCTCGACGATGACGCCGCCGCACTGAAGGCGGCCGGCGAGGACATCGTGGTCACCACGGACGCCATCGTCGAAGGCGTGCACTTCCTCGCCGACGATCCGCCCGACACGCTGGCGCGCAAGGCGCTGCGGGTGAACCTCTCCGACATCGCTGCCAAGGGGGCTGTTCCGGCGGGCTTCGTGCTGACGCTGGCGCTGCGCCGCGCCGAGGAGGCCTGGCTGAAGCCGTTTGCCCAGGCGCTCGGCGACGATGCCAGCCATTACGGCTGCCCGCTGCTCGGAGGCGACACGGTCTCGACGCCGGGGCCGCTGATGATCTCGATCACCGCCTTCGGCCGGGTGCCGCAGGGCAAGATGGTGCATCGCGCGGGGGCAAAGGCGGGGGACCGTCTGTTTGTCACCGGCACGATCGGAGATGCCGCGCTCGGCCTCGATGTGCTCCGGGGTGGTCCGGTCGCGGCGACGCTAGCGGACGATGTCGTCGGCCGGAATTTTCTTGCCGCCCGCTATCGTGTTCCGCAGCCGCGCAACGCACTTGCCAAGGCCGTCCGTGCCCACGCCAGCGCGGCGATGGATGTGTCCGACGGTCTCGCGGGCGATCTGGCCAAGCTTTGCGCGGCCAGTGGTGTGGCGGCCGTGATCAACGTGCCGAGTATTCCGTTGTCGTCTGCGGCCGCGGGGCTGCTCGCGCGCAAGGCGATCGATATCGAGACCTTGGTGGCCGGCGGTGATGACTACGAGCTCTTGTGCGCGGTCCCGGGCGATCATGTAGACGCCTTTTTGCGGGAGGCACGGCAGGCCAAGGTCGCGGTGACCGCGATCGGCGGCCTGATCGCCGGCTTGTCTTCGCCAAGCTTCCTCGACGGACAGGGCCGGGAACTGGCGCTGAAGCGTCTGTCCTACAGCCATTTCTAGAATTCCCGCGGCGTACCGCGTCGATTTTCCTTCTAAATAGCTGCCGATATCGGCTTTTTCGGCCACAGGTGGCGTTGCACAGCGGTAACGATTTTGGCAAGGTCGCGCCCGATTTGAGGCAATCCGTTCTTGGGGAGGATTGTCCTCGCAAAATAAGCGCCTGCCGCTCCCTGGCGGCACCATGAAGGCGCGGGGGTTACATCAAGGATCTGAGGCAACATTCAATGACAGCTTTATGGTTGATTGTGCTCTGCGGGGCGCTTTCCATCGTCTACGCGATCTGGGCGACGCGGTCGGTCCTGAACGCGGATGCGGGTAGTCCGCGCATGCAGGAAATCGCGGGCGCGGTGCGCGAGGGTGCACAAGCCTATCTGCGGCGGCAATACACCACGATCGGCATTGTCGGTATCGTGATCTTCATGGTGCTGGCCTACTTCCTCGGTCTTCTGGTGGCAATCGGCTTTGCGATCGGCGCCATCCTGTCGGGCGCGGCCGGCTTCATCGGCATGAACGTCTCGGTGCGCGCCAATGTCCGCACCGCGCAGGCGGCGACCACCTCGCTTGCCGGCGGCCTCGAGCTCGCCTTCAAGGCGGGCGCAATCACCGGCATGCTGGTTGCCGGTCTCGCGCTGCTCGGCGTCACCATCTACTTCATGGTGCTGGTCAAGTTCATGGGGCTCGAGGCGAGCAGCCGCACCGTGGTCGACGCCATGGTGGCGCTCGGCTTCGGCGCCTCGCTGATCTCGATCTTCGCCCGTCTCGGCGGCGGCATCTTCACCAAGGGTGCTGACGTCGGCGGCGACCTCGTCGGCAAGGTCGAGGCCGGCATCCCCGAGGACGATCCGCGCAACCCGGCCACCATCGCCGACAATGTCGGCGACAATGTCGGCGACTGCGCCGGCATGGCGGCGGACTTGTTCGAGACCTATGCGGTGACCGCGGTCGCCACCATGGTGCTCGCGGCGATCTTTTTCGCCAAGACGCCGATCCTGGTGAACATGATGACGCTGCCGCTCGCAATCGGCGGCATCTGCATCATCACCTCGATCATCGGCACCTTCTTCGTCAAGCTCGGCGCCAGCCAGTCGATCATGGGCGCCCTGTACAAGGGCCTGATCGCCACCGGCCTGCTGTCCCTGGTCGGCGTTGCGGCCGTGATCAACTGGTTGATCGGCTTCGGCAAGCTCGACGGCGTCGAGTACACCGGCCTATCGCTGTTCTGGTGTGGCGTGGTCGGCCTCGCCGTCACCGGCCTGATCATCTGGATCACCGAGTACTACACCGGCACCGACTACCGCCCGGTGAAGTCGATTGCGGCGGCATCCGTCACCGGTCACGGCACCAATGTGATCCAGGGCCTCGCGGTTTCGATGGAGGCGACCGCGCTGCCCGCGCTCGTCATCATCGCCGGCATCCTCGTCACCTACAGCCTGGCCGGCCTGTTCGGCATCGCGATCGCGACCGCCACCATGCTGGCGCTGGCCGGCATGATCGTCGCGCTCGACGCCTTCGGCCCGGTCACCGACAACGCCGGCGGCATCGCCGAGATGGCGGGGCTGCCGAAGGAAGTGCGCAAGTCGACCGACGCGCTCGACGCGGTCGGCAACACCACCAAGGCGGTGACCAAGGGCTACGCGATCGGCTCCGCCGGTCTCGGTGCGCTGGTGCTGTTTGCGGCCTACAATCAGGACCTCAAATTCTTCATCGCTGACTCCGCCAACCACCTCTACTTCAAGGGGGTCAATCCCGACTTCTCGCTCAACAACCCCTACGTGGTGGTGGGCCTGTTGTTCGGCGGCCTGCTGCCGTATTTGTTCGGTGCGATGGGCATGACCGCGGTCGGCCGTGCCGCCGGCGCGATCGTCGAGGAGGTGCGCCGTCAGTTCCGCGAGAAGCCCGGCATCATGCAGGGCACCGACAAGCCCGACTACGGCAAGGCGGTCGACCTGCTGACGCGGGCGGCGATCAAGGAGATGATCATCCCGTCGCTGCTGCCGGTGCTGTCGCCGATCGTCGTCTACTTCCTGATCTACGCGATCGCGGGCGGCGGCGCGGCCGGCAAGTCGGCGGCCTTCTCCGCGGTCGGCGCGATGCTGCTCGGCGTCATCGTCACCGGCCTGTTCGTCGCAATCTCGATGACCTCGGGCGGCGGCGCCTGGGACAACGCCAAGAAGTACATCGAGGACGGCCACTACGGCGGCAAGGGCTCCGACGCCCACAAGTCCGCGGTGACCGGCGACACCGTCGGCGATCCTTACAAGGACACGGCGGGCCCCGCGGTGAACCCGATGATCAAGATCACCAACATCGTGGCGCTGCTGCTGCTGGCGATCTTGGCACACTAAGTTCTTGGCGCACTGAACGGCGCGAAACGCCTGAAATGCAAAACCTCGCGGTGCAAGCCGCGGGGTTTTTGTTTTGCATGCACTTCGTTAGGAGTGTTTGCCGAATTGACCGGCTTTCCGCCAATGATATCCCCCGAGAACAACCCGGAGATCAATCGATGTCGCTCTCATCCGCACGGAACTATGCGCTCCGCGCCTCCAAGTCACAGGATCAGAAGGAGGCCATCGAGCTACTGTCGAAGGCGATCCTGGAACTGGCGATGTCAATTGAAGCAACCGACGCCAAGGTCAAGAAGATCAACAAGTCTTCGTAGCATGAGCCGCACCGTGCTCCGAAAGGATGGCGGCGGTGGCTGTCACTTCACCTCCATCTGGAGCCCTTCCTTCTCGATGATCGCAGCGAACTTCTTCGTCTCGGCATCGACAAAATCGGAAAACTGCTGCGGCGTGCCGTAGTCGGCGCGCGCACCCATGCCGGCGATGTTCTTCTTGACGTCGTCGCGTTCCAGCATCGCCTTGATCTGGCGGTTCAGCTCGTCAAGCACTGGCGCGGGCGCGGTCTTCGGCAGGAACACGCCGAACCAGGATGCGACATCGAACTTGGCGAGCTCCGGTGCGCCCTCGCGCATGACAGGCAGATTGGGCGCGGACTCGCTGCGCTCGGCCGTGGTGACGCAGAGGCCGTTGAGCTTGCCGTCCTGCACCTGCGGCAGTGACGGATAGAGATTGTCGAACAGGATCTGGATGTCGCCGGCAAGGCCCGCCTGCAGCGCGGGCCCCGCGCCGCGGAACGGCACATGCGTCATCTTCAGCCCGGTGAGTTGCAGGAACCAGGCGCCGGTGAGGTGAGGGCTCTGCCCGGTGCCGGATGAGCCGTAAGTGAGCTTGTCGGGATTCTTCTTCAGATAGGCGATCAATTCGGGAATCGACTTGATGCCGGTCGATGGATGCGCCGAGACGATGTTCGGGATCCGGATCATGTTGGAGACCGCCTGCAGCTGGTCGGCCTTGTAGGTCAGGTGCCGGAAGATGCTGTAGGCGATCGCGTTGGGGCCGGGATTGCCGATCAGGATGGTGTGGCCGTCGCCCTTGGCGCGCGCGACCTCGGACGTGCCGATGGTGCCGCCGGCGCCGGATCGATTCTCCACGACCACCGACTGGCCCCAGAGCGGCTGCAAATGCGCGGCCAGCAGGCGCCCCATCACGTCGGTTGAGCCGCCGGCGGCCGCCGGCACGATGATCCGGACCGTTTCGGTCGGCCGCCAGTCGCCGGCACCGAGTGCGACGCGAGGCAGGATCGACGCGGCCGTGAATGCTGATACGCCGGACAATACCGTACGACGGGAAAATCTCTTGGCTCTCACGCGCTTACCCCCTTGTTCAGGCTCTTGTTTGCGAGCCAACCTAGGGGACCGCTTGCCCGTCGGGCAAGCGCGACAACTTGGCGCAGCAGCTCAGCTCCAGACTCTGGTTTAACGCGTTTTCTTCACGCGAACCGGAGTCCACCTCGCTCGATGATGCCTAGTTGAAGCTCAGCAGCTTGAAGAGCGGTGTCAGGTACGACATTTCCTGGCCCGACGTCGGCGTGGTGCGGCTGACGAAGTCGAAGATCTTGCCGTCCTTCAGGCCGTAATTGGCGAGCCGGCGCACTTGGCGGTTCTTGTCGAAATAGACCGCGATCACGCGCTGGTCGACCACCCGCTGATTCATGAAGGCGACCGGACGCGAGGTCCGTTGCGAGATGTAGTAGAACACCTCGCCGTCCAGCGTTGCGACCGTCGAGGGCGTGCCGAGCACGATCAGCACCTGATCCTGGCTCGCGCCGATCGGAATCTGCTCCAGCGCCCCTTCGGGCAGGATGTAGCCCTTCTGGAATTGTTCGCCGGTGCAGCCGCCGAGTGCTGCGCAGACGAGGCCTATCGCCGCGATGGCGCGGAAACGCGAAAAGAAGGCGCGCGCGGAGGCCGCGCGGGACTGTCGTGGAAGAGTGTGGTTCATCGGCGGAACTGATCCGTCCCCTTGCATCGGCCGTGGCATTGACGTACCGGGCAGCTCAATGGATTGCAATCATGCCGAGCTCCAATGGGCGACCCCTCAATAGGCGTCCTTTTGGGGGCCGGCAGCCGGACCCCGTCATGCTTTGGCCGTTCAATCACTTCAGAAGACCCCCGAAACCCGCGCGCAGCACCATCGAGACCATCTATGGCATGATCGTGACGCAGGCGCGAGAACCGTTATTTTACCGTGACTTGGGCGTTCCCGACACGGTTAATGGCCGTTTTGACCTGCTTCTGATGCATTTGTGGCTGGTGCTGCGGCGATTGAAATCCGTCGAGACCGGACCTGAGCTGTCACAGGCCCTGTTCGATCACTTCTGCATCGACATGGACGACAATCTCAGGGAAATGGGCGTCGGCGACCTCACGGTGCCCAAGCGAATGCAGGCATTTGGCGAGGCCTTCTACGGCCGTACCGCGGCCTATGATCTGGCGCTGACTGACAGCGACGAGGCCCTGGCCGAGTCGTTCTGCAAGAACATCCTCAATGGCCAAGACATCGACAAGGCCCGTGAACTGGCTGCCTACACCCGGGAGGCGATGGCCGAGTTGGCGCGCGCCGACCTCGCGGCGCTAACCAAGGGCGCGTGGCGTTTCCCGGCGCTTCAGGCTGCGGGGACCGCGGCATGAGTGGCACCACCTCACGACGGCCCGATGCGCCGCGCGACCGCGATCCCTGGCGCGTGCTCGTCAACGTCGCGCAGATTCCCGAGACCGGCCTGCATCGCGAGATCGCTGCCGACGAGGCAACGCGCAAGGCGATAGCTGAAATGGCGGAATTGAGGGAGGTCGTGTCCGCGCACGCGGAATTCGACCTGCAGCCCAGGCGCGACGGCAGTTGCCACGCCACCGGCCGGGTTCGGGCTAGGGTCGGGCAGACTTGCGTGGTGACGCTCGATCCGATCGAGAACGAGATCGATGAGCCGATCGATGTGGTGTTCGCGCCGCCCGAGCAGATCCCCGAGATGGCCGACCTGGTCGACGACGCCGAGGAGAGCGATGAGGAAACACCGGACCCGCCGGAGCCGATCGTCGGCGGCTTCATCGATATCGGCCGGCTCGCCACCGATGCGCTGTTTCTCGGCATAGACCCGTATCCGCGCAAGGTGGACGCGGTCTTTGAACCGGAGGTTGAAGCCCCTGATCCGGAAAATCATCCCTTTGCCGCGCTGAAAGCGCTGAAGGAAAAGCCTGGCGGCAAGAAGCCCAAGGGCAGTTGAGGGAAGTTGAGGGCGGCGAGCGCCAAGATTTGAGGGGATGGCTTGCCTGCAGACCCACGCGATGGGCGTTCGCCGTCACTTCAAATAACTTTCACAATGCATTGAAATACAATGCGTTTCTGGTATATTTTGATGTGTTGCGTGACGGTTCGACGACCTGGTCGTTTATGGTCAAGAGGTTGTGTCGGACCGAGGACACGCTATTGTCGCGGCCCGGCTGGGACGCGAGTTCGTGTTTCGCCGCGCGCCGTTAACGGCGGTGACTTCAAGCTCGCGGTCTTCGTCTGAGGGGCTGTGGGAGAGCAGGTTTCCGGGACGTTCATGCCTCAAAAGGTTCGAATTGCGCTTGACGCCATGGGGGGCGATGTCGGCGCTTCCGTCGTGATTCCCGGCGCCGCGATCTCGTTGAGCCGCCATCCCGCCAGCGAATTCCTGCTGGTCGGAGACCGGGCCCAGATTGAGCCGGAGCTCGCCAAGCATCCCGCGCTCAAGGCAGTGTCGAAGGTGATCCATACCGATGTTGCCGTGAAGGGGGACGAGAAGCCGAGCCAGGCGCTGCGGCGGACCCGCAGGGCCTCCTCGATGTGGCTTGCGATCGATGCCGTGAAGCACGGCGAGGCCGACGTTGCGGTGTCCGCCGGCAACACCGGCGCATTGATGGCGATGGGGGGCCTCAATCTGCGGACGCTGCCCGGCGTCGACCGCCCGGCGCTCGCAGCGGTGTGGCCGACGCTGCGCGGCGACTCCGTTGTGCTGGACCTCGGCGCCACGATCGGCGGCGATGCCCGCCACCTGGCGACGCTGGCAGTGATGGGCAGTGCCATGGCGAGCGTGCTGTTCAACCTCGAACGTCCGACCGTTGGCCTGCTCAATATCGGGTCCGAGGAGATCAAGGGCCATGACGAGATTCGCGAGGCTGCCGGAATGCTTCGGGCGATGAACTCGTCGCAATTCAACTATGTCGGCTTCGTCGAGGGTGACGGCATCGGCAAGGGGCTCGCCGACGTTATCGTGTCGGAAGGTTTCTGCGGCAATATCGCGCTCAAGGCCGCCGAGGGAACTGCGCGCCAGATGTTCACCCTTCTGCGCGAGGCGATGTCCTCGAGTTGGCTCGCCCGAATCGGCTACCTCCTGGCCCGCGGCGCGTTCCAGAAGCTGCGCGACAAGCTCGATCCCAACAAGGGCAATGGCGGCGTGCTGCTCGGCCTGAAGGGCGTGGTGGTCAAGAGCCATGGCGGCGCCAACGCGGAAGGCTTTGCCTATGCGGTGGATGTTGGCTATGAGATGGCCCACTACGATCTCCTCACCAAGATCAATCAGATGCTCAACCGCGACGGCAGCGCCCTGGTAAAGGCGCAGACCGCGCAGGAGGCTGTCTCGTGACTGCGATACGTTCGGTAGTGCTCGGCTGCGGCTCATATTTGCCGGAGCGGGTTTTGACCAATGCCGAACTGGCCAGCCGGATCGACACGTCGGATGACTGGATCGTGCAGCGCACCGGCATCAGCGAGCGGCACATCGCGGCCGATGACGAGTTCACCTCGCATCTCGCGATCAACGCGGCGCGCGCTGCGCTCGCCGATGCCAAGATCGACGCCCAGTCGATCGACCTGATCGTGCTCGCGACCTCGACGCCCGACAACACCTTTCCGGCCACCGCGGTCGCGGTCCAGCACGCGCTCGGCATCAACCATGGCGTCGCCTTCGACCTGCAGGCGGTGTGCTCCGGCTTCGTCTTTGCGCTCGCCGCCGCGGACAATTTCCTGCGCGCCGGCGCCCACAAGCGGGCGCTGGTGATCGGCGCCGAAACCTTCTCGCGCATCCTCGACTGGAACGACCGCGGCACCTGCGTGCTGTTCGGCGATGGTGCCGGCGCGGTGGTGCTGGAGGCGCAGGCGCAGTCCGGCACGACTGACGATCGCGGCGTGCTGACGACGCATCTGCGCTCCGACGGGCGCCACAAGTCCAAGCTGTTCGTCGACGGCGGTCCCGGTTCGACCAGGACGGTCGGATATCTGCGGATGGAGGGCCGCGAGGTGTTCAAGCACGCCGTCGGCATGATCACCGACGTGATCGTCGATGCGTTCAACGCCACCGGCTTTACCGCCGACGACATCAACTGGTTCATTCCGCATCAGGCCAACAAGCGAATCATCGATGCATCGGCCCACAAGCTGCATATTGCGCCGCAGAAGGTGGTCTTGACAGTCGACAAGCACGGCAACACCTCGGCGGCCTCGATCCCGCTGGCGCTGTCGGTCGCCGTGCGGGATGGGCGCGTCAGGAAGGGCGATTTGGTGCTGTTCGAGGCGATGGGCGGCGGCTTCACCTGGGGCTCGGCGCTCGTGCGCTGGTAGCGCATCGCCAAAAAGTACCGGCAGGTTGCCGCGATCTTTCCGGCGCCCGGATGCTGGTCGCTGTTGACCATTGCGCGCTAAGCTTTTAATTTCAGTCAAGAAATTGTTCGCCGAGAGTGCGGGGCAGGCGATGACCACGGGAACCGGAAAAACAGTTACGCGCGTCGATTTGTGCGAGGCGGTCTACCAAAAGGTGGGTCTGTCACGCACGGAATCGTCGGCGTTTGTCGAGTTGGTGCTGAAGGAGATCACCGATTGCCTGGAAAAGGGCGAGACGGTGAAGCTGTCCTCATTCGGCTCATTCATGGTGCGCAAGAAGGGCCAGCGTATCGGCCGTAATCCGAAGACCGGCACCGAGGTGCCGATCTCGCCGCGGCGTGTGATGGTGTTCAAGCCGTCGGCGATCCTGAAGCAGCGGATCAATGGCCATGTCGTCACCAATGGCGACGGCGGCAAGGCCGACTAGAGCGTTTTCAAGCGAAGTGGATACCCGGTTCGCGTGAAGAAAACGCGCCAAAACCAGAATCTAGAGCCCCGTTCCGATTCAATGGAACGGAAAAGGCTTTAGGCATTGAAGCCAGAGGAGCGGGCATTTGGACAAGGCGCCGGATGCGTTCCGTACCATCAGCGAAGTCGCTGACGAGCTCGATATTCCCCAGCATGTGCTGAGATTCTGGGAAACGCGCTTCGCGCAGATCAAGCCGATGAAGCGGAGTGGCGGCCGCCGCTATTATCGCCCCGACGACGTCGACCTGCTCAAGGGCATCCGCCGGCTGCTCTACGGTGAGGGCTACACCATCCGCGGCGTGCAGCGGATCCTGAAAGAGCATGGCATCAAGTCGGTGCAGGGCATCGCCGACCAGACCGCGGCGGTCTCGTTCGGCGCGGTCGAGGAGGCGGTCGGCAACAGCATGGCCGAGCCCGACGACGTCGGGAGCAGCGACGGCCTCGATTTCGACGGCGAGGAGGGCGACGGCGACGAGGGGGGAATCGACTACCGATTCGTCGATCCCGACGTGGATCCGATCCTGTCGACCTACAAGGCGCACGCCCACCCGGGCAAGGCATCGGCTGCGGCGCCCGCGGCGCGCCCCTCCGTTCCGTCGGCAGATCGGGAACGGCTCGAGCGCGCGCTGCAGGAGCTGGTCGCCTGCCGGCAGATGATCGACGCGGCGATGAAGGACGGCTGAGCCGAGGAAGCCTGCCAAGGGAACCGGCGCTCAGATTGCAGCCCAAAGAGCATGATCCGGAAAAGTGGGAACCGGTTTTCCGAAAAGATCATGCTCAAACAAGGAGATGAGATCATGCTGCGATTCCGTGGAAACGCATCATGATCCAACACATCACGATCTAAAGGCCTGCTCCGCCTTGCGCGAACGCAGGATCGCAGCTAATGGAACGGCATCGGAGCGTGGCGCAGCCCGGTTAGCGCACTAGTCTGGGAGACTAGGGGTCGGAGGTTCAAATCCTCTCGCTCCGACCATTTTTCAAAGCATTCCAAGGTATTATTTTCGGCCCCCGGCGCGGCCGCCGTGTCAGCCCTCGAAATCCATCGCGACAATCAGACACGCCTTTTCGAGGCGGTTGGTGAGCATCGCAAGCTTGGCCGTGAACTCGGCCAGCTCAGGCTCGCTGAACTCCTCGAACACCGTCTTCTTGAACGCCTTGTGCTGCTCGGCGAGGCTGGCCAGATGCTTTCGGGTCTTGTCGGTCAGCGACAGCCGGACCACGCGCGCGTCGGCCGGGGAGGGCGCGCGACGCAGCAGTTCCTTCTGCTCGAGCAGCTTGGACTGCGTGGTCACGAACGACGGATCGACGTGCAGCAGCTTCGACACCACGTTGATCGGCACGCCGTCGTCCTTATCGAGATCCGAGATCGCAATGAGAATCATCCATTGCGGACCGCTGACGCCAAGCGCCTTGCCCCAGAACTGACGGACGCGTTCCAGATGCGAATTGATGGACGAAATCTCGAGCGTGAATCGCTTGATGATGTCGAGATGTTCGATGGCGCGCTGGCGCGTCGTATCCTTCCTTGTCACGGACACAGCTTTCCTCTTCCCCTGGAGCCGACTCAGCTTTGCGCTGATTTATTTCTTGTTTCCCGCTCGGCGGCGGGATTTTTCTCGTAAGCCATCAACGAGCGCAAGTGAACGTAAAGTAATTATAACGGTCGAGTGACGATTGGGCTATTTGAGGTGTGACAAGTTTTCCCATGCAGGTAAAGAGCTTACGGGCAGCGTTGCCGGGGAGCCACAGTGTGGCCGCATTCGCATTCCTGACTTTATAAACTATTTTGATTGGCGAACTCGCCCATGCATATTGAACCCGGCGGTAGGGGAATCTCGATCGTCCCGTTGAGGTGATCGTTCAAGTCCGTCGCACACCGCAGATCGATCTGAGGGTGCGGGGTTTGGGGAAAACGGTCTTGGACAATGCGGGAGGATCACGGGGCGCTCGCGGCCTCGGACTCTCCGCATATGAGCAACTTGGAGGTTTAATATGAATTTGGTGAAGAGCCTTATGCTGGGCTCGACGGCTGCGCTGGTCGCGGTCGGCGGAGCGCAGGCGGCCGATCTTCCCGTCAAGGCCAAAGCGGTCGAATACGTGAAGATCTGCTCGCTTTATGGTCCGGGCTTCTACTACATCCCGGGCACCGATACCTGTATCAAGCTGGGCGGCTACCTGCGTGCTGACGTTGTCGTCAACGGCAACGGCGTGTACGGCCCGAACGTCAACGGCGCCAGCGGCGCCAACAACCGTTTCACGAACGGCTACACCTGGCGTTCGCGTGAAGACTTCAACATCGATACCCGCACTGCGACCGAGTACGGCGTGGTCCGCACCTATTTCGATGCGGTGTTCACCTGGACCTCGGATAGCTACACCGGTCAGGGCAACGGCTCGACCGTCTACTCGGCGATTGGTTCGTCTGCTGCCCCGAACAACGCTAGTTCGGGCAACGTGGCTGCTGGTACGGTCGGCGTCTACTACGCCTTCATCCAGTTCGCCGGCTTCACCATCGGTAAGGCGGTCTCACAGTTCGCTGCTCCCTGGAACGGTTATCCGGGCAACAACTACGACGCTCTCGTCGGTGGCGTGAACACCACCAACGGTATCAACCAGTTCACCTACACCGCGCAGTTCGGCAACGGCGTGTCGCTGGCTCTGTCGGCGCAGGACCAGGTCGCGTACATGCAGGCTGGCGTGAACAATCTCGGCGTCGGTGGTGCTTACGGTTCGAGCGACTACGCCGGCACGGTCGCGCCGGACTTCGTCGCTTCGCTCAAGGTCGACCAGGCTTGGGGCATCTTCCAGGCGTCGGTCGCCGCGCATGACAACCACGCTGCCTACTACGGCGGCACCGAGTTGACCGGTCATCCCGACGACAAGTGGGGCTGGGCTGGTGCACTGGCCCTGTCGATCAAGAACATCCCGACCGGACCTGGTGACACCATCAACATCCAGGGCGTCTACACCGACGGTGCGACCCGTTACAACATCCAGGAACTGGCCAGCGGGCTCGGCTCGATCGCCATCTTTGGCGGTTCGAGCCTGCCGGGCGTCTATGGCAGCGTTGGCTTCGGCACGGCACCCGACACGGTGTTCGGTCCCGGCGGTCAGCAGCAGTCCATCAAGACTTGGGGTATGCGCGGTGCGTACACCCACAACTGGGATCCCTACTGGAACACCAGCTTGTACGGTGCTTTCGCTGCGGTCATGTACAACGACACGGCTAAGTCGCTCATCTGCGGCGTTGGCGGCGTCGGTGGCACGTTCCGCACTGCCTTCGCCGGCGGTGCTGGCGTGACCAGCTGCAACCCCGACTACAACGTCTCGCAGATCGGCCTGATCACCCGTTGGACCCCGGTCAAGAACCTGACCTTCTCGGCCGACGTGACCTACGTCCATCTCGATCAGAAGTATGCCGGCACGATCACCACCTCTTCGACTGGTATCGGCAAGCCGACCGCGACCTACGAGCTGAAGGATCAGGACACCGTCCAGATGCTCTTCCGCGCTCAGCGCAACTGGTAATACCGGTTGATCTGATCTCGATCCGACAGAACCCCGGCAGGCAACTGCCGGGGTTTTTGTTTAGGAAATATCAGTCGCGGAAGATGAGCGCGTTTCGAGCGAAGTGGATACCGGTTCGCGTGAACAAAACACGTCAAAGCAATAATCTAGAAAGGCTCCGGCTGCGTCATTTCGCTCCACGCGAGCAGCGAAGACGAGCCATGCGATTCATTAGCCCGCAAACTTATTTACTTACCTGATCTACTAAACTATATGTGGAACAGCCAACACATTGCATGATGGCTCTTAGCTTGCTGCTAAGCCTCCCAAACCTCCGGCAATGCCCTGCCGGAGGTTTTTGATTCAAGGCCCGAACCTGCGCCGGTGGTCGCGACGCGCGGCCATCACAAATTGGCGCCTGCAAGCGGGCTCGCACCGTCCCGCCGATTCGACGCCGTCAAGATTTGACGGAATCAACCCGCAGTGCATTCTCGTCTTTCATGGGACGCTTCAAGAACAGCCGCCTGGCTCGCATGAGCAGCGGCCATTATTGCTTGATACGGGATCTCGGGCTGGTGAAGGGCGGCAAGGGATTGCGGCACCATGAGGTGGTCATCGACTTCTCGTGGCGCGGCCTACTGAAGCTTGCCTTGAGCGCCGGCACCGGCGTCCTGCGGCGGCGTGCGCCTGTGCGGATCGAGACGGCCGAATAGTGCCGGACCATGCCGCGCCACGACGCGGGTCAGCCTGTGACACAGACTCACGTTGGCGGCGGACGATCGCCGAGACGCCGCTGGGACGTTCGTGCTCTCTTGAACGGGTGCTCGAGTCGGGGGGCGGGGCGAGGTGATCGCAGCATTGTCGGGGCCCGCGTACGACAGCGCCGCGTGCTTCGACGTCGCTGATCAGTGTGACCCGGCTGCACCGGCGCCTTCGCGCGGTTTCGGCGCCGCTACCTCGGTGGTATCGGCTGCAGTCGAAATTCCCGCCGCGATCGCCATCAGCGTTGTCGCGACCAGCCTGTTTAGGATGTTCATGATCATCGTCTCCGATTGTCGATGTCGGATTGTTCGCAACACGGAATGATTTCGTTACATCGCCGGCCGCCTCCATTTGCTGCAGGCGGTTCACTTGCGCGTGAGGGGCAGGCGCCGTTGCTGGGCGATAATTCGGTGATGTAGAGTGCCTCGACCAAGCGGTTGGGACTGCGATCCATGCTCCGACCGAAACAAAGAAGAAGCAGGGAAGGAACGGGTCTCACATGAAGGATTTTGCCGGAAAGATTGCCGTCATCACGGGTGGCGGCACGGGCATGGGTCGCGAGCTCGCACGGCAGCTCGTTGCCGAGGGATGTAATGTCGCGATGTGCGACGTCTCGGCCGAGGCGATGGCCGAGACCAAGCGGCTCTGCGAGGTCGAGAAGCTGCCGCAGGGCCTGCGCATCACTTCGCACGTTGCCGACGTCTCGATCGAGGATCACTACAGGCGTTTCCGCGACGAGCTGATCGAGCAGCAGGCGACCGACAAGATCCATCTGCTGTTCAACAATGCCGGCATCGGCGGGGGCGGCAGCCTGTTCACTAACACGCGCGAGCAGTGGGAGCGCACCTTCAACATCTGCTGGGGCGGCGTCTATCTCGGCGTCCGCACCTTCCTGCCGCTGCTGGTGAAGGCCGACGAGGCGCACATCGTCAACACCTCGAGCGTCAACGGCTTCTGGGCCTCGGTCGGCTTGGGCGTATCGCATACCGCCTACAGCGCGGCGAAATTCGCCGTGAAAGGATTCACCGAGGCGATGATCAACGATCTCCGGCTCAACGCGCCACACGTGAAGTGCTCGGTCGTGATGCCCGGCCATATCGGCACCTCGATCGTGTCGAATTCGCGCAAGGTGCAGAATGGCTCCGACCAGCTCACTGCCGACGAGCTCAAGCAGGCCCGCCAGCGCTTGCAAGGGCAGGGCATCGACGTCGCCAAGATGTCGGATGCCGACATCCAGCAGCTCGCGCTCGACCGCGCCCGCATCTTCCACGACGAAGCGCCGACCTCGGCAGCCGCCGCGGCGAAGATCATCCTTGACGGGGTCAAGGCCGAGCGCTGGCGTATCCTGGTCGGCGACGACGCGCATCTGCTCGACGAGAATGTGCGCAAGACCCCTGAGCAGGCCTACACGCCGGAGTTCTATCAGGGCATCGTGGCGGCGACCGGCTGGAAGGTCGGCTGATCAGTGCTTCGGTTCTGACAGCATCGGAACCGAAGCCCGTCCTTACGCGCTGTGCTTCGCGCGAAAACGCTATCCGCGCATCGCGCGTTGGCGCGAGCCCGCCTGATAGGCGAGACGGTAATGCCCCGAGCAATAGGACATGCCGCCGAGCGGCGTGTTGCCACAAAAACAGAAATCATCGGCGCCCGGCGTGCTGATCGGCCAGCGGCAGCGCTGCTCGCTCAGCTCGAACAGCGAGCAGCTGTTGGCGCTGACGATCGGCGCGTCGTCGGCCGGCTGTTCGTAGCCCGCCTGCAGCAACTGCAGCTGCTGCTTCGCGGTCGCGCGTTGCGCGGCGTGCGCGGTGGATTTCTTTCGCCGCGCCCGGCGCTCGTCGGGCGTCGTGCGAGTGAGGTTGAGCCGGGACAGCTTGCCGATCACCGCATTGCGGCTGACGCCGATATTGACGGCGATGTCGCGGCAGGAGAGGCCGGCTTCAAAGTAGATTTTGAGTTGGTCGACGCGCTCCGGCGTCCAGGTCGGCTGAAGAGTCGGTTCGATGGTAATCATCTGACGGTTCCACGTTCTGTTGAACCGCCGCGCCGACGCGCGCGCCGTCAGGGCGTGCGACCGTTGTCGCGGATTGCAAGCAACCCGTCCTTGATGGCGAGCCGAATGCCTTCCTCGATCAATGTCCGTGCGACGCCCGGGACGCTCGTGCCGTGGGTGCCCTGTCTCACCAGCTTCTCGAGGTAACCAATGGTCGAGAGCGCCAGCGTGACCGGGACGCGGTCGGTTTCGGCCTTTTCCGTAGCCATGAAGAAACGCTTAACCCTGAACGCCTGTACTGAAAAGTATCTATTTAGAGTCTATTTAGGAATAAGGCAGTTCGTCAAGCCGTCGGCTGCAGAATGTGAACAAACGCGTCCTGTCGTGCGGAGGTCGGTTCCGACGCGATGTTGTCGTCAGATTATCTAGACAAATGAGAGCGTTAGGAGCGCAACTCGACCTTGACTGGGAACTTCTTGAGAAGCCGCTCAGCGGCTTCAGCCTTGCCCGCAGGTGCGCTCACGCTCAGGTACAGCCCGCGGGACGGATCAGTGACGGCGTCGACACTGACCTCGCCGGACAACCCCTCCAGCGCCAGCAGTTCGCGCGCGGCGTCGCCGGCGGCGATCTCGCGCAGCTTGGGCTTGAAGATCTTGCCGACTGGCGTGACCGGCATCTCGGGAATCACCGACACCACGCGCGGCCGTGCCGGCGGCTCCGGGATGTTGTCCTGCACGAAGGCCGCGAGCGCCTGCGGATCGATGTGGACGCCGGGCTGCGCCGAGACGAACAGCATCGGCACTTCGCCGGCATAGGTGTCGGGACGTCCGACTGCCGCGGCCAGCGCGACGCCCGGAAACTGCAACGCGGCATCCTCGATCGCGCGCGGGTCGATGTTGTGCCCGCCGCGGATGATGACGTCCTTGGCGCGGCCCAAAATGTAGACGAAGCCATCGGCATCGATCCGGCAGATGTCACCGGTGCGTAGCCAGCCGTCGCGGAACGCCTCTTCGGTCTGTTTTTTGTCGACGTAACCGGCGAATACCTGAGGGCCCCTGGTCAGGAGCTCGCCGACCGGCGAGGGCCAGGGTCCGGTGTGCAGCTTGCCGCCATCGAGGATCGCAAGCTCGACCAGCGGATTGCGGGTGCCGACGCTCTCGGCGCGCGGCTTCACGCCGTGCACATCGTGGGTGATGGCGCCGGCGAGCTCGGTCATGCCGTAGAGCTGCTGGATGCAGGGGCCGCCCCAGGTCGCGAGATAGCGACGCTCGATCTCCGGCGGGCAGATCGATGCGCCGGTGGCGGTGACCCGCAGACTGGAGACGTCGCTGTCCGCCACCGGGATATCGGCGAGGGCGCCGAGCGTCGTCGGCACGTTGCCGGCGATATTGATGCGGTATTTCTCGATGATCTCCCAGAAATGCGTAATCAGTGACGGATCGCGCGCCCCGGCGGGGCCGGGGATGAACATCGTCGTGCCGGCCGCCAGGCAATTGGCCGAGGTGCAGAACAGGCCGCCGACATGGAACAGCGGCAGCGTGATCATCGCGCGCTCGCCGCGATGGAAATCGAGCGCCATGCGCGAGGATACGGTGGAGGCGACCATGGCGCGGTTGGTGAGCCGCGCCACCTTGGGATGGCCGGTGGTGCCGCCGGTCGGCAGCATCACGGCGACACGGTCGGCCTCGCTCGTGTCCCTCGACTTGCCGTAGTCGTCGCGCCATGCCGGATCGGGTCGCAACACCTCACCGTCGAACGCGATGGTGCCGTCGAGCGGCACGATCACGATCCGCCGCAGCGACGGCACCTCGCGTTGCAGGCCCTCGACCCTCTCATAGAGCCCACCCGGCGTGCCCGGCGGCGGCGCAAGCAACAGCTTTGCGTTGATCGCATTGAGCTGGGCGACGATCGCCTCCCGCGTGAACAATAGGTTCAGCGGCTCGGCGACACCGCAGGCGGCTGCGCCGAAGATTGCGACCACGGTCGCGGGGCACGCCGGCAGCAGGACAGCGACGGCATCGTCATTGCCGATGCCGTGGCTACGGAAATAGGTCTCGGCGGCCTTGACGCAACCCATCAGGTGATCGTTCGAGATCACGACCGGATTGGGATCGAGCGGCGAGCGCAGATAGATCGCGGCTTCAGCGTCCGGCGCGGCCTGCGGGCCGCGGGCAATCAGATCGAGGATGCGCGGGCAGGCGGCGAGCGTCTCCTGCATTTCCTTGTCGCGCGCAGCCTCGTCGGCGGGCGAAAGCCTGTCCTTCAACATATCCGTCCCCGTCCATTTTTGTTCGTTGGGACGGGGATTGTATCGAGCCGTACTTGCGGAACACAAGTGCGGCTTATCGACCGCCGGTCAGCCGTGAACGACCGATTTGGCGATCATGCAGTGGATGCCCTTCGAGCCGTTGACCGTCTGCGTCACGCGCAGGTCTGCGGCCAGGCTGCAAAGTGTGTAGGCGTCCTCGCGGGAGAGATTGCGCTTCTCGCCGAGCAGCACGATCATGTCGCGAAGGGCCCGCACCACGCACTGGTCGAGATCGGGATCCATCGCCATGGTCATGTAGTGGTCGGCGGTCTCGGCGCGCGGGTAAGCGAGCCTGATATCCTTGCGCAACGTCAGGCGGAAGCGGCCCGTTAGCGCGGTCTCGATCGCGGTGACGCAGACCTCGCCGTCGCCCTGCACCCCATGACCGTCGCCGCAGGAGAACAGCGCGCCGGGCACGAACACCGGCAGATACAACTTGGCGCCAGCCCCGAGCTCCTTGTTGTCGAGATTGCCCCCCATCGCGCGCGGGATCAGTGAGGAGATGCGACCCCAGGCCGGCGGTGGCGAGACGCCCATCACGCCGAAGAACGGCTTCAGCGGCAGGTCGAGTCCCCAGGGCATGCGGCCGACCATGCGTTCGCGATCGAGCGGGATGTTGAGGATCCGCGTCTCGTGGAAATCGTCGGGCAGGGTGCCGGACAGCGGCTTGATCAGGTTGTAACCCCAGTCCTGGCGAAGCTGGACGTCGAGAATGTCGACCTCCAGCACGTCGCCGGGTTCGGCGCCACCGACGGCGATCGGGCCCGTCAGGATGTGCCCGGGCACCATCCGTTCATTCTTCGCGTGAATGTCGTCGAGCTCGGGCGGGACATAAAACTTACTCCGATCGGGCATCACATCGGCGCCGCCACTGACGGTCTCGATCGTGATCTCGTCGCCGCTCGCGATCGTGAGGACCGGCGTCAGCTTTGCTTCAAAGAAGCCCCAATGGCAGGTTTCGGGACTGGACTTCAGATGATGGTGGGTCATGTGACGGCTTTTGATTGCGCTTCGGGCGGCGTATGACGCTGTAGCAGAACTTCGCAGGGGCTTCCCTTGTTTTTTGTGCTCTCCAAGACGCTCGGCATCATGCTGATGCCGATCAATTTTCTAATCGGTATCGGGCTGATCGGCGCCGTCCTCTTGCTGACGCGGTTTGCTCGCCTCGGCCGCAGGTTGATGGTGGCCGCGCTGCTGCTGCTCGCGATCTGCGGCTTCTCGCCGCTCGGCAATGTCCTGATCTCCGCGTTGGAGCAGCGCTTCCCACCATGGGACGCCTCGCGCGGCGCGCCCGACGGCGTCATCGTGCTCGGCGGCTCGATCGATGCCGATCTGTCGGTTGCGCATGGCACGCCTGTGGTGCGCAGTGCTGCCGATCGCGTCATCGCGGCGGCGGCGCTCGCGCGCAAATATCCGAACGCCCGCCTCGTGTTCACCGGCGGCAGCGCAAACCTGATCTCGAATGATGCGCGCGAGGCCGACTATGCCGCCGAGATGTTCGAGGCCCTCGGCATTCCCGGATCGCGATTGATCATCGAGCGCCGCTCGCGCAATACGGTGGAGAACGCCGAATTCTCCAAGGCGCTGGTCGATCCCAGGCCGGGCGAGCGCTGGCTGCTTGTCACCTCCGCCTATCACATGCCGCGCTCGGTCGGGCTGTTCCGCAAGGCGGGATTCAACGTCGAGGCCTATCCGGTCGATTGGCGCGTCGGCAATGTCATGAGCTTCGCCACACTTGCGATCGAGGGCCTGTCGCGCACCGATCTCGGCACACGGGAGTGGATCGGGCTGGTGGCCTATCATCTGGCCGGCAAAACCGATGATTTGCTGCCGGGACCGGCCGCGCGGTAGACGCAAGGCACTTGTCGCTTCCGCCGGCCAACCCGGTTAACATCGGCGTAACAGGCGACGCGACGCCGATCACGGGAGTTTACGCCATGCAACAGCAGACACCGCCGGAACAGTTCGACCTCGCCGCAATCGTGGCCGACCTGAACAATCTGCTGCGACTGAAGACCACGGTCATCGGCATCAAGATGTTCGCGCGCGTCGAGGAGATGGAGGCGATCCCGAAGATCCGCCGCCCGTCGGCGGTTCACACCACGGACCAGATTGTCAGCATGGCGTCGCGGCTCGGCTGGACCGTCGGCATCACCGGCGACGATCTGGTCGGCGCGCAATGCCGCGCGGTGATCGGACTCGCACCACAGGATGAGAAGTGGCTCGCCGGCGAGAATTATGTCGGTGTCTGGCACGGCACCGCCGAAGACGCGCGCAAGCGCCAGGAGGCGCTCGACGTGGTGCCTTACGGCCAGTATCAGGCGATGGCGGTGAGCCCGCTGACCAGCGGCCGGCTCAATCCGCCCGACATCTGCCTCGTCTACGCAACGCCGGGACAGATGATCATCCTGATCAACGGGCTTCAGTATACCGGATACAAGAAATTCGAGTGGGGCGTGGTCGGCGAGACCGCATGTGCGGATTCGTGGGGGCGGGCGCTGAAGACCGGCGAGCCGAGCCTGTCGCTGCCGTGCTTCGCCGAGCGGCGCTATGGCGGCGTGCCCGACGAGGAGATGCTGATGGCGCTGCCGCCGGCCTATCTGGTGAAGGCGATCGCTGGCATGAAGCAACTCGCCAAGAACGGCCTGCGCTATCCGATCGCGCCCTATGGCATCCAGGCCGACGTACGTGCCGGCATGGGCGTATCCTACAGCAAGAAATAGCCGATTGCGTCGCCGCGCCCGCGATGACAAAAGGGCGCCCAATTCGCTGCGCACGGAGCCTGATCCATGTCCTCGTCGAAACTCGACATCGTCGTCTATGGCGCGACCGGCTTCACCGGCCAGCTCGTCGCCGAATATCTTGCGGCGCATTATCGCGACGACAGCCTCAAATGGGCAATGGCCGGGCGCAGCAAGGAGAAGCTGGCCGCGGTTCGTGATGCGATCGGCGCGCCCGCCGACACGCCGCTGATCGTTGCCGATGCCAGCGACGCGGCTTCGCTGAAGGCGATGCTGGCCCAGACAAGATCGGTGATTTCGACGGTCGGCCCGTATCAGCTCTACGGCAATGAGCTGATCGCGGCCTGCGTGGAAAGCGGCAGCGACTATTTCGATCTCTGCGGCGAGCCGGTCTGGATGCGGCAGATGATCGACAGGCACGAGGCGGCGGCAAAGGCCAGCGGCGCGCGCATCGTGTTCTCCTGCGGCTTCGACTCGGTGCCGTTCGAGCTCGGCGCCTTCTTTGTCCAGGAGGAAGCCAAGCGGGTGTTCGGCGCGCCGGCGCCGCGCGTCAAGGGCCGTGTGCGCGACATGCGCGGCACGCTGTCCGGCGGCACCGCGGCGAGCGCCAAGGCCACCTTCGATGCGGTCGCCAAGGACCTCAGCCTGGTCGCGATCCTCAACAATCCGTTCGCACTGACGCCGGGCTTCGAGGGCCCCAAGCAGCCGCGCGGCAGCAAGCCGGCTTACGAGGACGATCTGCACTCCTGGACCGCGCCGTTCATGATGGCGCTGATCAACACGCGCAACGTCCACCGCTCCAACATGCTGATGGGCTTTCCCTACGGCAAGGAGTTCATCTACGACGAGATGGTCTTGACCGGTCCGGGCGAGAAGGGCGAAGCGAACGCCAAGCGCGTGATGGCGCTGAATGCGGAGAAGACCGGTCCGGGCGCGCCGAAGCCGGGCGAGGGGCCGTCAAAGGAAGAGCGCGAGAACGGTCGCTACGATCTGCTCTATATCGCGGTCGCGCCCGACGGGCGCATGGTCCGCGCCGGCATCAAGGGCGATCGCGATCCCGGCTATGGCTCGACCTCGAAGATGATCTCGGAATGCGCGATCTGCCTGTTGCGCGATACGCCCGACGTCGCCGCCGGCTTCTGGACGCCGGGAGCTGCGATGCAGCACAGGCTGATCAAGCGCCTGGTCGATCACGCGGGGCTGACATTTGAGATCGAAAAGTAGGCCTCTTCACCTCGCCCCGCTTGCGGGGAGAGGTCCGATCGCATCACCAGATGCGATCCGGGTGAGGGGGTACAGGTCTGTCCAAGCACATTGCTGGTGGAGAGAGCCTCTCACCCCAACCCTCTCCCCGTGAAGGACGGGGAGAGGGAGAGGATAGAGCGTCACGCCGCCCGCGGATTATAGGCGTACATGAAGTCCATGCCCTTGGACGACACCGGCAGCAGCAGCTTCAGCATGTGATCGCGAAGCCAGGCGCCGGTCGGGCTGAACTCGCGCTTGCTGTTGCCATTGCGGCGGGCGATCGCCACGATCTTCTCGGCGCGTGGCCGGCGCTCGTGCTCGAAGGCCTGGAACGTCAGGCCGAGTTCCTGGCCGTCGCGCATCAGGATGCCGAGCCGCAACGCGTCCTCCAGTGCGAGCGACGCACCCTGGCCGGCATGCGGGCTGGTGGCATGCGCGGCGTCGCCGATCAGCAACGTGCGCTTGCGCGACCAGATCGGCAGCGTCGCGACGTCGAGCGCGGCGGTCACCACGATGTTTTCGGCGGCCTCGATGATCGCAGGGATCGGCGCGTGCCAGCCGGCGTGGAAGTCGCGCAGGTGCTGCCTGATTGCGTCCTGGCTTTGCAGCCGGTAGGCCGCGGCGGTCATGCCATGCGACGGCTGGGTGCTCCACCACATTGCACCGGTGTTCGGATCGGGGCTGCACAGGCCGTAGCCGAAGAAGCCGCTTTGCCCGAACGTGGTCTCCACCTTCTGACCAATCGGCAGGCCCTCGAACATGGCGCGCGGCACGAATCCGCCGAAGCCGATCAGCCCGGTGTCGAATGGCGCCGGGCCATCCGGGATCACGTGCCGCCGCACCGCCGAATGCACGCCGTCGGCGCCGATCACGAAATCGCCCTCGGCGGTGGTGCCGTCGGCGAAATAGGCGATGACCGGCTGGTCGCCGCGATCCTCGATCTTGACCAGCCGTTTCTCGAAGAACACCGAGACGTTGGAGGCCCAGGCCTTGTCGATCAGCGTCTCGTTCAGGGTCGCGCGGCACATATTGACAGCGGGCTGGCCGAAGCGCTGCTGCATGTTCTGGTTGAGCGAGCCGAGCTTTTTGCCGTCCTGCGAATAGAAGTCGAAGGACTCCGCGATCGAGCCGTTGCGGATCAGTTCGTCGGCAAGGCCGAGCTCCGCCAGCACATGCATGCCGTTGGGCGCGATCTGCAGTCCGCCGCCGATCCCGGTGGAGTAGGGCCATGCTTCATAGAGCTCGGCCTCGATGCCGGCGCGGATCAGGAACATCGCGGCCACCGGCCCTGCGATGCCGGCGCCGATGATCAGAGCTTTACGGGGACGTGAGGTCATGGCTTGCTCCAGCATCCGTGTGCGGTAGGAAAGGTTAGTTGCTAATTATCTTAGTATATAAGATATAAAGCGAATAAGATACAGGAGCAGCTTTGTCAAGTGCGAAGTCGCGCGCAGCGCTGATGCAGGAACTCGAGGAGGCGATGCGCCGGTCATCCGCGCAGGGCGTGATGTACGGCCAAGCCGTTGCAAACATAGCCGGAATCTCCAATTCCGACATGGAATGCATGGACATCCTCCACCTCGAGGGGCGCGTGACCGCCGGGCGTCTAGCCGAAGTCACCGGGCTGACCACCGGCGCGATCACCGGCGTGGTCGATCGCCTGGAGAAGGCCGGTTACGTGCGCCGCGAGCGGGACGAGAGCGACCGGCGCAAGGTCTTCATCTCGGTGGTGGAGGAAAAGGCGGCGGAGATCGGCAAGTTCTACGTGCCGATGCAGGAGGCGATGCTCAAGCTCTGGAGCAGCTACACCGACGACGAGTTGCGGCTGCTGCTGCGCTTCGCCAATGACGGCTACCAGGGGGTGCTGGAAGCGACCGGGGCACTGAGGGCGGTGATCGACATGCCGCCCGAGCAGCGCGCCAAACTCAAGATGCCGCCGAAGTCTCGTCGGTGAGTTGCGCTGCGGACGTGCCGCGGGTGCGCTCGGCCGCAGCGTACATGCCCCACATCGTGCCCAGCATCATCCAGAAGTGCCGCCAATGGTCGGTATCGATGATGAAGCTTTCGCCGACGATACCGAGGAACGCCGAGAAGATCGCCACATAGGTGCGCTGCCACGGCACCCGCGTGTAGACGTAGCGGAAGCCGATGATCGCGCTGACGAACACCAGCGCCGGATAGCAGATGCCCGAGATCCAGCCGCCGGACATGAAGGCGTTGAGGAAGGAGTTGTGCGTATCCTCGGGGAAGTAGGTATGGAACTGCAGCGGCCCGATGCCGAATGGCAACTCGAGCGCCATCTGGGCGCCGAGGATGTGGCGGCCGAACCGGCCGAAGCGGCCTTCGTCATAGCTCTGGTCGAAGCTCGCGCGCTGCTTGAACATGTCGGCGACCGAGCCGATCGAGAGCAGCACCGCAATCAGCGCAACGGCCAGGATTGCGGCGATCAGGGTCATCACGATGATGCGCGAGCGCTGCGCCTGCGAGCGGCTGGTGAACACCATCAGCGCCAGCATGAATGCCGCGGTGACCAGCAGGCCGCCCCAGGCGGCGCGGGAGAACGACAGCAGGATCGCAAGCGAGATGATGCCGAAGGCGATCGCGTTGCGGAACGCCTTGCCGAAGCGGTCGGAGACGACGCTTTGCAACGTAAACAGCGCCGGCAGGATCAGGAAGGCGCCCAGCACGTTCGGGTCCTTGAAGGTGCCGCGGGCACGATCATACAGAGTCAGGAGATCATAGCCGCCGGGCACCAGATGGAAGTAGCCGGCGATGCCCGCGAGCGAGGCGATCATCGCGCCGACAATCAGGCCGCGCCGCAGCATGTCGAGGCGCGCGTCGGTATCCTCAGACATCACCATCGCGAAGAAGACGACGGTGACGGCCATGTACCAGGAGGTGAGGACCCAGTTCACCACCTCCGGCTTGTCGATGAACGGCACCGCGCCGATGCTGTAGCCGACATTGAGCACGACCAGCGCGAACAACAGCGGCATGAACACCAGCTGCATGCGCAGGCCGGTGGCAAAGAACAGCACGCAGGCGGTCAGCGTGACCAGCTCATACGGGCTCGGCTCGATGAACACGATGGCGATCGACGCCCCGGCCAGCCACACCAGCGCCCGCTGCAGCGCCAGCACGCCTGATGGCACTGATGTCAGCGAATGGGACGTCCCGGCTGTCGCCGCATAGGCCATCGGATACTCACGCAACTCGATACAAAACACACAGTAGATGCTTCGTCCTTGCGAGGAGCCAACGGGTCCGGCCTTTGGCCGGCCCGATCATAAACTCCGCGACGAAGCAGTCCACCTATCCCCGAGCGGCGACATGGATTGCGTCGCTGCGCTCGCTATGACGGCAGTTGGTCTCAATTCTTAGTACGCGTTCTCGCTCTTGGTGAGCAGCGAGAACGGGGTCTTGAGCAGGATGTAGAGGTCGAACAGCACCGACCAGTTCTCGATGTAATAGAGGTCGTGCTCGACGCGCTTTTGAATCTTCTCGTCGGTGTCGACCTCGCCGCGCCAGCCGTTGATCTGTGCCCAGCCGGTGATACCGGGCTTGACCCGGTGGCGGGCGAAGTAGCCGTCGACGGCCTCGTCGAACAGGCGGTTTTCCAATTTGCTCTGCACGGCGTGCGGACGCGGGCCGACCAACGAGAGATTGCCCCTCAGCACGACGTTGAACAGTTGCGGCAATTCGTCGAGCGAGGTCTTGCGGATGAAGCGGCCGACGCGGGTGACGCGCGGATCGTTCTTGGTCACCACCTTGGAGGCGGTGGGATCGGCCTGGTGGTGGTAGAGCGAGCGGAACTTGTAGACGTCGATCCGCTCATTGTTGAAGCCGAAGCGCTTCTGGCGGAACAGCACCGGGCCGGGGCTGTCGAACTTCACTGCGAGCGCCACCAGTCCCAACACCGGTAGCGCCGCAAGCAAGGCCAGGCCGCCGACCACGCGGTCGAACAGCCATTTCAGCACCAGATCCCAGTCGGTAATCGGCGCCTCGAACACATCCAGCGTCGGCACCTTGCCGACATAGGAGTAGGAGCGGGGGCGGAAACGCAGCTTGTTGGTATGCGCCGACAGGCGGATGTCGACCGGCAGCACCCACAGCTTCTTCAGCATTTCCAGGATGCGGGTCTCCGCCGAGATCGGCAGCGCGAACAGCACGAGGTCGACGCGGGTGCGGCGGGCGAACTCGACGATGTCGTCGACCTTGCCGAGCTTAGGAGAGCCAGCACAGGTATCCATGGCGCGGCCATCGTTGCGGTCGTCGAACACGCCGAGCACGTGGATGTCGGAATCATCCTCGGCGTTCAGCGCCTCGATCAGTTGCTCACCGTTCTGGTCGGCGCCGACAATGACGGTGCGGCGGTCGAGCCGGCCGTCATGCGCCCAGGCGCGCACCATCGAGCGCAGCGCCAGCCGTTCGGCGATCAGCACCGCAAGGCCGACGCAGAAGAACGACGACAGCCAGACCCGCGACACCTCGCCGCCGAGCTTGGCCAGGAAGGAGACGCCGATGAACAGCAGGAAGACAAAGGCCCACGACGAGATCATCCGCGTCATCTGGCGGAGCTGGCCGCGGAAGATCTGCACCTGGTAGATGTCCGCGGCCTGGAAGCAGACCACGGCCGCGGCCGACATGCCGAGGATCGATGCGATGTATCCCCAATGGATGCCGCCGGCGAGCGGCCTGACATAAGCGAGATAGAGCCCGACGCCGACCAGGCTGAGCAGCACGAAATCGGCGAGGCGAACCACGCCGGCGATCACCACCGGCGAATAGGCGCCTCGAACTTTTTGATTGGTGACGGCAAGCGCGGCCGTCGACAGGCGGCGGCGGCGTTCGACCTGCGGCTGAGCGGCCGTCGCAGACGCAGCGGCATCCAGCATCGAGCGTGCGTTAAACGGTTCCACGAGTCCACGTCCATTCCTGCGCTGCAGATGGGCATCTGCGCACAGCACCGAAATTCCCCCGGACGTGACTTAAGGGGACAAATCGGAAGAAACGGTTACGTGTGCAAGAAGTGGTTAACGTTTGGCAAATGCGTCGCGATAGCCGGCCAGCACACCCTCGACCATTGCGCTTTGCGAGAAGTGCTCGGAGATCCGCTCGCGCAATTTCTGGGCGCGCGCTGCCGTGGCTGTGGGATTGTCCAGCGCGGCGTTGATGGCGTCGGCCATCGCCGCGGCATTGCTGGGCGCGAACAGGGCGTCGGTGTGGGTATCGAAGATCTCCGGGATGCCGCCAACATTGGCGGCGATCATCGGAACACCGGCGGCGGCCGCCTCGATCACGACGTAAGGCATCGAATCGCCCCGTGAGGGAACCACCAGCAGGCTGCCTTTGGAAAAGCCGTAACGCGCCTTGACGTGGCCGACGAAGCGCACGGCATCGCCGAGCGACAGCCGCTTGACCTGCTCCTTGAGACGCTCGAATTCTTCGCCGTCGCCGCCGAGCGTCAGCGTCACCGGCTTGCCGCCGGCGCGCAGCTTGGCGACCGCGTCGATCAGGAGGTCGGCGCCCTTGATGCGCCGGAACTCGCCGACATAGACCACGTCGGTGGCGTCGCCGGCCTTGGGGACCGGTTCGAATTCCTCAGCCGTGACGCCGTTGAACACGCAGCGCACGAGGCCTGCAGGCTTGCCGATGGTTCGCTGATAGGTGTCACGGGCAAACGCGCTCTCGAACAGGAACAGGTCGGTGCTGTTCATCAGCGTGCGTTCGAGCTGGCTGTAGAAGCGGCCCTTCCAGGTATCGAGCGGGTAATGCAGCGAGCCGCCATGCGGCGTGTAGACCCGGATGATCTTGTTCGACCGCCGCCGGAGCCGGACGTAGGCGCCGGCCTTGGCGCCATGGCCGTGTACGACATCGGGTTTCAGTTTCCAGATCAGGTTGGCAATGTGGGCCCAGACCATGAAGTCGGCGAAGCGCGGCTCGCGGCGTATAGCTACCCGGCGGACACCGAGCTTCAGGCGCGGTTCGATCTCGGCGAGCGCCGCATCGGCACGCGCGCCGCCGGTCAGGCTGTCGGCGACGATGCCGACATGGTGGCCGCGTTCGATCTGGCCGTTGGCGACATCGAGGATGTGACGAATGATGCCGCCGACCGGGGCACGGACGACATGCAGGATGCGCAGCGGCTGTTGCTGATTTTGTTCCTGCGCCATCGATCAGAACCAGCGTTCGCCGACGAAAACGGTGTCACCGGGGCCGATTGGCGTGCCGGCGGGGATGACGAAACGATCCGTGCCCGATGCGTCGGTGTGGGTAAGGGTGACTTGGTCGCGCTTGGCGCGTGGCGAGAAGCCGCTGGCGATCGCCACTGCGCTTTCGACGGTCGTGTTGGGCACATAGGTCAGGCCTTCCTGGCCATCGACCACGACGTGAAGCTTGTCACCGGGGCCGAGATTGTAGGCCCCGCGCGAGGGCGCAGGCTCGGCATAGGCCACGGGTGTAGCGAAGGACGGCTGCCCATACGCCATTGAATCGAGGGCCGGGTCACCGGTAACCGGCGAAGTCGGTCCCATGCCGCCCGACAGCGCGAGCGCAGCAATCAGACAAACGAGGGGAGTGCGCAGATCGCGCATGTGAGGAATCCCGCGACAATATCGCCCCCGATTAACGGTGCTCATGGTTAACAAAGAATGACGGAGCGGGTGGTGGCAGCCATGTCCGTCAACCCCACCGATTAACCCAGCAGCAACCTTAATGGACTGTAATCGCCCGCATTGAAGGGGAGTCGCGGCGTCCGCGGGAGTTCGTCATGCGTTTTGCATTCTGGCCTAGAGGCAAGGAAAAGGCTGTCGTGCGACGGGCGCTGCCGAAGTCCGCGCCCGTTGCCGACGAAGCTGTCGTGAAGCCGGCTTCGCCGAAACCCGCTCCCGACAAGCCGGCCGGTCCAGCCGAGGCGGTCGATCTCGATCTGCAGGTGCTCGGCCGCGTGCTGGCGCGCAAGCGCAGCTGGATCATCGTGCCGACCGTGCTGATGTTTGCGTTGTCGCTTGCCGCCGTCAACGTCGTGACGCCACGTTACAAGTCCGAAGCGCGCATCCTGATCGACAATCGCGAGAACGCCTTCCTGCGCCCGAACGGCGAACGCGACCTCGAGCGCACCTCGCTCGATGCCGAGGCCGTGACGAGCCAGGTGCAGCTGCTGCTGTCGCGCGATCTCGCGCGCGACATCATCAGGAAGAACAAGCTCGCCGAGCGTCCGGAGTTCGATCCGGTGCTGCGGGGCTTTTCGCCGCTGAAGTCGCTGCTGGCGCTGTTCGGCATCGGCCGTGACCCGTTCAGCCTGACGCCGGAAGAGCGCGTGCTCGATTCCTATTACGAGCGCTTCCAGGCCTATGCGGTCGACAAGTCGCGCGTCATGGTGATCGAATTCCAGTCGGAGGATCCCGACCTTGCAGCGCGCGTCGCCAATTCGATTGCGGACGGCTATCTCGTGCTGCAGCAGGCCGCGCGGCAGGACCAGGCCAAATCCGCCAGCACCTGGCTGCTGGGCGAGATCGACAAGCTGCGCACCAAGGTCGCTGAGGCGGATTCGCGTGTCGAGGAATTCCGCTCCAAGTCGAGCCTGTTCGTCGGCACCAACAACATCCCGCTGTCGAACCAGCAGATGGGCGAGCTGAACACCCAGCTCAACAATGCCCGCGCACTGAAGGCGGATGCCGAGACCAAGGCGCGGCTGATCCGCGAGATGCTTCAGGGCGGCAAGCCGATCGAGGCCTCGGAAGTGCTCAATTCCGAGCTGATCCGCCGGCTCGCCGAACAGCGCGGCACGCTGCGCGCACAGCTCGCCGAGCAGTCCTCGACGCTGCTCGACAACCATCCGCGCATCAAGGAATTGAAGGCGCAGATCGCCGACCTCGACCGCCAACTGCGCGAGGAGGCCGGCAAGATTTCGCGCTCGCTGGACAACGACGCCCGCGTCGCCGATGGCCGCGTCCAGGCGCTGCAAGTCGGCCTGGATCAATCGAAGAAGCAGGCGTCGTCGAGCAACAGCCAGGACGTGCAGCTGCGCGGATTCGAGCGTGAAGCCAAGGCACAACGCGATCTGCTGGAAGCCTATCTCGCCAAATATCGCGAGGCGACCGCACGCGAGAACATCGAGGCCGCGCCGACCGACGGCCGCATCATCTCGCGCGCCACGGTCTCGAACACACCGGCCTATCCGAAGAAGCTGCCGATCGTGCTGATCGCGACACTGGCGACGCTGTTGCTGTCGTCCGGCATCATCATCACCGGCGAGCTGCTGCGCATCTCCGCGCCCGGTGCGGTTGGCCGTGCCTTGGCGCCGGCGGCCGCCGTGATCAGGCGCCGCGAACCGGTCATGGAGGCTGCGGCCGCAGACGAGCCGGCGGTGAAGTTGCCGCCTGAACCCGCGCTCGCATCGGCCGTCGCACCCAGCCTGCCGCCGGAGCCTGAATTGCCGCCGGAGCCTGCGGTTGCATACGAGCCCGTCATCAGCGAGCCGCAGCCTGCGCCCGCCCAGGCGGTCGATGAGATCGACGAGGTTGCCGAGCGCCTCGTCGCAGCAGGTCCCGCCGCCCACAAGGTCACGGTCCTCGGCCCGGCTGCCGGTGAGAGTGTTACATCGACCGCGCTGACGCTGGCTCGTCTGATGGCGCGCCAGGCCAAGGTCGTGGTGGTCGATCTCGTTGCGTCTTCGCCGGTGCTGACGGCGGCGACCGTCGATCCCGCAGCGCCCGGCCTAGCCGAGCTGATTCAGGGCGAGGCGACGTTCGCGCAGATCATTACCAAGGATCGGCAGTCGCGCGTTCAGATCGTCAGCGCCGGGCGCCCCGGCTTCGATCGCTCGCATCTGCAATCGCCGCGGCTGGCGCTCGCGATCGACGCGCTGCTCAGGGTCTACGACCATGTCCTGCTCGACGCCGGATCGGCCGTCGACCTGCCGGCCGAACTGCTGACCGCGAAGGCGCAGGCCGTCGTGGTACCCGACGCTGCCATGGCGCAGGATGCCCGCCGCTCGATGGTTGATCAGCTCAGGGCGGTCGGCTTCTCCGAAGTGACGATGCTGAGCAAGCCCTGCGCGCCGTCGGAAACGGTCGTGACGGGCCCGCGGGTCGTGGCGGCCTGACCTGAAATTCAGTGCGCCAGCATAGGCTCGCGTGCGGCCCGCTCCAGGACAGGATCGATCCGCAGCCTGATCGTGACAAGGGCGCCGATCAATCCGACGACCGCGAGCAACAGCAGGCCCGCGGTGAATCCGCCGGTCAGGTCCCTCAGGTAGCCCATGGCGAACGGGCCGGCGAAGCCTGACAGATTGCCGAGCGAGTTGATCGCGGCAATGCCTGCCGCGGCCGAGGCGCCGGTCAGGATGCTGGCCGGCATCGGCCAGAACATCGGCGGCACCGCCGAGACGCCGATCTGCGCAAGGCAGAGCAGGGCCATGATCAGCACGGGATTCGACGCCAGCCCGGCCACGCCGATGCCGACGGCGGCAAGCGTCAGCGCGCCTGCAACATGGTATCGCCGTTCGCCAGTCTTGTCGGAATGGCGACCGAGAAGCACCATGCCGACCGCGCCGAACACGAAGGGCAGGGCGGCGATCAGGCCGGTCTGGGTGTCGGTGACGCCAAATGCCTTGATGATGGTGGGCAGGAAGAACGCGACGCCGTAGCTTGCCGCATTGAGGCAGAAATACACGAAGGCGCAGGCAAGAACCCGCGAGTCGGTAAGCGACTGCAGGACCGAAATATGCTCCACGGCCTCGGTTTGCTGCCGCTCACGTTCGAGCGTGGTCTGGATCCACTTGATCTCGTCGGGCTGCAGCCAGCTCGCCTGGCGTGGGAAGTCGGTCAGGAAGGCGAGCACGCCGAAGCCGACTAGAATCGATGGCAACGCTTCGCAGATGAACAGCCACTGCCAGCCGTGCAGGTTGAACCCCGACAGGTTGAGCAGCAAGCCCGAGATCGGCGACCCGATGATGCTCGAGATCGGAATCGCGAGCATGAAGAGACTGATGACGCGTGCGCGATACACCGACGGGAACCAGAGCGTCAGATAGAAGATGATGCCGGGGAAGAAACCGGCCTCGCAGGCACCGAGCAACAGGCGGAGGAAGTAGAAGATCCATTCGCTCGACAGGCCGCTCGCCGCGGACATCTGCGGGATGAACGCGAAGGCCGCCGAGACGATGCCCCAGCTGATCATGATGCGGGCGATCCAGCGCCGCGCGCCAAATCGTTCGAGAAGGATGTTGGAGGGCACTTCGAAGAAGAAGTAGCCGACGAAGAACAGACCCGCACCGAGCCCGTAGGCGGCTTCGCTCAGGCCGAGCGCCGTGTTCATGTGTAGCTTGGCAAAGCCGACATTGACGCGATCGAGATAGGCCACGAAGTAACACAGGATGAGGAACGGAATCAGCCGCCGCATCATCTTTCCGATCGCGCGCTTCTCGACATCGTCGCTCATTGTTCCCATCCCTTCCGGTTTTTCGATTCAGCATACGGTGGCCGCGCTGTCCGGGGTGGCATTGTACACCCGCAGCGGTCCGTCGCCTCGCCCTTGCGAGTCTTCCTTGCAATCCTTGCATTCATTGTTGTGTAATCGACGGCCGCGTGACTAATGGCATTTGGGAATGGAGCCACGGCGAAACTGTCATGATGCACCGCGGTATGAACGCGGGAACTCTGGAGCGTTTTCCAGCGAGCTGGATGCCGGTTCGCGTCAAGAAAACGCGTCAAAATAGAATCTGGAGCCTTGTCCGTTCCGATTGATCGGAACGGAAAGGCTCTAGCCGGGCAGGATGGTGGCGGGCCGTGATCAATAATCTGAAATTGCGCCAGCTGCGCCTGCTGGTCGCGCTCGACAGCGAGCGCAAGCTGCAACTGGCTGCCGAGCGCCTCAACATCACCCAGTCTGCAGCATCGAAGATGCTCGCCGAAATCGAGGCCGTGGCGCGGGTTCCATTGTTCGAGCGAACGGCGCGCGGCGTCGAGCCGACGGCCTACGGCTCGATTCTGATCCGTGGCGGCAGAAGCGTGCTTGCCGACCTTGACCGTGTCACCGATGAGTTCGCCGGTTACAGGTCCGGCGAGCTTGGTACGGTGTCGGTTGGAACTGTCGCGAAGCCTAGCATCGACCTTGTCGTCGATGTCATGCAGTATCTCGGCGAGAAGCTGCACCGCGTGAACATTTCGCTCGATGTCAGCACCAGCCCGCCGCTGGTTGCGCGTCTTCTCGCGCTCGAGTTGGATTTCGTCGTTGCGCGAATTCCTGCCGGCGTCGATCCCGGGCAATTCGACTATCACGAAATCGGTGCCGAGCAAGCCGGTTTGCTGGTTCGCGCCGAGCATCCGCTGGCCGCTCTCGACAGCGTCGATCTGGAAGATACGGTCGACCTGCAATGGATCTCCCAGCCGCGGGAATCCTTCATGCGCCAGGCGCTCGAGCGGTTGTTCTATAGCCGGGGTATTGCGCCGCCCCAGCGCATGATCAACACGGAGTCGTTCTCCGCGTCGGTCGGGATTGCGGCAGGGATCGATGCGATCGTGCCGGTGCCGCTGCTGATCTTCGACCTGCTCGATCCGCAGCGCTTCAAGATGCTTCGCATCCGCGATCAGCTGATGCTCGAGAGTTACGGCCTGATCAAGCTGCGCAAGCGCGCGCTGTCGCCGGCCGCCATGCTGGTGTTCGATGCGATGATGCGGCTCGGCGTCGCGAGCGGCCGGCCGGATAGCCAGTCTACGTAACGTCGCCGGCGGTCATTCTCAGCGGAACATGCTGCGCAGGTTCTGGGCAATCTCGAACAGCGCGGGATTGTGCTTCACGGCGCGCTTGGCGCGATTGATGGCCGACAGCGCACTTGCAGCGGGCTTGCCGCGCAGGCTGAGCGGAATGAAGCTGTCGACGATCGCCTCGTCGTCCCTGCAGAACAGCCGCTTGTATTCGTCCGAGCCGATGCCGAGATCGAAGGCACGGTAGTTCAGGCCGGCATGGCGATCGATGATGTCGCGCATCAGGATCAAGCCGGGGCTGTATTTGGAATTGGCCGACATCGTGTAGGTGTTGAACATCATCGAGAAGCGATGACCGTCGGACACGCCGGCGAAGATCGCGATCACTTCCTCGTCGCATTCCAGCGCGTGGATGTCGATCGCATAGCCCTTGCCGTCGGCGCGCGGCGCAAGGCAGGCGCTGCGAATGAACTGCTCGACACCCGGCTCGGCGAACACGTTCGGCAGCTTCTGCTCGGCCATGCGCTGCGGCTTGACGCGGAAGAACCAGTCGAGCAGGCGGCAGACGTCGGCGCTCTCGCTCGCGACGTGATAACGATAGCCGGGCAGCGGCTGCAGCTTGCGCTCCTTGCCCTTGAGACGGCGGCGGAACGAGTTGCTGATCAGCGCCGCGGGTGCCGCGCCGGGCTCGATCACCAGCAGCGGACAGTCGTTGACCGAAGGCTGGTGTGGCAGCAACGCCAGCGGGTTCGGCAGGTCCTGCCAGCGCACCGGCTGCTGACAGAGCACGAGCGCATCGACGCGGGAGCGTTCGGCGATCGAGCTGATAAGGGCCGTGATGTCGGCCTCAGTTGCGTTGGCGGTGAAATCCTTGTCGCACAGCGCCATGTTGAAGGTCGCATGCTTGCCGCCCATGAAGCTCGCGCAGGTCGCGCCGAGGCGCTGCTCGACGGCGAGTGGCAGCAGCAGCAGTGACCGGCGTTCGCTGTCGTGTGCGACGACGATGAAGGGCCGCAGCCCCTCGCGCTCGCCGACCTGGCGCTGCCAGCTGGCGAGGAAATCGAAGCGCTGATAGGGCGTGTAGCTGTGTTGCGATGTCTCGAAACTTCGCCAGGTCGCCTCGGCCGCAGTGAGGTCATGGAAGACGTCGACGCCGGCGACGCGGATTGCGTTCGGCCACGTTCGCGTCCCCGCCGTCTGGCCTTCAATTGCCGCCGCCATGGTCATCTCGGAACCCAAATTTTTTAAGGTATTAATTTACAGTTCTCGGCTTGGGCCGACCTTCGCAGGGAAATGTCAACAAAGAGTAATAACAATACCCAGGCGGTGTGTGGGAACCGCCGGACGGGGGCGGGGGATCTTGGCGCCAGATCGTGGGATTTTGCGGCGGGCCCGGATGGAGCTCGCGTATTTCAGCGGCGCCTTCAGGCTGCGGGAGCGCGAGGCCGGGGGCGCCGGGGCGATCCTGCGCTTTGCGCGCGTTCGCCCCGCACATCGGGCGCGGTTTCAGCCGCTGAAGTCGCAGGAGATCACGCCGGCATTCCTCGATCGGACGATCCGCGCGCTGAAGCGCTGGCAGTACGACGTGGTCGGGATCGACGAGGCCTGCCGCCGCGCGGTGACCTTGCCGGAGCGCCGGCGCTTTGCCTGCCTGACCTTCGACGGCGCCGGCAAGGACATCGTCACCCATGCCTATCCGGTGCTCGCCAGGCACGGCGTCCCCTTCACGCTCTATTTGCCGACGGCCTTTCCCGATGGCGTTGGCGTGGCGTGGTGGCTGGCGCTCGAGGACATCATCGCCCGCGAGAGCCGCGTCAGCCTGATGATCGACGACAGGGAGCGGCACTTCGCGGTCTCAAGCCTGTCGGACAAATACGAGCTGTTCGACTTCCTGTCCGGCTGGCTGCGCAAGCTGCCGCCGTCGGACTTGCTGTATGCGGTGAACGATCTCGGCCGGCGCTACTCGGTCGACGCGGCGCAATTGTCGCGCAGCGCCTCGCTCGACTGGACGGATCTGGCGAAGCTCGCCGGCGATCCGAACGTAACATTCGGCAGCGCCACCGTGAACTACCCGGCACTGTCGAGCCTCAGGGATTCCGACGCACAGCGCGAGACGACGATGGGAAAGGCGGTGGCCGAAAGTGCGCTTCGGCGGCCGATCAAGCATTTCGCATATCCGTTCGGGGACCGCGACGCGTTCGCCCGTCAGCATGTGGTGCTGGCGGAGGAGGCCGGCTTCGCCAGCGCGGTGTCGACCATATCAGGTGTCGTCGAGGCGCAGGGGCGCACTAACCTCTACGCATTGCCGCGCATCGCCTGGGACGGCCGCGTGCGCTCGCTGCGGATGATGCGGGTGCTGCTGTCGGGCGTGATGTTCGCGCCGGTGCGGCCAACGCGCCATGCGCCCGACCAAAGCGGCCTTTAGGTTATTATTTGAGCACGGTCTTTTCGGAAAGACGCTTCGCACTTTTCCGGATCATGCTTCAAGCGCGGTATCATGCTTCAAGCGCGGTCGGGCCGCGACATCCAGGAGACGATCGGCATCGCCGGCAGCACCCAGCCGAGGCCCGCGACGACGTAGAAGATCGCCTGCAGCAGCCCCGAATTGGCCAGCCACGGCGTCTGGGCGATGGTCATGCCAAGCAGCGACCACACCACGACCAGGATGAGGAGGGCGATGGTTCCGAGCAGTTTGCGGGTGCGTATGGCCATAGCGGAGATGTGCAACTCGTGATCCAGAGCGTTTTCGAGCGAAGCGGGTACCGGTTCGCGTCAAGAAAACGCGTTAAAACTCAAATCCGGAGCTTCGTCCCGACTCTGTCGGAACGAGGCCACGGGCGGCGCTTGCGCCACCGGCGCGGCGGACTATAAGGGGCCCGAAAATCCAATCAAGTCAGGGCGAAATGGCCGGTATTTCCGCAAAGACATCGCAACTTCGCGCCGTCAGGGTATGGCTGATCGCGGTCACCGCCCTGATCGCGCTGATGGTGCTGGTCGGCGGCGCCACGCGGCTCACCGAGTCCGGCCTGTCGATCGTCGAATGGAAGCCGGTGACCGGCGCGCTGCCGCCGCTGACCGAGGCGCAGTGGACGCAGGCCTTCGAGGGCTACAGGACCATCCCGCAATATCGCGAGCTCAACGCCGGGATGACGCTCGCGGAGTTCAAAACGATCTTCTGGTGGGAGTGGAGCCACCGGCTGCTCGGCCGGATGATCGGCGCCGCCTATCTGCTGCCGTTCCTGTATTTCCTGTGGCGCGGCGCGGTGAGCGGTGAACTCGGCCGGCGATTGTGGGTGATCTTCGGCCTCGGCGCGCTGCAGGGCGGCGTCGGCTGGTGGATGGTTGCATCAGGACTCACGCAGCGCATCGAGGTGTCGCAGTATCGGCTGGCGACGCATCTGGTGCTGGCGCTGCTGATCTTCGCGGCGATCGTCTGGACGCTGCGGCGGTTGACGGACCGTCCGTCCGTGATCGCGCCGCTCAGGCTGAAGATCACCAGCGCGGTGCTGCTCGTGATGACTTTCGTGCAGCTCTATTTCGGCGCACTGGTCGCGGGGCTGCGCGCGGGCAGGGTCTACAATACCTGGCCCGAGATCGACGGCGGCTTGATTCCGTCGGCTGACCGGCTGTGGTTCGAGACGCCATGGTGGCGCAATCTGTTCGACAACACTCTGACGGTGCAGTTCGAGCATCGCATGACCGCCTATCTGCTGTTCGCGCTGGCGATCGCGCATGCGATCGATGCCGTACGCTCGCGCGCCGGCGGCGCCGTCATCGCCGGCGCATGGTGGCTGGTTGCGGCGATCACGCTGCAGGCGACGCTCGGCATCCTGACGCTACTGCATCAGGTGCCGATCGACCTGGCGCTGACGCACCAGGCGGTCGCGATCGTCGTGCTGACGCTCGCGGTGCTGCAGGTCGAGCGCTTCGCTACGCGCCGTCACGAGCGGGACCAGCCGACCCTCATTCCGGTCGGACAGCCCGGTTGATCCATCAGGACAGATAGTCGAGCCCGATATCGAGTGCGGCCGAGCTGTGGGTCACCCACCCGACCGAGATCAAATCGACGCCGGTCGCGGCAATCGCCGCGGCGGTCGCAGCCGTGATGCGGCCGGAGGCTTCGGTGATCGCCTTGCCGCGCGCCATCGCCACCGCCTTGCCGAGCTGCTCGGTCGTCATGTTGTCGAGCAGAACCACGTCGACGCCAAGCGCCAGCGCCTCTTCGAGTTGCGACAGCGTGTCGACCTCGACCTCGATCTTGACGAGATGGCCGGCATTGGCCTTGGCGCGCTCGATCGCGGTGCGGATGCCGCCGGCGAGCGCGATGTGGTTATCCTTGATCAGCACGGCATCATCGAGCCCGAAGCGGTGATTGCCGCCGCCGCCGGCGCGCACCGCATATTTCTCCAGCGCTCGAAGTCCCGGCGTGGTCTTGCGGGTGCAGACGATTTGCGCACGCGTGCCCGCGACGGCTTTCACGAGCGTGGCGGTTGCGGTCGCGACGCCGCTCAGATGGCAGAGGAAGTTGAGCGCCGTGCGTTCCGCGGTGAGCAGGCTGCGCGCCGGGCCGTCGATGATCGCGATGACCTGGTCGGGCTCGACCGCGCTGCCGTCGGGCCGCTCGGCGCGCAGCTCGATGGCCGGCGACACCGTCTGGAAGGCGGTGCGCGCGACGTCGAGCCCGGCGATCACGCCGGGCTGCCGTGCCCGCATCACCAGCCGCGCCTGCTGGCCGGCCGGTACGATCGCGTCTGCCGTGATATCGCCGGCGCGGCCGAGATCCTCGCGCAGCGCGGTCCGCACGATCGGCTCATACAGCAGCGGCAACAGGGGATTGAGGCTCATGACAGGACACTCCTGGCGAATGGCGTGGACTCGGCGATCGCGCGCGCGGCGGCGAGCGCCTCGGCGCGGGTGAAGGACGACGGAGACGCCGAAAGGGCGGTGTGCGGGAAATCGGAACGGAAATGGCCGCCGCGGCTTTCCTCGCGCCTGATTGCGGCGACGGCGATCATCAACCCGACGAGCGCGGCGTCGGATGCCGCGCTCCGGCCGCGCGCGAGCGGATCGAGGCTCCGGATCGCGCGTGCGATCCCGTCGCGGTCGCGCAGGACGCCGAGCCCATGGGTAAGGATCGGTCGCACGGCGGAGGGATCGGTAGCGGGGGGCATCGCGTCTTCGCGCAGCATCGCCCGCGGACCCGCGCTCACACCTTCGATGCTCTCGGCGACCCAGCGTGCGCAGACGATCGCTTCCATCAGCGAGTTGCTGGCAAGCCGGTTGGCGCCGTGCAACCCGGTGCGCGCCGCTTCGCCGCAGGCCCACAGGCCCTGCACCGTGCTGCGTCCATGACCGTCAACCGCGATGCCGCCCATGTGGTAGTGAACCGCCGGCCGGATCGGGATCGGATCATGGGCGGGATCGATGCCGGCCATCTTGCAGAACGCACTGATCACGGGATAGCGCTGCGCGAAATCCGCGCCCGGATGCTTGCGTGCGTCGAGGAAGGTGCGATGTCCCGCGGCGCGGTGGCGCCAGACGACGCGCGCGACGATGTCGCGTGGCGCAAGCTCGGCGCCGGGCTGATCGGCCATGAACCGCTGCCCGGTTTCGTCGATCAGCACCGCGCCGTCGCCGCGGATCGCCTCGGTCAAAAGCGGCATCGGCCGCGACGGCCCGTCGAAGGCGGTCGGATGAAACTGAACGAATTCGATATCCGACAGTTTTGCGCCGGCATGTGCGGCGAGCGCGAGGCCCTGGCCGAAACAACCGCCCGGATTGGTGCTGTCTGAAAACAGCCCGCCGATGCCGCCGGTCGCGATCACGACGCGGTTGGTCGCGATCGTCAACGTGCCGCGGTCACTGGCTGCAAGCACGCCCTTGACCGCATTGTCCTCGACCATCAGGCGGCGCGCCTCGACGCCTTCCAGCAGCATGATCGATGGCGTCTGACGGACCGCCGCGATCAGCGCGCGCATGATCTCGCGACCGGTGCCGTCGCCGGTGGCATGTACGATGCGGTTGCGGCCGTGCGCGGCCTCGAGCCCGAGGCGCCAGCTGCCGTCGGCGCGCCTGTCGAAGGCGACGCCGAGATCGGCCAGATGCTCGACGGCGGCGGGTGCCGCATGGACGATCCGGCTCGCAGCCGCCGCGTCGCAAAGGCCGGCGCCGGCCGCGAGCGTATCGGCGAGATGCAGGGCGGGGGTGTCATCGTCACCGACCGGCGCGGCTAGTCCGCCCTGCGCCCACATGCTGGAGGCTTCCGCGCCGAGCGGCGATTTCGACAGCAGCACGACCGGCTCGGGTGCGAGTTGGAGCGCCGTCATAAGTCCTGCGGCGCCGCCGCCGATGATGACCGGGCGGCCGCTGAGATCGGAGATGTCGATGCTCATATCGCCAGCATCCTTTCGACACTTCTGCGCGCGCGATCGGCGATCGCGGGATCGATCGTGACCTCGTGCTGGTTGGTCTCCAGCGCATGGCGGATGTTCTTCAGCGTGATCCGCTTCATGTGCGGACAGAGATTGCACGGGCGGACGAAGTCGACATCGGGATTTTGGGCCGCGATGTTGTCGCTCATCGAGCATTCCGTCAGCAGCACGACGCGCGGCGGACGCCTGGTCTCGACGAACGACTGCATCGCAGCCGTCGAACCGGAAAAGTCTGCTTCAGCGACGACCTCGGGCGGGCATTCCGGATGCGCCAGGATGGTGACGTCGGGATGATTTTCGCGCAGCTGGCGCACGTCGTCGGCGGTGAACAGTTCATGCACCTCGCAATGACCCTTCCAGGCAATGATCTTGGTCTTGGTTTGCTTGGCGATGTTCTGTGCCAGATATTCGTCCGGCAGCATGATGACGCGCTCGACGCCGAGCGATTCCACCACCTTCAGCGCATTGCCCGATGTGCAGCAGATGTCGGACTCCGCCTTCACCGCGGTCGAGGTGTTGACATAGGCGACGACGGGCGCGTCCGGGTAGCGCGCGCGCATCAGCCGCACGTCCTGTGCCGTGATGGAATCCGCCAGTGAGCAGCCGGCCTTGAGATCGGGGATCAGCACGGTCTTGGCCGGATTGAGCAGCTTCGCCGTCTCGGCCATGAAATGCACGCCCGCGAGCACGATCACGTCAGCGTCGACTTTCGTTGCTTCGCGCGCCAGCAGGAGGCTGTCGCCGACGATATCGGCGACGCCGTGGAAGATCTCCGGCGTCTGGTAGTTATGCGCGAGCACAACCGCATTGCGGCGGCGCTTCAGCGCGAGAATGGCATCGACGTCCTCCGCGAACGTGGCCCATTCGAACGGCGGGATGACGCGTTTGACGCGCTCATAGAGCGGCGCGGTGCGAGTGAGAAGATCGGTATCGAGTGCAGCCATTTATACTCTCCATGAGCATAAGATGGCTTATACTTATCCTGAGCATAAGGCATGTCAAGTGCGCGAAAGCGGAAGCTTGGTGCCGGCGATGGCCCGTTCGGCCAGCACGGCATGGCGGAAGCGGAACAGCTTGGCCGGCCGTCCAACGGTATCGGCGGCCATTGCGCCAGTCTCTTCAACGAGTTCCTGCTGCTCGATCAGCCGGCGGAAGTTCTGCTTGTGGACCAGCCGGCCTGCGAGCGCCTCAACACTGCGTTGCAGTTGCAGCAGGGTGAACTCGGCCGGCATCAACTCGAATACCACCGGACGGTATTTGATCTTGGCGCGCAACCGCGCGATCCCCGTCGCGAGAATGCGGCGATGATCCGCCGTCATCGGCTTGCCCGGCGCGATCGGCGCCTCGCGGCCCTGCACATGCCCGGCTTCCGGGATCAGCGAGGCTTCGTAGAGCAACTCATAGCGCTGCAGGATGAGTTCTTCGTTCCAGCCGCGATCCTCGAGGCCAAAGGTGATGGCGCAGCGCTGCCACCGCTCGCGCTGCAACGTTGGCGACGGTGCTGCCTTGGCCCACGCTTTCAGCTTTGGCGCGATCGTCTTGGCCAGGAAAGCCGGCGCGCCGGCGCGATGATCTTCCCACGGGAAGTAGTCGTACCAGCCGGACCAATGCGCCTCGAAGCCTTCGCCGACCCGGTCCTCGCGGGTCAGGCCGAGGTAGCTGATCGAGACGCTGTGCGGCGCCTTGACGTCGCCGGAGCGGCCGGGATCGGCAAAGGTGTAGAGCTGCTCGACATAGCCGAGCGGATGACCGGTCTGGGCCTCGACCCAGGCCCGCAGCGCGGTCTGCAGCGAGCGGTGGGTGAATTCGAACGGGCCGCTCGGCAGCGCGGAGCCGCCGGCGATGGTGATGATCTTCGGCGTGCCATCGGTGACGGCGACCAGCACCGCGACGAGGTCGGCGGTAACTGCGTTCCCCGAGGCCGGTGCGCTGGTTTTCTGCGGCGATCTGGCCACGCGCTCGTCCCGCGCTAGCAATAGCCGTAGACGCCGCAGGCGTAGGGCAGGCGATCCCAGTAGGTCACATAGGCGCCGCCGTAATAGGGGCCGAGATAGTTGTAGGAGTGCCAGTTGCCGTAATAGCCCGGCAGTGACGACGATCCCGGCAGCAGCGGTTCGCCCCGCACGATCGGGATATACGGCTCTGCGTTGAGCGGGATCACCGTGGGCTCGACGACCACGAGCTGGCGTCCCCGCCGCACATAGGCCGGCGACGTGATGGTGGTGCGGTAGGCATAGTGCCGTCGCGGCAAGCCAGGAGGCAGCTGGCGCGCGGCCTTGACGGTTGTGCTTTTTGCGACGGCAGGGCCGTCGGCGGCGTCAGCAGGCGAAAGCGCAGACAACGCGATCGCGAGCGGCAATATCCAGCGCGGCATCAATGGTCTCCCGAATCATCCGGAGCCTATTACTGCCACTCTATGCCGGATTGAACGTTAACGAGAGACCTGTCGGTATTAAGCGTTAACGAGACGGCCGTTCGGCACAAAATTGCCGGAGCGATGCGGCGCACCGCTCCGGAACAGCGGCGGGGTCAGGCGCGCAAGGCCTGGTCGAGGTCCGCGATCAGATCTTCCTTGTCCTCGATGCCGATCGAAAGCCGCACCACGTCGGGCGCCGCGCCCGACTTCACCTTGGCGGCGTCGTCGAGCTGGCTGTGGGTGGTGGAGGCCGGGTGGATCACCAGCGAGCGGGTGTCGCCGACATTGGCGAGATGCGAGAACAGCCTCAGGTTCGACACCAGATTGACGCCCGCGTCATAGCCGCCCCTAAGGCTGAAGGTGAACACCGCGCCGGCGCCCTTCGGCGCGTATTTGCGCTGCAGGGCGTTGTACCTGTCGCCGGGCAGGCCGGCGTAGTTCACCGCGGACACGGCGGGGTGGGTGGAGAGGAATTCCGCCACCGCCTTGGCATTGTCGCAGTGCTTCTGCATGCGCAGCGGCAGCGTCTCGATGCCGGTGAGGATCATGAAGGCGTTGAACGGCGACAGCGCGGGACCGAGGTCGCGCAGTCCGAGCACGCGGCAGGCGATCGCGAAGGCGAAATTGCCGAAGGTCTCCTGGATCCGGATGCCGTGATATTCCGGGCGCGGCTCGCTCAGCATCGGATATTTGTTGTCCTTCGACCAGTCGAAGGTGCCGGCGTCGACGATGATGCCGCCGAGCGAGTTGCCGTGGCCGCCAAGGAACTTGGTCAGGGAGTGCACGACGATGTCGGCACCGTGGTCGATCGGCTTGATCAGATAGGGAGAGGCCAGCGTGTTGTCGACGATCAGCGGCACGCCGGCCTTGCGCGCAACGGCTGCGATCGCCTCGATATCTGTGATGCTGCCGGCGGGGTTGGCGATGGATTCGATGAAGATCGCCTTGGTGTGCGGCGTCACTGCGCGCTCAAAGCTTTCGATCTCGTCGGGATCGGCCCAGGCCACATTCCAGCCGAATGCCTTGAAGGCGTGGGTGAACTGGTTGATCGAGCCGCCATAAAGCTTGCGCGCCGCAATGATCTCGTCGCCGGGCCTCAACAGCTGCTGCAGCACGACGAGCTGTGCCGCGTGGCCGGAGGCGACGGCGAGCGCCGCGGTGCCGCCCTCCAGCGCGGCGACGCGTTCCTCGAGCACCGCGTTGGTCGGGTTGCCGATGCGCGTATAGATGTTGCCGAACGCCTGCAGGCCGAACAGCGAGGCGGCGTGGTCGGCGTCGTTGAAGACGAATGACGTGGTTTGGTAGATCGGCGTCGCCCGCGCGCCGGTGGTGGGATCAGGCTGCGCGCCGGCGTGCACGGCGAGGGTGGAAAATCCCGGAACGCGATCGGTCATTCTTTGTGTCCTGTTGTGGCCTGGTCGAAAACGCGCGGCATGCTGATGGCGGCGGCGCCCGCCGTCAAGCGAGTTGGGCACGCCGCCAGTTTTTGGAAAGGGCATCCTACGTCGCACCGGACGATCGAAACGATTATTCCGCCGAGATGTCAGGTTGTCTCGGTCTTGTTTTTCGCCGCGCGGTCGGATGCCGCAGTCTGGCCGCCGCCAAAACTCGTGCGGTTGAGCGATAACCGCATGCCCTGCGTCGGGACCGGCGCGCGCTTGGAGCTCAGCGTGCGCGAGTTGACGCCCATCCAGGAGATTTCGGACGACAGCCGGCCATACTCGATCTTCGGGCAGCGGTTCATCACCACCTTGAGGCCCGCGGCTTCCGCCTTCTCGGCCGCGGCATCGTCGCGTGCGCCAAGCTGCATCCAGATCACTTTCGGCGGCGGCGACAATTTCAGCGCCTCGTCGACGACGGGCATGATGTGGCTCGAATTGCGGAAGATGTCGATCATGTCGATCGGGCGATCGATGTCCGCGAGCGAGGCGACGAACGGCTTGCCCATCAGCGTCTTGCCGACATGGCCGGGATTGACCGGGATCATGTCGTAGCCGCGCTGCGCGAGATACTTGAAGGCGAAATAGCTCGGCCTTATGTTGACCGGCGAGGCGCCGACCATCGCGATTGATTTCACGTTGTTCAGGATGCTGCGGATGTAATTATCGTCGTAGGCGTCGTGATTCATTTCGATCTTACTTGTCCTGTCGATCTTACTTATCCTGCCACTTCGGATCGCGCTTCTCGATGAAGGCGCCGATGCCTTCCTCGGCATCGCGCGCCATCATGTTTTCGGTCATCACCCCGGCGGCAAAGCGATAGGCGTCGGCAAGGCTCATCTCGGCCTGGCGGTAGAACGCCTCCTTGCCGAGCTTGACGGTGTAGGCCGATTTCAGCGCGACCATCTCGGCCAGCGCGATCGCGGCGTCGCGTTCGGTGCCCGCCGGCACCACGCGGTTGATCAGGCCGATGCTCTGCGCCTTTGCCGCAGAGATCGGCTCGCCAGTGAGCAGCATCTCCATCGCCTGCTTGCGCGGCACGTTGCGCGACAGCGCCACCATCGGCGTCGAGCAGAACAACCCGATGTCGACGCCGGGCGTCGCGAACGTCGAGGTCTCGGAGGCGATGGCAAGGTCGCAGCTGGCGACAAGCTGGCAGCCGGCCGCGGTCGCGATGCCCTGGACCGCCGCGACCACCGGCTTCGGCAGCTGCACGATCGCCTGCATCATCGCGCTGCAGGCGTTCATGATCTCAGCAAAATAGGCGCGGCCGCGGTCCGCGTCGCTGCGGCGCGCAGTGAGCTCCTTGAGATCGTGGCCGGCGCAGAAAGCCGGGCCGTTGGCGGCGAGCACGACGGCGCGGATGCTCTTGTCATCGCAGATGTCGTTCAGCGCAGCGTGCACCTCGCGCATCAGGCCTTCGGAGAGGCTGTTGCGCGCTCCGGGCCGATTGAGCGTCAGGAGCGCGATACTGCCGACGGTCTCGCGCAGCAGGATCGGCTGGTGTTGCGGCGCTTCCGCGCGGGCGGCTTGGGCAGACATGGTGAAATTCCACTTTGGTCTGTATGACAACTTAATGTAACAGGCAGACTGAAGCGAGGGCAGGGGTGGCATGGCGATTGCGAAAATGAGCGTGGCTGAGCTGGAGGAGTTCCTGCGCAAGGAATTTCCGCAGGCGTTCACCCACGACGACATCAGGATCGAGAGCGCCGACGGCGAGACGGCCCTGATGCGCCAGCGCTTCAGCGAGCGCATGCTGCGGCCGGGCGGCACGGTGTCCGGACCGACCCTGATGGGGCTGCCCGATTTTGCGATGTATGTGGTGCTGCTGTCGGCGATCGGGCCGATCGGCTTGGCCGTCACCACCAACCTCAACATCAACTTCCTGCGCAAGGGCCAGCCGGGACAGGACGTGCTCGCGGTCGCCAGGCTGCTCAAGCTCGGCAAGCGGCTTGCGGTCGGCGAGGTGAACCTGCTGTCCGGGACTTCTCCGGATCCGATCGCCCATGTCACGGCGACCTATTCCATTCCAAATCAATAGCCTTTTTCGAGGTATTATTACACCATAATTGTAAGCCGCTGTTTTTGCTGTCGTAATTCTGGCGCATCGGCGTTGACGTGCGCCCGCGGTTTCTCTAGAAATCCACGCAGTTCGGCGCATACGGCGCCGATTTCCTTTTTCACGGATTTCACACATGAGCACGTTCTCGGCCAAGCCCGCCGAAGTGACGAAGAAGTGGGTCGTGATCGACGCCAAGGGTTTGGTCGTCGGTCGTCTCGCCACGCTCGTCGCGATGCGCCTGCGCGGCAAACACCTGCCCACCTATACTCCGCATGTCGACTGCGGCGACAACGTCATCATCGTCAACGCCGCGCATGTGGTGCTGACCGGTCGCAAGCGCGACCAGAAGACCTACTACAAGCACACCGGCTTCATCGGTGGCATCAAGGAGCGCACCGCGAAGCAGATCCTCGAGGGTCGCTTCCCCGAGCGCGTCGTCGAGAAGGCGATCGAGCGCATGATCCCGCGCGGTCCGCTCGGCCGTATGCAGATGGGCAATCTGCGCGTCTATCCGGGTGCCGATCATCCGCATGAGGCCCAGAGCCCCGAGAAAGTCGATATCGCTTCCCTGAATCGCAAGAACACGAGGGCCGCATAATGTCCGATACGTTGCAGTCCCTCGACCAGCTTTCGCAGGTTAAGCCGGCGGCTCCCGACGCGCCGAAGTACGTCAAGAAGGTCGACAAGTTCAATCGCGCCTATGCCACCGGCAAGCGCAAGGACGCTGTCGCCCGGGTCTGGATCAAGCCGGGCGCCGGCAAGATCTCCGTCAACACCCGCGACATCGAAATCTACTTCGCCCGCCCGGTGCTGCGCATGATGATCCAGCAGCCGCTGGTCGCTGCCGCCCGTAACGGCCAGTACGACGTGATCTGCACCGTCGCCGGCGGCGGTCTGTCCGGCCAGGCCGGTGCTGTCAGACACGGTATCTCGAAGGCGCTGACCAACTTCGAGCCCGAGCTGCGCAGCGTCCTCAAGAAGGGCGGCTTCCTGACCCGCGACTCCCGCGCGGTCGAGCGCAAGAAGTACGGCAAGGCGAAGGCCCGCAAGTCCTTCCAGTTCTCGAAGCGCTAATTCGAGTTGTAAAATTCGCGGCAGTTGCCGCGTGCATCGAGTTGCAGAGGGCGCCGCGAGGCGCCCTTTTTGCTGCGCCCAACCGCGCATGCTTCGAGGCGAATTAGCGCAGTTTTTCATGAAAACTTGCGTGTGCGTGCAAACGAAATTGGAACTCGGGCCTTCTAGCCTGCAGCCTCGCACTGGCGCTGCATCACCGTATTTATTTGCGCCTGCGAACGTTGCATCACACCGGGCTGGGGTGAGTTATGTCGTTCGATCCATCGACACTGTATTTGTTCGCCACCATGGTCGCGGGCATGCTCGGCGCCATGCTCTGGCTGTTCGGCAGGCAGGAGAGCATTCCCGCGCTGAAATGGTGGGGCACCGCCTACCTGCTCGGGGCGGCCTCGGTCGCGCTCTGGACGGTCGGCAGCTCGATGCTCGATCCCATGGTCCTGCTGGGCCTCAATGCGATCGGCTTCGCCGCCTGCGGCATGGTCTGGAATGCCTCGCGGATTTTCCACGGCCGCAAAGCCAACCTGACCGGCCTCGTGCTCGGCCCGATTGCGTGGATCGGTGCGGTGTTGACGGTGGAGGATCCGGCGATGCGCCTGACCATCGGCGCCGGGATCGTTGCGATCTACGCCGCGCTGACCGCCTCCGAACTCGGGAGCGAGCGCCGCCGCGCGATGCAGAAGCGCTGGATTGCGATCGTCATCCCGGTTGCCCATGGCTGCGTCCTGATGCTGCCGATCCTGGCCGGCGACCTGCTGCGGCTGAACGGCCAGAATTTCGTCAGCAGCTTCTGGGTCACGCTGTTCTCGATCGAACTCGTGCTGTACGCGATCGGCACGGTGTTCGTGATCTTCATGATGGTGTCGGACCGCGCGGTCGCGGTGCACAAGACGGCCGCGTCGATCGATCCGTTGAGCGGCATGCTCAACCGCCGCGGCTTCACTGAAGCCTGCACGCGCGTGATCGAGCGGGAGGCCGTTGCCGGCCGGCCGGTCACGGTGATGATCTTCGACCTCGATCACTTCAAGTCGATCAACGACCGGTTCGGCCATCCCGCCGGCGACGAGATCCTGAAACTGTTCTCCGCCGTGGTGGTCAACAATCTCAGGATCAGCGATCTGTCGGGCCGGATCGGCGGCGAGGAATTCGCGGCGCTGCTGCCATGCTCGCTGGAGGAAGGCGTGCTGGTCGCCGAGCGCGTGCGCGAAGCCTTCGAGAACAGCAATATCACCTGCGAGGAAGGCGCGGTCGACACCACGGTCAGCATCGGCGTCGCCGGCGGGCCTGCCGGGACCGAGCTCGAGGTGCTGCTGGCCTCGGCCGACACTGCGCTCTACCAAGCCAAGCGCGGCGGCCGCAACCGCGTCGAGGCGGCGGAGGAATTGCCGCTTTCGCTGGAGAACTGGCGGCGCAAGACCGCGGGTCTGTCCGCCTCGGAGCGGCAAAAGCCGGCGACTGCCCGGGTATGAGCGCGGTAACCGCTGGTTAACCATTCGATCCCATGCTTTCGGGCATGGAGTCGATCCGCACCCGCAATCCGCAATCAGCCCTGATGTCGCTCGAAGCCGACGCGGTTTCGGCGCGCAGCGGCTTCGCCTGCCTGTTCTCGGACTCGAATGAATACGAAACTGCGCTTATCGCCGAACGGCGTGCGCAGGGGCGATACGAACCGCCGAAGAGCCGCTGGCCGATCATGATGCTGCTCGGCGTGATGCTGATGGTTGTCGGGACGGTCCTGCTGTTCAACTGAACCACCGCAAGGTCTGCGAACGGGGCGCCTGCGCGAGCGCCTTTTGCTTTTGTGCCGGCTGCGCTAGAGCGCGATGAGATTAGGTTGAATCGTCATCGCGCTCTAGCTTGTTGTCAAAGCATGATCTTTTCGGAAAACCGCTTCGCACTTTTCCGGATCATGCTCTAGAGACGAGGCCTTTCCCAAGGGAAACCGAAAAAGGGGAGACCAAAGCCCAATGATCACCGAAATCGCACAAATCGACGTCAAGCCCGGCAGCGAGCAGGAGTTCGAGGCCGCGGTGGCCAAGGCGCGCCCGCTGTTCCTGCGCGCCAAGGGCGGCAAGGGGTTTGAACTGCACCGCTCGATCGAGAAGCCGTCGCGTTACCGGCTCGTAGCCAAGTGGGAGACGCTGGAGAATCACACCGTCGATTTCCGCGGCTCCGAGGATTTTACCGCCTGGCGCGCGCTGGTCGGCCCCTATTTCGCGGTGGCGCCCGAGGTCGAGCACACCGAGACCGTGCTGACCACCTGAGCCGGGCGATTCTTGCTTTGACGCGTTCTCTTCAAGCGAACCGGTACCCGGTTCGCTTGAAAACGCGCTAAGCGGCCCGCGCAGGCGCCGGATCCTCCGTCTTGAAGTGGTCGATCATCACCTTGGCGATCGCCATCAGCGGCAGCGCCAGCGCCAGCCCCCAGATGCCGAACACGACGCCGAGCAGGATCTGGAATGCGAACAGCGTGGCAGGCGGAATATCGAGCGCCTGCCGCTGCACGATCGGCGTGATCACGTAACTCTCCAGCGCGTGGACGCCAAGGAACAGGATGAACGCGCTTAGCGCCGCGATCCATCCCGAGGCGAGGCTTGCCAGCACCACGATCAATCCGGCGAGGATCGCGCCGACCGTCGGGATGAAGGCGAGCAGGCCGGCCTGGATGCCCAGGATGAACGAGCTCGGAATGCCGATGATGGCAAGTCCGATCCACGTGACGAGGAACACCGCCGCCATGGTGATGATCTGCGCGATCAGCCAGCGCTCCAGCGTCTCGCCGATGCGGTCGACGATGATGGTCGCCTGCGCGCTGTATTTGGCCGGTGCGATGAACAGCAGCCCGGCGCGGTAGATGCTCGGCTGGGCCGCGAAGGCGAGCCCCAGGAACAGCACGATGAAGAAGTTGCCGACGACGCTGACAGTGCCGAGCAGCACTTTCAGCGTCTGACTGATGATGGCGCCGCCGCTGGAGGCCAGCGCGCCGGCGCCGGGCAGGCCGTGCGACTGGGATGTTGCGGGCGTCGTTGTCGGCGTCACGGCGGTGCCTTCCGGCTTCGCCTCGCCGGCGGCACTGGTGAAATCGAGATAGCTGGTATCGACACCATGCTGTTCAAGGAATTCCTTGACGCTGCCGAGCTGCGATTTGATCGTGTTGCTCAGCACCGTGGCCTGCTGCGCGATCGTGGTGCCGCCGAGGAACACGATGCCGGACAGCAATCCGGCCATCGCCAGGCAGACGACGGCCAGCCGCAGCGCGTGAGGCAGCCCGGTCAACCGGCCGAGCAGGGTGGTCATTGCGTTCAGGCCGACCCCGAGCAGCATCCCCGCGAACAGCAGGAACAGGGTCGCGGCGAACTGCCAGGCGAACAGGAGCAGGGCGGCGAACAGTACGATGCCGATGCCACCGACGGCGATCGCCCACGCCAAGTCATTGCGGGCTTGCAGGCGATTGTCAGCCGAGTCTGTCACGGGTGATTCCCCCTTCGCGACGGTGTCCGGAGCAGTCATTGGCGAAAATCCCGCCGGGATCAAGCGGCCGGGACCGTGCCGGTTTGCCGCTGATGCGCCACGGCACCGGGCATGACCGGCGGGCGTCCGCGCCGATTTTGGCCCCCGAGGGTACGAATCTGTGCAGGACTGCAAGGCCCCCTGTGCAGATATAGACGGTTGATCCGGGGGGAACTCGAAGGCATGATCGTCTCCGCAACGTCGCGAACTTAGAAGATTCATTGCGCGAGACCTCAATAATGAGACGGCCCGTGGTCGGCGTTATCGGGAACGCCCATCGCATCGAAAATCGTTTCACAGTCCAGATGGTCGGAGAGCGCAACCTTCGCGCGGTTGCCGAGGTGTCGGGTGCGGTGCCGCTGATGTTCGCGGGCAGCCCCGAAATCACCGAGGTCGGCGCCTTGCTGGACGTGGTCGACGGCGTGGTGCTGACCGGGGCCCGCGCCAACGTCCATCCGACCCGCTTCAACACCGAACCTTGCGCCGCGCACGAGCCCTACGACATTCACCGCGACGACGTCGCGCTGGCGCTGTCGGAGGCCTGCGTCGCGCGCGGCGTGCCGATCTTTGGCATCTGCCGCGGCCTGCAGGAGATGAACGTCGCCTTCGGCGGCTCGCTGCACCCGGAGATCCGCGAGATTCCAGGCCGGATGAACCATCGGATGCCGCGGCTCGAGAACGGCGAAATCCATCCCGATCCCACCGTGGTGTTCGCGGACCGTCACGACGTCGCGCTGACGCCAGGTGGCGCATTCGCGAAGATCCTCGGCTGCGAGACCATTCGGGTCAATTCGCTGCACGGCCAAGGCATCCTCGTGCCCGGCGAGCGCGTCGTGATCGAGGGCATCGCCGAGGACGGCACCATCGAGGCGATCCGCATTGCCGATGCGCCGGGCTTTGCGCTCGGCGTGCAGTGGCACGCCGAATACGATCCGCAGCGCAATCCGGTCAACCGCGCGCTGTTCGAGGCCTTCGGCGACGCGCTGCGCGAGCGGCAGCGGGCCGCGTAGGGCTGCAGCAAGCGCGGTCATTGCGCGCACAGCGAAGCAATCCATTCGTCGGCGTAGGCGCAACGATGGATTGCCTCCTCGCTTCCGCGCAAAATTGCTTTGCTATTTTGTCGTGAGCTCCTCGCAGTGACGGGTGAGAGTGTGGCTTCATGCGATCCGACCATGCGTCCGCATTCTCGCGACATGAATCGTCCGAGCTTTGCAAACTCGACTGGCGTTCGAGCGGAGCGACCTTAGGGTTTTGCCGGCTCAGATCGGCGCGTTGCTGCCACAAAATTCAAACTGAGACACCACCCCGCCGGCCTCCGCGCCTGAACGGCCGTTCTCCGTACTAATACGGATACGAAAGTGGCGGATCGGCGCGCCGGACTCGGCTAAGCAACAGAGGCGCAAGCCACCGGATATTGCCCCGGCGCCGACAATCCTTTCCGATACCGATTTTCCTTGTCCATTTTCCGGTGCAGCTGCTCACGATGAGTTGGTCGTGATGAATTTGTCGGGCCGTCTGGCGATGGGAATGATGCTTCCCGTCGTCGCGCTCCTGTTCGCGCTGGGCTTCATCCATGGCGTCACCTGGCCGGGCATTCTGCTCGCGGGCGGTGCGGTTGCGGTGGTGTTGATGACGGCTGAGATGATTGCGAGGTCGCTGTCCGGGAAGCCCGCCCAGCAGGTGCGGGCTGCGGAGGTGCTGTCGCGCGGCCAGCAGACGCCGACTGGTGCCGGCGGCAATGACGAGACCGCACAGCTCGCCGCGACGCTTGCCGAACTGTCGGCGCAATTGGGCAGCAGGCAGCATCTGCTTGAGAAGACCGTCGAGAGCATCCGCGATCCGGTGGTGGTCGCCGATGAGCACGGGATGATCGTGATCGTCAACGCCGCGGCGCGGCGGCTGTACAGTGTCGAACCCGGTTTTGACACGCTGACCGGTGTTCGCACTTTCCAGAACTATTATGCCGACGGCACGACTGTGATGCAGATCGCGGACACGCCGATGGCGCGTGCGCTGCGCGGTGATGACGTCGACGATTTCGAGCTGATCGTAAAACCCCACCGGCCGGAGCCGGCCGTCTGTCTGGTCGCCAACGCCAGGCCGCTGCGCGACGATGCCGGCCAACTGCGTGGCGCTGTCGCCGTGCTGCACGATGTCACCGCGCAGCGAAGCGCGCATCAGGCGCTGGTCGAGAGCGAGCAGATGGCGCAGGCGATCATCAGGACCGCGCTCGACGCCTTCGTGCAGACCGACCAGGACGGCGTCGTTCTCGACTGGAGCCCGCAGGCTGAAGCGCTGACCGGCTGGACGCGGCCCGAAGCGGTCGGTCAGCGCGTGGTCGAACTGGTGTTCCCGGAGGAGCTTCGCGTCGCGCACCAGCAGCGCATCACCCGCTTCCTGCAGGAGACCGCGGTCGGCGGCATGGGCATGCGCTATGAAACGGCGTGCGTGCACCGCGTCGGCCATCGGTTCTATGTCGAGGTGTCGCTCAATGCGCTGCGCCGCGGCGATGGCTGGATCATCAATTCCTTCGTCAGGGACATCACCCAGCGCCGGATTGCCGAGGAGCAGCTGATCCAGGCGCAGAAGACGGAATCGCTCGGGCGCTTGACCGGCGGCATCGCGCACGATTTCAACAACATGCTGACCGTGATCACCGGCACGATCGAGATCCTTGCCGACGGGGTCAAGGAAAACCCGCAGCTTGCCGCGATCGCCAAGCTGATCAGCGATGCCGCCGATCGCGGCGCACAGCTCACCTCAAGCCTGCTGGCGTTTGCGCGCAAGCAGCCGTTGCAGCCCGCCGAGACCGACGTCAATGACCTGGTCGGCGAAGTGGTGCGGCTGTTGTCGCAGACGCTGGGCTCGCAGACCGAGATCAGGACGGAGCTCAGCCGTAGCGCATGGCTCGCCTTTGTCGACCGCAGCCAGCTCGGCGCGGCGCTGGTCAATCTTGCCATCAATGCGCGCGATGCCATGCCTGACGGCGGCACGCTGACCTTTGCAACCCGCAATATCCAGCTCGGGATTCCTGACGCCGTGGCGCACGGCGTCGAACGCGCCGGCGACCATCTCGTGATCGAGGTGACCGATACCGGTACCGGGATTTCGCCGTCGCATCTGGAGAAGATCTTCGATCCGTTCTTCTCCACCAAGGAGGTCGGGCAGGGCACCGGGCTCGGCCTCAGCATGGTGTTCGGCTTCGTCAAGCAGAGCGGCGGCGGGATCGAGGTCAAGAGCGAGCCGGGACGCGGCACCACCTTCAGGATCTGTCTGCCCAAGGCAGACGGCACCGCGCAGCGGCCGGTCGCGGAGGACGATCTGCCGGCCGGGGGCGGCAGCGAGACGATCCTGTGCGTCGAGGACGACGTCACGATCCGCGACTACGTCACCGGCCAGCTCGAAAGCCTCGGCTACAAGGTGCTGGTCGCGGCGAACGCGGATGCCGCGCTCGCGATCGTCAACCGCGGCACCGCGTTCGATCTTCTGTTCACCGACATCGTGATGCCCGGCAGCATGAACGGCCGGCAATTGGCGGAGACGCTGATGACGGGGCGCCCGGCGCTGCGGGTGCTGTTCACCTCGGGCTACAGCGATGGCGTGCTGCCGGCACAACAGGGACGTCGCGGCCATGGCATTCCGCTGTTGACCAAACCTTATCGCCGCGGCGAGTTGGCGCGGATGCTGCGGCGCTGCCTCGATCTTCAGGTCGACTTTCAAGGCGATCCGGTTCCGCAGCCTTACTCCGTGCAGCCCGATCTCGAACGCTTTCTGCGCGAGAATCCACCGGACAAGACCTAGCAGTCTGCTGAAGAACCCGCTCGCCACGGAGCGGGCTTGATGATTCACTTTATCATCTCGAATCGGCGGAGGCGCTCATGCGCGGCAGGTTTACGGATCAGGGCGGCCTGTTTTCGTACATTGCGCC
>NZ_JBNDLA010000007.1:0-352549 GCF_050435825.1 Bradyrhizobium sp. I1.14.4 | reverse complement strand
AATCTCTCTCACGGACGGCTCCCTTGTCTGAGATTTGCAACAACCTCATTCTGGCACAACTGATGCCGTAGGGGGCCGTCCACCCCATCAACCACGGGAGCGAGTTGTCAGGCGCGCTGTGGCCCCAGCGTGCTCAGTGCTTTCGAGTGGTGGTTGCTTTCGAGTGGTGGTTATGGGTCCCTGCTTTCGCAGGGACGACCGTGGAGGGTGAGGTGGGCGCTGTTGCTTCAACCCCGCGCCGCGCGATCCTTCTCGTTCTGGGCCTTGATCGACTCGCGCGCCTTGGTCCAGTCGTCGTCGCTCCAGTCGCGGAGCTGGTAGAAATTGCCGCCCATCGCGAGCGCCTGCGCGCCGTCCATGGCGATGGTCTCGCCGTTGATCCAGTCGCAGCCGCCGGAGATCAGGAACACCGCGAGGTTCTGCAACTCCTCCATGGTGCCGACGCGGCCCATCGGGTTCATCGCCTTGGTCCGCGCGCCGGCCTCGTCGCCGGGCTTGATGCGCTTGCTCATGCCCTCGGTCGGGATCTCGCCGGGCGCGATGGTGTTGAGACGGATGCCGTGGCGGCCCCATTCGATCGCGAGCGACATCGTCATGGCATGGATTGCCGACTTGCTCATCGCCGACGGCACCACGTAGGGCGAGCCGTTGCGCACCCAAGTCACGGTGATCGACACCACGTTGCCGCGATGGCCGCCGGCGATCCAGCGCCGGCCGACCGCGTGCGTCACGTAGAAGGTGCCGTGCATCACGATGTTGGCGACCGCGTCGAAGCCGCGCGGCGAGAGCTCTTCAGAGCGCGAGATGAAATTGCCGGCGGCGTTGTTGATGAGATCGGTGAGGGGACCGCTGGTGGTCCAGATCGCCTCGATCATCTCGTCGACCGCCATGGCGTTGCGGATGTCGACGCCGTGGCTGACCACGCGCCCGCCATGCTCGGCCATCAGCTCCGTGGCGGTCTCGTCGCAAACGCTCTTGCGGCGGCCGCAGATATGCACCTCGGCGCCGAGTTGCAGGAACCGCGAGGCCATGGCCTTGCCGAGGCCGGTGCCACCGCCGGTTACCAGTATGCGCCGCCCGGCAAGAAGCTGATTGCTGAACATCGTTTTCCTCCACGGGGGTTGTCAGTTAATTGGTCGATTGACTAAAACCGGACAACGGCCTTTGTGTAAAGCGCCAACTCAAGGACAAAGCGGAGGGAATGATGGAAGATCGCGTTTCGATATCGGTTTCAGACGGTATCGCGGATGTCCGCCTGGTGCGGGCGGACAAGATGAACGCGCTCGATGCCGCGATGTTCGAGGCATTGGTCGCCGCAACCGACCGGCTTTCCAGGGAAAAAGGCGTTCGGGTGGTCGTGCTGTCCGGCGAGGGCCGGGCCTTCTGCGCAGGCCTCGATATGGGGCGGTTCGCCGCCATGAAGGACGGCGGTAACGGGGTGCCGGGTGGCGAGAACCGCGACCTCACCGTGCGCACTCATGGCAAGGCCAATTTCGCGCAGCAAGCGGTCTGGGGCTGGCGCCAGCTTCCGGTGCCCGTGATCGCCGCGGTCCATGGCGTCGCGTTCGGCGGCGGCTTCCAGCTCGCGCTCGGCGCGGACATGCGCTTCCTCTCGGCCGACGCACGGATGTCGATCATGGAGATCAAGTGGGGTCTCGTCCCGGACATGGCGGGCACGCCGATCCTCGCGAGCCTCGTGCGCGACGACATCCTGCGCGAGCTTGCTTACACCGGCCGCATCTTCTCGGCGCAGGAGGCCCAAAGTTATGGCCTCGCCACCCGCGTCTGCGACGACCCGCGGGCCGCGGCGCTGGAAGTCGCGCGCGAGATCGCTGGCAAGAGCCCGGATGCGATCCGTGCCGCAAAGCGGATGCTGAACAATCTGTCGGTCGATCCGGCGGCCGCGCTGCTTGCGGAATCCGTCGAACAGCAGAAGCTGCTCGGCAGCCCGAACCAGACCGAATCCGTGCGCGCCAATCTGGAGAAGCGCGCGCCAAGGTTTGCGGATGTTGGGTAACTGTTGTCGCCGTCATGGCCGGGCAAAAGCGCGAAGCGCGTCTTCGCACAGACGCCCTGCCGTCCACGTCTTTGTTGCGGCGAGGAAGACGTGGATCATCGGGACAAGCCCGGTGATGACGAAAACAAGCAGGGCCGCTAACGAATAACGAAGAACAAGACAAAAATGAGCGAAACGTCCCAACCCTTCCTCGGCATCGTCAGCGGCGATCGCCGGCGCGATCACGCAGCGGTTGCCGAGCGCGCCGACCGAATTGCGAGCGGCCTGAACAAGCTCGACGTCAAGCCGGGCGACAGCGTCTGCATGCTGATGCGCAACGACATTGCCTTCATCGAGGCCGCCTACGCGGCGATGCGGCTCGGCGCCTATGGCGTGCCGATCAACTGGCACTTCAAGCCGGAGGAGATCAGCTACGTGCTGACGGATTCCGGCACGCGCGTCCTGATCGGCCATGCCGACATGCTGCATCCGCTGCGCGGCGCGATCCCGTCCGATGTCACCGTGCTCAGCGTGCCGACGCCGCAGGAAATCCTCGCCAACTACAAGATCAATCCCGATCATCTCGCGACGCCGGATTTCGCGATCGATTTCGAATCCTGGCTGGCGCAATTCCCGCGCTATGACGGCCCGGTGGTGCCGCAGCCACAGAACATGATCTACACCTCGGGTACGACGGGCCATCCCAAGGGCGTGCGCCGCTTCGCGCCGACGCCGGAACAGACCGCCAATGCGGAAGCGATGCGCGGGATGATCTACGGCCTGAGGCCCGGGGCACGGGCGATCCTGCCGGGACCACTCTACCATTCCGCGCCGAACTCCTTCGGGCTGCGCTCGGGCAAGCTCGGCGGCGCGCTGGTGCTGATGCCGCGGTTCGACGCGGAGGAATTTCTGCAGCTGATCGAGCGTGAGAGGATCGACGTCATCTTCATGGTGCCGACGATGTTCATCCGCCTCATGAAGCTGCCGGAGGAGGTGCGCAGGAAGTACGATATGTCGTCGCTGCGCCACATCATCCATGCCGCCGCGCCCTGTCCGCCCGATGTCAAGCGTGCCATGATCGAATGGTGGGGGCCAGTGATCTATGAGTTTTACGGCTCGACCGAGTCGGGAGCGGTCACCTTCGCCAATTCTCAGGATGCGCTGAAGAAGCCCGGCACGGTCGGAAAGATCTCGCCCGGCGCCGAGCTTCGCTTCATCGGCGACGACGGCAACGAGGTGGCGCAGGGCCAGATCGGCGAGATCTATTCGCGGATTAAGGGCAATCCCGATTTTACCTATCACAACAAGTCCGAGAAGCGAGCCGAGATCGACCGGCAGGGATTCATCACCTCGGGCGATGTCGGCTATATCGATGCGGACGGCTATGTCTTCATCTGCGATCGCAAGCGCGACATGGTGATCTCGGGCGGCGTCAACATCTATCCGGCCGAGATCGAGGCGGTGCTGCATGCGGTCCCCGGCGTGCACGATTGTGCGGTGTTCGGCATTCCCGATGCCGAGTTCGGCGAGGCGCTGATGGCGGTGGTAGAGCCGCAGCCGGGCGTGACGCTCGATATCGCCTCCGTCCGTGCCCAGCTCAAGACCGCGCTCGCCGACTACAAGGTGCCCAAGCACATCGAGATCCAGACCAGCCTGCCGCGGGAGGATTCCGGAAAAATCTTCAAGCGGCGTCTGCGCGACCCCTATTGGGAGCGGGCGGGGCGGAGGATATAGGGCAATTCCTCTGGATGAAGGCCTTGGAAGGGGCTTGGTGTGCACCGCTCCCAAGTTCATCTTGCGCTGCGGCAAAAAAGGCGCACACTCGGGAGGAGCCGGGCAGCCTCTGGAGTAGCGAGCCATGTCTCCCCAGATCTTGTCTTCCCAAATCATGCCTTCCGATACCGATATCCGTGCCGGGAGCGCTGCAGAGGTCAGCCTTCTCGAAACGACGGCTCAGGAGGAGGATGCGCGGCTCCGGAACGACATCCGCCTGTTGGGCCGCGTGCTGGGCGATACGGTGCGGAACCAGGAAGGGGCCGATGCCTTCGACCTGGTCGAGCGCATCCGCCAGACATCGGTCCGGTTCCATCGCGACGAGGACAAGCTGGCGCGGCGCGAGCTGGAGGGCATCCTCGACGGCATGTCGATCGCCGAGACACTGCGGATCGTCCGCGCCTTCAGCTATTTCTCCCATCTCGCCAACATTGCCGAGGACCAGAACAACATCCGCCAGATGCGCAGCCGCGGCCCCAGCGGTGCGCCGCGGCCGAGCACGCTGGAGCAGACGCTGATCCATGCCCGGCAGGCCGGCATCAGCCCGGCCGACCTGCGCAGCTTCTTCAAAAGCGCGCTGGTCAGCCCGGTGCTGACCGCGCATCCGACCGAGGTCCGCCGCAAGAGCACGATGGACCGCGAGATGCAGATCGCCGATCTGCTCGACCGCCGCGAGCGGCTGCAGATGACGCCGGAGGAGAGCGAGGCCAGCGACGAGCAGCTTCGCCGTGCGGTCGTCACGCTGTGGCAGACCAACCTGCTGCGCCGGACCAAGCTGACCGTGCTTGACGAGGTCGCCAACGGCCTGTCGTTCTACGACTACACCTTCCTGCGGGAGGTGCCGCGGCTGCATTGCGCGCTGGAGGACCGCCTGAACAAGGAGGGCGGAGAGCCCGGCGATCTCGCCTCGTTCCTCAGGATGGGAAGCTGGATCGGCGGCGACCGCGATGGCAATCCGTTCGTGACGGCGGAGGTGATGCGCGGCACACTGCGGCTGCAATCGAGTCAGGCGATTAACTTCTATCTCGAGGAGCTGCATGCGCTCGGTGCCGAGCTGTCGCTGGCGGCACACCTCGCCGACGTCTCGGACGAGCTGCGGATCCTCGCCGAGCGCTCGCCCGACACCTCGCCGCATCGCAGCGGCGAGCCTTATCGTCTGGCCGTATCAGGCATCTATGCGAGATTGGCGGCCACCGCCAGGAGGCTCGAGATCGAGACCAGGCGGCCGCCGGTCGGCAAGGCTGAGCCATATGCGAGCGCGAAAGAATTCCAGGCCGATCTCGACGTGCTCAATCGCTCGCTGATCGCGAACAATTCCGGCGTGATCGCGCGCGGCCGGCTGCGGCTGTTGCGGCGGGCGGTGGATTGCTTCGGCTTCCATCTGGCGCGGCTCGACATCCGCCAGAACTCGGCGGTGCACGAGCGCACCATCGCCGAGCTGCTCGATACCGCCAATCCCGGCATGTCCTATCTGGCGCTCGGCGAGGACGCGCGTGTCGCCCTGCTGCTCGGCGAGCTGCGCAACGCGCGGCCGCTGGTGTCCCCCTTCGTAAAATATTCCGAAGAAACCCAAGGCGAGCTTGCCGTGTTCCGTGCCGCGGCCGAGGCGCACGCCAAATTCGGCCCCGAGGTGATCTCCCAATGCATCATCTCGATGTGCAAGGGCATGTCCGACATGCTGGAGGTCGCGGTGCTGCTGAAGGAGGTTGGGCTGGTCAATCCGTCCGGCCGCAGCGCCATCAACATCGTGCCGCTGTTCGAGACGATCGAGGATCTGCAGGCGTCCAGCGGCATCATGGACCGCATGCTTGCGCTGCACGACTATCGCAAGCTGGTCGACAGTCTCGGCAGCGTGCAGGAAGTCATGCTCGGCTATTCCGACAGCAACAAGGACGGTGGCTTCGTCACCTCGGGCTGGGAGCTCTACAAGGCCGAGATCGGCCTCGTCGAAGTGTTCGAGCGCCATCACGTCCGCCTGCGCCTGTTCCACGGCCGCGGCGGTTCGGTCGGCCGCGGCGGCGGTCCGAGCTATGACGCGATCATCGCGCAGCCGGGCGGCGCGGTGAACGGCCAGATCCGCATCACCGAGCAGGGCGAGATCATCTCCTCGAAATATTCCAATGCCGAAGTCGGCCGCAGCAATCTGGAGATCCTCGCCGCCGCGACATTGGAAACCAGCCTGCTGCAGCCGCGGCGGAGCGCGCCGCGCCCCGAATATCTGAAGGCGATGGAGGAAATTTCCGCGCTCGCCTTCAAGGCTTATCGTGGTCTCGTCTATGAAACCGAAGGCTTTGCCGACTATTTCTGGGGCTCGACCGTCATCAACGAGATCGCGACCTTGAACATCGGCAGCCGTCCGGCCTCGCGCAAGAAGACCCGCGAGATCGAGGACCTGCGCGCGATTCCGTGGGTGTTCTCCTGGGCGCAATGCCGGCTGATGTTGCCGGGCTGGTACGGCTTCGGCGCGGCGGTCGAGAGCTGGATCGCCGAGCATCCCGAGCAGGGCATGCCGTTCCTGCAGGAGCTGTACAGGGAATGGCCGTTCTTCCGCACCCTGCTGTCCAACATGGACATGGTGCTGGCGAAGAGCTCGATCGCGATCGCTTCGCGCTATGCCGAGCTGGTGCCAGACGTCGCGTTGCGCGAAAAGATCTTTGGCCAGATCCGTCGCGAGTGGCATTTGTCGATCGAGACGCTGCTCGACATCATGGGGCACGACCGGCTGCTGCAGGGCAACCCGCTGCTGGACCGCGGCATCCGCAACCGCTTCCCCTATCTCGACCCGCTCAACCACGTGCAGGTGGAGCTTTTGAAGGAACATCGCGCGCAGAACCCGGATGAGCAGGTGCTGCGCGGGATTCAGATCACGATCAACGGGATTTCGGCGGGGCTGAGGAACAGCGGATAGCCACAGTGTCGTCCCGGCCCCCGTGCGCAATCGCGCACTAGGCCGGGACGACGGTTAGATCAACAATTATGCGCGCCCTTGGTCTCGACATAGACCGCGTAGAGCGACTGGCTTGCGGTCATGAACAGGCGGTTGCGTTTCTTGCCGCCGAAGGTGAGGTTGGCGCAGGTTTCCGGCAGCAGGATCTGGCCGATCCGCTGGCCGTCGGGCGCAAACACCTGCACGCCGTCATAGCCGGGTCCGACCCAGCCGGCGCCGACCCAGATGTTGCCGTCGATGTCGACGCGCATGCCGTCCGGGAAGCCCGACTTGCCGTCCAGCGTCATGTCGATCAGCGTGCGCGGGTTGGAGAGCTTGTCGCCGTTGAGGTCGTACTGCCAGACGATGTTTTTCGCGTTCGGATAGTGAGTGATGCCGGTGTCGCAGACATAGACCTTCTTGTAGTCATGGCTGAAGGCGATCCCGTTCGGCTTGAACGGTTCGTCCGCGACCTTGGTGATCTGCCCGGTCGTTGCGTCGATGCGGTACACGGCTTCCTTCTGGTAGGGCTGCTTCGATCCGGTGTTGGCCAGTTGGCCTTCGTAGATCGAGATCGCGCCGTAGCCGGGATCGGTGAACCAGATCGACTTGTCGTTGGGATGCACGACCATGTCGTTCGGCCCGTTGAGCTGCTTGCCATTGGCCTGCTCCGCCAATGACGTGACGGTTCCGTCGTGTTCATAGCGCACCAGCCGGGTGCGCTCGGCCGTGATCTGGCGGCCCTCGAAATCGAAGGTCGAGCCGTTGGCCTCGTTCGACGGCTTGTGGAACTGCTCGGAGATGTGGCCGTCATCGTCGAGATAGCGCAACTGCCGGTTGGCCGGTATATCGCTCCACACCAGATACTGGCCCTGCGCATTCCAGGCCGGCCCTTCCGCCCACAGGCAGCCAGTGTAGAGCCGCTTGATCGCGGTGTTGCCGACCTTGGCCTTGAAGCGCTTGTCGTCGATCACGACGATGTCGGGATCGGGATAACGCTGCGGCTCCGCGTTGCGGCCGAAGTCGCGCGCTACAGCATCGGATGCAGCCATCGCGGTTGCAGCAAGCGCGGTTGCGCCGCGCAATATTGTTCGACGGTCGAACGCCTTCGCACCGTCGCCCTCGTGTTTCCGTGTGTTGCTTGGATTTGTCACGAAAGTCCTCCCAGTCATTGTTGTTATGGGGAGGGCAATCATGCGCCCGCAATTCTGGCACAATGCAGGCACGCTATGATGAAACAACCAACGAGTGTGTCGCCCCGGCCTCGTGCGCGATTGCGCGCGGAGCTCACCGAGGCGACTTTTTCATAAAACTGTCAGATCGGATCCCAGGTGAAGACGTCGGCCGAGCGGTCGAGCTTGGTGAACGATCCCTTCAGCGCCGGCATGCCGTGTTCGGCAATGGTCCCCGGCGTCCAGCCTTCGCCGCGATGAACCGAGCGCACCGGACGATGCTGGCCGAACAAGAAGATTTCGTTCATGCGCACGCCGAAGATTTGACCGGTGACGTCCTTGGCGGCGTCCGAGAGCAGATAGGCGCAGACCGGCGCGATTTTCTCCGGGCCCATCTGCTTGATCTTCTCGACGCGCGCCTTCTCGGCATCGGTCTCGGTCGGGATGGTGCCGATCATGCGGGTCCAGGCAAACGGCGACACGCAGTTCGAGCGCACGTTGAAGCGGCCCATGTCGAGCGCGATCGACTTCGAGAGGCCGACGATGCCGAGCTTGGCGGCGGCGTAGTTGGCCTGGCCATAATTGCCGATCAGGCCGGAGGTCGAGGTGAAGTGCACGAAGGAGCCCGACTCCTGCTCGCGGTAGATGCGCGCCGCGGCGTGCGAGACGTAGAACGAGCCCATCAGATGCACCTTGATGACGGCCTCGAAGGCTTCCACGCTCATCTTGTGGAAGATCATGTCGCGCAGGATGCCGGCATTGTTGACGACACCGTCGAGCCGGCCGAAGTGATCGGTCGCGGTCTTCACGATCTTGCTGGCGGGGATGGCTTCCGCCACCGACTCGAAATTGGCGACCGCGGTGCCGCCGCGCTTCTTGATCTCCTCGACCACTTCCTCTGCGGGGGCCGCATTCGAGCCGGCACCATCAGCGGCGCCGCCGGGATCGTTGACCACGACCTTGGCGCCTTCGGCCGCGCAGAGCAGCGCGATCTCGCGGCCGATGCCGCGGCCCGCGCCGGTGACGATGATGACCTTGTCCTGCAGTGATTTTGCCATGTGGTTCTCCTGGTTCTGTGTGTCCGTACGTCGATGCAGAACCCACTCGTCGTGCGCGGGCTTGACCCGCGCATCCATCCTTCTTCAGAAGAAGATGGATTGCCGGGTCAAGCCCGGCAATGACAGATTGAGCGCTGCGTTCGCACCGGCCATTGCTATCGTTCGTTCGTAAAGATGATCGTGCCTGATGCGGCGAACATGCCGCCGACGCCGTGGCAGACCGAGATCTTCGCGTTCGGCACCTGCGCCGGCGCGATGCCGCGCATCTGCCGCACGCTCTCCTGCAGCGCGTACATGCCGTACATGCCGGAGTGCATGTAGCTCAGGCCGCCGCCATTGGTGTTGAGCGGCAGCTTGCCGCCGGGGCGGGTGTTGCCGTCGGCGATGAACTTGCCGGTTTCCTCGTGCGGCATGAAGCCGAGGTCGCCGAGGCCGTAGAGCGGCAGATGCGCGAAGGCGTCGTAGATCATCAGATGGTCGACGTCCTTGTGGGTGATGCCGGCCTCCTTGAAGGCGAGCGGCCCCGCCACCTTGAAGGCGCGCGACGAGTCAAAAGTCTTCATCTGGCTGACCATCGGCGTTTCCACGCTCTCGCCGGTGCCGAGGATGTAGACCGGCTTGTTCGGGAAATCCTTGGCACGATCGGCCGAGGTGAGGATCAGAGCGCCGCCGCCATCGGTGACGAGGCAGCATTGCAACAGCCGGAATGGATAGGCGATCATCCGCGAGTTCAGCACGTCGGCGACCGTGATCGGATCCTTCATGGTCGCGCGCGGATTCTTCGCCGCCCATTCGCGCTGCACGACGGCGACCATCGCAAGCTGCTCATGCGTGACGCCGTGCGTTTTCATGAAGCGCAGCACGGGAATCGGGAACATGCTCGGCGGTCCATAGACGCCGAACGGCGACTCGAACTGGCCGTTGAGGCTGTCGGGAGCGGTGAAGCGCGGCTGCTTGCCGATCATCGATTTGCCGCTCTCGGCGTGGGTGATCAGCACTGTCTTGCAGAGACCGGCCTCGATCGCCGCAGCGGCGTGGCGGACATGCAGCATGAAGGAGCAGCCGCCGACCGAGGTGCCGTCGACCCAGGTCGGCGTGATGCCGAGATAGTGCGCCATCTGCTGCGGGGTTTCGACCGCGGTGGCGAAGCCGTCGATGTCGGACAGCTTCAGGCCAGCGTCCGCGATCGCATTCAGCGCGGCGTCCGCATGCAGCTGGATCTGCGACATGTTGGGGATGACGCCGAGTTCGGTGGTTTCGGCCGCACCGACGACGGCAACCTGGTTCCTGCGCATCGCGTTACCCCTTTGCCGGACGGAACAAAGGAAGGCTGATCTTGTCGTCGAGCGCCTCGAAGGCGACCTCGAGCGGCATGTCGAGCTCGAGCGCTTCCGGCGTCTGCGGGCAATCGATGATGTTGCTCATCATACGCGGGCCCTCGTCGAGTTCGACCACGGCGATCGCGTAAGGCGGCGTGAAGCCGGGCGCAGCGGGACGATGGTTGATGACATAGCTGTAGAGCTTGCCCTTGCCGCTGGCTTTGAAGATGGAGACCTTGCGCGAGGCGCAGGAGGGGCAGAACGGCCGCGGAGGAAAGTAGACATTGGCGCAGGCGTCGCAACGTTGCAGGCGCAGTTCGCCGGCCTTGGTGCCATCCCAGAAATGCTGGGTCTCAGGTGTCGGCTTTGGTTTCGCGCGCGCGGGCTCGGCCATGTCTGATGTTTCCTCCCGAAATCGTTACAGTCTTGATGCGCCATCGGACCAACGGCCGTCAACGGTCTATCCGGACCTTGCGCAGCCGCCTGTGTCCCGCGCATGCCGCATATTCCGCCCCTCGCACAATTGCTAAGGCCGCGATGCTTGTGTCGCTTCGATCCGGCGCGTAGAAGGGCCGCGTCCAAGACCTGTCCAAGAGACGTTCAAGATACCCGGGAGGAATAATATCATGCTGAGGATCATCGGCGCGGCACTCGCTGCCAGCCTCGCATTTGCTACGCAGGCGATGGCCGCCGACGCACCGTCGGAGATCAAGATCGGCACGCTCTACGCGTCGTCCGGGCGCTACGCCTCGATCTCGATGCCGGTCTACAGCTCATTGAAACTGTGGGTCGAGCAGAAGAATGCCGAGGGTGGCGTCTTCGTGAAGGCGTTCGACAAGAAGATCCCGATCAAGCTCGTCTCCTATGACGACCAGAGCAACACGGCGACCGCCTCGACGCTTTATAATCAGCTCGTCACCCAGGATAAGGTCGACCTGCTGGTCGCCGATTCCGGATCGGTGCTGACCGCGCCCGCGGTTGCGATCGCGCGCGATCACAAGATGTTCCTGTTCGACCAGACCGGCACCGGCGCGAGCTTCTTCTCCAAGGACAATCCCTACATCGCGCTGATGGCCGATCCGGTGTCGACGGTCTGGCCGAAGCCGGTCGCGGATTTCATCAGCCATGACGGCCCTGGCCTCGGCATCAAGAAGATCGCCATCCTCTACGCGACCAACGAGTTCACCGGCACCCAGGCCAACGCGTTCCGCAAGTTCGTCAAGGAGTCCGGCGCGCCGATCGAGATCGTCTACGACCAGGGCGTTCCGACCGAGACCACCAACTACAACGTCATCATCAACAATATCAGCAACGCCAATCCCGACGCGGTAATCCATTTCGGCTATGCGCCGAACGATATCGCCTTCCTGCGCAACGTCCAGGACGTCGGCACCAAGTTCAAGATGCTGTTCGCGATCTATGCCGGCCTCGAGACCGAGTTGCTCGAGAAGAACGTCGGCGCCAAGGGGCTCGAGCACGTCTGGACCTACGTGCCGCCGTCCGAGCTGGATTATCCCGTCAATTTCGGGATGAACATGAGGGATTTCCGCGCCGCTTGGACCAAGAAGTACAACGACGGCAAGATGGAGTTCGGGTTCAACGCGGTCGCCGGCTACACCACGGCGCTGGTGATCGAGAAGACGCTGTCGGTTGCGACCAGTCTCGACCAGATGGAGTTACGCCGCGCGGTGTTCTCGCTCAGCGGCCAGCTCAAGACCCTCGACGGCACCTTCGCGCTGGACGAGACCGGCGGCCAGATCGGTGAATTGACGCCGCTCGGCCAGCTCACGGTTGACGAGCATGATCACATCAAGTTCGTGTCGATCTATCCGCACGAGACCGCCACCGGCAAGCCGATCTATCCGGCGCCGTGATGCGGTTTTGGAGCGGCAGGCGTAACCTTCGGCGGCGGGCGGTAGCATGACCTATGCGCTCGTTGCCGGCGTGCTGTTCGGGCTGTATTTCAGCCTGGTCGGCATCGGTCTCAATCTCGTGTTCGGCGTCATGCGCATCGTCAACCTTGCGCATGGCGACATCCTGATGCTGGGCGCCTTCATCGCGCTCGGCGTGGTCGGCATCGCCGGGATCGACCCGCTGTTCGCGGTGCCGCTGGCGTTTGTGGTGTTCGTGCTCGCGGGCGTGCTGCTTTACTGGGTGCTGGTGCCGCGGCTGCAGGGCTCGGCCAATCCGGAAATGCTGTCGATCATCCTGTTCTTCGGCCTGTCGCAGGTGATCGAGGCCGTCACCACGATCTTCGCCGGCACCAGCGAGCGGTCGATCCAGAGCCGGCTGCTCGGCAGTGTGTTCACGACCATCAAGGTCAAATGGTTCGGCGGCAAGGCCGGCGGGGCAGGGCCGATCCAGATTTTCGGCCAGGGCTTTCCCGCGCCCTGGGTGATCGCGGCCATCACCAGCCTTATCGCGATCGCGCTGGTCTACCTCTATCTCTACCACACGCGGCTCGGCACCCTGACGCGCGCGGTGATGTCGCGCCGCGACGAGGCGCTGGCGACCGGCATCGATGTCGATCGCGTCTCGGCGGCGGCGTTCGGCATCGGTCTCGGAATCGCGGCCGTCGCCGGCGTGTTCGCGCCCTTCATGTTCGGCTCGGTGACGCCGGCCTTCGGCGCCGATGCGACGGTGACGTCGTTTGCGATCGTGGTGCTGGGTTCGCTCGGCAATCCGCTGGGCACCGCGCTCGGCGGTGTCGTCTATGGACTCTGTTACATGCTGGTGCAGACCTATCTCAGTTCCTGGGCCGACTTGCTGCCCTATGTGTTGTTGATCGTGATCTTGTTGTTGCGCCCGAGCGGTCTGCTCGGAAGGCGGGTGCGCGTTGCTTAACGCCTCGAAACACCTGCTGTTCATCCTGGCGCCGCTGGTGGTGGTGTTTGCACTGCTGCCCGGCGTCTATCAAAACCATCTGCTGCTGTTCAACTTCGTGATCTTCCTGATCCTCGCGCAGGGCGTGAACATCATCTATGGCTTCACCGGCTATCTGCCGTTCGGCTATGTCGGCTTCTTCGGCGCCGGCGCCTACGGCTTTGCCATCATGGTGATGCATCTGCAGATGCCGGCGCCGTTTGCCGTGTTGGTCGGCGGCCTCGTCGCGGTTGCGCTCGGCCTGTTGCTGACGCCGCTGCTGCGGCTGTCGGGCGCGTATTTCGCGATCGCCAATCTCGCGGCCTCGCTGGCCGTGTTGCACTTCGTCGCCAACCCGGCGCTGGAGGGGATCACCAAGGGCCCCTACGGCGTGTCGCTCACCGGCACGTTCAACCCGACCCACGCCTACTACGCCGCCGTCGTCGTGATGGCGCTGACCGTCGGCGCGGTCGTCTATCTCAAGAACTCGCCGTTCGGCCTTGCGCTGCAGGCCGTGCGCGAGGATGCGGTGTCGGCCTCGATGGCCGGCGTCAACATCATCAAGATGCGGGTGATCGCCTGGCTCGCCTCGGCGCTGGTCGCAGGCCTCGCCGGCGGCATCTACGCCTGGTACGTCTCGGTGTTCTATCCGGACAACGTGTTCTCCGGCGAGTTCAGCATTTTCGCGATCGTGTTCGCGCTGTTCGGCGGGGTTGCCACCATCACCGGACCGATCGTCGGCGTGCTGATCCTCTACGGCATCTACAATCTGATCGGCTTCACCACGCCGCAATATTTCCAGCTGATCTACGGGCTCCTGATCATGGGTCTCGTGCTGTTCCTGCCCGCGGGGCTGGTGTCGCTGGCAACGCGCAAGGGGTGGCATGTCCCCTGAGAACAACTCCATCCTCAAGGTCGCGAAGCTGGTCAAGCGCTTCGGCGGCTTCCACGCGCTCGATGGCCTGAGCTTTCACGTCGTGCCCGGCGAGATCCTCGGGCTTGTCGGTCCGAACGGCTCCGGCAAGACCACGGCGATCAACGTGATCTCGGGCCTTTATGCGCCAGACGGCGGCGAGGTCGTGTTCGACGGCGCGTCCGTCGACGGCGTGGCCTCGCACAAGCTCGTTCACCGCGGCATCAACCGCACCTTCCAGGTGCCGAAGCCATTCCTGTCGCTCACGGTGCGCGAGAACATCCAGGTGGCGCTGGCTTATGGCGGTGCGACCGGCACGCCGCCGTCGATCGCCGAGCTGCTCGAGGAGTACCGGCTGAAAGAGGTCGCCGACCGCCCCGCTGCCGATCTCAACAGCGCGCAGCAGAAGATGCTCGATCTCACCCGCGCGCTCGCCACGCGACCGCGGCTATTGCTGCTCGACGAACTCGCAGCCGGGCTCAACCCGGCGGAGCTCGACTGGATCGCCGGCCGCATCAAGGCGCTGGCCGCGACCGGGATGGCGATCATCGTGGTCGAGCATCTGATGGGCTTCATCGAGCAGATCACCGACCGCGTCATCGTGCTCAATGCGGGTAGGGAGATCTTCGAGGGTACGCTCGCCACCGCGGTGCGCGAGCCGCAGGTGATCGAGGTGTTTTTGGGAGGCGAGCATGCCCACTGACGCAGCGCCGCTTCTGGACGCCAGGGGCGTCGATGCCGGCTATGGCACCATGCAGGTGCTGTGGGGCGTCGATCTCGACGTCCGCCCCGGCGAGACCGTGTTGCTGCTCGGCGCCAACGGCGCGGGCAAGACCACCTTCCTGAAATCGCTGGTCGGCCTGATCGAGGCCCGTAGCGGTCACATCAAGCTCGGCGGCGAGGACATCACCAAGATGCGGTCTTCGGACCGCATGAAGCTCGGCATGACCTACATGTCGGAGCTTGCGGTGTTTCCCGACCTGTCGATCGAGGAGAACATCCGCGTCGGCGCGCAGGCGCTGGGCCATGCCAATCCGGGCGCACGGGTCGACGAGCTGTACGGCCTGTTTCCGGTGCTACGCGACAAGCGCCGCGATCCGGCCTCCAGCCTGTCTGGCGGCCAGCGCAAGATGCTCGGCATCGCCAAGGCGCTGTCGGCCGAGCCGAAACTGCTGGTCATGGACGAGCCCTCGGCCGGGCTGTCGCCGCTGTTCGTCAAGGAGGTGCTCCGCGCCCTGTCGAGCCTGCAAGGCCGCGGATTGGCGCTCTTGATCGCCGAGCAAAATATCGGTTTTCTTGAGATTGCCACCCGCGTATTCGTGCTGGAAGGCGGGCGGATCCGCTTCTCCGGCACGGTTGCCGAGATGAGCGGCAATGAAGAGCTGCACCGGGCCTATTTCGGGCTGAAGTGATGCTGGCAGAAGCGTTTTCGAGCGAAGTGAACACCGGTTCGCGTGAAGAAAGCGCGTCAAACAAGACGCTCTAGCGGGCCGGCGCACCGATCTGGAAATCGGCGCCGGTTCGCGCCACAATCAGCTGCAAGACCTTTTGAATTGCAAGCCGTGAAGTGCAAGCCTTAAAGTGAAAACCATGCCCAAAAATCCGACACTCGCCTCCCTTGCCGCCGACCTCGCCAGCGGTGCGACCTCTGCCCGCAAGCTCGTCGAGCAATGCATGGCCAGGATCGCCGATCCGTCAGGCGAGGGTCAGCGTACCTTCATTCATGTTGACCGAGATGCGGCGCTGGAAGCCGCCGACGCGATGGACCGGTTGCGCAAGGCCAATGCAACGCCGTCGCCGTTTGCCGGCATTCCGGTCTCGATCAAGGATCTGTTCGACATCAAGGGGCAGGTGACACGCGCAGGCTCCCGGGCGCTGGAGGATTCCGCGCCGGCGGACGCCGATGCGCCTGTCGTGGCGCGGCTCAAGCGCGCCGGCTTCATCGTGATTGGCCGCACCAACATGACCGAGTTCGCCTATTCCGGCATCGGCATCAATCCGCATTACGGCACCCCGAAGAGCGCCTGGAACCGGAGCGTTGGCCATGTGCCCGGTGGCTCGTCCTCCGGCGCGGCGGTCTCGATCGCCGACGGCATGGCATTCGGCGCGCTCGGCACCGACACCGGCGGCTCCTGCCGGATTCCGGCCGCCTTCAATGGTATCGTCGGCTACAAGCCGACCCAGCGCCGGATTCCGCTCGATGGCGGCGTGCCGCTGTCGTTCACCCTCGACAGCTACGGCCCGCTGGCCAATTCAGTCGCCTGCTGCGCCGCGCTCGATGCCGTGCTGGCCGATCAGCCGGTGACGCCGCTCACCCCGCGCCCGGTCAAGGGCATGCGGCTCGCGGTGCCGATGACTGTTGCGCTCGATGATCTCGATGATGCCGTCGCAAAAACCTTCGAGCGCGCGCTCGTTTCGTTGTCGCGCGCCGGCGCGCTGATCGAGCACATCGAGGTGCCCGAACTGCTCGATGTCGGTGTCATGAACGCCAAGGGCGGCTTTGCTGCCGCCGAAAGCTATGCCTGGCATCGCTTCCTGCTCGCCAGTAAGGGCGACATCTACGATCCCCGCGTCGCCGTGCGGATCCAGCGCGGCGAGGGTTTTCTTGCCGCCGACTACATCGATCTGCTCAACGCGCGCCGCTCCTTCATCGCCCGCACCGAGGCGCGGATCGCGCCCTATGATGCGATGGTGCTGCCGACCACGGCGAACCTGCCGCCCGTCATTGCCGACCTCGCCGACGACAAGGCGTTCGCCGTCGAGAACCTGCGTGTGCTCCGCAATCCTTCGCTGATCAATGTGCTCGATGGCTGCGCCATCTCGTTGCCTGCGCATAGCAAGGGCGAGGCCCCGGTCGGCCTGATGCTCGCAGCCGCAGGCGGTTCGGATCGCCGCATTTTCGAGCTTGCGGCCGGAATGGAGACCGTCATCCGTGTTTGATCTCACCTTCAATGTCGACGACAAGGGCGTCGCGACGCCGCTCACGCTCGAAATCAAACAGGCCGTGATCGCCGGCTGGACCGGCCGCGATCCCGTGGCGCGCGACAAGCATATCGCCGAGCTCGAAGCGCTCGGCATCGCGCGGCCCGCGACCACGCCGATCTATTACCGCTGCTCGGCGCGCCGGCTCACCTTCGCCGACGCCATCGAGGTCTGCGGCGAGGACTCCAGCGGCGAGGTTGAGTTCGTGCTGATCGGCTGGCAGGGCCGCATCTTCGTCGGCTGCGGCTCGGATCATACCGACCGCAAGGTCGAGAGCTACAGCGTTACCGTGTCGAAGCAGATGTGCGACAAGCCGATGGCGGCCGAACTCTGGGAGCTCGAGGACGTCATCGGTCACTGGGACCAGCTGGTGCTGCGCTCCTGGGCCGTGATCGGCGGCCGGCGCGTGCTCTACCAGGAGGGCACGCTCGATCACATGCTGCCGGTGAAAGACCTGATCGCCCGCGGCTTCGACAAGGGCGCGCTGCCCGACGGCTGCGCCATGTTCGGCGGCACCTTCGCGGCCAAGGGCGGCATCCGCCCGGCCAGCCGTTTCGAGTTCGAGCTGGAAGACCCGGTGCTGAAGCGAAAGATCAGCCACGGCTATGACGTGGTGACGCTGCCGGTGCGGGGCTAGATTCTTTCCGCGTGTCGTCCAGTCGAGAGTCGACCGGCACTTTCTCCACGCGTCGTCCCTGCGAAAGCAGGGACCCACAACCACGGGATATTGTGGTTGGCACACTGTGGCCCCAGCTTTCTCAAACAAATGACGATGGTGGCTATGGGTCCCTGCTTTCGCAGGGACGACACTGTGATTGTGCCCGCGTTCTCGGCATATTTCGACCGGAAATCGGGTGGCGCGAGCCGCGATCATGAGCCAGATTCAACTCCATGACAGCAACAGCCAAAACCATCACCCGCCCCACCACCGACATCCCGGCCCGCATCGACGCACTCGACTGGGACCAGATCACATCTGACCTCGACGGCCAGGGCTGTGCCGTCCTCAACGGTCTGCTGACGTCTGGGGAATGCGATGGTATCGCCGCGCTCTATCCCGACGACAGCCGGTTCCGCAGCAGGGTCGTGATGGGGCGCCACGGCTTTGGCCGCGGCGAGTACAAGTATTTCTCCTATCCGCTGCCGGAGCTGATCGCCGAGCTGCGGCCGGCGCTATATGCGCGGCTGACCGCCACGGCCAATCGCTGGAACGAGACGATGGGGATCGAGATCAGCTATCCGGCGTCGCACGCGGCGTTCCTGAAGCGTTGCCATGACGCCGGGCAGACACGGCCGACGCCGCTGCTGCTGCAATATGGCGAGGGCGACTACAATTGCCTGCACCAGGATCTCTATGGCGAGCACGTGTTCCCGATCCAGGTCGCGATCCTGCTGTCCGAGCCGGGGCGCGATTTCACCGGCGGCGAATTCGTGCTGACCGAGCAGCGGCCGCGGATGCAGTCGCGGCCCGAGGTGGTGCCGCTGACCAAGGGCGATGCGGTGGCGTTTGCCGTGCACCACCGTCCGGTGCAAGGGATGCGCGGGCCCTACCGTGTCAATCTGCGCCACGGCGTCAGCCGTATCAGGTCGGGCCATCGCCACACCGTTGGTGTGATCTTCCACGACGCAAAGTGAGTGCGCAAAAGCGTGGCTGCTGATCTGTTCGAGACCATTGGCGATGCGTGGCCGTCGCGCGAGGCGATCGCGGAGGGCGCGGTGCTGCTGCGCGGTTTTGCGCGGCCGTTCGAAGCCGAGCTGCTTCCGGCGCTGCGCGCAATCGTCAAGCAGGCGCCGTTTCGGCATCTGATCACGCCGGGCGGGCATCGGATGTCGGTCGCGATGACCAATTGCGGCAGCGTTGGCTGGGTCTCCGATCCCGGCGGCTATCGTTACGACCCGATCGATCCCGACACGCGGCAGCCCTGGCCGGCGATGCCGGAGGTGTTGCGCAGGCTCGCCGCCGATGCCGCTGATGAGGCCGGCTTCAACGGCTTCGCGCCGGAGGCCTGCCTGATCAATCGCTATGTCCCCGGTGCAAAACTGTCGCTGCATCAGGACAAGGATGAGCTCGACTACGGCGCGCCGATCGTCTCGATCTCGCTCGGGCTGCCGGCGATCTTCCTGTTCGGCGGGCTGAAGCGCAGCGACACGCCGCGCCGCTACCGGCTCGAACATGGCGATGTTGCGGTGTGGGGCGGACCGTCACGGTTATTTTATCACGGCGTCGCGGCGCTCGCCGATGGCGAGCACAGCGTGTTCGGCCGCCAGCGCATCAATTTGACCTTCCGCAAGGTGCGCTGAAGCGCCGAGTAGTCTAGACTTGGCGGATGACCACCAAGGCCGACCGCGCCGTCAACCGCACCGGCATCTATCTCGCCGTGCTGCAGCTCGTGTTCACGCTGGGCTGGACCACCTACCTGATCTATCTGCCGAAGCTGTGCGCCGATGTCGGCATCGCGCCGGCGACCGTCATCCTGATCCTGATGATGGACCAGGGCATCTTCACCATCACCGACACTGCGATGGGCATGGCCGCCGACCGGATTTCGAGCCTGGTCGGCCGTCTCGGCGTGTTTGTCGGCATCCTTGCCGCGATCTCCTGCGCCGCTTTCATCGCGCTGCCTTACGTCGCCGGCACCGGGCCGGGCGCAAAGGTCTGGCTGATCGTCTTGATCGTGATCTGGGCCGTCACCTCGTCTGCGTTGCGCGCGCCGCCATTGACGCTGCTCGGCAAGTATCGCGCGCAACCGTCGGTCCCGTTCCTCGCCGCGCTGGCGATGCTGGGCTATGGCCTCGCCGGTGCCGTGTCGCCCTACCTCGGGGTCGTGCTGCGCAACCAGGATGCGCGATTGCCGTTCGTGCTGTCGGGCGCCGTGCTGCTGCTGACCGCGCTGGCGTTTTCAGGAATCGAGCGCCGCATCGCCGCGGAGGCGCAGCCGGCGAGCGTCGCGCCTCCGGCAAAACGGCTCGGGGCGGTGCCGATGTTCCTGATCGCGTCGATGGTGCTACTCTCGCTCGGTTATCAACTGCACTTCAACATCAACAGCGTCCCGTTCTACCTGCGCTTCGCCAGGCCGGACAATCTGCAATGGCTGATGCCGGTGTTCTGGATCGGCTTCAACATCGCGATGTTTCCGGCGAGCGTTGTCGTCAAGCATCGTGGCGGTCTGATCGTGATGGGTGCGGCGGGGCTGCTCGGTGCATTCGCCATCGTCGCCGCGGAGATCGCCGGAAGCCTCAACGTCCTGATCGTGGCGCAGTTCATGGCGGGCGCTGCCTGGGGCTGCATGCTGATGAGCGCGGTGTCCGCGGCACTTGCGATCGGGGAGACCGGCGCGGAAGGCAAGGTCACCGGCCTCGTATTCTCGGCGCTGGCGCTTGCGACCTTTGCGCGGATGGCGGCGGTCGCGGGCGGCCTGCAGAAGATACCGGACTATGCACCGCTGGTGCACTGGGCGCCGGTCGCCTGCTGGTCGGTCGCCGGCGCCGGCCTGCTCGTGATCGCCGCGTCGCGGCTGCAGCGCGGCTTGAAAAACGCCTAATTGTTCCTTGCCGGATGGATGAACGCCCAGGGGCTGACCTCCGAATCCGTCGGCACTTCCACCGAGATCACGTAGGGCCCGCCGTCGGCCAGCGCCTTCTCAAGCATGGGGCGGAAGTGATCCGGCGAGGTGACGCGCGCGGCGCCGGCGCCGAACGACTCAGCAAGCTTGACGAAGTCGGGATTGACCAGATCGGAGGCGACGACGCGGCCGTCGAAACGCTCGCGCTGGTCGCGGCGGACATTGCCATAGGCGTTGTTGTTGAAGACCAGCGTCACCACGCCGATCTTGAACTGCACGGCGGTGGCGAGCTCCTGCACGCCGAACATGAAGCCGCCGTCGCCGGTGATCGCGACCACCGGCTTGTTCGGATTGGCGACCTTGGCGCCGAGCGCGGTCGGAAAGCCCGAGCCGAGCGTGCCCTGATAGCCCGAGGTGACGAAGGTGCGCGGCTCGTAGATCGGAAAACCGTACCAGGACGCGAACCCGACCTGCGATAGCTCATCGGTGACGATGGCGTTCGCCGGCAGCACCTCGCGCAGGATCTTCAGATAGGCCATCTGCGGCTGGATGCGCTGGATCTCATGCTCGGTGGCAGCGGTTGCCTCGCGGATCGCGGCGCGGCGGCCCGTGGTCTTGCTGTAGTCGGCCTTGCGGACCGCGGCGGCGAGGTCGGCGGTCGCAGCCTTGGCGTCCGCGATCACGGCGGCATCGGCTGGCCAGCGCCGCAGCTCGACCGGATCGATGTCGATGCGCACGCATTTCAGACCGGCCGGCTGATAGGGCCAGCGCGACATGGTCGGCAGCTCCATGCGGGTGCCGATACCGATCATCAGGTCGGTCTTCGGCCAGAGCTTGTAGGCGGAAGCCATGGTGAGCCCGAGCTCGTGCGCGTTGGAGACGATGCCGCGTCCGCTGCGGAATGCGACCACCGGCGCGTCGATCATCTCGGCCAGCTCGAGGATCTCCTCGCGGGCCTCGATGGCACCGCTGCCGACGAAGATCATCGGCGCCTTGCTGCCGGCGACCAGATCGGCGGCCGCCTTGATGCGGTCAGGATCGGGCTGTGGCGCCGGCAATGGATCGAACGGCTTGACGGGCGCGACCTGGGTGCGCTGGGTGAAGACGTCCCACGGCATCTCGAGCGAAGCCGGGCCGCGTCGGCCCGACAGCATTTCCTGGAACGCGCGCGACACCATCGCGGGCGCGTTGTCCGGGTATTCGATCCGGTCCGCCCATTTCACGAAGCTGCGCAGCGTCGCGAGCTGGTCCGGCATCTCATGCAGATGGCCGCGGCCCTTGCCCAAAAATTGCGTCGGCACCTGGCCGGTCAGGCACAGCACCGGCTCGTTGCAACCGAAGGCCGTGAGCAGCGCCGCCGAGGCATTGAGCACGCCGGGGCCGGGCACCACGCTGAACACGCCGGGCTTGCCAGAGGAGCGGGCATAGCCGAACGCCATGTAGCCGCAGGCCTGCTCATGCCGGGCGCCGATCACCTTGAGCTGCGCCTGGTGGAATGCGTCGAACAGGCCGTAGATCTGTGCGCCGGGCAGGCCGAACACGGTGTCGACGCCGTGGGCGACGAGGCCGTTGACGATCGCTTCGCCGCCGGATGTTGAGGTCATGGCACTGTCCACTTGCTTGCGGGTTAGCTGGCTTCGTCGACGACGCTGTTGCGCAGGATGCCGACGCCTTCGGCCTCGACCTCGACGACATCGCCGGGCTTCAGATAGCGCGGCGGATCGAACCGCGCACCTGCGCCGGTCGGGGTGCCCGTGACGATGATGTCGCCGGGAACCAGCGTCGTGAAGGTCGAGATGTAGTTGATGAGGTAGCGGAAGCCGAAGATCAAGCGCGAGGTGCGGTCATCCTGCCTGACTTCGCCGTTGACACGCGTGGTCAGGCGGATATCGGCGATCTGCGCCTCGCTGGTGTAGGGCACGATCCAGGGGCCGAGGCTGCCGGTGGAATCGAAATTCTTCCCCTGGGTGACGTTGAACTTGGCGTGGCGCACCCAGTCGCGGATGGTGCCTTCATTGCAGAGCGTGATTGCGGCGATGTGATCGAGCGCGGCGCTCTCCGGGATGTGCCGGCCGGCCTTGCCGATCACGAGCACCAGCTCGCCCTCATAGTCGAGCTGCGGCGAGATGCGGGGGCGCACCACCGGCGTGTTGTGGCCGACGAAGGAGCGCTGCACCCGCAGGAACATGCTGGGATATTTCGGCGCGTCCGAGCCGTCCTTGTACTCGGCATTGCGGTCCGGATAGTTGACGCCGATGCAGATGATCTTTTCCGGCGCCGGGATCGGCGGCTGCCAGGCGACCGTGTCCAGCGCATGGTCGGGCGCGCGCTCGGCAGCCTCTTCCACGAGCCTGGTCAGCGCGCCGGCGGCGATCGCCTCGCGCAGGGTCGGATAGTCCTTGGCGAAGCGTGACGAGAGATCGACGATGCCGGCGTCGGTGACGGCGCCATACTTCGTGGCGCCGTTGACGGAATAGGTGGCGAGGCGAGGGGCTGACATTAGCAATCCAATTCTTGATGTCGTCCCGGCCAAGCGAAGCGCGAACCGGGACCCATAACCACAGGCTTCTCATTATGGCACGCTGGGCGACGATCTTGGCGGCAACGCGGTCCTGTGGTTATGGGTCCCTCCGTTCGCAGGGACGACGTGTGGAGGGAGGCGTGCACTAGTCTGCAACCAGCACGTCGGCGACGAAGCGCGGCTCGCGCACCGCCTGGCGCGCGAAGGTCGAACCTTCCTCGAACCAGGAGCGCGGCGCCGGTGCGCCCCACAGTGTCTGGCGGCGCGGATCGCGCAGCGACCAGCGCAGTGGCTCATGGTCGTGATCGCCGGTGAAATAGTCGCTGGTGTAGAGTTCGATGCGATGGCCGTCGGGATCACGGATGTAGAGGAAGAAGGCGTTGGAGATGCCATGCCGGCCCGGGCCGCGTTCGATGTTCTTGACGAAGCCGGAGGAAGCCATCACGTCGCAGAGATGCACAATGTTCATCGCGGTCGGCACCCAATAGGCGATGTGGTGCAGGCGCGGGCCACGGCCGTTGGTGATGGCGAAGTCGTGGACATTGCCCTTGCGGTGCATCCAGGCGGCGGCGATGCGGCCGTTGTCGCCGTCCTCCTCGGCATATTCGGTGAGGCGGAAACCAAGCCGCGCGTAGAAGTCGACCGTGTCCTGCACCTCGGCGGCGAACACGTTGAAATGGTCGAGCCGCTGCGGATGGCAGCCCTTGTAGAGATCGTAACGCCGCAGCAGATGCGGGCGCTTCTCCATCGTAGCGTAGAGCTCGATCTGGAAACCGAACGGATCGGTGAATTGCAGCGTGCGGCCCTGGAACGGCTGGTCGACGAAAGCGTAGGCGACGCCGTTCTCGGAGAAGAAGGCGGCCGCCTTGTCGAGGTCGCCGTCATTGCCGACCTTGAAGCCGAGCCGGTTGCAGGCGGCCTTCGCTGCCTTGCGCAGCACCACCGAGTGATGCTGGTGCTCCTCGCTGGCGTGCAGATACACCGATTTGTCGTCGCGGTCCTCGATATGGAGGCCGACCGTCTTCTCGTAGAAGGTGGCGCTCTTCTCCAAATCCGTGACGTCGAGCACGGCATGGCTGCAGCGGATGATGTTGAACGGCGGATCGAAAACGTGCGTCGGAACGGGCATAGATGTTTCCCTCAATTTCTTCTGTCATTCCGGGATGGTCCGAAGAACCAGACCCGGAGCTCGAGGTTCCACAATGCGCAATTGCGCATTGGGGTTCGCTTCGCGCCCCGGAACGACGGCTGGTTAAATTCCCAGTTTCTGAATCTTGTGCGTCCCGCGCGCGAGCGAGACGTGCTTGGTTTCCATGTAGAAGTCGAACGAGTAGTCGCCACCGTCGCGGCCGATGCCGGACGACTTCATGCCGCCGAACGGGGTCGGCAGATGGCGGACGTTTTCCGAGTTGAGCCAGATCATGCCGGCTTCGAGCGCATCCGCGACGCGCAGTGCGCGGCCCATGTCGCCGGTCCAGACATAGCCGGTCAGGCCATACTGCACGCCATTGGCGATCTCGATTGCGTCAGCCTCGTCGCGGAACGGGATCACGGTCAGGAATGGGCCGAACACCTCTTCCTGCGCGACGCGCATATTCGGGTTCGCGCCGGTGACCAGTGTCGGCTGCACATAGTGACCGCCGCCGGGGCCGTCATGCGGCTTGCCGCCGACCGCGATCGTGGCGCCGTCCTTCTTTGCGATGTCGAAATAGCTGCAGACCTTGGCCAGGTGCCGCTCATGGATCAGCGGCCCGATCTCGGTCGCGGGATCGAGGGGATGGCCGACCCTGAGCGCCTTCACGCGCGCGGTCAGCTTCTCGATGAATTTGTCGGCAACGGTCTCTTGAACCAGGAGCCGGCTCGACGACGTGCAGCGCTCGCCATTGAGCGAGTAGATCATGAACACGACGGCGTCGAGCGCACGGTCGAGATCGGCATCGCCGAACACAATCACCGGGTTCTTGCCGCCGAGTTCGAAATGCACGCGCTTCAAGGTCGGCGCGCCCTGCGCCATGATCGCCGAGCCCGTCGTGCTCTCGCCGACGAAGCCGATCGCCTTGATGGCGGGATGTTCGGTCAGCGCCTTGCCGGCCTCCTCGCCGAAACCATGCACCGTGCTCAGCACGCCATCGGGAAGGCCGGCCTGCTTTGCCAGCTTGACCAGGAGATCAGCCGTCACCGGCGACCATTCGGCCGGCTTGTGCACCACCGTGCAGCCGGCCGCGAGCGCCGGCGCGATCTTCCAGGTCGAGAGCATGAACGGCGTGTTCCACGGCGTGATTACGCCGACCGGGCCGATCGGCACCCGGGTCGAGATGTTCCAATGCTCGTCCGAGGGCGTGTTGAGGCCGTCGCGGGCTTCACTGCATTTGTCGGCGAAGAAGCGGAAATTCTCCGCGGCACGGATCGCGGCCTTGGCCATGAAGCGATGTGCCTGGCCGGTGTCGATGCATTCGAGCACGGCGATGTCAGCGGCGCGCGCCTCGATCGCATCGGCCACGCGATGCAGCAACTTGCGGCGCTGCGCCGCCGGCATGTCGCGCCAGATTTTGAAGGCCTTTGACGCAGCGGTTGCCGCGCGGTCGATATCGTCGGCATTACCACGTGCGACCGTCGCCAGCACCGAGCCGTCGATCGGCGATTTCGTCTCAAAAGTCTGGCCGGGGACCGCCGGCACGACCTTGCCGTCGATCACATGGCCGATGCCTTCGTCTTTCAACTTCGCCAGAAGACCGCCGGCGCGATCGCGGTTGGCCTGGAATATTTCGGCTGTGGATTTCGGGGTGGCTTTATCCATTGACCGTCTCCACCTTCAGTGCGTCGTGGATGTTGTTGCGTTTCCAGCTCGTTTCCTTGTCGTTGATCTGCATGTCGAACGACAGTGCGAACTTGATCTTGGCGAATACCGGATCGAGATGGGCCGACAGCGCCTTGAAGATGTGCTCGCCGGCCTTCTTGCGGGTGGCGAGGTCGCGGCCTTCGCCAAGGCGCAGCACCATGTCGAGGAAGCCGTGGGTCTTGCGGCCGTCGGCAATCGCGTAGTGCTCGCATCTGATGGCGCGGACGCGGATGCCGCCGAGCGGGAAGATGCCGGTCTCGACCGCGGCCTTGCGGACCAGTTCGACCGTCGCATCCATGTCGACGAGACCGTCGAGATTGGCCGAGTATTCAAGCGTGAAGTGCGGCATGCAGCTCTCCTGCTGAGTGCGTCAGGCGAAGTGGCAGCTCACGGAACCGTAAGGTCCGTAGTCCGCCTGGATGGTGTCGCCCTTGCGGGTCTCGATCGGGCGGATGAAGGAGCCTGCCAGCACGATTTGTCCGGCCTCAAGCGCCAGCCCGTTCGGCGCGATCTTGTTGGCGAGCCACGCCACCGCGGTCGCCGGATGATTCAACACGCCGGCGGCCAGACCGGTTTCCTCGAGCTGGCCGTTGCGGAAGCAGAGCGCCCCGATCCAGCGCAGATCGGCCTCCAGCGGACGGATCGGCCGGCCGCCGAGCACGATGCCGGCATTGGCGGCGTTGTCGGCGACGGTGTCGAAGATCTTGCGCGTCGCCTTGGTTTCGGGGTCGACGCGCTCGACCCTTGTATCCAGGATCTCCAGCGCGGGCACCACGAAATCGGTGGCATTGAGCACGTCGAACAGTGTGCAGTTCGGCCCCGCCAGGCGATGCTTCATCACGAAGGCGAGCTCGGCCTCGACGCGGGTTGCGATGAAGCGGTCGGTCGGCACCAGGCCGCCATCGGCAAAGAACATGTCGTCGAGCAGGACGCCGGAATCCGGCTCGTCGATATTGAGTGCGCTCTGCATCGCCTTCGAGGTCAGGCCGATCTTGTGGCCCTTGACGACGCGCCCCTGCGCCACCTTCATCTCGACCCAGGCCTTCTGAATCGCATAGGCGTCTTCGAGGGTGATGCGGGGGTATTCCAGCGAGAGCTGGCGAATTTGCTTGCGGGTCTTTTCCGCATTGTCGAGCCGTTCGGCGGCAGCGCGGATATCGTCCTTGGACAGGGCCATGCGTGATACACAAAAGTGGATGCCGGGGAGATGATTAACATGTTAAGTGAATTCCCGCAAACTGAATCAGGGCATGCTGCAACGCAAAAGTTCGTTGCGGTGGATTGAGCAATGGCGCGCAAGAAATTGGACGAGATTCGGTCGGGGCAGGGCGACGATCCGTCGTCGCGGCGCACCCCGATGCGCGAATTCTCGCGCTCGCTGCCGATGTCGCTGCTCCGTGCTCGCGAGGCGGTGATGCGGCAATTCCGCCCGTCGCTGCGCAATCACGGGCTGACCGAGCAGCAGTGGCGGATCCTGCGGGCGCTCACCGCGGTCGACGAGATCGAGGTCACCGAGCTCGCCCATGTGGCATTCCTGCTCGGCCCCAGCCTGTCGCGAATCCTGCGTGACCTCGAGGCCCGCCAGTTGATCGAGCGCAAGGCGGCGGAAAACGACGCGCGGCGCGCGGTGGTTTCGATCTCGGCCAAGGGGTTGAAGCTGATCGAGGCGGTGGCGCCGACGTCGGAGGCGATCTACGCCGAGATCACACGACGATATGGCGCGCGCAAGCTTGCCGAGTTGCACGAAATGCTGGGCGCGCTGGAGGCAAGCCTCGCCGGAATGGGCTCGGCCGATGACGCCGAAGTCGAGGCTGACGAGTAGCCGCAATGATGCGCGGGATCGCGGTCAAGCCATGTAAGGCACGCGCGAGATCACGTTGATGGCGCGGAATTCGGCAATCCAGCCCGCGACCTTGGAGTGCGACCACTCGATATGGCGGCGCAAGGTCGCGGCCGCCGCATCGCCGTCGCGCGCGCGCAAGGCTTCAATGATCACCAGATGCTCGTCCATGAAGGAATCGATCTGTGGCGCGGTCAGGGCGACCTGAATGTGTTTGCCGATCACGAAAGCGCAGTGAGTGCGCTTGAGCGCTTCGATCATCTCGCGATTGACGCCGTAACCCAGGCACTGGATATGGAGATCGCCCTCGATCTCGTCGAGTTCGGCAACGCCGATGCGGTCGCGGCATTGGATCCCCTCGCGCAGCCGCTCCGCCATCCGGTCCAGCAGCGCCGCCGGAATCCTCGCGGCGGCGGATTTCAGCAGCAGCGGCTCCAGCGTTGCGCGCACCTCGAAGATGTCGCGGACGCGATCCTCGTCCAGTGGCACCACGTACCAATGGGCCTTGGCGCCTTTCTCCAGGATTCCGATCGCTTGCGCGCGTAGCAGCAAATTGCGCGCAACCGTGCGCCCGACCCGAAAATGCCGCGCTAGCGCCAGCTCGCTGACGCGGAAGCGTCCGAACAGCGACCGGTAGATGATCTCGCGTTCGAGCTTGTAATAAAGCGCGTCCCAGGTGTCGCTGCGCACCGCCTCGACGGGGCCGTCGGTCAGCCCAAACATCTCCGGTGTGATCGGGACTCGCCGAGCTTCGACCTTGCGCTTGCCGGCGATGACGCCGCGGCCGTCGAACCGGCGCACCAGGCCGATCTGCTCCAGCTGCTCGAAGGCCTGCCGCACCGGGGAGCGGCTGGAGCCGAACAAGGTCGCAATTGCCGATTCGGAGAGAACCGTTCCGGGTGGAACGTCGCCGGTCCGGATGTGCTTTGCCAATGCGCTCTTGATCAACGCATAGGCCGGTTGTTTCCGTCTGGTCTGCGATTTCGTTCTTGGAATCGACATCGATGGCTGCCCGCTGGCCACACTATCACGTGATCGCGTCAAGTCGCTCCTAGCAGGCATTTACGCACCGCTGCCAGCGAACTTTTGACTATTGCGTGCAATGTGCAATCATGTTTAGCTACGTCAAACGCCAGATTGATGGTCGCCGTTGCACGTCGGGTGCGCTGCAGCGGCGCTCACGTTTGTTCGTCGCGCCGTTTGATGGCTGCGGATAGGGCAACGGATCGACGCGTCAGCTCGTCTCAACGCAGCCGACAGGCAAGTTCGGCGCACTACAGGGAGGATTGAATGAAACTGACGAGGCGTGAGTTTTCCGCCGGCGTGGCGGCAGGTCTCGCTGCTCCCGCGCTGATGCGCAGCGCTTGGGCGCAGGGAGCGACGATCAAGATCGGCATGTGCGTGCCCGTTACCGGACCGGCAGCGGAGCAGGGGTTGTGGGCCCAGAACGGCGCCAAGCTGGCGCTGGCCGCGGTCAACAAGGCCGGCGGCGTGCTCGGCAAGCAAGTCGAGCTCGTCATCGAGGACGACCAGACCACCAATCCTGGCATTGTGCTGGCCTTCTCCAAGCTCGCCGCGCAATCCGACATTGTGGCCTTCCTCGGCTCGATCCGTTCGACCCAGGTGCAGGCGATGGCGCCCGACGTGATCAAGGTCGGCAAGCCGGTGATGATCGGCGGCACCAATCCCGATCTCACCCATTCCGGCAACCCCTGGCTATTCCGCTTCCGTCCGAACGACAGTTACTCGGGGCGCGTGATCGCCGACTTCGGCGTCAACACGCTGGGCAAGAAGAAATGGGCGATCGTCCATTCCACCGATGCCTTCGGCACCGCCGGCGGCAAGGCGCTCTCCGAAGCCCTGACCAAGCTCGGCGCGCCGCCGGTGCTTGACCAGGGCTACGCCAACCAGAGCCAGGACTTCACCCCCGTCGTGCTCGCCGTGAAGCAGTCCGGCGCCGACGTGCTCGGTACCTACTTCACCTTCGAGAACGACCTCGGCATCTTTGCCCGGCAGTTGCGTCAGCTCGGCGTCAACATCCCCTGGGTCGGCTCGCCCTCGGTGGTCGCGGTGTCCTCGACCAAGCTCGCCGGTCCCGCGCTCTATGGCACCTATGGCGTTGCTGACTATGCCGAAGACTCCAGCGAAGCCTCGAAGACGTTCGGCAAGGCCTATCGCGATGCCTACAAGACCGCGCCCGACAACCAGAGCGCCTGGCCTTACGACGCGATCACCATCCTGTCGGCAGCGATCAACAAGGCCGGTTCGACCGATCCGAACAAGATCCGCGACGCCATCCTGGCGACGCAGAAATTCGCCGGTGCCGAAGGCGAGTATAATTTCGACAAGAACGGCGACGGTCTGCACGGCTACAATGTTGTGAAGAACGACAAAGGCAAGATCGTCTACGACAAGCATATCGACTTCAACGATTGATCGCGGACCGGCCTCGCCGCCGAACCCGTCGAGGCCGGTCTCCTGCGTACACTGTTCTGATCGAGCGCCTGTCATGGATCTGGTCCTACAACTTCTGTTCACCGGCATCGGCATCGGTGCGGTCTACGCGCTGGTCGCGCTCGGTTTCGTGCTGATCTTCCGCGCCACCAATGTGGTGAACTTCGCGCAAGGCGAGTTCTCGATGGTCGCCGCCTATCTGATGGTGGTGTTCTCGGTCGATCTCGGCTGGCCCTACTGGCTGTCGTTCCTGCTCGCGCTCGCCGGCATGGCGCTGTTCGGCGTCATCTTCAATCTCGGCGTCTACTATCCGCTGCGCCACCGCAGCTATCTGCCTGTGATCATCGCCACCATCGGCGCCTCGATCCTGCTGTCGAACTCGGTGCTCGCGATCTACGGTCCGCAGCCGCAGGTGCTGCAAGGCTGGTTCGATACGCCCGGCATCCAGCTCGGCCCGGTCTATCTCGACAGCCAGTATCTGCTGATCATCGGCGTCACGATCCTGCTGGTGCTGTTCAATTTCTGGTTCTTCGAGAAGACGCTGCTCGGCAAGAAGCTGCAGGCGACCTCGCAGGACAAGGAAATGGCCTCGCTGCTCGGCATTTCCGTATCCACCATGATCATGATCACCTTCATCTATTCGGCCGTGCTCGGCGGTCTCGCCGGCATCCTGGTGGCGCCCGTGCTGTTCGTCTCGATTCAGATGGGCTCGACCATTGCGCTGAAGGCGTTTGCCGCGACCATCATCGGCGGCTTCGGCGACGTCGCCGGCGCCATCGTCGGCGGCCTGGCGCTCGGCGTGATCGAAACGTTCGGCGCCGCCTACATCTCGGTGCCGTACAAGGACGGCTTTGCCTTCCTGGTGCTGATCGCCTTCCTGGTGTTCCGGCCGCAGGGCATCTTCGGCGAACGTGTCGCGGAGAAAGCATGAGCGCAAGCGACAACACGATTCCGGCGCCGGCCGTGCGCTCGAAACCGCTGATCATCCGTCATCTGCCGTATTTCCTCGGCGCCGCGGTGCTGGTGGCGCTCGCCGCCGGCATGCGGTTCGACGGTTACATCCTCAACATCCTGCTCCAGGCCACGACCTTCTCGATCGCGGTGTTCGGGCTTTCGGTCGTGCTCGGCCTGTGCGGCCAGATCAACCTGGCGCAGGCGGCCTTCTTCGGCTTCGGCGCCTACGCGGTTGGCCTCGGCACCGCCGACCTGCATTTGAACTTCTGGCTCTGTCTGGTCGGCGGTTGCGCATTCGCGCTCGTCGCCGGCGCGTTCCTCGGCATGTCGACGTTGCGGCTCGGCGGCCACTACCTTGCCATGGTGACGATCTCGTTCCAGCAGATCGTGACGCTGGTGATGATCAACGCCATCGGGCTGACCCACGGACCTGACGGTGTCGCCAACATTCGCCGGCCCGAGCTGTTCCAGACCTCGCAGGGCTATCTCGCCTTCTGCGTCGCGATGCTCGCGATCGTCGGCTATCTGGTCTGGCATTTGCCTGACACCAAGATTGGCCGCGCCATGCGCGCGGTGCGCGACAACGAGCTCGCGGCCGGCGTCAACGGCATCGATGTGTTCCGCACCAAGATCTACGCCTTCGGGCTCTGCGCGTTGCTCGGCGGACTGGCCGGAGGCCTGTTCGCCGGCGGCTTCGCCTATGTCAGCCCGGACCAGTTCTCGTTTGCGGAATCGATCGTGTTCTTGACCATGTCGCTGCTCGGCGGCGTGGCCTCGCCGATCGGCTCGGCGATCGGCACGGGTCTCCTGATCCTGATCCCGGAATGGCTGCGCTTCCTGAAGAGCGTGCCGGGTCTCTACCTCGCCATCTACGGCCTGTCGGTGATCCTGATCATCCGCTTCATGCCGGACGGAATCTGGGGCTTCGTGTCGGACGCGTTCACGCGCCTGCGCGCGCATACCAAGGCGCCGCCTGTTGCCGGAGCGCTCCAGCTCAAGCCCGCGACGACCGGCGGCGACATCGTGCTCGAAGTAACCGGGCTTTCGAAGCATTTCGGCGGCCTCAAGGCGGTCGATGGCGTCGACATCGCGGTGAAGCGCGGCGGCGTGCATGCGCTGATCGGTCCCAACGGCTCCGGCAAGACCACGACGCTGAACGTGCTATCCGGCCTCTACAAGGCAACATCAGGCAAGATCGTGCTCGACGGCACCGACATCACCAACATGGCGCCGCATCACCGCACTGCTGCAGGTCTCGGCCGCACCTTCCAGAACATCCGCCTGTTCCGCTCGATGACGGCGCTGGAGAATGTCGAGATCGGCGCCGAGCGTCCCGGCAACACCATGATCGGGAAGGGCGAGGATGCGCTGACCGAGCGCGCGATGGAGGCGCTAACCTTCGTCGGCCTCGGCAACCGCGCCAACGAGCTGATCTCGAGCTTCTCCTACGGCCACCAGCGCCTGATCGAGATCGCGCGGGCGCTGGCATCGAACCCGACGTTGCTGCTGCTCGACGAACCGGCCGCCGGCCTCAACTCGACCGAGAAGCTGGAGCTGCACGAGCTGCTCAAGCGCATCGCGGCGCAAGGCCTCACCATCCTGATCATCGATCACGACATGACGCTGGTCTCGGAAGCCGCCCAGCACATCACCGTGCTGAACTTCGGACGCCGCATCGCGGACGGCGAGTCCATGGCGGTGCTGCGTCATCCCGACGTCGTCTCCGCCTATCTCGGGAGCGAATGATGCCGCTGCTCGAAATCCGCAATCTCGTGGTCCGCTACGGTGAGATCGAGGCGCTGCGCGGCGTCACCATCGCCGTGGAACAAGGGCAGGTGGTCACGCTGCTCGGCGCCAATGGCGCCGGCAAATCGACCACGCTGCGCGCGATAAGCGGCCTCGCCAAGCCCGTTTCCGGCGATATCCTGTTCGACGGGGACTCGATCGCCGGCCTCGGGCCGGAAGCGATCGTCAGGCTCGGCATCTCACACGTGCCGGAAGGCCGCCGCGTGTTTCCGGGCCTCACCGTGAAAGAGAACATCATGCTCGGCGCGTCGAACCGGAAGGTGTCGGCGTCGCAGATCTCGCGCGAGGCCGATGCGATGTTCGACCTGTTCCCCGACATCCGCGCCTTCTCCAATGCACTCGGCTGGACGCTGTCCGGCGGTCAGCTGCAAATGGTCGCGGTCGCGCGCGGCCTGATGGCCAAGCCGCGGCTGCTGCTGCTCGACGAGCCGTCGCTCGGGCTGGCGCCTGTGATCGTGCAGGCGGTGTTCCGCATCATTTCGCAGATCAGGAGGGACACCACGGTCTTGCTCGTCGAGCAAAATGCGCGCATGGGACTTTCGGTCGCCGATCACGGCTTCGTCCTCGAAACCGGGCGGATCGTGCTGGGCGGCAAGCCCGACGAATTGTGGGGCAACGAAGCCATCGCCGCGGCCTATCTCGGCGGCCACGCCAAATCCCACGCCTGACAACGTTCCGTGCCTTCTCGAGCGAGCTAGTTTTTCATGGTCACCATCAAGGTCGATAATCTCATCAGCTTCGTGTCCGAAGTGTTTTCCCATTCGGAGTCCTCTCCGGAAGAGGCGAAGCGCATCGCGACCTACCTGACGACCGCGAACCTCACCGGGCATGACAGCCACGGCGTGATCCGCGTGCCGGTCTATGTCAGGTGGAAGAAGATGGGCTCGATCGTGCCGAACCAGACCCCTGAGGTCGTGGTCGACACGCCGTCGCTCGCGGTGGTCGACGGCAGGTTCGGCTATGGCCAGACCGTTACGCCGATTGCAGTAAGGCTCGGCATCGAGAAGTGCAAGAAGGCCGGGCTCGCCGCGGTCGCGCTGCGCAACTCCGGCCATCTCGGTCGCGTCGGCGACTGGGCCGAGATGGCCGCCGCCGAAGGCCTCGTCTCGATTCATTTCGTGACCGCGGCGGGCTCGCTGCTGGTCGCGCCTTATGGCGGCGTCGAGAAGCGGCTGTCGACGGCGCCGTACTGCGTCGGCATTCCGCGTCAGGGTCAGGACCCGATCGTGCTCGATTTTGCCACTTCCGTTGTCGCCGAGGGCAAGTGCCTGGTGGCGAGCCGCGGTGGCAAGAAGCTGCCATCAGGCGCGCTCGTCGATGCCGACGGCACGCTGAGCGAGGATCCGCACGTGCTGTATGGCCCGTACACGCCGGACGGGCCGCGTGATCATACCAAGGGAACTGGCGCGATCCGCGCCTTCGGCGATCACAAGGGCTCGGGTCTCGCATTCATCTGCGAGTTGCTCGGCGGCGCACTGACCGGCACCGGCGCGACATCGTCGGACCGGCGCTTCGCCAACGGCATGATGGCGTTCTACATCGATCCCAAGGTGATCGACACCAGCAATTTCTTCGACGGCGAAATCACCCGCTACACCGATTTCATCCGCGCCACCAGGCCGGTCGCGGGCACGGATTCCGTGCTGGTTCCAGGCGATCCGGAGCGGAAAACCCGCACTGAGCGCACCAGGAATGGCATCCCCTTGCCTGACGACACCTGGGCGGCGATAGTGAATACCGCGCGCGAAGTCGGCGTCAGCGAAGTTTCTATCCAGCGGGCGACCAGCTGAGGCTCGTCCCCCAATAAACCGCAAAGGGAAACGCGATCAATGGCAAACAAGGTCAAGCAAGTCTGGGCATCAGGCAAGGCGGTGGTGAACGCGTGGCTCGCGATCCCCTCCGGGTTCTCGGCCGAAGTGATCGCGCAATGCGGCTTCGACAGCGTCACCGTCGACATGCAGCACGGCGTGCAGGACTATCTCTCGATGGTGCAATGCTTCCAGTCGATGCATGCCCATCCGGTCACCCCGATGGTCCGCGTGCCCTGGAATGAGCCCGGCATCATCGGCAAGGTGCTGGATGGCGGTGCTTACGGCGTGATCTGCCCGATGGTCAACACGCCGCAGGAAGCCAAGAACCTCGTCTCCTACGCCAAGTATCCGCCGAAGGGCGTGCGGTCCAACGGCCCGATCCGCGCCGGCATGTATGGTTCGGCCGGCACCTATCAGCAGACCGCCAACGACGAGATCGTGCTGCTGCCGATGATGGAGACCAAGACCGCGGTCGAGAACATGGAAGCCATCCTCGATGTCGAAGGCATCGACGGCGTCTATATCGGCCCGTCCGATCTCGGCTTCTCCTACGGCCTGGTGCCGAAGCTCGATCGCGATGAGCCGGAGATCCTCAAGATCTACGAGAAGATCATCAAGGAGTGCGGCAAGCGCGGCCTCAACCCAGGCATCCACTGCTCCGGCGCCGAAGGCGCGGTGCGCGCGATCAACATGGGCTTCAAGCTCGTGACGCTGTCGAACGAAGTCGGCCTGATGCAGGTCTATGCCAAGATGCAGGTCAATCAGACCCGCGAGAAGTCCGGCGGCAAGGCGTAAGCTCGGTCCGCAATGTTAGCTCTGCTCCCTCGCCCCGCTCTTGCGGGGAGAGGGTTGGGGTGAGGGGCTTCTATCCGGCGGGCACTGTCGTTGTGATTGATATTGTGCCTCGCCCCTCACCCGGATCGCTGACGCGATCCGACCTCTCCCCGCAAAAGGGCGGGGAGAGGTGAAGAACTCCAAAGGAGAACCCCCATGGCCTCGGCACAAGTGATCCGCCTGCACGCCGACGACAGCGTCCTGATCGCGCGCGCGAGCCTGCCGCCGGGGTTGGAGGTGACCGAGGGCGTCACCACGGTCGATCGGATTCCCGCGGGCCACAAGGTTGCCATCAAGCCGATCGCAGAGGGAGAGCCGATCCGGCGCTACGGCCAGATCATCGGCTTTGCGACCCAGCCGATTACGCCCGGCCAGCATGTGCACACCCAGAATTGCGGCATGGGCGATTTCGCCAAGGACTACGCCTATGGCGTCGACGTCAAGGCGGTGCCGAACTTCGATCTGCCGGCGACCTTCGAGGGCATCCGCCGCGCTGACGGCCGTGTCGCGACCCGCAACTATATCGGCATTCTCACCTCGGTGAATTGCAGCGCTCACGTCGCCGGCATCGTCGCCGACATGTTCAAGAAGAACCCGTTCACCGGCGACAACCCGCTCGCCGACTTCCCCAACGTCGACGGCGTCGTCGCGCTGACCCACAAGACCGGCTGCGGCATGACCCAGGACGAGCCCTTAGCGCTGCTTCGCCGCACGCTCGGCGGCTACGCGCGGCACGTCAATTTCTCCAACGTCATCGTGCTCGGCCTCGGCTGCGAGGTGAATCAGATCGGCGGCCTGATGCAGGAACAGAAGCTTGCCGGCCGCCTGCGCGCGATGGACATTCAGGAGGTCGGCGGCACGCGCAAGACCGTGGAAGCCGGCGTTGCCTTCGTGAAGGAGGCGCTTGCCGACGCCAACAAGGTCAAGCGCGAGGCGGTGCCGGCGAGCGAGTTGACCGTGGCGCTGCAATGCGGCGGCTCCGATGGTTACTCAGGCGTGTCGGCCAATCCGGCGCTCGGCGCCGCGAGTGATCTGCTGGTGCGTCACGGCGGCACGGTGATCCTCTCGGAGACGCCCGAGACCTACGGCGCCGAGCATCTGTTGACGCGCCGCGCCGTCAGCCGCGAGGTCGGCGAGAAGCTGGTCGGCCTGATGCGCTGGTGGGAGGAATATACCCAGCGCGAAGGCGCCGAGATGAACGCCAATCCGAGCCCCGGCAACAAGGCCGGCGGCCTCACCACCATCCTGGAGAAGTCGCTGGGCGCAATGGCAAAGGCCGGCAGCACCAATCTCGTCGACGTTCTGCATTACGCCGAGCCCGTCACCAAGAAGGGTTTTGTGTTCATGGACACGCCCGGCTACGACCCGGTTGCCGCCACAGGGCAGGTTGCCGGCGGTGCCAACCTCGTCTGCTTCACCACCGGGCGCGGCAGCGTGTTCGGCTGCAAGCCCGCGCCGTCGATCAAGCTCGCCACCAACACGCCGATGTACAAGCGGATGGAAGACGACATGGACGTCAATTGCGGCACCATCCTCGACGGCGAGGAGAGCGTGCAGGAATGCGGCCAGCGCATCTTTGACCTCATCCTCAAGACCGCGTCGGGCCAGCCGACCAAGAGCGAGAGCTTTGATTTCGGCGGCGCCGAGTTCGCGCCATGGGTCCTGGGGGCGACGATGTAGGTTTCGGTGGCGGGGCCCACACGACGGGCTATCACTTGCGATAGTTTCGTCCCTAGCGCTTCTCGCAACGACGCGACGCCAAGGAGGGCGGAATCCGTGGCGAAAACGACCTACTGTTGGCGCTGCAAAATCGACGTGCCCATGCTCGACGAGTCGGAATGGGAGCAAGTTTTGCCTGATCTCCAAGCTGGCATCGAGGAAATGCAGAGCATCCGTCAGACTCGTGGAATTGGCCTCCATGAGGCGAAGAAGTGGGTCTATGGAGAGGGCGCCTTACGACGCTATTTCGAAATTACGGGCTTCCGAGAAACGAATGCTAACGCGATTTGGCACCACCGGCTGAGCTTGTTCGGACCGCCGTGTTCCTCGTGCGGCAAGCTATTGCGAACGCCACGCGCGAAATTCTGTGCTGCATGCGGGACTCAAGTCGAGGAACGACCGGATTGAGCGACGGCGCGTCGTTGGTAGCCCATGTCCTCGGCGAGGAAGGCCCTGACCGCTCCTCGCGTAGGCAACCGCTGCCCGTTGTTAGTGCTTGATCCACACCGGAACCAGTGTTCTGCTCAAAAAAGCTGCTGGAGTCCTCGGTCCGTGTCGATCTTCGTCGCACTGCATCACGTCACGCACTACAAATACGACCGGCCGATCGATCTCGGGCCCCAGACCATTCGGCTCCGGCCCGCGCCGCATACCCGCACGCCGATCTTGAGCTATTCGCTCAAGGTGACGCCCGCCAACCACTTCGTGAACTGGCAGCAGGACCCGCAGGGCAACTGGCTGGCGCGCTACGTGTTTCCGGAGAAGGCGACCGAGCTCAAGGTCGAGGTCGACTTCACCGCGCAGATGACCGTGGTCAATCCGTTCGACTTCTTCGTCGAGCCCTATGCCAGCAGCTTTCCGTTCGAATATCCCGGCGATCTCAAGACCGAGCTCGCGCCTTACCTTGAGACCGATGAGCCCGGGCCATTGCTCGCGGCTTACCTGAAGGACATTCCGCGCAAGGCCGACAGCACCGTCAATTTCCTGGTCGAGCTGAACGCGCAGCTGCAGAAGAAGATCGGCTACGTGATCCGCATGGAGGCCGGCATCCAGACGCCGGAGGAGACGCTGGCCGCGGGCTCCGGCTCTTGCCGTGACTCGGCCTGGCTGCTGATTCAGACGCTGCGCCATCTCGGGCTCGCCGCGCGTTTCGTCTCCGGGTATCTCATTCAGCTGCGGCCCGATATCGATCCGCTCGAGGGGCCGCGCGAGGTCGAGAGCGACTTCACCGACCTGCACGCCTGGGCCGAGGTCTATCTGCCGGGCGCGGGCTGGATCGGTTTCGACGTCACCTCCGGCATGCTGACGGGCGAGGGCCACATTCCGGTCTGCGCCACGCCGCACTACCGCTCGGCCGCGCCGGTGACGGGCACGGCGGGCTTCGCCAATGTCGAGTTCGGCTTCGAGATGAGCGTCAAGCGCATCCGCGAGGCGCCGCGGATCACCAGGCCATTCTCGGATGAATCCTGGGCGCGGCTCGACCGGCTCGGCGAGCAGGTCGATGCCGACCTGAAGGCGGACGACGTGCGGCTGACGATGGGCGGCGAGCCGACCTTCGTTTCGGTCGACGATCTGGAATCGCCGGAGTGGAATGTCGCTGCGGTCGGTCCGACCAAGCGCGCGTTGGCCGACGATCTGATCCGCAAGCTGCGCACGCGGTTCGCGCCCGGCGGTCTGCTGCACTACGGCCAGGGCAAATGGTATCCCGGCGAAACCCTGCCGCGCTGGGCGTTCGGCCTCTACTGGCGCAAGGACGGCAAGCCGATCTGGAAGAACGCCGACCTGATCGCTTCAATCGAAAATCCGCGTAAAGCCGAGATCGCGGATGCGGAGCACTTCGCGATCGGGATCGCTGCGCGGCTCGGTCTGAAGGCGGACTACGTCACGCCTGCTTACGAAGACACCACGTTCTGGCTGCAACGCGAGGCGGCGTTGCCGGCCAATGTCAGTCCTGCGAATTCCAGGCTGGCGGATGCGGAAGAGCGCGGACGGATCGCGCGGGTGTTCGATGAGGGACTGACGACGCCGAAGGGCTATGTACTGCCGATCCAGCGCTGGACGCCGCTTGGCGATCGCGTCCCGGCGCGCTGGCGCAGCGAGCGCTGGAAAATCCGGCGCAGCCACCTGTTCCTCTTTCCGGGCGATTCCCCGCTGGGCTTGCGGCTTCCGATCGGCTCGCTCGAACACGTCCCGCCCGAGGATTTTCCCTATGTCATCGAGCAGGATCCGATGGCACCACGCGATGTACTGGGGGAGATCGATCCGGAGTTGAAGCAGGCGCTCATGGACATTGAAGAGCCGGTGCCGGTGCGCACCGCGATGTCGATAGAGGTGCGCGACGGCGTGCTGTGCGCCTTCATGCCGCCGGTCGAGAAGGTCGAGGATTATCTCGAGCTGATCGCCGCGATCGAGGCGACTGGCGAGGAACTGCAGCTGCAGGTGAACGTCGAAGGCTACGCGCCGCCGTTCGATCCGCGCATCGAGGTGATCAAGGTGACGCCCGACCCCGGCGTGATCGAGATCAACGTACAACCGGCGCAAAGCTGGCGCGAGGCCGTCGACATCACGCTCGGCCTCTATGAGGACTCCGCGAAGACGCGGCTCGGTGCCAACCGTTTCCTGATCGACGGCCGCCACACCGGCACCGGCGGTGGCAACCACATCGTGGTCGGCGGTTCGACGCCGGAGGATTCGCCGTTCCTGCGCCGGCCCGATCTGTTGAAGAGTCTCGTGCTGTACTGGCAGCGGCATCCGTCGCTGTCCTATCTGTTTTCCGGCATGTTCATCGGCCCGACCAGCCAGGCGCCGCGCATCGACGAGGCGCGGCATGACGGGCTCTATGAGCTGGAGATCGCGCTGTCGCACGTGCCGCCTGCGGGCATGGACGCGCCGCTGTGGCTGGTCGACCGCCTGTTCCGGCACATCCTGGTCGATATCACCGGCAACACCCATCGCGCCGAAATCTGCATCGACAAGCTCTATTCGCCCGATGGTCCGACCGGCCGGCTCGGCCTCGTTGAATTCCGCGCGCTCGAAATGCCGCCCGACCCGCGCATGTCGCTGGCCCAGCAGCTGCTGATCCGCGCGCTGATCGCAAAGCTGTGGCGCGAGCCGCAGCAGGGCCGGTTTGTGCGCTGGGGTACCGCGTTGCATGACCGATTCATGCTGCCGCATTTCCTCTGGCAGGATTTCATGGGCGTGCTCGCCGAGCTCAAGCAATCCGGCTACGACGTCGAGCCCGAGTGGTATCAGGCGCAGCTTGAATTTCGTTTCCCCGCCTTCGGCCGCATCCATCACGGTGGCGTCGGCCTCGAACTGCGGCAGGCGCTCGAGCCCTGGCACGTGCTGGGCGAGGAGGGCACGGCGGGCGGCACCGTGCGCTACGTCGATTCGTCGGTCGAGCGGCTGCAGGTGAGGGCGACCGGATTCGTCGAGGGCCGCCACGTCGTCACCTGCAATGGCAGGCGGATGCCGATGACCGAGACCGGCCGCGCCGGCGAGGCAGTCGCCGGCGTGCGCTTCAAGGCCTGGCAGCCGGCTTCCGGCCTGCATCCGACCATTCCCGTGCACGCGCCGCTGACGTTTGATCTGATCGATACCTGGAACGGCCGTTCGCTCGGCGGCTGCGTCTATCACGTCGCCCATCCCGGCGGCCGCAACTACGAGACCAAGCCGGTCAATTCCTACGAGGCCGAGGCGCGGCGGCTGGCGCGTTTCCAGGAGCACGGCCACACCCCCGGCAGGATCGAAGCGCCGCCGGAGGAACGCACAATTGAGTTTCCGTTGACCCTCGACTTGCGGACGCCGCTCCTGCACTAATTGCGTTCGGGGGAAGTGCAATGACCGTGTCGGGTGGCCAAGGCAGTAGTCAAGAGAGCAGGGCCCGTCCCGGTCAGCGCCGGATGGCGCAATGGACCCGCGATTATGTCCGGCTTCCCGGCATTCCCGACGAGTATATTGCCGAGAACGGCGCGCCGCGGCCGGCCTGGGCCCGCTTCTTCGACGCTTTTGCCGCGCTGTCGCCGGCCGACATCGAGCGCCGCTTCGCCTCGGCCGATCGCCATCTGCGCGAAGCCGGGGTTACCTATCGCGCGCCCGGCGACACCTCCGACCGGATCTGGCCGCTCAGCCATCTGCCGCTGATCATCGACGCGGCCGATTGGCAGCAGCTCGCCGCCGGCGTCGCGCAGCGCGCGCAGCTTCTGGAAATGGTGCTGGCCGATCTCTACGGCGAAGGCCGTCTCGTCGCCGAGGGAGCGATCCCCGCTGCGGCGATCGCCGGCAGCAGCGAATATCTGCGCGCGGTCAGCGGCATCAAGCCGCCGGGCGGCCGCTACCTGCATCTCTATGGCGCCGACATCGGCCGCGGACCCGACGGCCGCTGGTGGGTGCTCGGCGATCGCACGCAAGCGCCGTCGGGCGCGGGCTATGCGCTGGAAAACCGCCTGGTGCTGTCGCGCGCCTTTTCCAATCTCTACAAGTCGATGAATGTCGAGCGCGTTGCGCCGTTCTTCGAAGCGTTCCGCGATTCACTTCGCGCCAGCGCCGACCGCGACGAGCCGCGGATCGGCCTGCTCACGCCGGGCGCGTTCAGCGAAACCTATTTCGAGCACGCAACGCTCGCGCGCTATCTCGGTTTCCTGCTGGTCGAGGGCGACGATCTCGCGGTCTCCGGCGACCGCGTCCACATCCGCACCGTCGCCGGCTTGAAGCGGCTCGACGTGTTGCTGCGCCGGGTCGATTCCAACATGCTCGATCCGCTCGAGCTCGATGCGTCCTCCTATCTCGGCGTGCCCGGGCTCGTCGAGGTCCTGCGCAAGGGCGGCGTCGTGGTCGCCAACATGCCGGGCTCGGGCGTGATGGAGGCGAGGGCGCTGCTCGGCTTCCTGCCCAATCTGTGCCGGCGCCTGCTCAGCGAAGACCTGATGATGCCGCACATCGCGACCTGGTGGTGCGGCCAGAAATCCGCCCGCGAGGAGGTGCTGTCGCGGTTCGACGAATTCGCGATCGAGGGCGCCTATGGCCGCGGCGTCGCGGATTTTCCCGACAGCGGGCCGGTGCTCCCGGGCGAATTGTCGGCAACGGACCGCGACCGCCTTAAGGATGCCATTAGCCATCGCGGCATCGATTATGTCGGACAGGAGCTGGTGCGGCTGTCGACCACGCCGGTGTGGGAGAATGGCCGCATTGCGCCGCGTCCGTTCGTGCTGCGGGTGTTCGCGGCGGCGACACCGGATGGTTGGACCGTGCTGCCCGGCGGCTTCTGCCGGATTGCCGATCGGGCGGATGCGCGCGCGGTATCGATGGGCGATGGCGCGGTGTCGGCCGATGTCTGGGTGGTCTCCGACAAGGCGGTTGCGACCTCGACGTTGCTGCCGGCGGTCGACACCGTCCGCATCCGCCGCATCGCCGGCGTGCTGCCAAGCCGCGCGGCCGACAACCTGTTCTGGCTCGGCCGCTATCTCGAGCGCGCCGAGGCCACCATCCGGCTGATCCGCGCGCTGTGCACGCCGCTGCGCGATCCTGCGCGGGCGAATTCGACCGGCTCCACGCCGGCGATGCATTCGGCCGAGCGCACCCAGCGCATGCTGGTCGTCTGGGGAGCGGCCTCGCAGACAGCGCGCGCCAATCCAGCCAAGGTTGCACTCGAAGCGCTGCAGAGCGACGAGAAGTTCGGCTCGGCGCTGTCGCTGGTGCGATCGGCGCAGCGCACGGCAACCTCGCTCCGCGAGCGGCTGTCGCCGGACGCCTGGCAGGTCATCACCGAGATGGCCGATCGTCTCGCGATCGAGGTTCATGACGACGACGGAGTCGTCAGCGCCGCCGAGCTGACCTTGCAGGAGCTTGCGAGTTTCGCGGGCCTCGCGCAGGAGAACATGAACCGCGCTGCCGGCTGGCGCTTCCTCGAGATGGGCCGCCGCGCCGAGCGCGCCATCAACACCACGCGCTTTGCTCGCCAGTTCGCCTACGACGAAGCCGGTGATGAAGACCTCGACGTCCTGCTGACGCTGGTCGACTGCCAGATCACCTATCGCTCGCGCTATCTGGTGCAGCCGCTGCTCACACCGGTGCGCGATCTGGCGGTGCTCGACCCCTATAATCCGCGCTCGGTCGCATTCCAGGTCGCGGCGCTGAACGAGCATATCGCCGCGCTGCCGAGCCTGAAGGAGCACGGCCTGATCGAGCGGCCGCAGCGGCTCGCAGTCGCGGTCGAGGCCATGTTGACGACGGCCGAAGCCGCCAGCCTCGACGTCAAGACGTTGTTTGCGCTGGAGCAGGATCTGCTCAACCTCGCCGACGCGGTCGGGCTGCATTATTTCCCGCACGGACCGAATGCCAGCCGGCCGGAGAAGCTCACGGGGCTGGCGTGATCTACGACATCCGTCACGTCACGACCTACAGCTACGAGACTCAGGTCAGCTTCGCGCGTTGCTCGCTGCGGCTGGAGCCGCTCAGCGGCGACGGACAGCAGTTGATCTCGCATTCGGTCGAGATCCGTCCCAAGCACGCCGAGCGCACCGCGCGGCGCGACTTCTTCGGCACGCTGACCGAAAGCGTGCTGATCGAGACGGCGCATCGCAGCCTGCGCATCGACTCCCGCTCGCGGGTATCGGTCGTGCGGCAGCCGCCGCTGCGTGACGCGGTGAGCCCGTCCTGGGAGAGCGTGCGCGATCACGCGTTCGAGGCGTTGAGCCTCGATGCGGCCTCGCCGGTCGGCTATGTCTTTGCCAGCGCGCTGGTGCCGGTGCTGCGGCCGGTGACGGCTTACGCGTCCGCGAGCTTTTCGCCCGGCGGCGGCATCCTTGCCGGCGCGGCCGACCTGATGCGCCGCATCCGCAACGACTTCAAATACGATCCCAAGGCGACTGTGATCTCGACGCCGCTCCGCGACGTGTTCGAGAAGCGCCATGGTGTCTGCCAGGACTTTGCCCATGTTATGATCGCGGGCCTGCGCGGGCTCGGCCTGCCTGCGGCCTATGTCAGTGGTTACTTGCGCACCATCCCGCCGCCGGGCCAGCCGCGGCTGCAGGGCGCGGACGCAACCCATGCCTGGGTGTCGGTCTGGTGCGGCAGCGAACTCGGCTGGGTCGGGTTCGATCCGACCAATGATCTCATGGTCGGGGGCGACCACATCATTCTCGCCATCGGCCGCGACTTCGCCGACGTCTCGCCGGTCGACGGCGTCATCGTCGGCGCGCGTAAGCAGAAACTTAGCGTCGCGGTCGACGTGCTGCCGGTGGAGTGAACGAGTGGGCGCGCGTTTCGACCGCGCCAACGGACCTCGATCAGGCGACGTGCCGCTTGCCCGATTTATCCCATCCGATCGGGCTGACGACGACGCGGTCGCGGCCTTCACGCTTGGCTTGATAGAGCGCAAGGTCCGCGGCCTTGAGCAGATCACGCGACGTGCGCTCGTGGTCCGGGACGAGGCAGGACAACCCGATGCTGACGGTCGGCAGCTCGTGCTCGGATTCGCGCGCAGCCGTCAACTTCGCGCGAATCTGTTCGGCGACTTCCAATGCGCCCGCCTTGCCGATGCCAGGCAGCAATACCGAAAATTCTTCGCCGCCATAGCGGGCGCCGAGATCGGTTGCGCGCTTGGTGCTCGCTGCGATGCACCGCCCCACGGTAGCGAGCACGTCGTCGCCGGCCTGATGTCCGTGCGTGTCGTTGAAGGTCTTGAAATGATCGACGTCGATCATCAGAAGTGACACCGGCGCCTTTGCGCGCATGCCCCGACGCCATTCCACGTCAAGGATATCGTCGAGGCGGCGGCGGTTTGCGAGGCCTGTCAGCGCGTCCGTGCTCGCGAGGTGCGCGAGCTGGCCTTCCGCGGCGGCCCGCCGTTTGAGAGCGGCCAGCAGGTAGAACATCAGGACGATCGAGAACGCGCAGAGCGCGGCCACCACACTGCCGATCAGCCAAAGCTGTTGCCACCAGTCGGCATAGATGCCGCTGAGCGCGAGACCCTCGGCGATGAGCAGGGGATGGTGTCCGACCTGCTGAAAGACATAGAGCCGGCTGACATGATCGACGATCGATTTCGTCGTGTAGAAGCCGGACTGCCGTGCCGGGAACTGCCTGAAGACCAGGGAGTCCCTGATGCTTTGCCCGATCTTGCTGATGTCGAACGGTGCTCGCATCAGCATGACACCGTCGGTGTTGAACAACGCCATGCTGTCGCCGAAGCCGAAGTTCAACTTGCGAAACAGATTGTGGAAATAGCTGAGCCGCATGCTGCCCGCGACCACGCCGGCAAAGGATCCGTCGTCGTTGCTGATGCGGCGGCTCAGGCTGATCAGATATTCGCCGTCCGGAGTAATCCACGGCGTACTGATGAACAGTCCGTTGTCCGCGCGCGACTGATGCACCCGGAAGAAGTCCCGATCGGCGAAGTTTGCGGTCCGCGGCGTCAATGTCCGGGAATCGAGCGTGACGTCTCCCGTCGCGTTCAGAACGAGGATCGAGCCGAGATCCTTGGCGGTTGCGGCGCGGTCGAACAGCACGACCTGGCGAAGCTCAGGGCTGATCTTCCCGAACTCCGGTAGCTTGACGCCGTCGGCGACCGCTTGCAGCGACAGGTCATAGAGCTCGATGTTGCGGTCGATCTCGCTGGCGATTGAGGCGGCGAGGTTGGTCGCGGCTTCCTTCGCATGCTGATAATCCTTGCCGGCCATCTCCCACAGAACGGACGCGCAGATCGCCGAAAAGCACAAGACGAGGCCGATCCCCAGCGCGAGCAGCCGTTTGGTCGGCACCGCCTTCGGCTTTGGCAACAGCCCGTTCATTGCTTGCTTCCACTTCCCCGCGCCCCCGCGCTCTGTCACTTTCTATAGGGGCATCAAATTGAGAAAGGCGACCTGAAGCGCGTGCGATTTGCGCACGTTCGTTGGGAGAGCCTTAACCATCCGGATCGGCCGGACCGATCGCCAGGTCCCGGGCGCGCGTCGCCCGATCCGCTCAGGTTCCCGTTCGCTGCAGGCCGTCGGGGGCGTCGCTGCGCAGGTTGCGGAAGAATTGCTCGAAGCGATGCCCATCATTTCCATTCCGTGAGTGAGCATTGATGTTTTCGCGACGGGCTCAGCACACCCGTGCACTACGTCCTCTCAATTTCCGATTGGTCGAGTTTGCTGCAATAGATCGCGGACTCCATCAGCAGTGTCAGCGCAATGTCGGGCGGCAGCACATCCTTCACGTTGAGAATGGGCCGGCTCGAAGCCTGCGCGGCAATGGCCGACCACCAGGCGATGGGCGCTGCGCCGAACTCGCGGCTGACACCCGGAAGTTTCCCCGAAAAGCATATCATGGCCATCGGCCAGACCACCTTCAGCAGGTCTTTCATGGGCAGATGGGCTTGATGTCGCGCGGGGACTGAAGATTTGCCCTCGTCGGCCCCGCCAATTGTCGCCGTAATGCGTTTGAACATCAGGTCGAGCTTTGGCACTTGTTGGTGCGGGAGGCCGGCAATCACCGCCGCGCTGGCCGCCAGTGACCAGACACATCGATTTCCCTCGGCCATGGTTCTTGGCACCAACATGTAATTCAGGCTGTCACCGAACCAGTAGTGTTCGCCGGAAGCCACGGTCGCACGATTGATATTGACGCCCACGACGGGCGGACTCTCGGCAAACAGCGTACGCTGCGCGGCGTACCCTGCGATTGCGCCGACTGCTGAAATGTAGCTTTCGGCATGAATTCGGCCGTCGGCGGTCAAACGGCGTGCCAGTTCTCCTACGAGGTGGCCGAGCGCAAAATTGCACGCCATGGCATCCGGCGCACTGTTCCATGGCATTTCGTTATCAATGGAGTCCATCTGGTCTCCCCGGGTTAGGCTCGAGCAAAATGAAAGACGCGGTCAAGGTAGCACTTAATTATTCATGGCCTGAAGATGCGGCCCGGCACACCGGCCATCGAACGCGCGGATCGCCTCCGCAAGAGCCTGTTCGCTATCGCCTTCTGGCCGGGTGTCACGGCCAGGCGAAACCCACCGCGTGTGCCGGTGTTTAAAGGCCAATCACTGATTTGCCCGACGGCGCAAGCCCCTGTAGCAAAAATATTTCGCTTTATCCGAAACGCAACTCAGTGTATGGTTTGCCCGTCTCACCCGATCGAGGGGCGGATCGCGGTCGTCACGAACGTGGGTCGAGATGCGGTGGACGCGGATTGCGCAACTGACGAGTGCGCATGAAGCGGACGGCGAAGTCGTGTGGTCCTGACGCCCTAGTGGTAGGTGTCTTTTCGCATTGCGCGATGCGCGTTGTGAAGACGGTGACAAGCAAGCCCAGTCTCGCCGGGGAGAGCACGAAGTAAGCCGTAGCCCATCGCGCAGGGAAAGCCGGATTGCTCCGGTTACACCTGTGGTCCTACCCCCGAGCTTTCTACCTTTTGCTCGGGGCCCATGGGTGCGATCGGCACCCGGCTTTCCCTGCGCCCTCTTCAAGAGAGGGCGAAACGAAAAGCAAAGCTCGGGCGAAACGCGCCGCGAGAATGCGAACTCATACTCTCCCCGTTGTCATGCCCCGCGCAGGCGGGGCATCCAGTACGCCGCGGCCTTCTTAGCTCGAGCTCCGGCGTCTCTGGAATACTGGATCACCCGCATGCGCGGGTGACGACACCCAACATGCCATTTGAAAGTTTTGAATCAGCCCCAGCAGCCACGTTATTGCTACGTCCCGGTCCGCCGCAGGCCGTCGGCGCCGTCGCTGCGCAGGTTGTGGAAGAACTGCTCGACCTCGCGCGACAGCGTCTCGGCGGTTGCGGTCAGATCGTTCGATGCCGCGAGCACCGATTCCGCCGCTTTGCTGGTCTGGTCCATGTCGTCGCGGAGCGAGCCGACATTTGTCACCAGGGTTTCGTTGCCCTGGGCGGCCATCTGCGCATTGGCGGAGATTTCGCGTGTGGCCGCGTCCTGCTGGCCGATCGCGCTTGCGATATTTGCCGTGACGTTGCTGATCTCGCGCACGGCCTGGCCGATCTCGCGCACGGCGGCCACCGAGTTGCGGGTCGAAGCCTGGATCAGGCCGACATTCTCGCCGATCTCGGCGGTTGCCTTTGCGGTTTGCCCGGCCAGCGCCTTGACCTCGTGCGCGACGACGGCGAAGCCACGGCCGGCATCGCCGGCGCGGGCGGCTTCGATGGTGGCATTGAGGGCGAGCAAATTGGTCTGCTCGGCGATCGCCTGGATCAGGTTCAGCACGCCGTCGATGCGCTGGGTGGTGGCGGCAAGGCTCTCGATCTCGGTGATCGACCGGTCGGTGCGCGCACCTGCCTGATCGACCGCGCCGGACGACTGCTTGACCTGGCGGCCGATCTCCTCGACCGAGGCGGAGAGTTCTTCGGCTGCGCCCGCCACAGCGGACACGTTGCTCGAAGCCTGTTCGGTCGCGCCGGCTGCCGCAACCGCCCGGCCGCTGGCGTCAGCGGCGACGGTCGCGATGGTCTGCGCGGTTTGCCGCATCGTCGCGGCGTTGTCGTGCACCGCGCGGAGCACCTCACCGATGGTGCCGCGGAATGCGTCGACGAAGCTCTCAATATGGCGGCCGCGCGCGACGCGGGCCTCGGAATCCTGCACGACTTGGGCGTTCAGGCTGCGATTGCGGTCCATCGCCTCCTGGAACACCTTGATGGCGCGTGCCAGTGCGCCGATCTCGTCGCTGCGACCGACATGCGGCACTTCGACATGGTCGGCGCCCTCGGCGACGTGCTTGATGGTCGTGGTGATCTGCGACAGTGGCCGGGCCACCGAGCGGGCGATGATCAGCACGCCGAGCACCACCACGATCAGGGCGGCCGCACCGAGCCCGGTCAGCACCAGCGCCATGGCGCGGTTGGTGTCGGTCTGCTGCGCCAGCCTCTTGCTACGCTCGGCATAGACCTTGGAGAGCGCCTCGAGATCCTTGTTCAGCGCGGTGCGGACGTCGCGGTTGGCGTCGTTGTCGCCCCACTCGCGCCCGGCTGCGGCGCCGATCTCGATGCCGCGGCGTACCAGCTCTTTCCGAAACTCGATGAACTGCTCGATGCGCTTCTTGAACACCGCGAACTGGGCGGCGTCGTCGGCCTGCACCAGGGTTTCCCAGTTCTTGACCACGCCAAGGATGCGTTCGTTGAACGCCAGCAGCCCGGCGCCGTATTTCTTCACCGCCGCCGGTTCGGTCGACATGTAGATGCCGCGGGATTCCATCACCACCGCATAGACCAGCGAATTGACCCGCTCGACATTGAGCGCGGCACGGCTTGCGAGGTCGACGGCCTCGGTCAGCTCGGCATTGCGCCGCGCGTTGTAGTCGGACAGGAAAGTGATGGCCGCGGTCAGCGCCGCAATCAGCGCAAACGTCGAGTACAGCCTGGCAACAAGCGAGAATCGGGATGCCATCGGGGGCCGGGACATGGGAATGGGGGATGTGACGGGGGCAGGCATTGCGGGCACTCCAAGAGGCCGGGGAGTACCTTCGGCCGATTAAAGCTTATGCAAAATCTTCATGGACAATTTCTTAACGCGAGCGTTTTGCACAGCCGCAACCGTTAAAATCTCTAAATAATCCCAATGCCTTATGAGGCGCTTCGAGCTGCCGGGTTTCCCGCCTCCTTGCCGCGGTGTCGAATGACGAGCCGCCATCGTCACCATTCGTCAACATCCCCGGCGCACCGGGCGAAGCTGATGGCACGACTTTCGCAAAGAGGTGCTAGGTTGCGCTGCCCCAGCCTTCGACGCGAACTCCCATGCTCTATCGTCACACCATCGACGCCACCAACTACGCATTCGCCGATCTGCGCGCCCTGCTTGCCAAGGCCTCGCCGCCGCGTTCCGGCGATCGCCTGGCCGGCATCGCGGCCGACACCGCGGAGGAGATGATCGCCGCACGGCTGGCGCTGGCCAACGTTCCGCTCAAGCAATTCCTCGACGAGCCGGTGATCCCCTATGAGGATGACGAAGTCACCCGCCTGATCCTCGACAGCCATGACGTTGCGGGCTTCCTGCCGGTGTCGTCGTTCACCGTCGGCGGCTTCCGCGACTGGCTGCTGTCGGATGCCGCCACCGGGGACGCGGTCAAGAAGATCTCGCGCGGCATCACGCCGGAGATGGTGGCGGCGGTATCGAAGCTGATGCGCAACCAGGATCTGATCCTGGTCGCGAAGAAATGCGTGGCGACGACCCGCTTCCGCAACACCGTCGGTTTGCGCGGGCGAATGAGCACGCGACTGCAGCCCAACCATCCGTTCGACGACCCCAAGGGCATCACCGCCTCGATCCTCGACGGGCTGCTGCTGGGCTCGGGCGATGCCTGCATCGGCATCAATCCGGCGAGCGACGATCCGAAAGTCATCGGCACCCTGCTGCGGCTGCTGGACGACATCATCACGCGTCTGGAGATTCCGACGCAGGGTTGCGTGCTCACCCACGTCACGACGACGCTCGGACTGATCGGGCAGGGGCTGCCGGTCGATCTCGTGTTCCAGTCGATCGCCGGCACCGAGGCGGCCAACCGCAGCTTCGGCGTCGACCTCTCGCTGTTGCGGGAGGCGCGCGAGGCGGGGTTGTCGCTGCGTCGCGGCACGGTCGGTGACAATGTGATGTATTTCGAGACCGGGCAGGGCTCGGCGCTGTCGGCCAACGCCCATCACCAGGTCGACCAGCAGACCTGCGAGGCGCGGGCCTATGCGGTGGCGCGCGCGTTCGATCCGCTGCTCGTCAACAGCGTGGTCGGCTTCATCGGTCCTGAATACCTCTATGACGGCAAGGAAATCATCCGCGCCGGGCTCGAGGATCATTTCTGCGGCAAGCTGCTCGGCCTGCCGCTCGGGATCGATGTCTGCTACACCAACCACGCCGAGGCCGATCAGGACGACATGGACAATCTCCTGACGCTGCTTGCGGCCGCCGGCGTGAACTTCATCATGGGCGTGCCGGGCGCGGATGACGTGATGCTGAACTATCAGTCGACATCGTTTCACGATGCGCTCTACGTCCGCGACCTGTTCGGCCTGAAGCGGGCGCCCGAATTCGACGACTGGCTGGCGCGCGTCGGCCTTGCCGGGCAGGACTTTCGCCTCGTTGCCGACGCGGGGCGGCTGCCCGACCTCGCTGCCAGGCTGCTGACCTGACGGGATGGCAAAATTCTGCAGAGCAACTATCTCGCCGTTGTGACGTTAGGTAGTGCCACAATGTTGAAGAATTTCTGGCCCAGCGTTCCACGCTATGGTTAGATTTGCGGGTGCTTCGGGGTCGTTTGATGAGAGCTGAGGGCATAAAGACTGTACGGCGTATCCTCTGCGTCTTTCCGCGCTATACGTCGTCCTTTGGGACCTTCGAGCACGCCTATCCCCTGACCGACGGCGTGAAGGCGTTCATGCCGCCGCAGGGCCTGCTGCTGATCGCCGCATATCTTCCCGAGAACTGGCCGGTCCGTTTCGTCGACGAGAACCTGCGCCCGGCGACGGCGGAGGATTTCGAGTGGGCGGATGCCGTGTTCGTCAGCGGCATGCACATCCAGCGCCAGCAGATGAACGACATCTGTCACCGCGCGCATGACCATGACCTGACGGTCGCGATCGGCGGGCCGTCGGTCAGTGCCTGCCCGGATTACTATCCCTCATTCGACTACCTTCATGTCGGCGAGCTCGGCGATGCGACCAATGAGCTGATCAGGCGTCTCGCCGAGGACACCAGCCGTCCCGACGAGCAGGTGGTGCTGAAAACCATCGACCGTCTGCCGATGACGGATTTCCCGCTGCCGGCCTATGAGCTCGCCGAAACCAAGAAGTACTTTCTCGGCAGCATCCAGTTCTCCTCGGGCTGTCCCTATCAGTGCGAGTTCTGCGATATCCCCGGGCTCTATGGCCGCAATCCGCGCCTGAAGTCGCCGCAGCAGATCATCGCCGAACTCGACAAGCTGCGCGCATGCGGCGCGACCGACACCGTCTATTTCGTCGACGACAATTTCATCGGCAACCGCAAGGCTGCGAGCGAGCTGCTGCCGCATCTGATCGAGTGGCAGAAGCGGACCGGTTATGTCACGCGCCTCGCCTGCGAGGCGACGCTCAACATCGCCAAGCGTCCCGAGATCCTGGAGAAGATGCGCGAGGCCTTCTTCGTGACGATCTTCGTCGGCATCGAGACGCCCGATCCCGACGCACTGAAAGCCATGCACAAGGATCAGAACATGATGGTTCCGATCCTGGACGGCGTGCGCACCATCAACTCCTTCGGCATGGAGGTCGTCTCCGGCATCATCATGGGGCTCGATACCGACAAGCCCCAGACCGGTGACGCACTGATCTCCTTTGTCGAGGAGTCCCAGATTCCGCTTCTCACCATCAACCTGCTGCAGGCGCTGCCGAAGACGCCGTTGTGGGATCGGCTCGAAAAGGCGGGGCGGCTGGTCGATGACGACGGCCGCGATTCCAACGTCGAGTTCCTGCTGCCCTATGAGGACGTGGTCAGCTCCTGGCGCAAATGCATGGAGCTCGCCTACCAGCCCGAGAAGCTGTTCGAGCGCTACCTGCATCAATGCAACTATACCTACACCAACCGCATCAAGGTGCCGGTCAGCCCGGAAATGAAGAGCTGGCGCAACATCCGGCGCGGCCTGATCATGCTGCGCAACATCTTCTGGAAGGTCGGCGTGCTCGGCGACTACAAGCGCGTGTTCTGGAAGTTTGCGCTGGGCCGGCTCAAGCGCGGCGACATCGAGGGGCTGATCTCGGCGACGCTGGTTGCGCATCATTTGATCACGTTTGCCCGTGCAGCCTCCAGCGGCCGGCAGAACGCCTCGAACTACTCGATCCGGTTGCGCGAGGCTTCAGTTCCCGCCGAGTAGCAGCATGACGACACCGCCGGCACCATCGTCCCATTCGCTTGCCGATCTGCGTGACCTCACGCCGGCGCGCGTCGGTCTCGGCCGGTCCGGGGCCAGCCTGCCGACCAATGCGCTGCTCTCCTTCACGCTCGACCACGCCCGCGCCCGCGACGCCGTTCACGCGGCCTTCGATGTCAGCCGGATTGCGGCCGGTCTTGCCGGCCTCGGCCTCGCGCCGCGCGAGGTGTCGAGCCAGGCGCGCAGCCGGCGCGACTATCTGCGCCGGCCCGATCTCGGGCGCATGCTGGATTCCGCGTCGCGGCGGTCGCTGGAGGGGAGCGGCATCACGGCGTGCCCCTGCGCCGTCGTGATCGGTGACGGCCTGTCCCCGACCGCGGTCAATGTGCACGCCGTCGAGTTGATCCGGCATTTCTTGCCGCGGCTCGCGGCCGACAAGATCGAGGCCGGAGGTGTGATCATCGCATCGGGTGCGCGCGTCGCACTCGGTGACGAGATCGGCGCCATCCTCGGCGCGCGCATGCTGGTGATGCTGATCGGCGAGCGGCCCGGCCTGTCCGCGCCGGACAGCCTTGGCGCCTATCTCACCTTCGCACCGCGGATAGGCCTCACCGATGCCGAGCGCAACTGCATCTCCAACATCCACCGCGCCGGGCTGAGTTATGCCGAAGCCGCGTTCAGGATCTCCTGGCTTGTGCGTGAGGGCCTGGCACGCCAAATCACGGGGGTCGCGTTGAAAGATGAAAGCGGCGGTGGATCGTCACAGGATGCGCTCCCAGGGTGTGACAAATCAGATACTTAATGGCGGGGATCGGCGGTTCCTCGCTGATTTGGTTCGACCCTCGCGCTTGCGAGCAAAGGGGCGGACAGGTAAAACCGGCGCCGGTCAATATTCGCGTGTTTTCAAGGACTAGCGCCGATCAACCGCGCTCACCCGCCTCATTCGCGCCCCTAGACCCAACCAAGCTAGACAGATTGAGCCGTTTTCAGAACTGGACAGGGCATGCTCGAAAAGAATTCCGAAAGTCAGGTCCATGTCGAGAAGGTCGAAGAGCCACGTTCTGGCCCCAGCATCGCCTTCGGGATCGAACGCCTTGGCCTGATCCCGATGCGGGCGCCGATCCTGTCCTGCATCGTCCTCGTTCTGTTGCTGATTGGCGCCGTGTTCGGCGTGCACCGGATCAAGATCGACGACTCGCTGTCGCAGCTGTTCCGTTCCGAATCCAAGGACTACAAGCAATATGAGGCGGTGACCAAGCGTTTCCCGGCGACCGAGTTCGACGTCCTCGTTGTGGTCGAAGGCAAGACGCTGCTTGAACGCGACAATCTCGGAAAGCTCCGTGACATGGTCACGGACCTGCAGCTCGTCGAAGGCGTTCGCGGCCTGGTGTCGCTGTTCTCGGCGCGGCAGGCGCCGGAGCCCGGCAAGCTGCCGGCGGCGCTGTTCCCGAATGATCTCCCCGAGGGAGCGGCCTACGACAAATTCGTCGAGACCGTCAAAAGCAACGAGATCATCCGCGGCAAGCTGCTGTCGGAAGACGGCACGCTTGCGCTGGTCGTGCTGTCGCTCGAGCCGGAGGTGGTCGCCAGCAACAAGCTCAGCAAGGTGGTCGGCGACATCAGGAAGATCATGGCCGAGGATCTCGGCGGCAGCGGACTCAATGCCCAGCTGTCCGGCGTGCCGGTCATGCAGCTCGAGATCCGCAATGCGGTCGAGCGCGACGGCCTGACCTACAACATCCTCGGCATCCTCGCCGGCTGCGTCATCGCCATCATCTTCTTCCGCAAGATTTCCTTCATGGTGGCGGCGGCGTTCCCGCCGATGATCGCGATCCTGCTCGCGCTCGGCGGCCTCGGCTGGGCCAATTTCAATCTCAACATGTTCCTCAACGTGATGACGCCGCTCATCATGGTGATCAGCTTCTCCGACTCGATGCAGCTGACATTCGCGGCGCGCGACCGGCTGATCGCGGGGCAGGACAAATTCACCGCGTTCAAGAACGCGGTGCTGGTGGTCGGCCCGGCCTGCGTGCTGACGCACGGCACGGCGGGCATTTCCTTCATTGCGCTGCAGTTCTCGGACTCCGACCTGATCCGCAAGTTCGGCGAGGCCGGGCTTGCGGCGACCATCATCGCGCTGGTCGCGGTGCTCTCTCTGGTGCCGGTGTTCGGCATCCTGCTGGTGCGCAACGAGAACGTCTTTGCGGTCAAATTCCAGAGCGCGGATGCCGGCGTTCAGGCGCTGCGCAATTTCTGCTACTGGATCGCGGTGCGCATGGTCGGCCGTCCGGGCCTGTTCAGCCTGCTCGCGCTGATCGTCGTCGGCGGCCTCGGCATCATCTATGCCAATCTCGAACCGCGTTACCGGCTCGCAGATCAGGTGCCGGACAAGCGGCAGGCGGTGGCGGCGTCGAGCCGGCTCGACGCCAAGCTCACAGGCGCCAATCCGGTCGACGTGCTGATCGAATTCCCCAAGGGTCAATCGCTCTACTCGCCGGAGACGCTGAAGACGATCGCCGACGTTCACGCGATGGTCGAGGACAGTGCCGGTGTCGGCAACGTCTGGTCGCTGGAAACCTTGCGGCGCTGGCTCGCCGAGAAGGCCGGCAGCAACGATGTCGCGACGCTGAAGGAATATGTCGGCGTGATTCCCGAACATCTCGTGCGCCGCTTCATCTCGAAGGATCAGGATGCGGTCGTGGTGTCGGGCCGGGTTCCGGATCTGGACTCGAGTGAGCTGCTTCCGGTGGTGAACAAACTCGATCACTCGCTGGACAAGGTGCGCGCCGAGCATCCCGGCTACGAGATCGCGGTCACGGGCCTGTCGGTGATTGCCGCGCGCAACAGCGCCAACATGATCGAGAAGCTCAACCGCGGCCTCACGGTGGAGTTCGCACTGGTCGCGATCTTCATCGGGCTCGCGTTCCGCTCGGTCGTGGTGATGTTCTCCTGTATCCTGCCCGGCATCTTCCCCGTGGTGCTGTCAGGCACCGTGCTTTGGCTGCTCGGGGAGGGGCTGCAATTCGCCAGCGTGGTGGCGTTGACCGTCTCGTTCGGCCTCGGCCTCAGCGCAACCATCCACTTCCTCAATCGCCTGCGGCTGGAGATGAAGCCGGGTGTCACGCCGGAACTCGCGGTGGAGCGCGCCACCGTGCTGGTCGGTCCCGCGCTGATCCTGACCACGGTGGTGCTGGCCTGCGGCCTCGTCGTCACCGTGTTCTCGGACCTGCCGTCGCTGCGCCTGTTCGGCTGGCTGAGCGCGTTCTCGATGGTCGCAGCCCTGGTCGCCGACCTCTTCATCCTGCGGCCGACCTCGATGTTCCTGATCAACCTGTCGCAAAGGCTGCGCGGCAAGGGCGGGCAACCGGCGCCGATCGAAAAGGCCTGATGTGCTGACAACAAAAGGCCCGGCTCCGATGCGCTCGGAACCGGGCCTTTTTGTTCGCCGGCAATCGGCCGGCAGCGTCAGGTCTTCGTCATCGTGATCGTGACGCCGCGGATCTCACCCTTGGAGTCGATCTGGACGACCTGCTTGGAGCCGTTGGTCTGCAGATTCAGGTTCGCGGCAAAGCCGGAGGCCTCGACGAACACGTCGATCCGCCCGCCGCCTGCGGTGCCCTGCAAATTGCCGAAGATGTTGCGGCTCGCCTCGCTCCAATTGCCGGAGATCCGGTCGCCCTGGCTGGTGACGTCGCTGGAGAGGTCGAACTTGTAGCTGTCGCTGGCGCAATGCAGCGTTTGCTTCAGGCTCATGCCCGATGCCGCGACCTTGTAATCCGCCTTGCAACGAATCCGTTCTGTCGTGCCGTTGGACAACGCCACCGTGCCCGTTCCGCTCCACGAGCCGGCAAAACCGGCAAATGGTCCGCCGGCCTGGGCATGGACGGCAGAGGCAGACAGCATCAGTGCGGCGCCGACGCCCACAGCCCTGAAAGCCTGACCATAACCACTGGAACCAAACAGTTTCATTGTGAATTTTCCCATCAAAATCAACGCCTCCTACGCAAGAAAGCGTCTCGCCGCATCGAAGGTTTAGTGTCACCGAAGAATGTTAGGTTCAAACGACAGAAACGGCGCGCGACCCCGATAATGTCGTCGAACAGAATCAGAAACCGTCGGCCTCATGCTGGCATGTAGCTTTGCGCGACTGCCACCCGCAATACCCAAACGCGACAAAGTGATGGCATGAATCGCTGTTGTGAATCAATGGCTTATGCGGGGGTTTACAACGCCGCAAATTTAGCCGCATTTAACGGTGCTTGTCGTCAATCCGTTGCCGCGTTACGTGGCGTCTGCAATCCCTAAAATCCGTCCCGGCCATGCCGAAACGCTTTTCGGGAACAGATTTTCTGCTGTCGGAAATGAAGGAATACGATGCGTAAATTTCTCTTGGCTCTTGCCCTGTTGTCGATCCCGCTTTCATCCAGCGTCCTCGCCCAGCAGCAGGCGCGCAGCGGTACACCCGACGAGCAAAAAGCCTGCACGCGCGACGTGCAGCGTCACTGCCGCTCCGTGATCGATCAGGGCGATTTCACCATTCTCGCCTGCCTGCAGCAGAACCGCAGCAAGATCAGCGCCGCCTGTGACCAGGTGCTGAAGACCCACGGCCAGTAGGACCGAATTCAGGTCTCAAGGGACCGCTATCGACACCGCGGCTGGCAGCCATGCCGACCGCGGCTACGTATGCTGGCGGTCACAGATAGCATTGGTTTTGGTGGCGTATTCCCCTATATGGGGCTCGCAAATCCCCGCATGCGCCTGACCGTTCGCGCCTGCGTCGTGCCCTGACCAGTGTAGCCCAAATTTCCCATGACCACCGCGAGCGACCTGCGATCCGGAAAGACCCACCGCGACGAGAATTTTCCGGTCGCGTCGTGGATCATTCATCCGCGGCATCGTGCCCTGATCCTGGCCTTCTATAACTTCGTCCGCACCGCCGACGATGTCGCCGATCACGCCACGCTGCCCGCCGAGGAGAAGCTGCGCTATCTCGACCTCATGGAGGCCGAGCTGCTCGGCAATGGCGAGACCCAGAAGGAAGCCGTCAATCTGCGCCGGGCCTTCGCCGAGCGCGGCATGCCGCCGCGGCACGCGCTCGACGTGCTGGTCGCATTCCGCCTCGACGTCACCAAGCTGCGCTACGAGAACTGGGATGACGTGATCGACTATTGCCGGTACTCGGCGATGCCGGTCGGACGTTTCATGCTCGAGGTGCATGGCGAGGATATCTCGACCTGGGCGGCGTCGGATGCGCTCTGCGCAGCCCTGCAGATCAACAATCATCTTCAGGACTGCGGCAAGGACTACCGGAACCTGAACCGCGTCTATCTGCCGCGCGATGCGCTGGCCGCCGCGGGCGCAACCGTCGAAATGCTCGGCGAGGCGAAGTCGCAGCCGGCCCTGCTCAAGTGCCTGCAGGCGCTCGCGGTGCGCACCGAGGCACTGCTTGACCAGGGCAAGTCGCTCGCTGCCGAGGTGAAGGATTTCAGGCTCGGGCTCGAGATATCGGTGATCCAGGCTTTCGCCGACAAGATCGTCAACATGCTGAAGGTGCGCGATCCGCTCAGCGAGCGCGTGCATCTCAGCCCGATCGAACTGCTGCTGCAGAGCCTCGGCGGCATGGCCGGCGAGACTGCGCGGCGCGCGACCGGCCGGCGTGCGGTCTCCAAGACGGCGGCAGGGGCATGAGTGCTGAGGCGGCGGCCAACGCAAGTTATGGAAGCACCGCGTCGGGCAGCTCGTTCTATGCCGCGATGCGCATCCTGCCGCGCGCGCAGCGCGAGGCGATGTTCCAGATCTACAGCTTCTGCCGGCAGGTCGACGACATCGCCGATTCCGATGGCCCGCGGCCGGAACGGCTGGCCGCTCTGCAACAGTGGCGCGACGATATCGACGCGCTCTATGCGGGACATCCGCCGGAGCGCCTGAAAGACTATGTCGCCTCGGTGAAGACCTTCGGCTTGAAGCGCGAGGATTTCGTCGCGATCGTCGATGGCATGGAAATGGACGTGCCGCAGGATATACGCGCGCCGGATCTTGCGACGCTCGACCTGTATTGCGATCGCGTCGCGAGCGCGGTCGGCCGGCTGTCGGTGCGCGTGTTCGGCCTGCCCGAGGAGGATGGTATCCAGCTCGCGTATCACCTCGGCCGCGCGCTGCAGCTTACCAACATCCTGCGCGACATCGACGAGGATGCGGGTCTCGGCCGTCTCTATCTGCCGCGTGAGTGGCTCTGGCACGCCGGCATCACCAATACCGACCCGGCCCGCGTCACTGCCGACCGCGCGCTGCCGAAGGTTTGCGCGCCGCTCGCCGAGCGCGCCAAGATGCATTTCCAGAAGTCCGACGAGATCATGAAGCGCAATTCGCGCCGCGCCGTGCGCGCGCCGCGGATCATGTCGAAATACTACCGTGCGATCCTCGATCTGTTGGTCGCGCGCGGCTTCGCGGCTCCGCGTGCGCCGGTGCATGTGTCCAAGGCAGCCAAGATCGGCATTCTTCTTCGTTACGCGATCATCTGATGCAAAAGACCGTTCATATCATCGGTGCCGGTATTTCCGGCCTCTCCGCGGCCATGCGGCTCGCCAATGGCGGCTACAAGGTGTGCGTCCACGAGGCGACGCAGCAGGCCGGTGGCCGCTGCCGCTCCTATTTCGACGCCGCCACCAATCTCACCATCGACAATGGCAATCATCTGCTGCTGTCGGGCAACCGTCACGCGCTGAGTTACGCGCGTTCGATCGGCACCGAGGCCGGCCTCGTGGGACCCGCACGCGCACAGTTTCCGTTCGTCGATCTGGCCACCGGCCAACGCTGGCAGCTCGACCTCGGCGATTCCCGCCTGCCGCTGTGGGTGTTCGACGAGGCGCGCCGCGTCCCGGACACCACCCTGCGCGACTATCTCGCATTGGCACCGCTGGCCTGGGCCGGCACCGGGGCGCTGGTCGGCAACACCATTCCCTGCAAGGGTGCGCTGTATGACCGCCTGGTGCAGCCGCTGCTGCTCGCGGCGCTGAACGTCGATCCGCCGGAAGGCTCGGCCGGGCTTGCCGGCGCCATCGTGCGCGAGACGCTGCTCGCAGGCGGGCGGGCTTGCCGCCCGCTGATCGCGCGCGACGGCCTGAGCTCGGTCCTGATCGAGCCGGCGGTGAAGCTGCTGCAGGAGAGGGGCTACAGCGTCCAGTTCAGTCACGAATTGCGGACGCTTGGCATGTCGGGGGATCGCGTTAGCGAACTCGATTTTGGCGGTGGCGACCAGATCGCGCTGGCCGCCGACGATGCCGTCGTGCTTGCGGTGCCGCCGCGCGCTGCGGCATCCCTGCTGCCCGGCCTGAAAACGCCGACCAAATTCCGCGCCATCGTGAACGCGCACTTCCGCGTCGATCCGCCGCGCGACGCCGCGTCCATTCTCGGCGTGGTCGGCGGCCTCGTGGAGTGGCTGTTCGCGTTCCCGCAACGGTTGTCGGTGACGATCAGCAACGGCGACCGCCTGGTCGACATGCCGCGCGAGGAGCTAGCGCAGGCGATCTGGCGGGACATCTGCAAGGCGTCGGGCGTTTCCGGCGACCTGCCGCCGTGGCAGATCGTGCGCGAGCGCCGTGCCACATTTGAGGCGACGCCGGAGCAGAACGCCCTGCGTCCGGGGCCCGAGACGACGCAAAAAAACCTGTTCCTTGCCGGCGATTGGACTGCTACCGGGTTGCCGGCAACCATCGAGGGGTCGGTGCGGTCCGGTGATCGCGCCGCAGATCTGGTTCTGGCCAGGCGTTAGATTCGGCCTGTTGGAGCATTTTCGAGCGAAGTGGTTACCGGTTCGCGTAAAGAAAATGCGACCAAACAAAAAGACAAGAACATGATCCGATTCAATCGGACCATGTTCTGGAGTGGCCGCGGCTGTCGATCAGCCGCTCCGCGATGAAGAGGATATCGAGCGACATGCTTTCGAGAGATCACGGCGTCGCAGTCGACCCGGTCGCGCTGGAGAAGAGCATCTCCAAGGCAACCGAAGCGCTGCTCGGCTATCGCCAGTCCGACGGACACTGGATATTCGAGCTCGAGGCCGACAGCACCATTCCGGCCGAGTACATCCTGCTGCGTCACTATCTGGCCGAGCCGGTCGACGCCGAACTCGAGGCCAAGCTCGGCAATTATCTGCGCCGAGTCCAGGGCGCGCATGGCGGCTGGCCGCTGGTGCATGACGGCCCGTTCGACATGAGCGCCAGCGTGAAGTCGTACTTCGCGCTGAAGATGATCGGCGATTCCGTCGACGCGCCGCACATGGTGCGGGCGCGCGAGGCGATCCGTTCCCGCGGCGGGGCTGCGGGCAGCAACGTGTTCACGCGCTTTCTGCTTGCGCTCTATGGCGTCGTGACCTGGCGCGCGACGCCGGCGTTGCCGATCGAGATCATGCTGCTGCCGTTGTGGTCGCCGTTCCACATCAACAAGATCTCCTACTGGGCGCGTACCACCATGGTGCCGCTGATGGTGCTCGCCGCGCTGAAGCCGCGTGCCAGGAACCCGAAGGGCGTCAGCATCGACGAACTGTTCCTGGAGGATCCGAAATCGGTCCGCATGGCGCCGAAGGCGCCGCATCAGAGCCCGAGCTGGTTCTATCTGTTCCGCTCGCTCGACGCCGTGCTGCGCGTGATCGAGCCGATGTTTCCGAACAGCCTGCGCCAGCGTGCGATCGACGCCGCGCTCGCCTTCATCGAAGAGCGGCTGAACGGCGAAGACGGCATGGGCGCGATCTATCCGCCGATGGCCAACATCGTCATGATGTACGAGGCGCTCGGCAAGGACGAGAATTTTCCGCCGCGCGCCGTCACCCGTCGCGGCATCGACAAGCTGCTCGTGATCGGCGAACACGAGGCCTACTGCCAGCCCTGCGTCTCGCCGGTGTGGGACACAGCACTGACCTGTCATGCGCTGCTGGAGACGGGCAGCGACGATACCCTGGCCAAGGCCAGGCAGGGCCTCGACTGGCTGAAGCCACGCCAGGTGCTGGAGCTGAAGGGCGATTGGGCGGTCAAGGCGCCGGCTGTCCGTCCCGGCGGCTGGGCATTCCAGTACAACAACGACCACTATCCCGATCTCGACGACACCGCCGTCGTCGTGATGGCGATGGACCGTGCGCGGCGCCACACCGGAACCAGGGAATATGACGAGGCGATCGCGCGCGGCCGCGAGTGGATCGAGGGGCTGCAGAGCCGCGACGGCGGCTGGGCTGCGTTCGATGCCAACAACCTCGAATATTACCTCAACAACATCCCGTTCTCCGACCACGGCGCATTGCTCGATCCGCCGACCGAGGATGTTACGGCGCGCTGCATCTCGATGCTGGGTCAGCTCGGCGAGACCGCCGCGAGCAGCAAGGCGATGGCCGACGGCGTTGCCTATCTGCGCCGCACCCAGCTTGCCGAGGGCTCCTGGTACGGCCGCTGGGGCCTGAACTACGTCTACGGCACCTGGTCGGTGCTCTCAGCGCTAAATGTCGCAGGGGTCGATCGCAACGACCCGATGATTCGGAAAGCGGTAGACTGGCTGGCGTCAGTCCAGAATCAGGACGGCGGCTGGGGCGAGGACGCGGTCAGTTACCGGCTGGATTACAAGGGTTATGAAGTTGCGCCGTCGACCTCTTCGCAAACGGCATGGGCCTTGCTTGGATTAATGGCCGCCGGAGAGGTCGAAAATCCCGCTGTTGCGCGGGGGGTGGAGTACCTAAAGGCAACACAGACGGAAAAAGGGCTGTGGGACGAGCAGCGATACACCGCTACGGGGTTTCCGCGGGTATTTTACTTGCGATATCATGGCTACTCGAAGTTCTTTCCGCTCTGGGCACTGGCGCGGTATCGAAATTTGAGAAGCACCAATAGCAGGGTGGTAGGGGTCGGGATGTGATTGTTGAGGCGGGGGCCGCCGAGACCGTGGGCAGTAGAATTGATCCTCGGCCGGTATTGATTGTGACTGGATTGGTGCAGGAGGCTCGCATCGCAGCGGGTCCGGGCATGATCGTGATCTGCAGTTCGAGCGATCCGCAGCAGCTGCGTGCATTGCTGGCGACGCTGGATCCGACGACGTTCCGCGGCGTGATTTCGTTCGGCGTGGCTGGCGGGCTCGACCCGTCGCTCAAATCGGGCGATGTCGTGGTCGCGACCGAGGTGATGTCCGGCGATACCCGTTTCCTGGCGGCGTCCGCACTGAACGAGGAGATGATCGCCAGTGCCGCGCTGAAGCGCCGCAGGATCGTCCGCGGCGGACTTGCTGGCGTGGAACAAGTGATCGCGGCGAAGGCCTGCAAGGCCGCGCTGCGCTCGGTGACGGGCGCTGCGGCGGTCGACATGGAGAGCCATATCGCGGCAGCCTATGCCGCCAAGGCGGGAGTTCCGTTTGCCGCGCTGCGCGTGATCAGCGATCCCGCGCACCGGGCGTTGCCCGAGCTTGCGAAATCGGCGGTGAAACCGAACGGCGACATCGACCTGCGCAAGGTGCTGCGCGGTATCGCGCGCAATCCGCGGACGCTGCGGGCGCTGGTGTCGACCGGCATCGACTTCAACCGCGCGCTGCGCTCGCTGCGCAGCTGCCGCGGCTTCCTGCTCGGCAACGACGTGCTGGTTCCGGTGGAAGCCTGACGGGCCGGGTAAGCCCTCGCCAGACACGGCGGGCCGCACTGGACAAACGCTGAAAGCAAAAAGGCCCGATCGCATCGCGATCGGGCCTTTTGCTTGGGTGCCCGATCACGGGTTTGCTGCCACGCCGTTCCGGTTCCTGAGATGGTGGGAGTTGTCGGCCCGCATTTGCCGGCTGGGGGCATGTCCTAGCGAGCCCTGTCTCTGCCGCCTGTGCGGATTGCCGACGGTCTGCGACGGATCGTTGGCCTTGTAGGGCATGCCGCCGCACCGTGGCGGCTGACGCCGTTCTGTGAGCCGAGGGCACCGGGTGGATACTTGACAGATGTCGGCGTTCAGCCGAGAATGAATTATGATCCTGTATTCATGAACTAAGGTTCATTATGGCAATCGCAGCGGTTCGCCTCAATCAGCTCGTCGAAACCAAGACACGCATCCTGGATGCCGCCAGGGAGGCCGTGGCGCTGAGTGGGTGGAAGGACGCCCAGATCGCCCTGATCGCCTCACGGGCCGGCGTGGCCACCGGCAGCGTGTATCGCTACTTCGACTCGAAGGCGGATCTGTATGCGCAGGTGCTGGGGCTGGTTTCCGAGCGCGAGGTGGCCGTGGTTGCCGCGATCGTCGAGGCGGATGGGTCTGCGTCCCAATGTCTGGTGGACGCGATCTACACCTTCTCGATTCGGGCGATGCGCGGCCGCCGTCTGGCCTACGCGCTGATCGCCGAACCCTGCGAACCCGAGATCGACGCGGCGCGCCTGAAATACCGGGCCGCCCTGGCCGATCAGATCGCAAGGCTGGTCCGGCGCGGCATTGCGAGCGGTGAGTTCGTCGAGATCGACGCCAACGTCGCGGCATCCTGTGTGACCGGTGCTTTCATGGAAGCGCTGGTTGGTCCGCTGGCGCCCGAAGCGGCCCCGGATTCCGATGCGGCAAAGGCGATCGCACAGGCGATCGCCGGGCTTTCCGCCCGCATGCTGTTTCGGCACGCCACGCCGGAACTGACCCCTGTATCGAGAGTCTCCGCATGAATGCGCGTGCCGAGCCGGTTGCTGTGGGAGACCCGAAAGCCGGTCCGTTTGCGACCCACGACGTCCGCAATCAGGCGCGGCCGGCCACTGGCTTCAACGCGTTCGATGACGACCGCGCCTTGAGCGGCCTGATCGCAAAGATCGCACCGTGGGCGAAGGCCAAGCTTTCCGCGCTCGGAGCTCATGCCGGCAGCGAAACCGTGCAGGAGGCGGCGCGGCTTGCCAACGAGCACGAACCGAAGCTCTTGACCCATGACCGGTACGGCAATCGCAGTGACTGGGTCGAATTTCATCCGGCATGGCATCAGCTGATGGCGCTCGCGTTTCAGAGCGAGGTCCATGGCCTTGCCTGGTCGACGAGCGAGCCTCATGGCCATCTGGCGCGCGCGGCGCTGAGCTATCTGTGGAATCAGATCGAGAACGGCGTCGGTTGTCCGACCGGGATGGCTTACGCGGCAATCGCGGGATTTACCGGCAAGGCACAATTCAATTTGTGGCGGGAGCGAACGTTGGCGGCGGACTACGATCCGCGGCGGCTTCCGATCGAGGCCAAGCGTGCGGCGGTCATCGGCTACGCGATGACCGAGAAGCAGGGCGGCTCCGATCTGCGCGAGACCCAGACCACCGCGCGCTTCGTCGAGCGCGGCGCGCATGGCGAGATCTATTCGATCACCGGCCACAAATGGTTCTTCTCGGTGCCGGTCGCCGACGGATTCTACACGCTGGCGCGCACCCAATCCGGCGTCAGCTGCCTGTTCGTGCCGCGCCTGTTGCCGGACGGCAGCGCCAACCGCGTCCACATTCAGCGCTTGAAGGACAAATGCGGCAACCGTTCGAACGCCTCGAGCGAGATCGAGTACCACGACACGTGGTCGATCCTGGTCGGTGAAGAAGGCCGCGGCATCGCGGAGATCCTCTCGCATGCGCATCTGACGCGGCTGGATTTCGCGGTTGGCTCCGCCGGGCTGATGCGGCAGGCGCTGAGCCTGGCCCTGAATCACGCGCAAACGCGAACCGGGTTCGGCAAGCCGATGTCCGAGCTTCCAATGCAGCGCAATGTGCTCGCCGACCTCGCACTCGAGAGCGAGGCAGCGATGCTCGGCGCATTTCGCGTCGCGCGTGCGACCGAGGGTTTGCAGACAAGTGAACACGAGCGGCTGCTGGCGCGGGTCGCGACACCGGTGGTCAAGTTCTGGAATTGCCAGCGCGCGCCGGCTTTCACCTATGAGTGCCTGCAGGTGCATGGCGGCAATGGCTTCATCATGGAGAACGCGATGGCGCGGCTCTATCGCGAGGCGCCGCTGAATTCGATCTGGGAAGGCACCTCGAACATGATGTGCATGGACGTCCTGCGCGCGATGCAGCGCGATGCGAATTGCCGCGACGCATTCGTCGACGAGTTGCGTGCGAGCAGGGGCCTCAACCCGATCTATGACAAGAGCACGGGCGACCTCGCCGATCGATTGCATGCACGATATCCGGACGACGGGCATGCGAGGGCGCTCGTCACCCGTATGGCGCATGCGTTGCAGGCAGCCGAGATGTTGAGGCATGCCGACGCCGCTGCCGCCGATCTCTTCGTGCAATCCAGGCTTGGCGCGGACGGGATGCATGTGTTCGGCTCGCTTCCATCATCGGAAGACCTTGGCAGTATCGTCGAGCGCGCCTCCGTCATTCGTCACCAAGGGCCCCGGTAAAATGCGTCAGATCGAAGTTTGTGCCGTCAACGATGTCAGGGCCATCGTCGGAGAAGAGGAGTGGGCGACCCGGGTCGATCTCGCGGCCTGCTACCGACTGGTCGCGCTCTATGGAATGACCGATCTGATCTACAACCACATCAGCGCGCAGGTCCCCCGACATGACGACCAGTATCTAATCAATCCCTACGGCATGCTCTACGAGGAGATCACGGCGTCGAGCCTCGTCAAGATCGACATCGAGGGCCGGACCTTGCTGCAGCCCGACCATGGCTACAATGTCAATGTGGCCGGATTCTATCTGCATGCCCCGATCCATCGCGCGCGGCCCGACGTAAAGTGTGTTCTGCACACCCACACCAGGGCAGGCACGGCAGTCAGCACGCTTGCCGAAGGGCTGCTTCCGCTGTCGCAGACGGCGATGCGGTTTCACGGGCGGATCGGCTATCACGATTTCGAGGGGCCGGCGATCGATCGCGACGAATGCGACCGGGTTGTCGCCGATCTCGGCCGCAACAACGTGCTGGTCTTGCGCAATCACGGCCTTCTGGTCTGCGGCAGCACGATTCCGCAGGCGTTCAATGCGATCTACTGGCTGGAGCAGGCCTGCCGGATACAGGTCGATGCGCTCGGCTGCGGCCGGCCGCTTCATGCGCCGACCGAACTTGCGATCGGCAACACGGTGACCTGCTTTGCGGGCACCGAGATCACGCTGGACAACGAGCGCGACACCAATTCGGTGCTGAATGAATCAGCGCAGAATCTGCAAGCCGGTTACGGCCTGCTGGAATGGCCGGCGCTGCGGCGCAGGCTCGACCGTATCGATGGGAGCTACGCGCAATGAGCACGTCGCTCGCGGCGTTGCGGATCGGCTTCATCGGCGCCGGCCGCGTGGCGCAGACGCTCGCGCCGGCATTTGCCCGCGCGAACCTGGACGTCGCGGCCTTCTACAACCGCGGTCCCGATGCTGCACAGCGTCTCGGATCCCGCATCCCGTCGGCAACGCAGATGACGGACGCGCAGCAGGTCGTGGACAGCTGCGACATGGTTTTCCTGACGGTGAGCGACGACGCGATCCTGCCGGTCTGCCGCGGTTTGCGCTGGGAGCCGCGTCACCGCGTGGTCCATTGCAGCGGCGCGACCGAACTGGCGGCGCTCGATGATGCGCGATCCGCAGGCGCCGCAACTGGCGGATTTCATCCAATGCAGATGTTTGCAAATCCCGACGTCGCGCTCGAGGGGCTGCGCGGATGCACCGTCGGCATCGAGGCAGAAGGCAACTTCCGGCATGACCTCGAACGGCTCGCCGTCAGCATCGGGTGCGAACCGCTGGCGCTGCCGGCCGGTGTGCGGGCGCTCTATCATGCCTCGGCCTACTACGTCGGTCCGTTCCTGATCGCGCTGCTCAAGGAAGGCGTTGAGCTCTGGAAGAGCTTTGGTGCGAGCGAGGCCGACGCGCTGCGTGCAATGATGCCGCTGCTGCGGGGAACGGTCGCGGCCGTCCTTGACGGCGGACTGGCCAACGGCATGGGCGGCTGCGTGGCGCGCGGGGACGTTGGAACGATCCTCAAGCACATCAGCGCCTTGGACGAACGCTTTCCCGCCTCGGGTGCGTTGTACCGCGAACTGGCTCTGCGCAATGTCCCGCTCGGGATCGAGCGCGGCACACTCAGCGCACAGCGCGCGGCAGAGATCGAGAGGTTGCTTCTGCGGAATGGCCGGGAAGCGCAGGCGGCATCCTGATCGAAGAAAAGGGCCCCGGTTCGCTGAACCGAGGCCCCTCAACTTTCTGCTCTCCGCTCACACGAGCATCAGGCGGCGCTGGAAGCCTTCTGCTGCTGCTTGGCAGCGGCGGCAGCCGCCTCGTCGCGGCGGATCTCCGAGAGCTTCTTCTCCACCTGTTCGGCGAAGATGTACTGCGCCGGACGCTGCTTGGACATGTCGATCTCCGGCGCCATCGGGCCGGTCGTCTTGATGCCGCGCAGCGCAACCCACATCGCCTTCAGCGGATTGTTGATCGCAGCGGTGGCCGCGGTCGGCTCGTAGCCGCAATGCGCCATACAGTCGGCACACTTTTCATACTTGCCGGTGCCGTAGGTGTCCCAATCGGTGGTGTCCATCAACTCCTTGAAGGTCTTGGCGTAGCCTTCGCCGAGCAGATAGCAGGGCTTCTGCCAGCCGAAGATGTTGCGCGCCGGCATGCCCCAGGGCGTGCACTCGTATTCCTGGTTGCCGGCGAGGAAGTCGAGGAACAGGCCGGAATGCATGAAATTCCACTTCTTGCCCTTGCCGAGCGCGAAGACGTCGCGGAACAGCTTCTTGGTCTTGGTGCGGTTGAGGAAGTGCTCCTGGTCGGGCGCACGTTCATACGCGTAGCCCGGCGACATCGAGACGCCGACGCCGAGCTCGGTGGTGAAGTCGAGGAACTTGGCGATCTCCTCGGCCGGATGGCCGTCGAAGATGGTTGCGTTGACGTTGACCGTGAAGCCGCGCGCCTTCGCCGCCTTGATCGCCGAGACGGCGCGATCGAACACGCCCTTCTGCGACACCGCCTTGTCGTGATGGTCCTTCAGGCCGTCGAGATGCACCGAGAAGAACAAATACGGCGACGGCTCGAACAGATCGAGCTTCTTCTCGAGCAGCAGCGCATTGGTGCACAGCGAGACGAACTTCTTGCGCGCCACGAGGCCGCGCACGATCTCGCCGATCTCCTTGTGGATCAGCGGCTCGCCGCCCGGGATAGCGACCATCGGCGCGCCGCATTCATCCGCTGCATCCCAGCATTCCTGCGCGGTCATGCGGCGGTTGAGGATCGCATCTGGATAGTCGATCTTGCCGCAGCCAACGCAGGCCAGGTTGCAACGGAACAAGGGTTCCAGCATCAGCACAAGCGGATAGCGTTTGCGGCCAAGCAGCTTCTGCTTGATCAGATAACCGCCGATACGCATCTCCTTGAAGAACGGTATAGCCATTAGACGATTTTCTTTCTGCACTTATCAAAGGGAAGTGGGTTCAGATCAGCCCGCAGTCAGTTCGGCTGGCAGCCGGAATTCGATATTCTCTTCTCGGCCCGGAACGACCGAGACCGATACCGGTCCGATGCGCCGCAGGGCCTCGATCACATCGTCGACCAAAACTTCAGGCGCCGACGCGCCCGCCGTGATGCCGACGGCCTTCGCATCCTTCAGCCAATCGGGGTTGAGCTCGCTCCCATCGGCAATAAGATAACTCGCGACGCCGACCTCGGTGCCGATCTCACGAAGCCTGTTTGAGTTGGAACTATTGGCGGCCCCCACCACCAGAATGACGTCCACCAGCTTGCTCAGGTCCCTTACCGCAGATTGGCGGTTCTGTGTCGCATAGCAGATATCCCGGGTGTCCGGGCCTTGAATATCTGTAAATTTTGCCTGAAGAGCCGCGATTATGTCCTTGGTGTCGTCCACGGACAACGTGGTCTGGGTGATATAGGCGACCGGCGCGTCGGTCGGCAGCCTCAGTTCCGCCACATCCTGGACGCTCTGGACCAGCAGAACCGGCCCCGGAACCTGGCCCATGGTTCCCTCGACCTCGGGATGGCTGGCATGCCCGATCAGGATCAGGGCGCGTCCCTTCGAGATATAGCGTTTGCCCTGGTTGTGGACCTTGGTGACAAGCGGGCAGGTGGCATTGAGCACCGGCAGGTCGCGGGCTTCCGCCTCCTCCTCGACGCTCCTGGCCACGCCGTGAGCACTGAACACCGTCACCGCCTTGGCCGGCACTTCCGACAGGTCCTCGACGAAGATTGCGCCCTTCTTCTTCAGGCTTTCGACCACGTATTTGTTATGCACGATCTCGTGGCGGACATAGACCGGCGGGCCGTACTTCTCGAGCGCGCGTTCGACGATCTCGATCGCGCGCACGACGCCCGCGCAAAAGCCGCGCGGTTGAGCAAGAAACACTTCCATAGGATGTCCGTTACGCAAATTGCACCAATCTCATTCAACGCCCTGCGGCCTTTTCGGCAACGCACTCCGCTCGATCGGACGCCGCAACGTCAGTTGCAATGTCCGCACCATCTCAGGTTCTGCACGTGATCCGCGCCCTCAAGGGCATGGAAATACAGGGTTTTGTGTCAAAAAGGTAGCGCTTCGAGAGATTGCAAGATCTGTGGGAAAGGACGCCTGAGGTAATATAGTATGGGATATCGGGCGCTGCGACCGTCCGTCCCCCTCACTTGTTCGTCACTTTATCGCCCAGTCCTGCGGTTTATACCGGCCACTCGTGGCCGTTCCCTGTCGTTTGGAACCTCCTCGCCATCCCGTCGAGGAAGATAACCAAAACAACATTAGATCGGTCCCGGGAACTCCGCTAGAGAGCGAGCGTTTTCGGCCATGCTTCCCCGAGATTAGAAAGAAACGAAGTGCTGACAAATATTGTCGTCTCCGTTGTTAGGACCTGTACGCGTTTTGCCCTTCCGGTTGTCATTTTCGCTGTGCTGCTGTCGATCGGGGCTGGCTTCTATACGGCCCGCAACTTCTCGATCAACACCGACATCAACAAGCTGATCTCGCCCGATCTGGATTGGCGCAAGCGTGACAACCAGTTCGAGGAAGCCTTTGATCGCGAGCGGCTGATCCTGGCCGTGGTCGAGGGTGCGACGCCCGAGCTGACCAGCTCCGCCGCCAAGGCGCTCACCGAGAAGCTGCAAGCCGACAAGAAGAATTTCGAGGCGATCACCGCGCTCGGCTCCGGCGAATTCTTCGAGAAGAACGGCCTGCTGTTCCTGCCGACCGAAGAGGTCGGCAAGGTCACCGGCCAGCTCGCATCGGCCGCGCCGTTGATCGAGATCATGGCGGGCGATCCTTCGATTCGCGGGCTGACCGGTGCGCTCGAGACCGGCCTTGCCGGCGTCAAGCGCGGACAGATCAAGCTCGACAACACCATACGGCCCTTCAACCAGATTTCGGAGACCGTCGAGACTATCCTCGCCAAGGGCAACGCGACCTTCTCCTGGCGCGAGCTCACCAGCGACACGCCGCTGACCGATTCCGACAAGCGCGCCTTCATCGAGATCAAGCCGATCATCGACTATTCGGCGCTGGAGCCGGGCAAGGGCGCAACCGATGCGATCCGGCAGGCGGCGGCCGACCTGAAATTCCCGACCGAATATCACGCGCGCGTTCGCCTGACCGGACCCGTGCCGATCGCCAACGAGGAATACGCCACCGTGCAGGACGGCGCCATTACCAACGGCATCGGCACCGTGGTGATCGTGCTGATCATCCTCTGGCTGGCGCTGCATTCCGGCAAGATCATCTTCGCGGTGTTCGTCAACCTGTTCATCGGCCTTACCGTCACAACCGCGATCGGCCTGATGATGGTCGGATCGCTGAACCTGCTCTCGATCGCATTCGCGGTGCTATTCATCGGTCTCGGCGTGGACTTCGGCATCCAGTTCAGCGTGCGCTACCGCTCCGAGCGCTTCAAGAACGACAATCTGACGTTGGCGCTTGAGAACGCCGCCCGCCGCTCGGCGGTGCCGCTGTCGCTCGCGGCGATGGCGACTGCGGCGGGGTTCCTCTGCTTCCTGCCGACCGACTACAAGGGCATCTCCGAGCTCGGCAAGATTGCCGGTGCCGGCATGCTGGTGGCCTTCATCACCAGCATCACGGTGCTGCCGGCGCTGCTCGACCTGCTCAACCCTCCGGGAGAGAGGGAACCGGTCGGCTACGCCTTCCTTGCTCCGCTCGACCACTTCCTGGAGAAGCATCGCGTTCCGATCATCGTCGGCACGCTGCTGGTCGCGGTCGCGGGCCTGCCGTTGCTCCATTACATGAAGTTCGACTTCAATCCGATCAATCTGCGCAACAAGCACGCGGAATCGATCGCGACCTTCCTCGATCTGAGGAACGATCCGAATACCGGCGCCAACGCCATCAATGTGATGACGCACTCGGAGGCCGACGCCAAGAAGATCGAGGCCAAGCTCGAGAAGCTGCCGGAAGTGTCGCGCGTGATGTCGCTCGACAGCTTTGTGCCTGACGACCAGCCGGCCAAGCTGAAGCTGATCGCGCAGGCGGCCAAGACGCTCGGCCCCGCGCTCAACCCTGACTCGGTCGATCCGGCGCCATCGGACCAGGAGAATGTCGAGTCGCTGAAGAGCTCGGTCGACAGCCTGCGCAAGACTGCGGGCGACGGCAAGGGGCCGGGCGCGGTTGCCGCGCGCCGGCTCGCCGGCGCCCTGCAGAAGCTCGCCGATTCGAACCAGGTGACCCGCGACAAGGCGCAGGAGATTTTTGTTTCGCCGATGAAGATCGTGTTCGATCAGCTGCGGAACACGCTGCAGGCCCAGACCGTCACGCTGCAGAACCTGCCGCCGGAACTGGTCGACAGCTGGAAGACCAAGGACGGTCTGATGCGTGTCGAGGTTGAGCCGAAGGGCGATCCGAACGACAACGACAATCTGCGCCGCTTTGCCGACGCCGTGCTCGCCGCCGAGCCAACCGCGATCGGCGGACTGGTCTCGATCCTGAAGTCGGGCGATGTGATCGTGAAGGCATTTATCCACGCCGGCATTCTGGCGCTGGTCACGATCAGTCTGCTGCTGTGGCTGACGCTGCGCCGCGTCGTCGACGTGCTGATGACGCTGGTGCCGCTGCTGGTTGCCGGCATCGTCACGCTGGAGATCTGCGTGCTGATCGGGCTGCCGCTCAACTTCGCCAACATCGTCGCGCTGCCGCTGCTGCTCGGCGTCGGCGTGGCGTTCAAGATCTACTATGTCACGGCGTGGCGGCAGGGCAGGACCAACCTGCTGCAGTCGAGCCTGACCCGTGCGATCTTTTTCAGCGCGCTGACCACGGCGACCGCGTTCGGCAGCCTGTGGCTATCCAGCCATCCCGGCACCGCGAGCATGGGCAAGCTGCTTGCGCTCTCGCTCGTCACCACGCTGGCGGCGGTGTTGCTGTTCCAGCCGGCGCTGATGGGCAAGCCGCGCGAGGCCCTCAAGGAAGAGGATATCGCCAACGACGTCACCTGACGCGTCGGCGGCCCGCTGTCGATCCGGCTTGGCGACAGAGCCGCCGAGCCCGCGATTTGCCGCCGGGCCGTGATTTCAGGCCGCCAGAGGCCGCAGTGTGCTCGCGCGTGACCACACTGCTTGCGGTGTTGCCCGCGGCCGCCTCTGCTAATGCGTCGGTCGCGCGATGTCCGGGAGCAGGCAGATATCGCCCACGGTGTCAGCTGACGCGTTGGCGTTGGCCGGCTGCTTTTGACCCGGCTTGGTCGCAGGCGCGACGGCACCGGTGGTTTTCTGGGTCTGCGGTGATGCCGATTTGGGAAGCGCGCCCTTCGCTGCCGGGTTGCCGGCGGCGCTCACCGGGATCGGCGGACCGACGCGGGTCCAGGTCTCGCCGCCGCAGAGGAAGCCGAGCACGCAGCCCTGGATCTCGAGCTGATCGGCGCCGACCGGCTTGATGGTCGAGCTGTAGAGCTGGCCGTCCTTCGCGTTGTAGACTTGGCCTTCCCATGCATCGGTGCCGGCCTTCTTCTTCATGTCGATCAGGATCGGCATGCCGAGCGTAGGCCTGCTCTGCTTCGCGGGATCAGGATTGTTCTTATCCTTGCCGCCAGGGGTTTTTTCCCAGGACACCGCACCCCACATGCTGCCATTACACTGGGCGACGCGGATGGTGGCGACACCGTCTGCGACCTTCCAGTCGCCGGTCGGGTCCGCTGCAAGTGCCGGTGATAATACGGTGGCCAAAAATAAACCTGAAAAGGCTATTGTACGCGTGAAAGTTCTTGGGCAGTGCAACATGGTCCAAACCTGTGCTTAACTAGACGATCCGAGCGGGGGTCAAAACGCCGCTATCGAGCGTTTTAAGTTGACGAGATGGCCATCAACCGACGTATGTAACGAATGGTAAGTTCCAATTTAGACGTTTCCGAGATTTTTGTGGAGCGCGAGGGGCAGCGCGGTGCCATGCACACGCGTCACCTCAACGAGCAGCTCGTTCGCGTTCTCAAGACCATCGGCTACGACGTCGGCTTCCAGAAGGGGCAAGGCCAATACCTCTTCGATCGTCAGGGGGCTCGTTACCTTGATCTATTGAGCGGATTTGGCGTTTTTGCGATCGGCCGCAATCATCCGGCCCTGCGCCAGGCGCTGAAGAGCGTGCTCGACGCCGACCTGCCCAATCTCGTGCAACTCGATGTCTCGACGCTGGCCGGCGTGCTCGCCGAACGGCTGCTGGAACATGTTCCATATCTGGACAAGGTGTTTTTTGCCAATTCCGGCGCCGAAACCGTCGAAGCCGCGATCAAGTTCGCGCGCGGCGCCACCGGTCGTCCCGGTATCGTCTATTGCGGGCATTCGTTCCACGGCCTGTCCTACGGCGCGTTGTCGCTGACCGATGATTCGAATTTCCGCGGCGGCTTCGAGCCGCTGCTGCCGGGCTGCACCCCGATTCCCTACAACGATCTCGAGGCGCTGGAGAAGGCGCTGTCGTCGCGCCAGGTCGCCGCGTTCATCGTCGAGCCGATCCAGGGCAAGGGCGTGAACATGCCCACCGACGAGTTCCTGCCCGGAGCGCTGGCGCTGTGCCGCAAATACGGCACGCTGTTCATCGCCGACGAAATCCAGACCGGCATCGGCCGCACCGGAAAATTCCTCGCGATCGAGCACTGGGGCATCGAGCCCGACATGGTGCTGCTGGCGAAGGCGCTCTCCGGCGGGCACGTCCCGATCGGCGCGCTTCTGACGCGCAAGCACATCTTCGACAAGATCTTCAACCAGATGGATCGTGCGGTTGTGCATGGCTCGACCTTCGCCAAGAACGATCTTGCGATGGCCGCCGGTATCGCAACGCTTGACGTCATGAAGGCCGAGAAGCTGGTCGAGCACGCCGCCAAGCGCGGCGCCGAGCTTCGCCTCGCGCTGACGCGCATGGTGCCGGGCTATGAATTGATGAAGGAAGTCCGCGGCAAGGGCCTGATGATCGGCGTCGAGTTCGGTCCGCCGAAATCGCTGCGGCTGAAGGCGTCGTGGAACCTGCTCGAGACCGCCAACAAGGGTCTGTTCTGCCAGCTCATCACGGTACCGCTGTTCAAGGATCACAAGATCCTGACCCAGGTCGCGGGCCACGGCAGCCACACCATCAAGCTGTTGCCGCCGCTCGTCATCACCGAACAGGACTGCGCCTGGATCGAGAAGTCGTTCGACGAGGTGATCGCCGGCAGCCACAAGGTGCCCGGCGCGATCTGGTCGCTCGGCAAGACGCTGGTCGACAACGCGGTGCGCAAGTCGGCGTAACTTAAGCTGGCTTATCCGTCATTGCGAGCGAAGCGAAGCAATCCACCGCACCGCAAGCGGAGAGATGGATTGCTTCGTCGCTTCAGCGCAAATTGCTTTGCAATTTTGTCGCGAGCTCCTCGCAATGACGGGGTGTGAACAGTTTGCTCATCCCTCCTTGTTCGCGTGCATCGCGCCCTCGAACTTGTCGCCGAACTCCGTCAGCTCGTCGACGCCGAGATCGCTGACCGCCCAGTAGTTCAGGCCGCGGTCGCTCCAGCGCCGGATGTTGAAGCCTTGCAGCGTCGAGATCTTCGCGGATTTCCGTTCGGTGTTCGCGGTCTGCGCCACGAACAAATTGATCACGTGCCGGCGCCGCTTGTAGACCACGGCGCCGATCTCGCGGGCGTTGACGTAGTCGAGCCGGCCGCCGATCAGCGTAAAGCCCTGCGCGGTGAGATCGATCACCGGCGGTGAGACGTCGAGCTTGCCGTTGAACCACGGCTTGACCGTATGCTGATCGGTCGAGACCACGTCGATGAGGTGGCCGGCCTGCAGCGAGCGCAGATGCGCCGACACCACCTCGTTCTCGATGCGCTGCTCGTCATCGTTACGCAGCACGATCGCGACGAGGCCGGTCGCAGCCATCGCCGACACCGCTGAACCCATCGCGAAGCCGCGCAGCACCGAGCGGCGAGTCGGCGCCGCCTGCGACTGCGGCAATGCCTTCTCGATCTTGCGGCGCAGTTCGAGCGGCGCCTTGTAGCGCACGTCGCTCTCGGCCATCATCTGACGGATCTCCTGATATTCCTTCATGAGAGCGGCGCAATGCGCGCACCCCTCGACATGGGCTTCCACTTCGCGCGCATGGCCGGCGTCGAGTTCGCCGTCGATCAGCGCGTGGATCAGCACTTCGGCTTCCTCGCAGGTCATTTCACTTGCTCCTGTTCCGCAAGCCAGGCCGATCGCAGCATGGCGCGGGCGCGTGCGAGGCGGGACATCACGGTGCCGACAGGCACGGCGGCGACATCGGCGATCTCGCGATATGACAGATTCTGGATCTCCCTGAGCACGAAGGTCTCGCGGAACGGCTCGGCGAGCGCCGCGATCAGCTTGCGCACGGTGTCGCCGTCGAAGCGGCGCAGCAGCTGCTTTTCCGGCGTCTCCGGGGCTTCGTTCCACAGCGGGGTCTGGTCGCGGCCTTCGGGCAGCTCCTCGACCGCGGTGGGGGCGGTCTTGCGCCGTGCGTACTCGGCGCGGCAGACATTGCGCAGGATCGCAAACAGCCACGGCTTCATCGCAGGTCCCCGGTAGCTGTCGAAATGCTTGTAGGCGCGCAGATAGCATTCCTGCACCGCATCCTCGGCGTCGGCGGCATCGCGCAGCAGATAGCGCGCCAGGGTATAGGCGTCGTCGAGGTACGGCAGCGCGGCTTCGCGGAAGCGCCGCGCCTTTTCGGGATCGTCCTGCGACGCTTTGACAACCATCGTGTCCTGTCCGGCATGTCGAGAGACGGCTTGCGCCCGGCCGGGGGCGGAGGGCCACTGGCCGGGCATGGTTGTGATTGTATGGCTGGTCACGTTACCCAACCTTGATACTGCCTGTCATGTGCGGATGCAGCGAGCAGAAATACTTGTACTCGCCGACTTCCGTGAAGGTGAACGAGAAGGTGCCGTCGGTATCCATGGTCTTGGAGCGGAATTTGCCCGCACACACCACGGTGTGCGGGATGTCGTCGCGGTTGGTCCAGGTCACGGTAGTGCCGACCTTCACGTCGAGCTGGGCCGGATTAAACGAGAAGTTGTCGATATGGATCGCGGTATCTTCGGCGCGGGCCGCCGTGACCGGCAGCAGCATGGTCGCGACCACGGCGAACCCGAAGTCGCGTCGATTGATCGAACTCATCGGTCTTGTCCCTTAGCCCTGCAGCGGCGTGTCGATGATGGCCAGCGGCTGGCTGTTCTGCTTGAAGTTGATGCTGGCGACGCCGAGCATGCTGCGCAGCTTGGCATCCTCGACCTTCATCGGGCCGGGCGAGGGGGCCGCACCCGGCGCCGGCTGCGGGAAGGCAGTCGAACGCGCGGTGTGGAAGGTGACGTTGCCCTCGACCTTCTGCATCACCTGGTGGATGTGGCCGTTGAGCACGGTCACCGAGCCGAAGCCCTTGACGTATTCCAGCGCGCGGGCGCCGTCCTCGGTGCCCCAGCCCCATTGCGGATAGACCGTCCACAGCGGGATGTGGGCGAACAGCACGATCGGCGTCGACTTCGAACGGCCCTTGAGGTCGTTCTCCAGCCATTCCAGCTGCTCGTTGCCGAGATTGCCGAGGCCGCCGCCCTTGAGGTCGACGACGTTGACGAGGCCGATGAAATGCACGCCGCCGGCGTCGAACGAATAGTAGCCCGGACCCTTGGTGCCGCGGCCGTAGCGCTCCTTGTAGAGCTTGACCTCCTCGTCGATGAAGTCGTGCTCGCCCGGCACGTAGTGCACGTCGAGCTTGGCCTGCGAGATGATGCGATCGGCGTCATCGAATTCGGACGCCTTCGACAGATGTGTGATATCGCCGGTGTGGATCATGAAGGACGGCTTGACCGGCATCGCCCGGACCTTGTTGATGGCTTCCTCCAGCGTGCCGATGGCGTTCGGGTTGGCCGGCTTGTCGAAGCCGACATGGCTGTCGCTGATCTGCATGAAGGTCATGCCCGGCGCCGCTTCGGCAGCTGCGGCCGAGCCGACGATGCCGAGCGAATGCGGCACGCCGCCGGTGACCGTCCACAGCACGCCGGTGCCGGCCCAGGTCATGCATTCCAGCACCTTGCGTCGGCTGACGCCCCTCTCCTCATCGTGGTGATCGTGATCGTGTCCGCTCATGGCAAGTCTCCCGTGGGCCCAGGGATTGGGTTTCCGGGTAGGTGATCGGCCGGAGCGGGGCTTTATTCCCGCGGCTTTGGACGGCGCCGAGGGCCTGGATGACGATTTCGTGAGGGCCCGCGAGAGACGGACGCAAGGCCAAGACGCGTCATTGAAGTCGCCCGGTTTGCAGGGCTATCGATCCGGCAAGCCACTGATCGATCGGAGGAAAGCATGGCTGACGTGATCGGCGGCTGTCACTGCACGAGCTGCCGGCCTTCGACCGCATTCCCGTCGCCGGCGATCCGTGGCGGTTGATGAACGCGGTCGCCACTATGCGCGCTGCAACATGGAAACGTTGCGCAACACATAAACGGCCGCAACAAAGCTGTCTTGCAGCCGTCAGCATAGTGTCAGGGCGCCTCCATAAGAATGGTGGACTTCATTCGCCACATCTGGAGAGCATCATGAGCGATCACGCAGGCGTTGAACATCATCACAAGGCAGCTGAGCATCACGAGCATGCGGCGCGTCATCACCGCGAAGCCGCCAAGCACCACGAAGCCGGCGACCACCACAAGGCGGCGCATCACGCCCACAGCGCCCATGGTCACGCCAGCCATGCCCAGCATCACCACACCGAGGCGAGTCGGCACCACGCCGAACACCACGGCAAGCACTAACAACCGTTCCAGTACTGCGTGAGTGGCTTCCGCCGTCCCTGCGAGGGGACGGCGTTTTCTTTCGGCGGGCGTCAGCCCAAGCGTCGCGTATGTCTATCGCCTGATGAGCAGCGCCGAGACGGCGCTCGCTGCGCACAGACACGCGACGACCGGAAAGATGATCGCCGTATTGCCGGTGTGATCCATGAATCGTCCAATCAGCGGTTCGCCAATCCCGGCACAGGCATACGAAATGAAATTGAGGACGCCGGTTGCGGTTCCGGCCAGGCGACGGCCGAAGATGTCGGGACACAGCGCCCAGAACGACGACGCCGGGCCGAACACGAAGAAGCCGCACAGGAACAGGCCTGCGATCCCGAGCAGGCTGCCGTGCGGCACGAGCTCCATCGCGAGCGCGATGATCGCGGCCAGCACCATGTAGGAGATGATCGCGAGATAACGCCGCGACCTGAACAGAACGTCCGAAATCCAGCTGTTGGTCGACGCGCCAAGCGCCATCCCGACCGGCAGCGCGACGGTGATCCACACCGGATCGATGACTGTCGCGGCCGATTTCCAGTTCGGCCCGAGGAAGTGGACGGGGACCCAGACCAGCAAGGCGTATCGCGCGGCGTTCTGAAATCCGATCGACAGGCCTGTTGCGTAGAGTCGCCAGTTCGAGAGCACCGCGCGATAGCGCGCGCCGCTTGTCTTGGTGTCGATCTCGCTGTCGACGTCCACCTCTTCGGGCGACTTCTCGTCGACCGGTCCCTTGAGGCCGAGATCCTCGGGCCGCTCGCGCACCACAAGGAACATGACAATGGCGCCGAACAGCATCAGGAACACCGACAATCGGAAGATCCAGCGCCAGTCGAGCCCGAGCGTGCCGAGAATGATGATCGGAACGAAGTAGGCGAGGACCGACGAAAATCCGGACATGCCGACATAGAACGAATAGACGAAGCCGCGATGCCGGTGTCCCCACCAGTTCGAGAGCAGCCGGCTGCCCGGCGCGAATCCCATGGCCTGGAAATATCCGTTGAGGCCCCATGCCAGCAGCAGCGCGACGAAGCTGCTTGACAGGCTCGTCGCCCAATTCGCCGCGAACGAGAGGACCGCGCCGGCGAGCATCATGACGCGGCCACCCCATTTGTCGCCGAGGTTGCCGTTGATCGACTGGCCGAGCGCGTAGGCCCACAGCATCGAGGCGCTGACCCACCCGAGCATTTCCTTGGAGAGTCCGAGCTCCTTCTGAATGCCGGGGATGGCAAAGCCGAAGGTTTGGCGTCCGAGGTAGTAGAAGAGGTAGCAAAAGGACACACCGAGCAGCGCCGTCCATTTGTAGCGCCGATACATCTGCGCCGCAGCCGTTTCGGTTGCGAGCGCGCGTGCAAAGGCCTGCCCAGTATCGAGCATGGCGTATCCTCCCGTGCTTTCTGTTTTGATTTATTGCGCGCCGTTCAGCGCAAACTCGAAGATATCGAAGTTGCGCATGCGCCTGGTCTTCGCGAGCTTGCGATAGGTATCGTTCAGCTGATGCGACAGGATGAACGGCACGATCTGCTCGCTCAGTCCGCCATGCGACCTGAGGCGATGGCCGTCGAGTCCGCTGAGATCGTGCTCGGCCTGGGTCGAGCCGATGGTCGTGTGGGTATCGCCGATTGCGACGAAATCCCCTTCGCGGTCGAGCGGCATCTGGTAGCGGCTTGCGGCACTCAGTCCGTCGAGGACGAGCGCGATTCCCGGAATTGTCGCCGAAGCCTCCATGACCTCGGCAAGATCAAGCCCCTTGCGCAGGTAGACGCGAACGAAGGAGCCGAGCGCGCCGTGATGCTTCACGAACGGATCGGTGATCGGGCAAATCACGCGCGCCGCCTGCGTGCCGAAGCGCCGGTTCAGTTCGTCCTCGAGGAAGATCACGCGCGCCGTCCCGTCTTCATTCGCCTTGTCGTTCATGCCGTGATCGGCAATCAACCCGACGACGGCGCCGAGTTCGGCAATGCGGCCCACCTTCTGGTCGACCGCGCGGTGAAAGGCGTCCGCCTCCGCCTCGCCCGGGCCGTGCGCGTGCTGGACCAGATCGGACAGCGAGAGATAGAGCAACTCGGCGCGACTCTGCTCGAGAAGCTTGATTCCTGCATCGAGGACGAACAGCGACAGGTCGGGGCTGTACATGTCCGGTGTCGGCCGCCCCACCAGGGCCTCGACATCCTCAATGCCGTTCTCCGCCATGGTCGCGCTTCCGGCCTTTTCCGACGAGAAGCAGATTCCGCTCTCCATCCGGTGGCCGAGCATCTTGCGTAGCTTGTCCTTGGCGGTCACCGCGGCGACACGAACACCGGAGCGCGACATCTCGGCGAGGATGGTCGTTGCCCGCATCGGCGTTGCATCGACGATCATGATTTCCTTGCCGGTCTCGCGATCGAGATAATAGTTGCCGGAGATGCCATGAATTGCCGGCGGCGCGCCGGTCACGATCGAGACGTTGTTGGGATTGGTGAAGGTCGGCATCGCGGCGTCGGCGAGGGTCGCGAACCCGCTTCGCATCATCCGCGAAATGTTCGGGAAGACCTCCTTCGCGTTGGGGAAATTGAGATAGCGCGGGTCGCATCCGTCGAGGCAGATGACGACGGTGGGACGCGCGGGCTTGCTGTAGGTTCGCCCGTTGACTTCGATCATGGTGGCTCCTTCCGGCCAGGGCCGATAAGCGGTTTCGGAGCAATTCTAGGAAGCGGCGATCGGAATAAAAATTGAATAATTTACCGCTTCATGTAACTTCCATTCCATGAAGCTGCGCGACCTTCCTCTGGTGTCGCTCCGGACATTCGCCGTCGTCGCGGAGACCTGCGGGGTCGCCGCTGCCGCGGACGTGCTGGGCGTCACCCACAGCGCAGTCAGCAAGCAGGTCAAGCTGCTCGAGCGCTGGCTGGGACAGGCGCTCTTCACGCTGGAGGGACGGCGGCTGGTTCTCACACCGTTCGGCATTGTGCTTTCGCGCGAGGTGGGGCGTGCGCTGGAGGATATTGCCGGTGCCTGCGCCTATGTGCAGCGCCAGCGCGAACGCCGCACGGTCACTATCGAGGCGCCGGCGACCTTTGCGATGTACTGGCTGCTGCCGCGCGTGAATCGCTATCGCGCCCAGAACCCACGGACCGAGGTCTGGGTTTCGACCAGGATGACCGGGCAGCTGCCGAATTTCTCGGCGCATGACCTTGTCGTGACGCGCGGAGAGACGACGGTGACATCCTCGCGTCTCAGCGAGCGCACGCTGCTGTTTCGCGAGGACCTGGCGGTGCTGACGTCGCCGAAATTGCTGGCGCGGAAGCCGCTCGCAAAGCCGGCCGACGTCAAGTGCCATCATCTGATCGAATCGATGACCCGGCCTCAGGAGTGGGCGGCATGGTTGAAGCACGTGGGCATCACCGATGCCTTCATGGCCGGCGGCCACCGCTTTGATCACCTGTTCGTGGCGATACAGGCAGTCAAGGATGGACTTGGGTCGGTGGTGGCGCCGCAGAACGTCCTGCAGGAGGCGATCGCGCGCCATGACCTAGCAAGTCCTTTTCCGGAGCTGAATCTTCCGGGTGAATCCTATTTCTGCTATGGCGCAGAAGCCAAGATCGATCCCGCGACACAGAAATTCAGGGATTGGCTGGTTCAGGAATCGCGATCGCAAGCCAACGCACCGCGCGCAGCACAGCGGACCGGAGGACGTCAGGGTCCGGCGAAATCGGGCTCCAGGCGCAGCCGTTGATCTAACCGGTTCGTGCGGCAAACGTCCTGAGCGCCGCAGCCTTTAGCTCCGGCACCTCCTGCGCGACGCAATGTCCGACGCGCTCGAACGTCCAGCGGCTCGCGTGCGGGATCAGGGCCGCGGCGCGGTCGGCCATGTCCTTGTAGATCGGCCAGGACTGCTCCGCGGTCGCGATGCAGACCGGGCAGGCGATCTCGGAGAACCACGGAAAAGGATTGCCGCGGTCGTCGCCGGTGTAGATCTGCTCCATGGTCTGGAAGATCGGCATAAGCAGCGCCGACTCGATCTCCGGCGTGCAGCGCAGCCGCATGCGGCCGTCGTCGAGCTTTGCGAAGCCGTGATGAACATAGGCCCACAGCGACGGCTCGGTCCACAGCGCGAACGCCGGCGCGGTGCGCAGCCGCTGGAACAGGTCGTCGGCGCTGTCGAATTCGGTCCGGCGGCGCAGCACGCCTTGCACCGACGCGCTCGCGACGTCGCTCAGGCCGCCGCTGCGCGGCGTGCGCGGATCCATCGCGGTCGGCTCCGTCACGAACAGCCGCGCGAAGCGGTCCGGCATCAGCCTCGTTGCGAGCAGCAGGTCAGTCGCGCCGGCGCTGTGCCCTATGCCGTAGATGTCATGGAGGCCGAGGCGTTCGATCACCATGCAGAGATCCTCGGCGAAATCCTGGAAGTGATAGCGGTCGGCCGCCGGCTTGTGGCTCAGGCCGTGGCCGCGGCGGTCGAGCGCATAGACCGTGTGATCGGCGGCCAGCGCTTCCGCGACCTCGCTCCAGACTTCGGCCACAAAGCCGGTTCCGTGCAGCAGCAGTGCCGGCGGCTTGCCGGAAGCCGGCTCGCCCCATCGCGCCACCGCGACCTGCGCGCCGGCATCGCCAACGAGAATCCGCTGCGGCTGCGTCATTGGTTGCTATCGCGCATCCTGCAGGATCATCGTCGCGGCCTTCTCGGCGATCATCGCGGTCGGCGTGTTGGTGTTGCCCGAGGTGATGGTCGGCATGACCGAGGCATCCGCGATGCGCAGGCCGTGCAGACCGTAGAAGCGCAGGCGCTCGTCGACCACGGCCATCGGATCGTTCGCCATTCCCATCTTCGCGGTGCCGACGGGGTGGAAGATCGTGGTGCCGATGTCGCCCGCGGCCTTGGCGAGCGAGGCATCGTCGTCGCCGACCGAGGGGCCGGGCAGGAATTCCTCGGGATGATATTTCTCCAGCGCCTTCTGCTTCATCAGTCTGCGCGTGGTGCGGATCGCGTCGGCCGCGACCTGGCGGTCGTCGTCGGTCGACAGGTAGTTCGGCGCGATCGACGGCTTGTCGTCGGGCGCCGTCGAGCGGATGCGCACGGTGCCGCGCGAGGTCGGCTGCAGGTTGCAGGCGCTCACCGTGATCGCGGGAAAACGATGCAGCGGATCGCCGAACTTGTCGAGCGACAGCGGCTGCACGTGGAACTGGATGTTGGCGCGCGAGCGCGTCTGGTCCGAGCGCGTGAAGATGCCGAGTTGCGACGGCGCCATGGTCAGCGGCCCGCGGCGGCGGAACACATAGTCGAGCCCCATCAGGCCGCGGCGCACGAGGTTGTAATAGGTCTCGTTCAGCGTGCGCACGCCCGATACCTTGTAGATCGCGCGCTGCTGCAGATGGTCCTGCAGATTATGGCCGATGCCCTGCACGTCGAGCACGATGTCGATGCCGAGCGGCGACAGCCATTCGGACGGGCCGATGCCAGAGCGCTGCAGCACCTGCGTGGTTCCGATCGAGCCGGCGCAGAGAATCACTTCGCCTTTGGCGCGCGCCGCCACGCTCTCATTGCCCTGGCGGAACACCACACCGGCGGCGCGACCGCTCTCGATGATCAGGCGGTCGACCAGCACGCCGGTCTCGAGCCGCAGATTGCTGCGGTTCAGCACCGGCTTGAGAAAGCCGCGCGCCGACGACCAGCGCCGGCCGCGCTTCTGGTTGACGTGGAAGTAGCTGGTGCCCTCGTTGTCGCCGGTGTTGAAATCGCTGATGCGCTTGATGCCCATCTCCTCGGCGGCATCGCCGACCGCATCGAGGATCTGCCACGACAGCCGCGGCGCCTCGATGCGCCAGCCGCCGCCGACACCGTGATGCTCGCTCTCGCCGAGGAAGTGATCCTCGAGCCGCTTGAATGCCGGCAGCACGTCGCTGTAGCTCCAGCCCGTGAGGCCGAGCTGCCGCCAGTGATCGTAATCCGCAGCCTGGCCGCGCATCGAGATCATGGCGTTGATCGCAGACGAGCCGCCGATCACCTTGCCGCGCGGATAGGCGAGCGCACGGCCGTTGAGACCAGGCTCGGCCTCGGTCTTGAACATCCAGTCCGAGCGCGGATTGCCGATCGCGAACAGATAGCCGACCGGGATGTGAAACCAGATCCAGTTGTCCTTGCCGCCGGCTTCCAGCAGCAGCACGCGCTTCTTCGGATCGGCGGACAGGCGGTTGGCCATGATGCAGCCCGCCGTGCCCGCGCCGACGACAATGTAGTCGAAATCACCCTCGATCCTTCGCGGCATGTCCTCGTTCCCGGCAAGCGTCTTTTGTTGGTCTCCTATTAGTCAGACGCAGCCGGTCGAGACAAGCCCGGCCGGCGCGCCGGGCGCCGGATGATCAGGGACGGCTCGGTTCGGCCAGTGTGACCTCAGGTTCGGACCTGGGAACGCAGACGATCAGCGCCAGCATGCCGATGCCGAGCACGGCGCCGACCAGGGCGAGCGGTGCGTAGATGCTCCCGGTCGCGACATTCATCCATCCGATCAGGGCAGGGCAGACCGCGCCGCCGAACGATCCGATCGCGCTGATCAGCGCGATGCCGCCGGCTGCGGCGCTGCCCTCCAGCATCGCGTTCGGAATGGTCCAGAACAGCGAGAGGATCGCGAAGATGCCGATCGAGGCGATAGCGAGCAGCGTCACCGTCAACAGGACGCTGCCCTGCGCCGCCTGCAGGGCGATGAAGCAGGCCGCGGCGACGAGACCGCAGCACACCACGTGCCAGCGACGCTCGCGGGTGCGATCGGAACTGTAGCCGATCGCCACCATGCCGATCGCGGACGCAACCGAGATCGCGCCGCTCAGCCAGCCGATCTCGGTGGTGGTTGCCACGCCGACGCGCTTGAGCAGCGTCGGCGTCCACAACAGGATGGTGTTGAGCGAGCAGAAGAACGCGAAATAGATGAAGGACAAGAGATAGACGCGCGGCTCGCGCAGCGCCGCCGTGAAGCTGCTTGTGGTGCCAGGGGCGCCGGCGCGATCGCGGGCGAGATCGCTGGCGACCTGCCGTCGCTCATCGGCGCTGAGCCAGCTCGCGGCCCGTGGCCCGTCGGCGAGATAAAGATAGGCGGCGATGCCGAGCAGAACCGCGGGAACGCCCTCGAGGATGAACAGCCACTGCCAGCCATGCAGCCCATGGACGCTCTGCATGTGATCCATGATCAGGCCCGACAATGGTCCTGCGATGACGCCGCCGAGCGGCACCGCCATCACGAACAGGCTCGTCATGCGACCGCGCACGCGGTCCGGAAACCACAGCGTCAGATAATACAGGATGCCGGGGAAGAACCCGCCCTCGGCCGCGCCGAGCAGGAAGCGCAGGAGGTAGAGGTGATACTGGTTCTGCACCAGCGCGAGCAGCACGGTAACCGCGCCCCACAGCACCATGATCCGCAGCAGCGTCTTGCGGACGCCGATCTTGACCAGCAGCAGATTGCTCGGCACTTCGAGCGCGACGTAGCCGACCGAGAAGATGCCGGCGGCGAGCCCGAACACCGTGTCATCGATGTTCAGGTCGTGCAGGAATTGCAGCTTGGCAAAGCCGATGTTGAAGCGATCGATGATCGCAACCGTGTAGCACGCCAGCAGAAATGGGATCAGGCGCCAGGCGATCCGACCATAGAGCCGCGAATGAGCCGCATCCTGCATGAAAGTCTCCTCGAAGGATTTTGTTTTGGTAGTTGGGTCGAATAGTGCCGCATAGGAACCGCGCTCCCTCGCCCGTTCTTACGGGGGGTGAGGTGCCGCCTCCGCGTTTCGCTGACAGCTGGATTTGCGGAGACTCCCCCTCACCCGGAACGCATCTGCGACGCTTTCCGGCCTCTCCCCGCAGGCTAAGGTCCCGCTAGCTCGCCTTCGCGTTGGGAAACTCCAGCATTGCTTCGCCGGCTGCGACCGTCTCGCCGCGCTGATTCTGCACGGCGACGTCGACCAGCACCCAGCGCGACTTCGCGGTCGTCTGCTTGGCCTTGATGGTGCCGGCCGGGCGGATGGTGTCGCCGGGCTTCACCGGTTTCAGCCAGCGCGTCTCGAGCCTTCGATGGATCGCGCCCGCGGGAAGGGCCCAGTCGGTCAGCATGCGCGAGATCAGGCCGAAATTGTTCATGCCGTGCATGATGATGCCGCCGAAATTGGTCTTGCCGAAATCGCCTTTCATGTAGTTGTCGTCGAGATGCAGCGGGTTGTAGTCGAGCGACGCATCGCAGAACAGGCGGATCGATTCGCGCGAGACCGCGAAGGCGGGGCCATCGATGGTGTCGCCGGCCTTGAGAGACTCGAAATTCGCTGTGGTCATCGTGATCCTCCTTACATCGGACGGATGGTCTGGCCGCGACCCGAGCAGATCACGTCGCCATGCTGGTTGAAGAAGACGTTGTCGTGCACCACGAACAGCCGCTCGCGCTTGATGAACTTGTCGAGCGCGCGGGCCTGCAGGGTGATGGTGTCGCCGGGACGGGCGGGGATGTTGTAGTTCCACGACTGCCCGGCATTGACGGTGCCCGGCGAGCGCATCCAGTCGTCGGCCGGCGTGCAGGCGAACATCAAAAGAATATGGATCGCGGGCGGCGCGATCAGCCCGCCATAGGGCCCGGCCTTCGCGACGGCTTCGTCGAGATAGAGCGGATTGGTCTCGCCGACGGCGCGGCAGTACAGCGCGATCGCCTCCTGGGTCAGCTTGTAGGGCAGCGTCTTGCGCGGCTCGCCGGGAACGATGTCGTCCCACATCTTGCGCAGCTTCGCGTCCTTCCAGAAATCGGTTTCGAACAGTGCGGCCGCAGAATTTTCTGCTTGCGCCATTGTGGATCCTCCTGCTACTGAGTTCGCCAGGCGAACAATTAATTCGCTATGTGAACTGACGCTAGCGCGGTTGGGAGTCCCTGACAAGCGCGCAGAGCCGCGTCATGTGCAGGCAGCCATGCGGGCTGCGATGTAGGCGCGACGCCCCAGCAGAACGGCACCAAGAACGATCAGATGGGCAAAGAGAGTGACGGCTTCGTGCGCGCGATCGCGCGCGGTTTCTCGATCATCGAGGCGCTCGGCAAGCCGCCGGGCCGGCACACGCTGGCGGAGGCCGCCGATACCGCGGGCCTCAACCGCGCCACCGCGCGCCGCATCTTGGCGACCCTGGTGGCGCTGAAATATTGCGCCTCCGATGGGCGCTATTTCAGCTTGAGGCCGCGCGCGCTCGGGCTCGGACTGTCCTATCTCAACGCGCTGCCATACTGGGCGCATGCGCAGCGTGCGCTGGAAAATCTGCGCAACGAGGTCGGCGAGTCCTGCGCGATGGCGGTGCTCGACGAGGACGAGATCGTCTATGCGCTACGCCTGCCGGCGCGGCGGATACTGTCGGCCAATCTCGGCGTCGGCAGCCGGCTGCCCGCGCATCTGGTGTCGCTCGGCCGTGTCATGCTCGCCGCGCTGCCGCCTGGCACCCGCGATACTTACCTTACGAACAGCACGTTCAAAGCGGTCACGCCGCGCACGGTCACCGATCCGGAACGCCTCGGCGAATTGCTGGTGCGAGTCGAGGGCGAGGGCTATGCTTGGGTTGATGGCGAGCTCGATCCGGCGATCTGCGGCATCGCGGTGCCGCTGCGCGATCCCGCAGGCGCGGTGGTCGCGGCGCTCAGCGTCAACACGATTTCCGGCACGGTCAGCGAGGCGGGCGCGCGCAAGAAATATCTGCTGCCGCTGCGCCGCACCGCGCAGGAGATCCGCAGCCAGATGCTCACGTCGGGCTAGGCGGCATGTCCGATATCTCTTCGGTTTGAAGCGCAATCCAGAAATCCAGCCGGGACAGGTCGCTGCCCGGGCACGTTCCGGATAGATCATTGTTTCCCTTCGTCCTGCCTGCTTAGATCGTGCAGCTCGGTATCTACGAGCCGGAGCGCGTCGCCGCGGCCCGCGAAGGCACCGGCCCGCAATTGCCGACCAACCGAGGCCATGACGCTGGTCGGGCTGAGTGTGTTCGACCAGCAGGCGCGAGGAAGATAGTCGCACCGCAGTGGAGATTTCCAGCCAGATGCTGATGTGGGTTAGGTGCACTCGATCAAGGCAGCGGCGCCATGTAGGGAATGCTGCCGACTAGAGCGAACACCTGGACCGCGTTGCACAGCATGCCGCACCAATGCAGCCGGCGCAGCCGCCGTACTGCATTGGGATCACCGGCGTCTCTCGCGCTTGCCTCGGCGTCCATCCGGCGCAGAAACCAGCGGCGTGCCAGCACCGCGAACGCCGCGATCAAGGCGATGCCGAGCGCGACAGCCGGCCGCCCCGCCATTGCGAAGGCGAGTGCCCCGATCACGCCAGCGACCGCCAGCACCAGGAAGTAGGCATTGAACATGCCGCGCAGCAGGCGGGTGACGGGCGGGACCTCGAGCTTCACAAGCAGGAACGCCGGCGCCGCCAGCAGGAAGTATCCCATCGGCACCAGCAGGATGATGGTGGAAAACAGGACCGCTTGATCCGGCGCCATGCAGTTGTCCCATCCTCGCAGGCGGGAAGAATCCCGGTGCGGAAACTTGCGCGAGTATCCGCGCGGGATATCTTCGGCACTATTGGGCTTTGGTCGGATGTGATCGTTCACGTCGGGTCAGCAAAAATGACCTGACGGTTGAGCCGTGCGGCAAGTCCTTAGTCTGTAAGTACACCGTTGCGGTAAGGGAGATACACCCTCGACAAGAGCTCATCCAGACGCTTTCGATGGCTGTCGGTCGGCTGGCTCTGCATTTGCCGCGCCGCGGGGCCCAATCTGGAACATGCCACATCTGTTGGGTGGACCGGCTCTTGCATGCTAGAGATGAGTTACGTCCAACCTTCGAGGCCAGAATTCTCATGCCCATCGTCAACCGCGTCGCCGATCTGCAACCCGATATCCAGGCTTGGCGTCGCAACATCCACGAAAACCCCGAACTGCTCTACGATGTGCACCGCACTGCGTCATTCGTAGCCGACCGGTTGCGGGAATTCGGCTGCGATGAGGTCGCGACCGGGCTCGGCAAGACCGGCGTGGTCGGGGTCATCAAGGGCAAGAAGGGCCCGGCCAAGGGCGAGGTCAAGGTGATCGGCCTGCGCGCCGACATGGATGCGCTGCCGATTCACGAACAGACCAACCTGCCTTACGCCTCGAAGACGCCGGGCAAGATGCACGCCTGCGGCCATGACGGCCACACTGCGATGCTGCTCGGCGCGGCACGCTATCTCGCCGAGACGCGCAATTTCGCCGGCGACGCGGTCGTGATCTTCCAGCCGGCCGAGGAGGGCGGCGCCGGCGCCGCCGCCATGATCAAGGACGGCCTGATGGACCGCTTCGGCATCGAGCAGGTCTACGGCATGCACAATGGTCCGGGGATTCCGATCGGCTCGTTCGCGATCCGCACCGGCCCGATCATGGCCGCGACAGATGCGATCGACATCAAGATCGAAGGGCTCGGCGGTCACGCCGCGCGGCCGCATAAATGCATCGATTCCGTGCTGGTCGGCGCGCAACTCGTCACCGCTTTGCAGCAGATCGTCGCGCGCACCGTCGATCCGCTCGACTCCGCCGTGATCTCGATGTGCGAATTCCACGCCGGCAATGCCCGCAATGTGATCCCGCAGACCGCGGAGCTGCGCGGCACCGTGCGCACGCTGACCAGGGAAGTGCGCGATCTCATCGAGAAGCGCGTGCGCGAGGTGGTGGATGGCGTCGCCAAGATGACCGGCGCGAAGATCGATCTCACCTATGAGCGCGGCTACCCGGTCACTGTCAACCATGAGGCGCAGACCGAATTCGCGAGCCGCATCGCGTGCGACGTCGCAGGCGCTTCCAACGTGCACGAAATGCCGCCGCTGATGGGCGCCGAGGATTTCTCCTACATGCTGGAAGCGCGGCCCGGCGCCTTCATCTTCTGCGGCAATGGCGACAGCGCCGGCCTGCATCACCCCGCCTACAATTTCAACGACGATGCGATCGTCTACGGCACCTCGTATTTCGTGAAGATCGTGGAAAACGCGCTGGCGGGGTGATGTTCACGCCTCCCATCGCACCGGCAGTGACACCGGACCGCGGAACACCCAGCCGCGGACGACAGGCGGCGCCTCCGCGCGGAGGCGCAGATTGCGCAAGCGCTCGAACAGCGTCGGCACCACGATCTTGCCGACCGTGAGCCGCGACACCCAGGTGCCGGCGCAGAAATGCGGCCCGGCGCCGAACGCCAGATGCGATTGCCTCTGTCGCATCACGTCGAAGCGATCGGGCTCGGCGAAGCGATTGCCGTCGCGGTTCGCGGCGCCGACGCAGAGGCCGATCTGAAGGCCCTCGGGCAGCGTGGTGCCGGAGAGGTCGACATCGCGGGTAACGCGGCGCGGATACATGCCGATCGGCGAGATCCAGCGCACTGCTTCCTCGAGCGCGGACGGCCATAGCTCGGGCTTGGCCAGTACGCCGTCCTTCTGCGCCGGGTTTTCCAGGAGGCCGAGCACCAGCGTCAGGATCGCGTCGCGTGGCTCGTTCAATCCGCCGCCGATGATTACCTTGATGTTGGCGCGGATGCCGTCGATCGGCATCGGCGGATCGGCATTGATCATCGAGGACAGGATCGAGGGATTGGGGTGGCTGCGGTGATCCTCGAGCACCGCGTCTATTGCGGCATCGACGTCGGCGCTCGCCTGCATCGCCTTCCGCTCGGTCTCGGCATCGGCGGCGTAATTGCCCGCGCCGTCGATCAACGCCTGTGACCACTCGGCCAACATCTGCCACGGCATGTCGCGAAAGCCGATCATCGCCATCAGGCTGCGCGAGGCCATCGGCGCGGCCAGCGTGGCGAACAGATCGCTCTCACCAGCCACCGATAGATCATCGATCAGCGTCCGTGCGATCGCGGTGAATTTCGGCGCCCAATACTCCCTGATCGTGGCGGGACGGAACGAGGGCTCGATCGCCTTGCGGCCGATCGCATGCTCGGCGCCGTCCTTGCGCATGAAGGTCGGCCCCATCACCTTGTTGACCAGCGAGGTCGGATTATCGGCCGAGTAGGTCGCGGGATCGCGCTCGATCCGCATGATGTCGTCGAAGCGCGTCACCAGCGTCAGCTTCGCGGGCGCGACAAAGACGGCGGGCGCCATCTCGCGCAGGCGGCGGAAGATCGGATAGGGGTCGTCGAGCAGATCCTGATACGCGATGTCAGTCACGACAGGCACGGTGCTGGCCATTGGTCCTCCCGGAGTGCTTTTTTGCAAGGCTAGCGCCAGGAACGTAATCGCTCAATTCGATGGGATCGATCGAGGCCATCGAAATATCAAATGACGTTATGATAGGCTTGGTCGCCGGCAATGCGGGAGGTGCAGCGTGGCGGTCAATTCCTCGATCGATCAGATCGACATCGGGACTTTGCGGACGCTTGTGCTGGTCTACGACCTGCAGTCGTTCTCGGCGACAGCCAAGCGGCTCGACGTCAACCAGTCCACCATCAGCTATGCGGTCGAGCGGCTGCGCGGCGCGCTCCATGATCCGCTGTTCGTCCGCCACGGCAACGGCGTGACGGCCACCGAGCGCTGCGCGGCGCTGGTCGGCTGGGCGCGGGACATGATCGGCGAGATCGACGCGCTCGCCTCACCGGTGGAGTTCGATCCGGCGACGGTGCAGGGGAGCGTGACGATCTCCTGCAACTATCACGAGCGCCAGACCCTGATCCCGCAGTTCAGCGCGCGGCTGCGTGCCGGCGCACCGAAGGTCCGCCTCGTGCTGCTCGACGCCGCGGGCCATGGCGACGTCCATCTCAAACAGAACCAGTGCGACATCGTCCTTGGTCCGGTCGGGGTCGTCGGCGAAAGCTTCTTCAGGCGCCATATCCTCACCGATCACTATGTCTGCGTGATGGATCCGGCCAATCCACTGGCGCGCGGCCGGATCGCCCTGTCGGCCTATGCGAAGGCCAAGCATGTCTTCATCACCCATAGCGGCGAGTGGCAGCCGCTCTATCTCGAGGCGCTCAAGGCGAGGAAGATCGAGATCGAGCCTCTGGTCAGCCTTCCCAACCACGACAGTCTGGAGCGGATCATCACAGGCACAAGGCTCGTCGCCACGATCCCACACCATCTGGCGCGGGCGCTGCGCGGCGGGCTGCACGTCGCTGCGCTGCCGTTCCGCGTGCCGATCTCGATCGACCTTTACTGGAGCGCCCGGACGGCCAAATCGGGCCTGCACAAATGGGCGCGCGGCCTGCTGGCAGAGGTGGCCAAGGCATACGATTGAGCGCGCGGCTTGGCGCCGCAACGGCAAAAAGCAAAAGGCCCGCACCTGACGTGCGGGCCTTGGTCCGGCGCGGTGCCGCGCCGAAAGCGTGGGGGCATCAGAACACGTGGTAGAACACGTAGTACAGACAGCCCGAGAGGATCATCGCGACCGGCAGGGTCAGCACCCAGGCCATCGCGATGTTGCGGATCGTCGACCATTGCAGGCCGGAGCCGTTGGCCGCCATGGTGCCGGCGATGCCCGACGACAGCACGTGCGTGGTCGAGACCGGCAGGCCGTAGCCGTCGGCCGCCGCAATCGTCGCGGCCGCCGTGATCTCGGCGCAGGCACCCTGCGCGTAGGTCAGGTGGGTCTTGCCGATCTTCTCGCCGACGGTGACGACGATGCGCTTCCAGCCGACCATGGTACCGAGGCCGAGCGCGATGGCGACGGCGAACTTCACCCAGCTCGGGATAAACTTCGTCGCGCTGTCGAGCGAGCCCTTGTACGCGTTCAGCGTGGCGACGTCGGCGGTGGTCAGTTCGGCTTCCTTGTCCTTCATCAGGAAGCGGATCGCCTCGGAGGCCAGGTACATGTCGTTACGGGTGTTGCCGACCGCGTCGGCCGGGAACTTGGCCAGCGAGCCATACTGGGCAACCTGCTGGCCGATGTCGCGCACCAGCACCGCCAGCGACGGATAGGTGCCTTCGTTGATCTGGTGCTGCGCGACATAGTTGGTCACGGCCGGGCGCGGATTGCCGATCACGTTGTAGCCGGCCGCCTTGCCTTCGATGACCTTGCTGGCCGAGGTCGAGTGCGCGGCGAACTGCTCGATCTGGCTCGCGGGCAGCGCGCGGTTCAGCGCATAGGCGGTCGGTACGGTGCCGATCAGGATCAGCATGATCAGGCCCATGCCCTTCTGGCCGTCGTTGGAGCCGTGGAAGAAGCTGACCAGGGTGCAGGTTAGGATCAGGATGCCGCGGATCCACCACGGCGGCGGCTGGTTGCCGACCGGCTCGCCGAACAGCGCCGGCGTCGCGCGCGCCAGCGCGATCTTGAGGACGTAGAGCAGGCCGGCCGCGAGCGCGAAGCCGAACAGCGGCGACAGCAGCAGCGCCTTGGCGATGTTGCCCGCCTGCGACCAGTCCACGCCGGAGGTGCCGTCACGGCCGCGCAGCAGCGCGTTGGTGATGCCGACGCCCATGATCGAGCCGATCAGGGTATGCGAGCTCGAGGCCGGCAGGCCGAGCCACCAGGTGCCGAGATTCCAGATGATGGCGGCGATCAGCAGCGCGAACACCATCGCGAAGCCGGCACTGGAGCCGACCTGCAGGATCAGCTCGACCGGGAGCAACGACACGATGCCGAAGGCAACGGCACCGCTCGAGAGCAGCACGCCGATCAGGTTGAACATGCCAGACCAGACCACGGCGATATGCGCCGGCAGCGAGCGGGTGTAGATCACGGTCGCGACCGCGTTGGCGGTGTCGTGGAAGCCGTTGACGAATTCAAAGCCGAGCGCGATCAGCAGCGCGACGAACAGCAGGATGTACGGCAGGAACGACGTGATGCGTGTGCCGGTGGCGTCGACGTCGGCATAGATGCTGTAGGCAACGAACAGCAGCGCGGCCGCAACCACGCCCAAATAGATAACGCCGGTCAGAGGATGAAAGCCCTTGTCGAGGTCCGGACCCTTTTTCAGGGCGGGCTCGATCGAGCCGGGTAACGCCATATCGCTCATGGTAAACTCCTGTCCCAATGCCTCCGATTTTGATCGATGCATATGACAAGCAATTGAAATCCGGCCCGCGAAATGAGGCGGCTACCCATGGCGGTGGACATCGAGCCGAATTTTTGTGCAACGGATTGATGGCCCACGCGCCTTCGCGGCCTCGTGGCGGCCTGTGGCAATGGAAGGTCACCGATCACGACGGAAACTCGCCGCCTGCGTTTCGCAGGGCGAGACATTGTGAAGATGAGGCCACACCGGCCACGCTCCGGGCCGTCAAGGCCCGGCGGCCGTGACATGAACGCTACAAGGGGGAAAATGCTGCGAGGGTGCGGGCCAGGTTGCAGGCAGATAGATGAGGTGGCGCGCCGCACGATTGGGGCTAGCAAACCGCGCAGCGCGCCCGCCTCAGGGTACGTCATGGCGTGAACATGACGCCCGATACCTGCGGAACATGCTACCCTAACACAGATCAATTCAAGGTTGTAGGTGTTTGTCAGGGTTTAGAACAATTTCACGTTGAAGTGTGGTTCCGCTGGTTTGGCGGAACTCAAGCCGCGTTGGCTGATCTGCGCAGCTGATGTGCCGCGATTTTCAGGTCGTCGATAAAGCGATGATATTCCAGCGCCTTTGCTTTTTCGTCGGGCAGCCGCAACAGATAGGATGGGTGCACGGTGACGAGCACCTTGATCCCATCGTGGTCGATCAGACGGCCGCGGTTCTTGTTGATCGGCGTGATCTTGCCGAGCACGCTCTGCGCTGCCGTGGCGCCGAGCGCCATCACCAGGTCCGGCTTGATGGTAGCGAGCTCGCGTTCATACCACTGCCGGCAGGCGCGGATCTCCGGCGTGTTCGGCTTCTGGTGCAACCGGATCTTGCCGCGCGGCACGAACTTGAAGTGCTTCACCGCATTGGTGACATAGACCTTGGTGCGCGCAATGCCGGCTTCCTCCAGCGCGCGATCGAGCATCTGTCCGGCCGGTCCGACGAAGGGATGGCCTGCGAGATCTTCCTTGTCGCCGGGCTGCTCGCCGACCAGCATCAGCGTTGCGCTTTGCGGGCCTTCACCGAACACGGTCTGGGTTGCGTCCTTCCACAGCGGGCAGGCGCGGCAATCGGCGGCCTCTTCGCGCAAGGCCGCGATCGTGTCGCGGGCTTGCATATCCTGGGTTTGCTTGCGGGGCATCGGCTCATCCTGCCGCTTCAGCGGCTCGGCCGCCTTGCGTGTGATGAAGGGGCCGCTCGTCATGCGCATTGCATCTTCGATCAGAGGCTTAATGATCGAGTCCTTGGGCAGGTTCCTCCAATAGGCCTGCGGCATCTCCATCACTTTCAGCCGTGCGGGATTGAGCAGGCCGTTGTCATGACGCCGCCAAACTTCCTCGAGCCGATCCTCGGTCGGCATTTCGGATTTGGCGATGCCCGGCGTGATCGAGATCGCGTGCCCGTCCCAATGTGCGCAGACGTCGGGGGTCAGGATCGACCACGGCATGTCGGCGAAGCGGCCGGCAAAGAATGGTGCGGCGAGCTCGACGATGCGATGCTCCGGCTCGAACCAGGCGACGTAATGCGCCGTCCGCTCGCGGCCGATCTCGCGGAAGCGCAGATGCGCGTGCATCCTGTCGATATCGCCATAGACCGCGCGCGCCATCGCGTGGACCTCGGCGACATCAGGGGCGGTGGTCGCGCCGAGCAGATCGTGATGGCTGCGCAGCCGCCACAGCAGGCGATAGAGCAGGGCGAAGCGCTCGTCGTTCCGATGCAGGATCGCGGTTCTTGCCAGCTCGACGAATTTGGCAGGGACGTTGAGCTGTGCCTGCGGCGGATCCGGCAATTCATTCACGCAGGATGCCGATGATAGTTCGTCATCGCGGCGTACGGTCCACGTGACTTCCGAAGGCTTCACGTCATTCAGCGCCAATCGCCGCGCGGCCTTGCGCCAGCCTTCGAAATCGGTGTCGTTGTCGAGCACGATGATGCGCATGCGATTGCTCCGTTTCCGTCACGCCGCCATTTTCGCGGCTTGTGCGCCTGACACTGCGGAAGATCAGGGCCATCCGGTTCGGCGGCTGCTGAATCCCATTGATTCCACTCATGAATCGATGAGTTCACCAATCCGATTGACTCCGCAGGCCCTGTTAGCTTTATATTAGAACATATCATGAACAAATGGGCCAGTCCCTGGTTCTCTATTCAGGTCAGTGACGGCCTCAAATTTTCAGGTGGAAGGAGCGGCGCAATGAATGGCGCACGCACGGGTACGCTTGCGTCTCTGCGCGGCAGCATCGCGCGCATCGAGGCGCCATCGGATGCGGCGATGCCGAACCGCGTCGCGCTCGGCCATGCCAGCGCGGACGCGATGCTGCGCGGCGGGCTTGCGGCGGCCGCGCTGCACGAGGTGTTCGCGGCCGGCCATCAGGGGGGCGCGGCGACCGGCTTCATCGCGGGGCTTGCCGGCCGCATGTCCTCGCGCAAGCCGCTGGTCTGGGTACGGCAGGACTTTTCCGATCGCGAAAACGGCGCGCTGTCGATGCGCGGGCTGGCCGAACTCGGCCTCGATCCGCGCCTGCTGGTCACGGTGCGTGCCGCCGATATCGATAGCGGCCTGCGCACCGCGGCCGACGCGCTCGCCTGCGATGCGCTCGGCGCGGTTGTGCTCGAGGTCTGGGGCCATGCGCGCCAGCTCGATCTCGTCGCCAGCCGCAAATTGACGCTGGCCGCGCAAGCCTCCGGCGTCACCGCGCTGGTGTTGCGGATCGCGGCCACCCCGATCCCCTCGACCGCGGAGACGCGCTGGATCGTGCGCGCGGCGCATTCGCCGCCCGGCAATGCCGCGATGCCTGCGGCGCTTTGCAGCGCCTGGGGCGCGCCGCGCTTCGAGGCCGAACTCGTGCGCAATCGTCATGGCCCGGTCGGGCGATGGATCATGGAATGGAAATGTGATGAGTGCCAATTCAGTGAACCGTCGGCGTATCCTCAGCCTGTGGCTGCCACGCCTGCCGATCGATCGCATCAAGCGCAAGCTCGCGCAGAGCATCGCCTCGCCAGCTGAGCTCGTTGCAGGCGAGCTGGATGAACCTTCAAGTGAGATGAGCACGTTGCCAGGGCTCTCTCCCCCCTTGCGGGGGAGAGTTGGAGAGAGGGGTACCACGGACGCCAGCGTATGCGGCTTACCCCTCTCCCTAACCCTCCCCCACAAGGGGGGAGGGAACCCATCCGTTGATGCCTCCCTCACAAATGGGTTAAGTAGCGGTCTCCCCAGCGTCGTGGTGGCAAAGGACCACAACGCGATCCTGCTGCACGCCATCGACGAGGCTGCGGTGCGCGCCGGGCTGTCGATCGGATTGCCGCTCGCCAATGCGCGGGCGATCTGTCCGGAGCTCACGGTCTACGACGCCGATCCCGCGGCCGATCTGAAGACGCTGAACGATATCGCCGACTGGTGCGACCGCTTCACGCCGCTGGTCGCGCTCGATCCGCCTTACGGGCTGTTCCTCGACATCACCGGTTGCGCTCATCTGTTCGGCGGCGAGCGCGCGCTGCTGCAAATCGTGACCAGCGCGCTGAACCGGCGCGGCTTTGCCATCAGTGCCGCAATCGCCGGCACCTCGATCGCGGCGTGCACGCTGACGCGCTACGCCTCGGGGCAGATCGTAGCCGATGGCGCGGAAGCGCAGGCGGTCGGCCCGCTGCCGGTGTCGGCGCTCGGCGCCGATGCCACGATCACCACCGGCCTGCGCCGCGCCGGCTTGAAGACCATCGGCGATGTCGCCGCGCGCGCGCCGCATGAAATCTCGGCGCGGTTCGGCGCAGCCTTCACGACCCTGCTCGGCCACGCGCTCGGGCAGGGCGATGCCCCGATCAGCCCGCGCAAGCCGCTGCCCGATTACATCGTCGAGAAGCGTTTCCCCGAGCCCATCGCCACCGACACCGTGATCGCGCTGACCCTCTCAAGCCTCGCCAAGATGCTGGTTACCGCGATGGACAAGCAGGGCAAGGGAGCCCGGCAACTGGAGGCGAGCTTCTTCCGCACCGACGGCGCGGTGCGCGCGATCCTGGTCGAGACCGGCCGTCCGGTGACGCGGCCCGAGATGATCGACCGCCTGTTCCGCGAGCGGCTCGATGCGCTCAACGATCCCCTTGATCCCGGCTTCGGCTTCGATCTCATCCGTCTTGCCGCAGGGCGTACCGAGATCGTGGTGCAGCAGCAGCGCGATCTCGACGCCACCGTGCACGACAATGACGCGCTCTCGGCGCTGATCGACCGCATCGCCGCCCGCATCGGGGGCAAGCGCGTCGTCGTGCATCTGCCGCTGGAGAGCCACATCCCCGAACGATCAGCGCTCGCGCTGCCGGCGCAGCATCATCTGGCCGCCGCGAGCGCGGCCGCCTGGCCGGAACGTGTCGCCGGCGAGCCGCCGCTGCGTCCGTTGCGGCTGTTCGAGCGGCCCGAACTCATAAAAGTGCCGTTCGCGACGGTGCCCGACGGTCCGCCGCATCAATTCACCTGGCGGCGTGCCTTGCACGCGGTGGTGCGGGTCGAGGGCCCCGAGCGGATCGCGATGGAATGGTGGAAACAGGACGGCGCGTCGCTGACGCGCGATTACTTCCGCGTCGAGGACGCCGAGGGCCAGCGCTTCTGGATCTTTCGCGACGGCCTCTACGAGAGCGAGCTGCGGGACGAGCAGGGCAAGTCCGTTCCGGCTAACTGGTATGTGCACGGACTGTTCGCATGAAGACATCAGTGCCCGACTATGCCGAGATCGGCATCACCAGCAATTTCTCCTTCCTGCGCGGCGGCTCCGATCCGCGCGCCTATGTGTATCAGGCGAGCGAGCTGAGGATTCCCGTGATCGGCATCGCCGATCACAACACGCTGGCCGGCGTGGTGCGCGCCTGGAAGGAGCTCGACAGCGAGAAGGTCGCCCATCCGCCAAAGCTCCTGATCGGCGCCCGCATCGTCTTCAGCGACGGCACGCCCGACATCCTGGTCTATCCGCGCGACCGCGCCGCCTATGGCCGGCTGTGCCAGCTCTTGACCCGCGGCAAGCGCGGCGATGACGGCGAGAGGATCGAGAAGGGCGATTGCCGTCTTAGCTTGTCCGATCTGCTCGATTTTGCCGAAGGCCAGCTCCTGGTACTGGCGCTGCCGCATCGTTTCGAGATGGCTGACGCGATTGATCTGCTGGCGCGATTGCAGGCGAGCGCTGCCGACGGCGTCTGGCTTGCCGCAAGCCTGCTCTATCGCGGCGACGACAAGCGCCGCCTCGCGCGGCTGCATGGTCTCGCCACTGATGCCGGCGTGCCGCTGCTCGCCACCAACGAGGTGCTCTATCACCATCCCGCGCGCCGCCCGTTGCAGGACGTGCTGACCTGCATCCACGAAAAGACCACGATCGAGGCGATCGGCCGCAGGCTCGAGGCCAATGCCGAACGACATCTCAAGCCGGCGCACGAAATGGCGAGGCTGTTCCGCGACTGGCCTGCTGCGATCGCGGAAACCATGCGCTTTGCTGATCGCATCAGCTTCTCGCTCGACCAGCTCAAATACCAATATCCCGACGAGCCGGTGCCGCCGGGCAAGACCGCGCAGCAGCATCTGGAGGACCTGACTTGGGCTGGCGTCGACAAATATTTCGGCGGCATCGCCAACATCGACAGCAAGCTCCGCGACACCCTGAACAAGGAGCTCGCGCTGATCGCCGAGCTGAAATACGCGCATTACTTCCTCACCGTGCATGACATCGTGCACTATGCGCGCAGCCAGAACATTCTGTGTCAGGGGCGGGGCTCGGCGGCGAATTCCGCGGTCTGCTACGTGCTCGGCGTCACCTCGGTCGATCCGACCAAGGTCGATCTGCTGTTCGAGCGCTTCATCTCCAAGGAGCGGCTGGAGCCGCCCGACATCGACGTCGATTTCGAGCATTCGCGGCGCGAGGAGGTGATGCAATATGTCTATCGCCGCTACGGCCGCCACCGCGCCGCCATCATCGCCACCGTCATCCATTATCGCCCGCGCAGCGCGATCCGCGACGTCGGCAAGGCGCTCGGGCTGACCGAGGACGTCACCGCGGCGCTCGCCGACACCGTGTGGGGCAGCTGGGGCAAGGGCCTCAACGACATGCAAGTGCGGCAGGCCGGGCTCGATCCCAAGAACGCGATGATCAACCTCGCGGTCGAACTCGCCACCGAGCTGATCGAGTTTCCGCGCCATCTCTCGCAGCATGTCGGCGGCTATGTGCTGACCCAGGACCGGCTCGACACCTATGTGCCGATCGGCAACGCCGCGATGGACGACCGCACCTTCATCGAATGGGACAAGGACGACGTCGACGCGCTCAACATGATGAAGGTCGACGTGCTGGCGCTGGGCATGCTGACCTGCATCCGCAAATGCTTTGACCTTATCAGTGACCACAAGGGCGAGCACTGGGAGCTCGCCTCGGTCCCGCAGGACGACAAGAGAGTTTATGACATGCTGTGCCGCGGGGAGTCGCTCGGCGTGTTCCAGGTCGAGAGCCGCGCCCAGATGAACATGCTGCCACGGCTGAAGCCGCGCACCTTCTACGACCTCGTCATCGAGGTCGCGATCGTGCGTCCGGGGCCGATCCAGGGCGACATGGTGCATCCTTATCTCAGGCGGCGGAACAAGCAGGAGAAGGAAAGCTATCCGTCGCCCGCGCCCGAGCACGGCCCACCGGATGAACTCTACAACGTGCTGCACAAGACGCTCGGTGTGCCGCTGTTCCAGGAGCAGGCGATGCGGATCGCGATCGAGGCGGCAAAGTTCACCTCCGAGGAGGCCAACGGCCTGCGCCGTTCGATGGCGACCTTCCGCAATCTCGGCACCATCGGCAGCTATGAGGAGAAGCTGGTCGGCAACATGGTGGCGCGCGGCTACGATCCGGATTTCGCCCGCAGCTGCTTCGACCAGATCAAGGGTTTTGGCTCCTACGGCTTCCCGGAAAGCCATGCCGCAAGCTTTGCCCAACTCGTCTACATCTCCTCATGGCTGAAGCACCATCATCCCGATGCGTTCTGCTGCGGCCTGCTCAACTCACAGCCGATGGGCTTTTACGCCCCGGCGCAGATCGTCGGCGACGCCCGCAACAACGGCGTCACGGTGCGCGAGGTCGATGTTTCCTTCAGCTTTGCGCAGAACACGCTGGAAGAGCGCGACGGGAAATACTGCGCGGTGCGGCTCGGCTTCCGCCAGATCGACGGCTTTCACTGGCTGGATGAGGATGAGGAGAGGCTGAAACAGCAGCAGGCGCTGTGTAGTGCGCGAAGCGTAAACGTGCATGAGTCAGGGAGGCACGAATGGATGGGTCCCCTCCCCCCTTGCGGGGGAGGGTTAGGGAGAGGGGTCAGCCGCACGGGCAGTGGTCGTGGCTTACCCCTCTCTCCAACTCTCCCCCGCAAGGGGGGAGAGAGCCCAACCACCTCCCGCGCGGCTTTGGACCAGATGCGTGCGTCAACGGGATACGTGAATAAGACGGAGCAAGTGGGAGAGGCGAAGCAAGAAAAGGACTGGGCCGACCGCATCGTCGCCGCGCGCAACCGCCGGCCCTTCACCTCGCTGGAAGATTTCGCGCGCGATACCGGCCTGCCCAAGCGCGCACTGATCCTGCTCGCCGATGCCGATGCATTCCGCTCGCTCGGGCTCGACCGCCGCGAGGCGCTGTGGGCGGTGCGGCGGCTGCCCGACGACGTGCCGCTGCCGCTGTTCGAGGCCGCCACCGCGCGCGAGCAGCCGGATGAAGGTGCCAAGCCGCTGCCGGAGATGCCGCGCCCCGAGCAGGTGGTCGCCGATTATCAGACCATCCGCCTGTCGCTGAAGGGCCATCCGATGGAGTTTTTGCGCGAGATGTTCACCAAAGAGCGCGTCGTAGCCTGCCACATCATCAACCGGAGCAACGACCGCCGCCGCGTCCGTTGTGCCGGCGTCGTGCTGGTGCGGCAGCGTCCGGGCAGCGCCAAGGGCGTCGTGTTCATGACGCTGGAGGACGAGACCGGCATCGCCAACATCGTGGTGTGGCCGAAGGTGATGGAGCAGTACCGCAAGGAGGTGATGGGTGCGCGCCTGATCCTGGTCGAGGGCTACATCCAGAGCAGCCCGGAAGGGGTGACGCATCTGGTGGCGCAGCGCATGATCGACCGCTCCCACGATCTGATCGGCCTTGCCAACGAATCCCTGAGCCGCAAGCATCCGGTGCCTGCGGGCCCGGCATTGATCGAGCCGCTCAACGACATCAGCCGCGATCACGGCGATGCGCCGGCGCAGAAGATCCGCCACCCGCGCAACGTCCGCATCCTGCCGCCGTCACGCGATTTTCATTAGTCATCGTGCGATGACGGCGCCGTTGAGCCGGCTATCTCCCCAACGTCGTCCCGGCGAAAGCCAGGACGACGGCGAAGTGTTCCTCAAAAATTCACCCGGTTCGAGATCGCGCCGTCGACGACGAGGTTCGAGCCTGTCGTGAACGAGGAGACCGGGCTCGCCAGGAACACCGCCGCGTTGGCGATCTCCTGTGGGGTGGCCATGCGGCCGGTCGGATTGCGGGCCAGCGCATCCTGGTACATCTTGGGTGCGTTCTGCTCGACCATGTTCCAGATGCCGCCCTTGAAATATACCGTGCCCGGCGACACGACGTTGACGCGGATTTTCTTCGCCGCATATTGCCGCGCCAGTCCCTTCGCCATGTGCACCAGCGCCGCCTTGATCGGGCCGTAGGAGCCGGCGCGATCCGCCTGCGCTGCCGAGATCGACGAGATGATGATGAAGGCCGCGTCGCCGGTCTGTTCGCCGCTCGCCTCGAGGAACGGGCGTGCTGCCTCGAAGGCGTTCACCGCGCCCAGCACGTCGAGCCGGAAATTCTGCTCCCACGATGCCGGATCGCCGCCTTGCGCCATGGCGCCGGCATTGGAGAACATCATGTCGATGCTGCCCAATCCCGCCGCGGCATTGGTAATCCACGATTTCAGCGCCGTGCTGTCGGTGATATCGACCGCCGCGCCGGTAGCGCGCCCGCCGGCGGCCTTCAGTTCGGCAACGCCCGCCGCAACCTGCTCGGCATTGCGGGCGCAGACCGCCACGCCCACGCCTTCGCCGGCCAGCGTCGCCGCAATTGCCCGCCCGATGCCGCGCGTGCCGCCGAGCACGATCGCGTTTCTTCCCTTCAAACCCAGATCCATTCGCATGTCCTTTGCTGATGCGCGCGGACTGTAGCGTCCATCGCAGCCTTGCGCGACCTCGATATCCCGTCGCGTCACGCGATTTTCATCGCAGGATGTCGCATACCGCGTTGCAACCAATCGATCTCGCCTTGTGCGCCGCGGATCAATTGCTATCGTCCCGCCGCCCGGCGATCGGATCTGGGGCGTCTTAAAAGAACAATCAAACTGGGAGAGAATGACATGCGTTATTTCACTGCGCTCATCGGCGCGGCATGCGTCGCGTTCGTCACGGCCACCGGCGCGTTTGCCCAGGTGCCCTCCAATCCCGACAACCCGAACGACGTCGTCCCCGATGCGTTGACGCCGCCGCCCTATGGCGAGCCGATCAACCTCGAAACCGCCAAGAAGGTCGCCGCCGCCGCGGTCGCCGAGACGCAGAAGCGAAACTGGAATGCGTTCTGCATTGCGATCGTCAATCCGGCCGGCGATCTCGTCTACTTCGAGAAGCAGGACAATTGCCAATACGCCTCGATCGGCGTCTCGCAGCACAAGGCGCGCACCACGACGCGTTATCGCCGGCCCACGCTGACGTTCGAAAATCTGATGGGCAAGGGGCCATACTTCTCCTATCTCGCAACGCTCGACGACGTGGTCGCCTCGCGCGGCGGCAACCTCCTGGTCGTCGACGGCAAGATCGTCGGCGCCATCGGCGTCAGCGGCGGTTCGGGCTCGCAGGACAATGTGATCTCGCTCGCCGGCCAGGCTGCGCTCAAGTAGGATGCAAATGGTGCGAGCTTCTGCCGGGCTTCGTCCGGCAGACGCCGCTGATGTGATCGATGGGTATCGCTGCGCTCCACCTTGATTTATTTGTTCGGCTTTTCAGAATTTAACTTGACGCGCACCCCAACTCAGATGTTCAATGCTCCCGTCTCACCCGGCACGAGGGGCGCTTCGCGGTCGTCACGAACGTGGGTCGAGATGCGGTGGACGCCGCGCGTGTGACTGACGAGAGCACGCGAGGCGGACGGTGAAGTCGCGTGGTCCTGACGCCCTAGTGGCAGGTGTCTTTTCGCATTGCGCGATGCGCGTTGCGAAGGCGGTGACAAGCAAGCCCAGTCTCGCCGGGGAGAGCGCGAAGTAAGCCGTAACCCATCGCGCAGGGAAAGCCGGGTTGCTCCGGTTACACCTGTGGTCCTACCCCCGAGCTTTCCACCCTTTGCTCGGGGCCCATGGGTGCGATCGGCACCCGGCTTTCCCTGCGCCCTCTGTCAAGAGAGGGTGAAACGAGACGCAAAGCTCGGACAAATCATGTCGCGAGAATGCTGACGTGTGCCTTACATGCGAATGCTGACACGAAGCTTACAAGCGGTCCCAAATTGACTACTCCACTGCCGCACCCACCGGCGGTCCGCCCGGCGGGCGGTGCAGGAAGGTGATCGATGCATAAGCGCCGACCCACGAGCCCGCTGCGGCAAAGGCGACATACACCCAGTTTTCGGTGTAACTGATCACCGCATAGGACGAGAGCAGATACCAGATGCTGCTCCAGGTCGCCGCCGGCACGCGCTTGCGCGCCACCACCGCCGAGGTGAACATGACATAGACCGCGTCGGTGGCCGCGGTTGCGACGAAGACTGCGCCGGCAGTGATGGGATCGATGGCAGCCATTGCAACTCCTGTGTGGGTCAGGCAGAAGGCTTGATGCGGAAAAGTGCGAAGCGGGTTTGCCTCGCGACAAACGCGGAACGCGCTTGCGCGGAGATCGCGCCCAAACAAGCTTTGACGGTTGGGATCGGCACCGCCTTCTTGTCATGATGCTCATGCATAGAATAATCGTAAACAGGTATGCGCATGCAGGACATTCGTGAAATTCTTGCCGATGTCTGGACCGGCGCCGGTGGCGCGCCGTCCGCGCTCGACGCGGTCACGCTGACCGGCAGCGAGCCGCAGCTGCCGTCGTCGTTTCGGGTCGCAGCCGCGGCGCAGGTACCGATCGCTGCAGCCGGCCTTGCCGCGGCCGAGATCTGGAAGGCCCGCAGCGGCGAGCAGCAGGACGTCGCGGTCGACATGCGCCACGCCGTCGTCGAATGCCGCAGCGAACGTTACCTGCGCGTCGACGACAAGCCGCCACCGCCGGCCTGGGACAAGATCGCCGGCGTCTACCGTGTCCGAGACAACCGCTTCGTCCGCCTCCACACCAATTTCCCGCATCACCGCGACGCCGTCTGCAAAGTGCTAGGCTGCAACGCCGAGCGTGACGACGTCCAGGCCGCGCTGCTGCAATGGGACGGCGAGGCGTTCGAGACCGCGGCCTACGCCGCCGGCGGCGTCGTCGCCTTGATGCGTTCGCATGACGAGTGGTCAGCGACGCCGCATGCAAAAGAACTGGCAAAACTGCCGCTGATCTCGATCGAGAGGATCGGCGACGCCGCGCCAAAACCGTGGCCCCCGGGTGACCGGCCGCTGGCCGGCATCCGTGTGCTCGATCTGTCGCGCGTGATCGCAGGTCCCGTCGCCGGCCGCACGCTCGCGGCGCATGGCGCGGATGTGCTGCTGATCTCAGGTCCCGCTCTGCCTGCGATCCCCTGGCTCACCATCGATACCGGTCGCGGCAAGCTGACGAGTTTCGTCGAGCTGCGAAGCGAAGAGGGCCGGGGCGTGATGCGCGATCTCGTGGCGCAGGCCGATATCCTCTCGCAAGGCTATCGTCCGCAGGCGATTGCGCGGCTCGGCTTCTCATCGGAGGAAGCGGCGCGCATCAACCCCGGGATCGTCTATGTGACACTCTCGGCCTATGGCCATGCCGGACCGTGGGCGGAGCGCCGCGGCTTCGATTCGCTGGTGCAGACCACGACCGGCTTCAACCACGCCGAAGGGCAGGCGGCCGGCGTCGACGGGCCGAAGGAATTGCCGGCCCAGATGCTCGATCACGCCACCGGATACTTCATGGCGTTCGGCGCCATGATGGCGAAGGCCCGCCAGGCGTGCGAGGGCGGCAGCTGGCACGTCCGGGTGTCGCTGGCGCAGACCGGGCGCTGGTTGTGGAATCTCGGCCGCCTCAAAGGCGGCCTTGCGACCGAGGACCTGACGGCGGACGCAGTGCAGCCCTTCATCGAGCAGCTGCCGTCCGGCTTTGGCACGCTGAGTTCAGTCCGGCATGCGGCGCGTTTGTCGAAGACCCCGGCCTATTGGTCCCGGCCAGCCATGCCGCTCGGCAGCAATCCCCCGGAGTTTCCCGGATGAGACATTCAGCAGCCGTTCAGGCTATCCAAACTTTAACGGCAGGCGCCGCCGAAGCGCGATTTTTAGGTTGTTTGAAACGCCAATTCGGCACTATTAGCGCACCGCTGGGGCAGTCCCGCCGGACGCTGCAACGATCGACCCCGCGGACCGCATGGTGAAAGAGTTTACCAAGAGAATGCAGAGCTTTAGCCGACCGCGCCTGGTCCTTGCCGCGGCGGTGCTGGCGGTCGCCTGCGCGGGCGCCTATGGCTACACACGTTTCGGCTCAGAAAAGCAGACATCGTCGGAAGTCTCCAGCCAGTCCCGCAAGGGCTCCGCGCGCTATGCCCCGTCGGCGGCCGAGTGGACCAGCCTGACCTTCCAGGCCGTGACTGAGCACACCTTCCGCTCCGAACTGGTGACCGAGGGCAAGATCGGGATCGACGAGGACCGCTCCACCCCGGTCTACTCGCCCTATACCGGGCGCGTCACCCGCCTGCTGGTGCGGCCGGGCGATGCCGTGGTGAAGGGGCAGCCGCTGTTCGTGATCGAAGCGGCCGACACCGTGCAGGCGCAGAACGACTACGTCGCCGCGATCACCGGCCTCAACAAGGCACAGTCGGCGCTCGACCTCACGCAGATCCAGGAGAAGCGCGCCAAGGACCTGTCCGAGGGCAAGGCGATCCCGCTGAAGGACTATCAGCAGGCGCAGGCGGCGCTGGTGCAAGCGCAGAACGATGCGCGCTCGGCGCAGACGCTGTTGGAAGCGGCGCAGAACAAGCTGCACATCCTCGGCTTCGGCGATGACGCCATCACGACGCTGCAGCAGAAAGGCCGCCTCAATCCGGAGACGACGGTGTTTGCGCCGATCGGCGGCACCGTGGTCCAGCGCAAGGCCGGCCCCGGCCAGTATGTCTCGACCGGTGCCAGCGACCCGGTCTATGTGATCGGCGATCTCTCGACGGTCTGGCTGATCGCCTTTGTGCGCGAATCCGACGCCGACAATGTCGCGGTCGGGCAGGACCTCACCTTCAGCGTGATGGCGCTGCCAGGCAAGGTGCTGAACGCCCGGGTCAATTATGTCGCCGCCGCGATCGACGCGACCTCGCGTCGCCTCCTGGTCCGCGCCACCATCGACAACGCCGACAAGCGGCTGAAGCCCGAGATGTTCGCCAACGTGACGCTGTATTCGAAGGGCGATCACCCGGCGGTCGGCGTGCCGAAGCAGGCGCTGATCTACGAGGGCGACCAGGTTCGCGTGTGGGTCGCGCGGCCCGACGACAAGACGATCGAGCTGCGCCAGATCAAGCCCGGCCTCGTCAACGGCGACCTTGTCGAGGTGGCCGGCAATCTCAAGCCGGGCGAGCAGATCGTGACGAAGGGAAGCCTCTTCATCGACCGCGCCGCCTCCGGTACCTGACGGCATGATCCGGAAAAGGGTGAACCGGTTTTCGCTCGCGACAGACGCGGAATGCGTTTGCGCAGAGACCATGTTCAATCAAGAAAAATCCTTCCAGTTGAAAGCGCCGATCTGAATGGATCGCCTCGTCGCCTTTGCCGTCAATCGCCGCTATTTGATGGTGGCCATGTTCGTCGCCGTCTTCATCGGCGGCCTGCTCGCGTTCAAGCAGCTCAACATCGAGGCCTATCCCGATCCGACCCCGCCGATGGTCGACATCGTGACCCAGAGCCCGGGCCTCTCGGCCGAGGAGATCGAACGCTACATCACGATCCCGATTGAGACCCAGGTCGCCGGCATCAAGAACCTCAGGACCATCCGCACCATCTCGCTGTATGGCCTTTCCGACGTCAAGCTGCAGTTCTCCTTCGACTACACCTATGACGAGGCGCTGCAGCAGGTGCTCAACCGCCTGTCGCAGCTTGCGCCGCTGCCGGGCAACGTGCTTCCGGGCATCTCGCCGGTCAGCCCGATCGGCGAGATCTTCCGCTACCGGCTGAAGGGCCCGCCAAACTACAGCGTGCTTGATCTCAAGACGCTGCAGGACTGGGTGTTGCAGCGCCGCTTCCGCGCGGTGCCCGGCGTGATCGACGTCACCGGCTGGGGCGGCAAGACCAAGACCTATGAGATCCAGGTCGACTTCAACAAGCTGGTCGCCAACGGCCTGACTTTGCCGCAGGTGCTGCAGGCCGTTTCCAACGCCAACATCAATGTCGGCGGCAACACCGTGAATATCGGCTCGCAATCGGCCGTGGTGCGTGGCGTCGGCCTGATCCGTTCGGTCGACGATCTCGCCAACAGCATGATCTCGCAGTCCGGCGGCAATCCCGTGCTGGTCAGGGATATCGGCGCGGTGACCATCGGCGAGAAGCCGCGGCTCGGCATCGCCGGCATCGACAATGACGATGACATTGTGCAGGGCATTGTGCTGATGCGCCGCGGCGAGCAGAGTTCCCCGACCATTTCGCGCGTCGAGCAGCTCGTCAACCAGATCAACAATTCCTCGATCCTGCCGCCGGGCGTGAAGATCGAACGCATCTACGACCGCAAGGACCTGATCGATCTGACGACCCACACCGTGCTGCACAACATGGTGGTCGGCATCCTCCTGATCGTGCTGCTGCAATGGATCTTCCTCGGCGACCTCCGCAGCGCGCTGATAGTCGGCGCGACGATTCCGTTCGCGCTGTTCTTCGCCGTGATCATCCTGGTGCTGCGCGGCGAATCCGCCAACCTGCTGTCGGTCGGCGCGATCGATTTCGGCCTGATCGTCGATGCCACCGTGATCATGGTGGAGGCGATCTTCCGGCGGCTGTCGCAGACCATCGCGCTGTCGGAGGCGGAGCAAAGCCACATCTCCGAAGACACGGTGATGGGAATGAAGAGCCATGCGATTCTGTCGGCCGCGGCCGACGTCTCCCGCTCGATCTTCTTTGCCGCTACCATCATCGTTGCCGCGTTCCTGCCGCTGTTCACGCTGGGCGGAGTCGAGGGCAACATCTTCGGGCCGATGGCGCGGACCTATGCCTATGCCTTGGCCGGCGGACTGCTCGCGACATTCACGATCACGCCGGCCCTGAGCGTGATCATCCTGCCGGCGCATATCCGCGAAACCGAGACCTGGATTGTCAAGAAGCTCAACGCGATCTATCTGCCGGCCCTGAACTGGGCAATCGCCAACCGCAAGATCGTGATGGCCGGCGCCGCCGGCCTCGTGGTCATGACCCTCATCTTCGCGCGCTTCCTCGGCCTCGAGTTCCTGCCCAAGCTCGAGGAAGGCAATTTGTGGATCCGCGCCACGCTGCCGTCGACGATCTCGCTGCAGGAAGGCAATGCCTACGTCAACGACATGCGGCGGCTGATCCGCAGCCGTCCCGAGGTGGAATCCGTGGTGTCGCAGCATGGCCGGCCCGACGACGGCACTGACGCCGCAGGCTTCTTCAACGCCGAGTTCTTTGCGCCCTTGAAGCCGGTCAACGAATGGCCCGGCACGCGTGACAAGGAACAGCTCACCGCGCAATTGCTCGTGCAGTTGCAGGAAAAGTTCCCCGGGGTCGAATTCAACTTCTCGCAGTACCTGCAGGACAACGTCTCGGAGGCAGTGTCTGGCGTGAAGGGCGAGAATTCGATCAAGCTCTACGGCAGCGACCTGCAGGCTTTGACCGACACCGCCAACAAGATCAAGGCCGTGCTGTCGACCGTGCAGGGCATTACCGACCTTGCGGTGTTCACATCGCTCGGCCAGCCAACCATCCAGATTGATGTCGACCGTGCGCGTGCCGCGCGCTACGGGCTGGCGCCCGGCGACATCAACGCCACGATCAAGGTCGCGGTCGGCGGCGACAGCGCCGGTGACCTCTACGAACCCGGCAGCGACCGGCATTTCCCGATCATCGTCCGGCTGGCGCCGGAATATCGCAAGAGCGCGGAGGCGATCCAGAACCTGCGGATCGGGGTTGCGAGCGCGAATGGCGGCATCATGCAGATTCCGCTGAGCGAGGTCGCCTCGATCAAGCTGGTCTCGGGCGCCGCCTATATCTATCGCGAGCAGCAGGAGCGCTACCTGCCGATCAAGTTCTCGGTGCGCGACCGCGACCTCGGCAGCGCGATTCTGGAGGCGCAGCAGAAGGTCAATGAGCAGGTCCAATTGCCGCCGGGGTCGCGTCTCGAATGGGTCGGCGAGTTCGGCAATCTGCAGGACGCGATCAAGCGGCTGTCGATCGTGGTGCCGATCAGCCTCGTGCTGATCGCGGCGCTGTTGTTCTTCAATTTCGGCTCGATGGTCGACACCATGCTGGCGATGAGCGTGATCCCGATGGCGATCTTCGGCGGCGTGCTCGGGCTTCTGATCTCGGGCATTCCGTTCAGCGTCTCGGCGGCGATCGGCTTCATCGCGCTGTTCGGCATTGCCGTGATGGACGGCATCATCATCCTGTCGCAGTTCAACCAGCTGATCGATGAGGGCTATGACCGGATGCGCGCGGTGATCCGCACCGGCGAGCTGCAGCTTCGTCCGGTGCTGATGACCTGCGTCGTGGCAGGCGTCGGCCTGCTGCCGGCGGCGGTGTCGGAGGGCATCGGCTCGCAGGTGCAGAAGCCGCTCGCCATCGTCGTCGTCACCGGCATGATGCTGGCGCCGCTGGTGATTCTGGTCACCCTGCCGATCCTGATCTCCTACTTCTCGCGCCGGCCGAAGGACAACGTCAGGTAAAGCCGTAGAGCCGTGCGGGATTGTCGACCAGGATGGTCTTGCGCACTTTGGCATCCGGCGCCCAGACCGGGAGCTGGTTGAGGAGGCGGCCGTCGTCGATCTGGTACAGCGGCGTCACGTCAGTGACCTTCTTGCCCTGGGGCGTCACAGAATCAGGGTGCGGCCAGTCGGTGCCCCAGACGATGCGCTCGGCATTGGCCGCGATCAGCGCCTGCGCCAGCGGCGCGGCGTCGGCATAGTCGGGCGCGAGTTTGGAGGCGCGATAGGCGCCGGAAATCTTGACGTAGGCCTTGCCGGACTTGACGAGTGCGAGGAGGTCGGCAAATCCCGGCTGCCCTGTGCCAAGCGCGGCCTCGGCGCCGCCGAAATGGTCGAACACGACCGGCACCGGAGCGGCGGCGACCAGGTCCTTGATCGCGGAGATCATGGCGAGGCTGGTGAACAGCTGCACATGCCAGCCGCGTGCCTTCATCCGCTCGATCGCGGCCGAGAAGCGCTGCCGGCCGACATTGGGATCGTTGACGCCGCCGGTCGCGAGGTTGAGGCGGATGCCGCGGAAGCCGGCCTTGTGCATGGCATCGAGATCGCTCTCGCTGGTCTTGTCGTCGATCACGGCGACGCCCCGCGCCGTTGGTCCGCGGGCCGTCATGCCGAACAGGGTCGACGAATTGTCGGGGCCGTAGACGCTCGGCGTCACGATCACCACGCGCTCGACATGCAGCGCCTTGTGCAGCGCGCTCATCTCCTCCGGCGAGGCCGGTTCCGGTGTGTAGACGCGGCCGGCGAAGAACGGAAACTTCTCGGGGTCACCATGGATGTGGGTGTGGCAGTCGCACGCACCGGCAGGCACGTCGAAGTTCACCGGGGTCGATGGTTGCGCTGCCTTCGAAAATGCGTTGCTGCCGGTCATGGTGACTCCCGCTGCGATGGAAGCCAGCATCATATCGCGTCGCGTCAGCATTGGACGTCTCCCTGCGTGCTCGGCTGTTATGCGCGTGATCCGCGCACCGGCATTATCGGTTGCCGGCAGGCCGGGAGGTTATCGGCGGAGAGAGCGGGCGGAAAGGGTTCGTGCGCCGCGCGAACGGTTCCACAAAGCCTATTGTCCCGATGGCGTGCGCAGGCCCTGCCAGGCGTCGCGGACCTGATGGTAGTGTACCTCGGGCAGATAGTCCGGCGTCTTGAGATTGAGCGTCTTGACGTCGAGGCGCCCGCTCGCGCTGAGCAGTGTGTAGGAAGCGATCACGCGGTCGCGCTGCGCACCGATCAGCCGTGCCCGCGCCGTGATCAAGTCCTGCTGGGCGTTGAGCACGTCGACCGTGGTGCGCTGGCCGCCGGCGGCTTCCTTCTGCACGCCGGCCAGCGCGACCTCGGCAGCCTTCACCTCGGATTCGGAGGCCGACACGGCGATCTTGGCGCCCTCATTGGCGACCCACGCGCTGACCACGGCGGTCTTGGCCTGGTTGCGGACCTGGTCCAGCACGAGCCGGCTCTGCGCCGCCACTTCCTTGGCCTGCCGGGTCTGCGAGGCGGCGGTGCCGCCGTCGTAGATTGGTTGCGTGACCTGGCCGATCACCGAAGCTTGATCGGTGCCGAAGGTGCCGAGCGTGGGATCGGTGTCGCGGGCGCGGCTGACACTGCCCTGCACGGAGACGTTCGGCATCAGGCTGCTTTCGGCGACGCGGATCGAGGTCGAGGCGACGTCGACGTCAAAGCCGGCCGCGGTCACGGCGGGATGCTCGCGCAACGAAAGTGCGATCGCATCCTCTCGGCTGCGCGGCAGCAACCGGTCGATGGTGTCGGCCGGCCGCAATTGCGATGGCGGGCTGCCGACCACCTGCGCATAGGTGGCCTGGCTGATCGCGAAGTTGACCTCGGCGGCGTTGAGATCGGCGAGGCCGCGGTTGAGCCGGGCCTCAGCCTGGGCGGTATCGGTCGGCGTGACGTCGCCGGCGTTGAGGCGGCGCTGCGTGATCGCCTGGGTCTCCTTCAGGAAGGCGACGTTGGCGCGCTGCGCGTCGACCAGGGTCTGGTTGGCCAGCACGTTGGTATAGGCAGTGACGGCGTCGAGCAGCACGCCCTGGCCGACATTGCGCAAGGCCTCGCGGCCGGACCGCACCTGCAGCTCGGCGACGCGCACGCTATTGGCGGTCTTGAAGCCGTTGAACAGGGTCTGGGTCACCGTGACGCCGATCTGCCACGGCTTCAGCGTCGCGGTCTGGATGACATTGCCTGGCAGCTGGTCGCGCACCGCCTGCAGGCCGACCGAAAGGCCGGCGATGATCTGGGGGCGGTAGCCGGCCAGCGCCTGCGGCACGTTCTCGTCGGTGGCACGCTGGCGCGCCCGTTCGGCATTGAGCTGCGGATTGGTCTGGTAGGCCTTGACCAGGGCTTCGGGCAGGCTCTCGGCGCGGGCGCCGGGGCTCGCGAGCAGCGCGCATGCCAACGCCCCAAGGCCGATGCCCGACAAAAGCACGCGCCTCGCTGCATCGCCAACCCTCGCGGCACGCTCAACCATGTGATCCCGCAAACCAAAATCCCGGCAGTCCGCCCCCGCCGACGCCTTCGACACATCTACCTGTTTACGGGGCGGTATCGCCACAGGCAAACCGCCGCGCGACATCTGCACATCATTTCAGTTCTTGTCTGTTGCCGGTTCGTCACAGGCGAACGTAACAGTCATATGAAGTATAGGTTCGAACCGCCGGCCGCCGATTCAGCGACGCCGGTTATCCACTGTCTCCTCCGGGTGCATTGCTGATGCCCATATTCTTCTCCGACCCCGAGGCGATCGCGGAGCACGTCATTCGTGACGTCGGAACCGAACTGGTGGTCGGGCTGCCGCTCGGCCTCGGCAAGGCCAACCACATCGTCAACGCGCTGTATGCGCGGGCGGTCGCCGACCGCTCGATCAATCTGACGCTGTTCTCGGCGTTGACGCTGGAAAAGCCGAAGCCGAAGAGCCTGCTTGAACAGCGCTTCATAGGTCCGGTGATCGATCGGCTGTTCGGCGGCTATCCGGATCTGGCCTATGCGGATGCGCTGCATCGCGACGCGCTGCCGCCCAACATCAAGGTGATCGAGTTCTTCTTCCTTGCCGGGCAGTGGCTGTATCGGCCATTCGCCCAGCAGCACTACATTTCCGCAAACTATACCCATGCGGCGTCATACCTGTTGTCGCGCGGACTGAATGTCGTCCCTCAGCTGGTCGCCAAGCGTGTGGTCGACGGCGTGCCGCGCTACAGCCTCAGCTGCAACACCGACACGACGCTCGACGTCCTGCGCGCCCGTGCGCACGGGCGGGCGTCGTTCAAGCTGATCGGCCAGGTCAATTCCGGGCTGCCGTTCATGCCCGGGCCCGGCGATCTGCCGGCGGATGAATTCGCCGCGGTGCTCGACAGTCCGGACACCGATTTCCCGCTGTTCGCGCCGCCGTCGGAGCCGATCAGCGACACCAAATATGCGATCGGATTGCATGCCGCGGGTCTGGTCCGCGACGGCGGCACACTGCAGATCGGCATCGGGCAGGTCGGCGATGCGCTGGCGCAGGGGCTCGTGGTCCGCCATCGCGAGAACGCCCAATTCCACGGCATCATGCAGCGCCTTGCGCCCGGTACCGAACAGCTCGCAGCGGCCGAGATCGGGCCGTTCGAGAAGGGCCTGTACGGCGTCAGCGAGATGCTGTTCGAGGCGTTCCTCGGGCTGATCGATGCCGGCATCCTCAGGCGCGACGTCGACGGCGTGATCCTGCACGGCGCATTCTTCCTCGGGCCGCAATCGTTCTACCGCGCTCTACGCGAGATGCCACCGGAGCAATTGGCGCGCATCCAGATGATGCCGGTCTCTTTCACCAACGAGATTTTTGGCGACGAGGACGGCAAGCGCCGTGCCCGCGTCGATGCGCGCTTCGTCAACAATGCGATGATGGCAACGCTGCTGGGCGCCGGAATCTCGGACGGACTCGAGAACGGCCAGGTCGTGAGCGGCGTTGGCGGTCAGTACAATTTCGTGGCACAGGCGTTCGCACTTGAAGGCGCGCGTTCGGTGCTGGCGCTGGAGGCAACCCATCAGTCCGGCAAACAGACGCAGTCGAACATCCGCTGGTCCTATGGCCACGAGACCATCCCGCGGCACCTGCGCGATATCTTCGTCACCGAATATGGCGTCGCAGACGTCAGGGGGAAATCCGACGCCGACGTGATCGCCGCGATGTTGCAGGTGTCGGATGCCCGCTTCCAAAGCGAGTTGATGCGGCAGGCCAAGGACGCCGGCAAGCTGCCGCGCAGCTACGCGATTCCAGCGGCGCACCGCGAGAATTATCCCGAGCGCATCGGCGATGCGCTGAAGCCGGCGCGCGCCGCGGGTCTGTTGCCGTCATTCCCGTTCGGCAGCGACTTCACCGACGTCGAGCAGCGGCTGATTCCTGCGTTGCAGATATTGCAGCAGGCGCAGCGCACGCCGCCGCTACTCGCCGGTCTGCTGTGGCAGGGCATGCGGCATCCGCCCGAAGCCGCCGACCGCGAATGCCTGGCGCGGCTCGGCCTCGACAAGCCGACGCAATTCACCGAGCGCGCCTATCGCGCGCTCGTCACCGCGGCATTACAAAGAAGCCGGGGAGGTTAGCGGTTCTTGTTGACCGGCTTGCGCTTCTCGATGAAGGCCGCCATGCCCTCGGAGCGATCTTCGAGCGCGAAGGTCGAGTGGAACAGGTTGCGCTCGACATTCATGCCTTCCGCGAGCGGCGTCTCGAACGCGCGGTTGATGGCTTCCTTGGCCATCGCGGCGGCCGGGCGCGACATCGAGGCAATCTTCTCGGCTGCCGCGAGCGCCTCTTCCATCAGCTTGTCGGCCGGAACAATCCGCGACACGAGGCCGGAGCGCTCGGCTTCGGCCGCATCCATCATCCGTCCGGTGAGGCAGAGGTCCATGGCCTTCGACTTGCCGATCGCGCGGGTCAGGCGCTGCGTGCCGCCGATGCCGGGGATGGTGCCGAGGGTGATTTCCGGCTGGCCAAACTTGGCGGTGTCCGCGGCGATGATGATGTCGCACATCATCGCAAGCTCGCAGCCGCCGCCGAGCGCGTAGCCTGCGACTGCCGCAATGGTCGGCTTGCGGCAGCGGGCGACGCGGTCGCCGCCGATCGCGGTGAAGTCGCTGTTGAACATGTCGATGAAGCCCTTCGGCTGCATCTCCTTGATGTCGGCCCCGGCGGCAAAGGCCTTCTCGCTGCCGGTGATCAGGATGCAGCCGATCTTGTCGTCGGCCTCGAGATCGTCGACCGCCGCGGCGATCTCGCGGAACACGCCGAACGACAGCGCGTTCAACATTTTCGGCCGGTTCAGCGTGATGACGCCGACCGGTCCCTTGCTCTCGACGATGATGAATTCGAACGTAGCCATGACGCAAACCCCGTGCCTGATTTGCCGAGCAATGTGCCCGCTGGAGGGATGCGCTTCAAGTGGCTGAAACGAGGCTTTGGGCCGCGGTCCGGCGCTACCCCGCGCGGGCGGACCGCAGGCTCCTCGGCTAGGCCATGAACATGCGTGCGGCGGAGGCCACCGTGAGCAGGGCGCCGAAGCCGATGAAGATCTTCCCGATCAGCGAGGTCTGGTCCCAGCTCGCGCTGTCGCTGCTTGCGAGAACCGGGGCCGGCTTGGGTGCAGCAACAGCCGGCGGCTGCGCCGCGGGCGCCTCCTGCTGGGCCATCTGCGGTTGAACGGGTTGCGGCTGTTCCGGCGGTTGCTCCTGCTGCAGGGCCCGGTCGACGTCGTTAAGCTGGTCGGATGCGACCACGTTGCCGTCAGACTGCTGGTCAGCGGGCTTGTCGGCCGCGGCAATCAACGCGTTGGCCCTGACCGGCGTCGCCGCGGCATTGTCGTCGCCGGAGGTCAGCTCTGCATTGGCATTGGCGACCGTGGCGGGCATGCCGGCCGACGTCACGCTGCCGGCATCGCTGGTGGCCTTCTTGCTCTCGGATTTGTCCGCTGTCTTGTCAGCAGTTTTGGAAGAGTGTTGACGCGCGTGGCGCCGACCGTGCCGCGAACTCTGCTGCGCGGACGTGTCGGTCGTTGCGCTGTCGGATTTCGCCGTGGCGGGATCCGAACCGGCCGCACGCGCCGGCAACGGACCGGCGATACACACAAAAAACCCTGTCAGCCCTGTCGCAACCACCAAGGCCAAGCGCCCGCTGGCTTTGATCTTCATTCTGATGATCTCCCCATTTTGCCCGCCCAACGGCGAAATGAGACCCCGCTGCGTGTCCACACCGGGGCAAAAAAAGGGAATCTTCGGGCATCCAGGGGCGAAAGCTGGGCAATCTCCTCCGAGCGGAGGACCAACGAACGGCAGCCCGATGCTTGTCGGACCGATCGGTGTTATGAGCCAGACCGACTGAAACCCGCCGGAGCGATTCTTTGAGGCCGAGCGTTGGCGCGGTGACGCTGGAGTATCATGATCACGAGTTCGTGATATCCGGGCTTGCCGCGTAACGAACTGAAAGATCGGCCGAATTGCAATTCAGGAGCCTGCGTGCGCGAACGTGAGGATGAATGGACCGACCTGATGCGGTCGGCCATTTCAGGCAATGACGCGGCGTATCATCGCCTGCTCAAGGCCATCACGCCGGTACTCCGTGCCGCGGCGCGACGTGGTCTAGCGCGCGCGGGACAACCGGTCGATCAGTCCGAGGACATCGTGCAGGACATCTTGTTGGCGGTGCATTTGAAGCGACAGACCTGGGACGCGAGCGCCCCGTTCGCGCCGTGGCTGTTCGCGATCGCGCGCAACAAGCTGATCGACGCGCTGCGCCGCCGCGGCAAGCGCATCTTCGTCAACATCGATGATTTCGCTGAGACGCTGCCGGGGCAAACACCGGAGCCGACGGCGTCGCCCAGCGAGGTGACCGCCCAGTTGCAGGCGTTGCCCGCGCGGCAGCGCGACGTGCTGCAATCGATCGCGGTCGACAGCGCCTCGATCAAGGATACCGCGGCGAAATTCTCGATGACCGAGGGCGCGGTGCGGGTTGCGCTGCATCGTGGGCTCGCAAGCCTCACCGCGAAATTACGGGACCGATGAGCATGGATACGGATCAACTCATTCGAACCCTTGCCGCCGACAACACCTATCGTGCGCGTCCGATCGGTCTAGCGCTGATGTTGGCACTGCTGGCGGCGGCGCCGGTCTCGCTCTTGATCTTCTTCGCGGAGCTCGGCGTGCGGCCCGACGTGATGACCGCGATGCACAATCCGTTCTTCGACCTGAAGTTCGCGGTGACGCTGGCGCTCGCCGCTTCGGCGATCGCGGTCAGTCTGCATCTGTCGCGGCCGGAAGCCTCGCTGCGCCGCTTCGGCTGGTGGCTGCTGATTCCCGCCTGCATCCTCGTTGCCGCCATCAGCGGCGAGATGATGATGCTGCAGCGTACGCCGATGATGACGCGCCTGATCGGCAAGAATTCGATGGCGTGCATGACCGCGATTCCCGCGATGTCGCTGCCGCTGCTGGTCGGCGCGCTGTACGGCTTGCGGCAGGGCGCACCGGCGCGGCCGGCGGTCGCCGGCGCGGTTGCGGGCCTGCTCTCGGCAGGACTGGCGGCGACCGTCTACGCGTCGCATTGCACCGATGACTCGCCGCTGTTCGTCGCAACCTGGTACACGCTGGCGACCGCAATCGTCGCGAGCGTCGGCGCCCTGATGGGAAATCGGGCGTTGCGATACTGACTGCTTGTAGTCCGTATGGACCCAACGGGAAAATCAGGCCGCGGGCGCGGACTGCTGCATGCGGTGGAAGCGGAGCACCTGCTGCGCGGTGGATGGCCGCAGCCGCTCATAGGTGTCCTTGCAGGCCTGCAGGTCGGTCGGCTCGCCGCCCGAAATGTCGTCGCGCAGGTTGATGATTGCCCGCACCGTCGACCATGACAGGCCCGAGACCCTGGCCAGGATCATCACGCCCTCGGCGCGGGTTTCGATCATCATGTTCTCGGCGACGCTGACCGAGACGTTGGCGAGCGCGGCAAGCGAGGCATTGGTCTCGTCGAACTTGCCGGCCTCGGCGAAGGCTGCGAGCTGGAATTCGTCGAGCCGGCCGTCCTGGTAGAGCGACTTGACCAGCGCATGCGCGATCGTGGTGTCCGGCGTCACGGCCGCCGGCGCCGAGCGCGCGCGTCGCGTCGCTTCCTTCACCGCAAGCGGAATCTCCTTGGCCTGCTGAGGATTGGCGGCCTCGAGTCGCTGTCTGACCGTGTCCGACGCTTTGGCGACCAGCTTGAGATAAAGATGCCGTGGGATGCTCGGACGCAGGCCGACGCAGGTCGACAGGTTGTCGTCGCCTTCGGCACGGCTGACGAGGCGCGTGAAGCCGCGCTCGGTGAATTCCGCGCCGGGATTGTTGACGGCGCTCTGGATCACCTCGTCATTGCCGCGCAGCACCAGCACGTCGGTGACGGCGCCGCTCAGCGTCTTCCGGTTGGAGATCGCGAGCAGATGCGCCTGGCTCTTGCTGCGCGCCGTCTCGATCAGGTTGTCGTCGTCGAGCCGCGGCGACAGGGTCAGCACGGGGCCCGCGACCTCGATCAGGTCGTCGAATGCCAGGGTGCGGATGGTCTGCGGCGGCGCGATGTCGATCGGGGCAAGGCGGTTCGCGAGCAGCGCCTTGGCCGAGTTTTCGATGTGCTCGAGCAGGCATTGGAACACGTCATCGAACAGCACGATCTGCTCGTCCGAATAGTTCACCGAGCCGTTGATGAAGAGGTCGGTGACGCGGCGCAGCGTCTCGACACGGCGTGCGACGGTGCCGTGGGCGAGGGTCGTCTGCAGCTCGTCGAGCAGGCTTTCGGGGGCGGTCGCGGGCTTCGAACTCATGACTCTGTCCTGGAGCGGTGGCGACGGATTCTCCGGCGCCGAATAGGGAAATGAAAGGATTCAGGCGCTGGCGATGCGGTTGCGTCCCCTCGCCTTGGCTGCGTAAAGCGCGCCATCGGCGCGGGCGAGCAATGTGTCGGAGTTTTCGCGCGGCTTGAGCGTCGTGACGCCCGCGGAGATCGTCACCCGCATGCCCGGCGAGAACGCGCTCCAGTCGAGATCGGCGATGATCGCGCGCAGCCGCTCGAGCGCGCGGATCGCCTGGTCCTGCGACAGGTCGGGCAGCACCAGCAGGAATTCCTCGCCGCCGTAACGGCCGAAGCGATCAATGCTGCGGAGATTGGCGTACATGCCGATGGCGAAGGTGCGCAGCGTCTCGTCGCCAATCGGATGACCGTAGACGTCGTTGATGCGCTTGAAGTGGTCGAGGTCGATCAGCGCGACCGCGCAGGAGCTGCCATTGCGGGCGCAGCGCGCGATCTCCTCCTCGAGCGTGCGCATGATGCTGCGGCGATTGGAGGCGCCGGTCAGTTCGTCGAGCTCGGCGAGTTCCTCGATGCGCCGGTAGGCCTCCTTCAGCTTCAGGCCGCTCTGATACAGCGATTGCTGCATTGAGCTCGAGAAGATGCCGAGATACATGCAGCGCCCGATCGTCAGCGCGAACACCAGCATGGTGGCGAGGCGATCGATCCTGGTGCCGGTCGGCATCCCGATCGCCTTGTCGGTGCCGAGGAACAGCGCGGCGAGTCCCAGCACCATGATGGTCCAGATGATCGCGGTCTGCCGCGCCGAGGTACGCAGTGCGCCGAAGCCGAACACCACGAACAGGTTGCAGAGGAACAGCACGCCGACTTCCGGCGCGATGTAGGTGAACACCAGCAGGTTAACCATGTTGACGGCCGATTGCGGCGCGACCAGATAGTGGTCGCGAAAGCGCTCGTGAAAGCCGCGCTCCGAGAGCAACACGTAGACGGCGACCAGAGAGAGGCCGGTCAGGGCATAGCCCGCCGCCACCAGAGCCGACGTGGTGCCGCCATGCGCGTACACCAGCAGCACGACGGCATCGAGCACGAAGCAGGCGGCAATCATCGATTGGATCTGGCGGCGCTGCTTGGCCCGGCGCGTGAGGCGCTCGACCGTCAGCCTGGGACGGACGCTTTCCGATGTGTCCGTGATCGGGCTGGGAAGTGACGACGCCGCGCTGCCCATGGTCTCGCCATTGGTGAAATCCGGCGAAAATCTAAGTGGGAAAGCCTTTAGGTTTGGTATCTTTTGGAACCGAATCTGCTCCGGGGAAATGCGGTTATCATCCTTGTTTCGTAAGGGGAATCCGTTCACCGACGCGGAGCGGGAGCGATTCTGCCGGGGGGCTGGGCTGGCTTCGTGACCCTGCTGGCTTGCCGGCAAGGCCTTGGTATGGTCACGCCGGATGGTGTGTGTCTGCGAGAGTGTCCATTATTATGATACCGTTTCTCGAGCCTTCGGCGATTTTTCCATATTTGGACTGCCGACTGTGTCATAGATCACACATGCGGTCCGGACATTGCCGTAATGTGAAGAATCTTGGCTCTCGCGTCGAACCACGCACCACCCCCCTCAGACCAACTTTGCGAGACGGCCATTGAGCGCGACACAGGCGGCTTCAGACGAGGTTCTGATCGCTCGGATCGCTCAAGGCGACCGGATCGCCATGCAGGTGCTGTACGGACGGCACCATGTTAGGGTGTACCGCTTCGGGCTCCGGCTCGTGCGGGACGAACAGGTGGCGGAGGACCTCATCAGCGAGGTCTTTCTGGACGTGTGGCGTCAGGCGGGCAAATTCGAGGGACGATCCGCCGTTTCGACCTGGCTTCTGGCGATTACCCGGTTCAAGGCGTTGTCTTCGCTGCGGCGAAGGAAGGACGCCGAACTGGACGATGAGGCCGCGAACGCGATCGAGGACACGTCCGACGATCCGGAAACGGTGGTGCAAAAGAAGGACACCGGCGACACGCTGCGTAAGTGCCTGACGGGACTATCAGCGGAACATCGGGAGATCGTCGATCTTGTCTACTATCACGAGAAATCCGTGGAAGACGTCGCAGAGATCGTCGGGATTCCGGAGAACACCGTGAAGACGCGTCTGTTCTATGCGCGCAAGAAACTTGCCGAGTTGCTGAAGGCAGCCGGTGTCGAGCGAGGTTGGCCATGATGGCTGCGAGCAACAAGAAGGTGCAGGGTCAAGAGCCAGACGATGTCGAAATGCTGCTGCCCTGGCATGCGGCCGGTACGCTGAACGCGCGTGACGCGCGCCGCGTCGAGGACGCGCTCGCGGGCGATCCGGAACTGGCCCGGCAATATGCCGTCATCCGCGAGGAATATGCCGAGACCATCGGCCTCAACGAGAGCCTCGGTGCGCCATCGGCGCGCGCCATGCAGAAGCTGTTTGCCGCGATCGATGCCGAGCCGGAGCGCAAGCCGTCGATGGGCGCGCGCATGTCGGCCAGCGTCTCGGAGTTCTTTTCGAAATTGTCGCCGCGGACGCTGGCCTGGTCGTCCAGCCTCGGTGCGCTCGTAGTGTTGCTGCAAGCCGGCGTGATCGGCGCGGTGCTGATGCACAGCCCGCCGGCTTCGTTCCAGACCGCCTCGCTTGATGTCGCCGAACAACGCAGCGCCCCAACAGCGCCGAGCGCGGCCAGTGCACCGATCACTCGCGACCTCGGCGCCAGCGTGGCGGCCACGCCGACGCGGCTCTTGGTGCGCTTCACGCCGGATGCCAGGATCGCCGATATCACGTCGCTGCTCGACAATTACCAGGCCTCGATCGTCGATGGTAAGGGCGGGATGTTCCGGTTGCAGTTCCGCGCGATGGACAAGAACGCCGTCGCCGCGCTGATCGCCCGCTTGCAGAAAGAGAAGATCGTCAGCCTCGCGGTCGAAACGCCGTAAGCGGCGCTGACGGTTCTGCGCCGAGCTGTGGTCACCATGACCGCTAACGGCCGGACCAGATCGACGAACAGAGCGGCCGTCGCGGCCGCAGCGTTGTTGCTGGCTTGTCTTGCCGGCTCCGCCTACGCCCAGAGTTTGTTCGGGGCGGGGGAGGCGGATGCTCTTGCCGCGGTGATGGCGGCGACCAATGCTCCCGTCGCGGCTACCGCGGACAAACCGTCGCAGCCTGTACAGGAAGTGGACGGCAATAACACTTCCGTGAGCCGCGTGCTGAATGATACCGCGCCATCGATCGCATCGGACGATTTCGCTGCAAATCACCGTGCTGCGCAGTGATTTTCGGCGCAAACGCCTGCAATGGTGCGATGGAACCGCGCGGCGAGAAGGTCAAAAAAATCGCCGAGGATTTGAACGTCCGCCTTCCTCTCACGACTTATGTGTGTGGGAGCGGTTTATCCCTCCCCGGCTATATCAGGCGCGAGCGCCCATCCACCCCAAGCGCCCATATGGCTTTGACCCGTCCGGTTGTCCCCCCGGACGGGTCTTTCATTTTGGGCCACCTTGCATGGCCGTCTTGGCCGAACGCAACCGATGGCGCCGACGGCGCAGCGCGATCGCGACGGCAGGCGCGCGACGGTTGCGACAGTTTGCTGTGGATCATCGGGCCGCGCGGTGCGGGGGAACGATGCGCACCGCAACCATGCAAGTCGATGACCTGACGATGGTTCGCGCAAGAAACTCCGTAGTAGAGCGGACTTCTTTCAACAACCGTTCGCGATTAAGAATTTAGTTAGACTTTATTTACCTTTTCCACAGAATATCGGCGTCACGTCCAGTTGATTCGGTTCGGTTCGGTTGCGTCTGCGTCCGTTTCTTTCCCTGCGGGCAAGTTGAATGACACATCGGACCGACGTGGCCAGAGGCCAGGAGATCGTTGCACGCTGGTGCAACCTTGCCGAGCAAAGGCTGGAACACCTCAACGAGCTGTTCGAAACCGGACGCTGGCGCCGCTATCACAGCGAGCAGGCCTTTCTCGAGAACATCAGGGAAGCCCGGGCCGCGGTCGAGATCTGGCGCGAATTGCTGTCGCGCGAAGCCTCGCTCGACAATTCGCCGATCGATCTGTCCTGGCTCGGCCGTGGCAAGTCGAAATTGCCGCCGCGCGACATCTCGCCGCCGCCTGAGCGCCGCTCGGAGGCTGCGGCGTTGGCGGAGGCTGCAATGAACGCGGTCGCGGCTGCGCTGGAGACGGCGGCCGAGGTCCTGGAGCAGCCGCCCACCGTGGCCGACGCGCCTTCGCTGGAGATGCCGCCTCCGGTCATGCCGCCGCCGGTGCTTGATCTCGACACCATCCAGCGGCGCTATCCGCTGCTGCGCAACGCGCTGTAGCCTCCTGTTTGAGCATGATCTCCGCGCAAACGCGTTCCGCGTTTGTCGCGAGGGAAAACCGCTTCGCACTTTTCCGGATCAGGATCTAGCGCCGCACCGCGTTCGCGCCGACCATGAGCTGCGCATATTGCTGGGCGCCGCCCGCCGACAGGTCTGACGTGATCGGGCGGGCATGGTCGAGCCCGACCACCGCGCCGCGCGGGGTTTCCGAGATCATGTTGTTGTTGATCAGCGCCGTGCCCGCGCCCGGCACCACCGAGACGCCGATGCCGATGAGGGAGTTGCGGACGACATTGCCTGATATCGCGACGTCGCGCAGATATTTGCCCCAGCCTGCGACGATGCCGAAGGTCGGCGCGTTCTCGATCACATTGCCGGTGACTGATGTGTCGGCCTCGACATAGATGCCGATGCCGGCCCCGTCGTTCGGGTCGGTGCCGGCAGGGCGCTTCGGCAACAGGTTGCGGATGATGTTGCCCTGGACCACCGCGATGCGGCCGCCTTCGTTGAAATTGCACACGGAGACGCCGAGCGCGGCGCCGTCGACGGTGTTGTTGGCGATGACAGCGGCCTCGAACGAGAATTCCGAGTAGAGCGCGACCTCGCGGACATTGCTGACACTGTTGTCCGTGATGTGGATGTTGGAGGCCGAGTTGCCGCGCACCGCCGAGAAGTCGCAGTTCCTGATGCGGTTGCCGCGTACAATCACATTGCCGGCGCGGAACGCGTTGATGGCGTTGCCGTACTGCCCGGAGCCGCCGGGGCCGGCCTTGATGTCCTCGATGCGGTTGTCGGCGACGATGGAGCCGTCGTCGCCGATCGCGGTGCGCAGGATCTCGATGCCGTTGTCGTTGGTGCCCTTGATGGTGTTGCGCGAGACGATCAGGCCGAGCGCGTCGAACGACACCAGCGCAGTGCTTGCGATGTCGGTGAAGATGTTGTTGCTGACGTCGCCCGACATCTGCTCGAACCAGATGCCGGCGCCGCCGCTGCCGATGAACTGGCAATCGGTGATGCGGATGTCGCGACCGGACAGGCAGTGCACGAGGCCGCGCCGGTTCGGCAGCGGCACGTTGCCGCCGTCGAAGGTGAGGCCCATCAGGACGAGGCCGCCGGCGCCTTCGCCTTCCAGCATCGAGGCGCCGCCGTTGAACACCAGCCGGCTGGCGCCGCGCACGCCGATCAACTGGCTGCCCGGCGCAAGGCGCAACAGGCCGGTGCGGTAGACGCCGGGGGGAAATGCCAGCGGCACCTGCGCGCGTGCGGCGTCGTCGATTGCGCGCTGCAGATTGCGGGTCTGGTCGTCGTTGCTACCCGGACGGACGCCATATTGCGTGACGTCGCGGCCGAGCGAGCCGGTCGGAGCGGCGGCGCGCGCAGCATCCGGCGACATGGCAAGCGCGCCGGCGATGCCGGCGGCGGAGGTGCCGATCAGATGGCGACGGTTGACGTCCATGGGCACAGCCCTCGCAAATAGTCGCGAGCGGTGACGTTCGCGCCCGAGTGGTAGCGCGAAATGCGGCGCGGCATGGTGAAGACGCCGACGCTACGGAGCGATTGTTGGCGGTAGGGTTAATCCCCGGTGCAACAGATTCACGTGGTCATACAGCTCGGTGTCATCACCCGCGTAGCGGGTGATCCAGTATTCCAGAGACGCCAGTGCTGAGCCGAGGGGCCGCGGCGTACTGGATCGCTCACCCGCGCACGGCCTGCCGGGTCAGTTTCACCAGCTCCAGCAGCATGGCTTCGCCGGCATCGACGAGCGCTTCCAGCGTGATGGATGATTTGCCGGGCGCAGCCGTGCCGTCATGGGCGAGCGGTGGAACATGGACGAATTGTGCAAGGCGCAGCCCGTGGTCGCTGTTCACGGCCTCGATCGCGCGCCAGCTCAGATAGTTGCAGAGATAGCTGCCGGCATCGCGCGAGAGCCGTGCATCGATGCCGGTCGTAAGCGCCGCGCGCAGCAGCTTTTCGCTGTGCGGCCCGAACGTCCGCGCATCGGCGCCGCCCTCGATCGATCCCTTGCGCGGATGCTGGCGGCCGGCATCGGGGAAGCGCGTGGTCACCGCGTTGCGGGCGCGGCTTTCGATCCGCAGGTGTGAGCTGCGGCCGGCGAGGCCGAACATCAAGAGCGCCTGTGGGCGATGTTGTGCGATCAGCTCGGGCAATTCGCGATCGATGGCCGCGTAGGTGACGTGGAAGATGTAACTGGTCAGCGCGACGTTGTCGAAGGCCGGGCGGCGTAGCCCGGCCAGCCGCTTCACCAGCGGCATGGTCGGGTTGAACGGCGCACCCGGGAACGATCCGAAGCCGGTGACGAGGATGCGCAACCTGCCGCTCAATGCAGCATCTCCGCGATCTGTTCGGCGGCGACCGCGGGCGAGATGCGGCCGCCGGCGACCTCGGCCTCCATCTTCTTCACCCTGGCGCGGATCGCGGCGTCCGAGCGCAGCCGCGCCATCATCCGGCTCTCCAGCATCGACCACATCCACTTCACCTGCTGCTCGCGTCGGCGGGCCTCGAATTCGCCCGAGGCGTTCATCGCGGTGCGGTGGTCGAGGATCTTCTGCCACAGCCGGTCGAGCCCGGCGCCAGTCAATGCGGAATAGGTTTCGACCGGCGGATGCCAGTGCTCGGAGCGCGGCGCGAGGATGTGCAGCGCGCTGCGATAGTCGGCGGCCGCGAGGTTGGCGCGCTTGAGGTTGTCGCCGTCGGCTTTGTTGATCGCGATCATGTCGGCGAGCTCGACGAGACCCTTCTTGATGCCTTGCAGCTCGTCGCCGGCACCCGGCAGCATCAGCGCCAGGAAGAAGTCGGTCATGTCGCAGACCGCGGTCTCGGACTGGCCGATGCCGACGGTCTCGACCAGCACCACGTCGAAGCCGGCGGCCTCGCACAACAGCATCGCCTCGCGGGTTTTTGCCGCGACGCCGCCGAGCGTGCCCGAGGAGGGCGAGGGGCGGATGAAGGCCTGATCGGAGATCGCGAGCTGTGCCATCCGCGTCTTGTCGCCGAGGATCGAGCCGCCGGTGCGCGCCGAGGAAGGATCGACCGCCAGCACCGCGACCTTGTGGCCGCGCTCGATCAGGAACATGCCGAGCGCATCGATGGTGGTCGATTTCCCGACGCCGGGCGAGCCGGTGATGCCGACCCGAACCGCCTTGCCGGTGTCGGGCAACAGCGCCTGCACCAGCTCGCGCGCTGCCGCCTGGTGATCGCCGCGCCGGCTCTCGACCAGCGTGATCGCCCGTGCCAGCGCGGCGCGGTGGCCGGCGCGAAGATCCTTGGCGAGGGCGCGGATGTCGGGAGAGGCAGGCTTCGAGGCGATCATGGGCCTAAGAGCGCGATGAGTTTGGGTCGAATAGCGACGGCGAGGGCGCTGCGCTCCCTCTCCCGTCCTTACGGGGAGAGGGTTGGGGTGAGGGGCTCTCTACGCGTATTCGGAGATAGCTGCATCTGCGGAGATTCCCCCTCACCCGGAACGCTTTTGACGATACGTTCCGACCTCTCCCCGCACGCGGGGCGAGGTGAAGCGGAGCTCGCTGCTCGGTTTGGCGTAAATCCATCTTGTTCTAGCTTTACAACGGCTGGCCATGGCATGCGAGGGGAACGCGGGTAGCGCCGGCGAGGCTTGTTGATGACGCCTATAGCGGATCGTCCGTGTCGCCCTTCGGCCGCGCGCCGCCGAAGATCCTGGCGCCTTCCGGCGTCAGATACGGCTTCACGGCCATGCAAGACGTTGAACCAGTCCTACTCCGCCGCCTCGCTATGGCCGAGCCGGGCGTTGAGCTTGTGGATCAGCTCCTCGGCGGCATCCGAGATCACCGTGCCCGGCGGGAAGATCGCCTCGGCGCCGGCTGCATAGAGCGCATCATAATCCTGCGGCGGCACCACGCCGCCGATGATGATCATGATGTCCTCGCGGCCGTGCTTCTTCAGCGCGGCCTTCAATTCCGGCACCGCGGTGAGATGCGCCGCGGCGAGCGAGGAGACGCCGAGGATATGCACGTCGTTCTCGACCGCCTGCCGGGCCGCTTCGTCGGCGGTTGCAAACAGCGGTCCGATATCGACGTCGAAGCCGACATCGGCGAAGGCGGATGCGATCACCTTCTGGCCGCGGTCATGGCCGTCCTGGCCGATCTTGGCGACGAGGATGCGCGGGCGGCGGCCCTCGGCTTCCTCGAAGGCGTCGATCAGCTCTTGCACCTTTTCGACCTTGTTGGACATCGCCGCTGCCTCTCGCTTGTAGACGCCGGTGATGGACTTGATCTCGGCACGGTGGCGGCCGAACACTTTTTCCATCGCGTCCGAAATCTCGCCGACGGTGGCCTTGGCGCGCGCGGCGTCGATTGCGAGCGCGAGCAGGTTGCCGTTGCCTTCGCCCGCCGAGCGGGTGAGCGCGGCCAGCGCCGCATCGACGTCTTTCTGGTTGCGCTCCTTCTTGAGCCGAGCCAGCTTGTCGATCTGCAGCCGGCGCACGGTGGAGTTCTCCACCTTCAAGACGTCGATCGGCCGCTCGTTCTCCGGCTTGTACTTGTTGACGCCGATCACCGCCTGCCGGCCGGCATCGATGCGCGCCTGGGTCTTGGCGGAGGCTTCCTCGATCCGCAGCTTCGGCACGCCGGCCTCGATCGCCTTGGCCATGCCGCCGAGTTCCTCGACCTCCTGGATATGGCCCCAGGCTTTGGCCGCGAGATCGCGAGTCAGCCGCTCGACATAGTAGGAGCCGCCCCAGGGATCGATGATGCGGTTGGTGCCGCTCTCCTGCTGCAGGAACAGCTGCGTGTTGCGGGCAATGCGCGCTGAGAAATCGGTCGGCAGCGCCAAGGCCTCGTCGAGCGCATTGGTGTGCAGCGACTGGGTGTGGCCTTGCGTTGCCGCCATCGCCTCGATGGTGGTGCGCATCACGTTGTTGAATACGTCCTGCGCGGTCAGCGACCAGCCCGAGGTCTGGCAATGTGTGCGCAGCGACAGCGAGCGCGGATCCTTCGGATTGAACGGCTTGAGCAGCTTGGCCCACAGCAGCCGTGCCGCGCGCATCTTGGCGACTTCCATGAAGAAGTTCATGCCGATCGCCCAGAAGAACGACAGCCGTGGCGCGAAGCGGTCGACGTCGAGGCCCGCGGCTAGTCCCGCGCGCAGATATTCGACGCCGTCTGCCAGCGTATAGGCGAGCTCAAGGTCCTGCGTCGCGCCGGCTTCCTGCATGTGGTAGCCGGAGATCGAGATCGAGTTGTATTTCGGCATCCGCTGCGAGGTGTAGGCGAAGATGTCGGAGATAATCCGCATCGAGGGCACCGGCGGATAGATATAGGTGTTGCGCACCATGAACTCTTTCAGAATGTCGTTCTGAATGGTGCCCGAGAGTTTCTCCGGCGGCACGCCCTGTTCCTCGGCGGCCGCAACGAACAGCGCGAGGATCGGCAGCACCGCGCCGTTCATGGTCATCGATACGCTCATCTGGTCGAGCGGAATGCCGGCAAACAGCGTGCGCATGTCGTAGATGGAATCGATCGCGACACCGGCCATGCCGACGTCGCCGGAGACGCGCGGGTGGTCCGAGTCGTAGCCGCGGTGGGTGGCGAGGTCGAACGCGACCGACAGGCCTTTTTGTCCGGCCGCAAGGTTGCGGCGGTAGAAGGCATTGGAGTCCTCGGCCGTCGAGAAGCCGGCATATTGCCGGATGGTCCAGGGCTGGTTGACGTACATGGTCGGGTAGGGGCCGCGCAGATAGGGCGCGATGCCAGGCCAGGTCTCGAGGAAGTCGATGCCTTCCAGATCGGCCTCGCTATAGACGGATTTCACCGGAATGCCTTCGGGCGTCAGCCACGGCTCGGCGCTCGCAGCCGGCATCGCCGTGGCAACGGGCTGGAAGGCGACATCGGCGAAATTGGGAATGCGGGTCATTCCTTGGCTTCCTTAGTCATGGTCCGGATGCTGATGGCTGACGATGGTCGCCATCTTGTCCGGTCCGTAATTCTGCATCGTGGTCTGGCTCGGCAGATTGGCGATGCCCACCACCCAGCCGAGCCGGGACTCGGTTCCATATTGCTGCGTCGGAATCACCCGGTCGGGCCGGTCGAAGGCGCCGGTCATGATCTCGATGCGGGGACCGTCGATCCGTCGGAAGCTGAGCGGCGTGCCGCAGGCCGCACAGAAGTCGCGCTCGGCGATCGACGAGGATTTGAATGCCGCCGGCTTGCCACGGGTCCAGGTGAAATTGGTTCGCTCGATGTCGGCGAAGGAAGCGAACGGCGCCCCGGAGGCTTTTTGGCACATCCGGCAATGGCAGATGCTGATCTTGGCCGGAACGCCCGAGACGGCGAAACGGACCGCGCCGCATTGGCAGCCGCCGGTCAGAACGGGTGTTGATGGTGCCTCTGCCGTCATGTCTGCTCCATCCGCCGATAGGCGTCGCGCAATGTCGCCAGCGCGTCACCGCCGGCGAAGACGAACTCACCGATGCCGGCCGCCCGCAGCGCCGCTTCCTGGTCGCCGGGCCGTCCTGCCAGATAGATATGCCTTGCTCCGGCGCCGTGAAGGGCCTTGGCGGCCTCGGCGGCGCTGGCGGCATAGACCCTATCCGAGGAACAAATGCACGCCATCGCCGCGCCCGAGGCCTTGAAGGCCGCGGCGAGCACCGCCGCGTCGGCAAAGCCCTCGCTGTCAATGGCCTCGATCCCGCCGGTCTCGAAGTAGCTTTTGGCGAAGGTCGCCCGGGCCGTGAAATCCGCCGGCGTGCCGAGATTGGCCAGGAACATCTTCGGCCGCGCGCCATGGGCGTTCAGTGCGGCATCGGACTTGTCGCGCAGCGCCTCGAACGGTTCGGCGAGCCGCATCGGCGCGAGGGCATCGAAGGTGACCTTGGCACCGGCCGTGGACATTGGCGCTGCCGGCTTCACATCCAGCACCGCGAGATCAGCCTCGTGCAGATCAGGGAATTCGCTGGCACCGGTCAGCACGTCGCGGCGTTTCGCCACGTTGGCTTCGCGCCGGGCCCGCGTCGCGGCGACTTTCTGTTGCAGCAGCCCTTGCTCGAGCGCGGCGAAGACGCCGCCCGCCTTCTCGATCTCCTGGAACAGCGTCCACGCCGCCTCGCAAAGCTGCGAGGTCAGCGTCTCGATGCCCCCGGCGCCTGCCGCAGGATCGGAGACCTTGGCAAGATTGGACTCGTCGAGCAGCACGAGTTGCGTGTTGCGCGCCACGCGCCGGGCGAAATCATCGGGCAGGCCGAGCGCCAGCGTGTGCGGCAGCACGGTGATCGCATTGGCGCCGCCGAGCCCGGCGGCAAAGGTCGCGATGGTCGCGCGCAGCATGTTCACATTGGCGTCGCGCTGGGTCAGCATCCGCCAGGCGGTTTGCGCGTTGACGAAGATCGGCTTCGGCGCAAGGCCGCAGGCCTCTTCGATCCTTGCCCAAAGGCGGCGCAGCGCGCGGAATTTCGCCATGGTCAGGAACTGGTCGGCGTCGGCGCTGAGCCGGAACGAGACGCCTGCGCGCGCCGGATCGAGGTCGATACCGGCGGCTTCCAGCATGCGCAGATAGGCGAGGCCCGCCGCGAGCGTGAAGGCGAGCTCCTGCACCTCGGACCCGCCGGCATCATGCACCGGCCGGCCGTCGGCCAGCACGAACGGTCCCTTGAAGCCGCGCTTGATCAGGCCGTTGACCACCTGGCCGAACGACTTCTGGTAATTGGGCCAGGCGATAGCCGCGGCTCCGCGCACGGCAACCGTGCTGAGCGCCTGGTAATTGAAATGCAGGTCGAGCTTGGCCGGGTCGAGCTTGCGGTCCTCGACCATGTCGGCAAACGTCTCGCCGGCATTCTCGCGCCCGAGCACCGGGTTGAGCGCGATCATGATGCCGGCATCGAGATGGATGCCGCCGCAGGCCCGCGCCAGCGTCTTCTTGCTGGCATCGGCAAGACCGAAGCCGCGCGTGCCGGGCCCGCCGGCGAACTCGAACTCGAGGCCGCTCGCCCCGTTCTCGAGATCGTGCAGCGCCTGCGCATTGGCCTGCGCGGCGTCGGGATGGTCGACCCGCTGCAGGATCTGCCAGGGGGTCGCAGCGGCGCGGCCGGCAAGCGGGCTGGTGTTGGTGGCCCGGCGGTAGATCGGATCGATCCTCAGGCCATCATAGGTCTTGCCGACCAGCTTCTCGAACGGGGCGCCCTTCAGCACGCCGTCGACGAGCTTGCGCCAGTCGTCATAGCTCGCCGGTCGAAAATCCGAAGCCAGAGGCAAATCGTCAGTCGAGGTCGTCATCCGCCCAAATCGTCCTTCATCGGGCCCGCGACGAGCCCCCTTGATTGGGCCGGAAATTGCCACGGGCGGGCGGCCAAGCCAAACTTTTGTTTGAGGTGGTTGGCCTTAATCGAGGTCCGCTAGACGGAAAATACCGTCGGCGGAGACCTCAGCCAGCGCGTCCGCGACGAGCCGCCCGGCGATGACGCGGTCGGGAACGATCTCGGCGAGCGGTACCAGCACGAACGCGCGCTCGAACAGGCGCGGGTGCGGCAGTGTCAGTTCCGGCTTGTTGAGTGTGATGTCGTCATAGGCGATCAGATCGAGGTCGAGGGTGCGCGGGCCCCAGCGCTGTTCGTTGGTGCGGTCGCGGCCGAATTTGGTTTCGATCTTGTGCAGCGTGAACAGCAGTGCATGCGGATCGAGGCTGGTCTCGATCTCGATGCAGGCATTGATGAAGCTGTCCTGCTGCTGCTCGCCCCAGGGCGGCGTCGAATAGTCCGACGAACGTGCCAAGAGGGCGGCCTGGGTCATGCCGCAGATATTGGCGATCGCCTTGCGAAACGTGGCGCGGACGTCGCCGACATTGCCGCCGAGGGCGATCAGGACGTCAGGCATAGGCGCTCAACCTTGGGCGTTCATCCATGGGCGTTCAACTCTGCGACGGCGGATGGCGCGAGCGGGTCAGCACCACGCCGACGTCGTCGAAGATTGCCGCGATCGGCGCATGCGGCTTGTGCACGGTGACCTTGACCGCCCTGACGCGCGGGAAGGTGGCCAGGATGTCCTCGGCCACCGCGCCGGCGGCGCGCTCCAGCAGCTTGTAATTGGTATTCTTGAACGCCGATGTCGCGGTCGCCACCACGTTGGAATAGGACACCGTGTCGGAGAGGCGGTCGGTGCGCGAGGATTCCGAGAGGTCGGTATAGAGCTCGAGGTCGATGACGAAGCGCTGCCCGACTTCGGTCTCATGTTCCATCACGCCATGGCGGGCATGAATGACGATCCCGGTGATGAAGATCGTATCGGTCATTGCTGTCCCTCGATTGCTGCGGCCACCCGCAGCGCCTGAACGGTTTCCGCGACGTCATGCGCGCGGATGATGCGGGCGCCATTCTGCGCGGCGATCAGGTGGGCCGCGATCGAGCCGCCGATCCGCTGTTGCGGCTCCGAGGCCACGACCGTGCTGATGAAGCGCTTGCGCGAGGCGCCGACCAGCACCGGCAGGCGGAACGCATTGAGCTCCGAGAGCCGCGCCAGCGCGATCATGCTCTGCTCCGGCGTCTTGCCGAAGCCGATGCCGGGATCGAGCACGATCCGGTCTGGCGCAATGCCGGCGCTCGCCGCAATCTCGAGCGAGCGGGTGAAGAATGCGGCGATGTCCTGCATGATGTCGATCGCCGGGTCGACCTGCTCGCGATTGTGCATGACGATCACAGGCACGCCGCGTGCCGCGATGATCGGCGCCATGCCGGCATCGCGCTGCAGGCCCCAGACGTCATTGGCGATCGCAGCACCCTGGTCGAGCGCCCAGGCCACGACCTCGGATTTCATGCTGTCGATCGAGACCGGCACGCCGAGCGCGATCACCTCGGCCAGCACCGGCTGCAGCCGCGCCATCTCTGCCTCGGCGGAGACCGGCTGCGAGCCATAGGGGCGGGTCGATTCCGCGCCGATGTCGACGATGTCGGCGCCGTCGGCGACCAGCTTGCGGGCCTGCGCCAGTGCCTGTTCGGGTGTGATGAACTGACCGCCGTCGGAGAACGAGTCCGGCGTCACGTTCAGGATGCCCATCACAGCCGGATAAGGCCTCGACAGCAGCGCCGGCAGCACAGCTGATACGGCTGGGCCGGCCACCGCCGATGCTATGGGCTTGGTCGCCATCATGCGGTGGCTTTGCGCTGACCGTAGCGGCAAGTCAAGGTGTCGCGGAGATGCGTGGCGCCGGCGGCGGCGGGATGCCGTTAAGCCAAGCTAATAGATGATGCTAATAGGTGATCTTGGGAGGCAGCTTGCGTGCCTCTTCGATCAGCAGCTCGACCGATTTCTCGGACGGCATCACACGGACGAGCTTACGCCTCACATTGGCGTCCTTCATGCTTTGCGCCAGCCGCGACGGGTTGCGGTGCGCGAGCTCGCGCACCGTGGTGACGCCGGCGGCGCGGACCAGGCCGACCTTCGCCTTGCCCATTCCCGGAATCCGCATGTAGTCGGAGATGTTGGCCCATTCGAGCAGTTGCTGTTCGCTGATCCCGGTCTTGGCGGCGAGCACCTTGCGTCCCTTGACGGTGCGGGCGGCTTCAAGCAGCGCGTCGGTCGTACGGATACCCTGCGATTTCAGTTTGGTGGCACAATAGGCGGACAGGCCTTCGATCTCGGAGAGGGGGTATGTCATGATACTCGTATGCAGGTAGAAGGGAGCGCACGTGCAAGGACGTTGCGAGGAGTGCTTCAGGCAAACTGGCTGAGGCCCGGTGTCCCCGAGATGATCTCGCCCATTTGATCCGCTCCGATTTTGTCGCGACCGAACCTGAAAAGTTCACGCGCAACGTTCTGAATTTCACTCATGCTCAATCCGAGTGCCATCAGCCGGGTGCCGACAGCCATCAGCCCGCCGCCCATCAACCGCGATAGACCACCGCTGTTGTTGGAGGCGGCGATTGCCGCTTCGGCGCCGGGGATTTGGTCGATCAGAGTCTGGACTTTGTCGGAGGGTCCCTCGTTACGGAGGAAACCCAGAACGATGCCGATGGTTTTTTCAGCGACAGCACCATCGATGCCGGCCTTCGCGGCCAGCTGCCCAACCAATTCGTCCATCTTGCCCCGCCTCAACCGGTCTTTGCCGGATCGTTCTTGAGGATTTATCTTGAGCGCCTGTGCCACGAAATTCAAGCGATCCGCGCATTTCAGTTCGTTTTCTTTTGCGATCGCGCCGTGACTGTTGCCTCGCTGCAAGAGTGAGCGGCGGATTCACACCATCTTGTCGCAATGCGCAATGCCTTTCGTCACTTTGAAGGGAATAAAGTATGAGGAACTGTTGGCGCGACAATACACGTCGGCATCCGCTGACGGTTTCAATCGACCCGCAAGATGCAATATGATGGCATTGGTTCGATCTACGAATCCGGGTCGACGTCGAACCGCGTTCGACGATGTTCGAGCCGGGTACGGCGATCGAAACGATCCAAATCTGCGCGATAGAGGCGAAGCGATGGCGACCTCCGACAACAAGTTGGCCGATACCGACGAGACGATTTTTATCGGCAAGGGCGAGGCGACGGCCTGGCTGACGCTGGCGCTGGCCAACCGGCATGGCCTCGTCACGGGCGCAACCGGAACCGGCAAGACCGTCTCGCTTCAAGTCATGGCCGAAGGATTTGCGCGCGCCGGCGTTCCGGTTTTCGCAGCCGACATCAAGGGCGATCTCTCCGGTATCTCCGAAGTCGGCGAGGCCAAGGACTTTATCCTGAAGCGCGCCCAGGAAATGGGCTTGACCTTCCAGCCGGATCAGTTCTCGACCGTGTTCTGGGACGTGTTCGGCGAGCAGGGCCATCCGGTGCGCGCCACCGTGACCGAGATGGGACCGCTGTTGCTCTCGCGGATGCTCGATCTGAACGACGTGCAGGAAGGTGTGCTCAATGTTGCCTTCCGGGTTGCCGACGAGAATGGCCTCACGCTGATCGACATGAAGGATCTGCGCGCCCTGCTGGATGCGATCGCGCCCAACGGCAGCAAGAAAGCCGCCGACGACGAGGAAGATCCGCTGGCGTCGATCCGCAAGGCTGCACAGAGTTACGGCAATGTGTCCAAGGCGACGGTCGGAACGATCCAACGTCAGCTGCTGGTGCTCGAGAACCAGGGTGGCACGAAGTTCTTCGGCGAGCCGGCCCTGACGCTGAAGGATTTCATGCGGACCGACCGCGACGGCCGCGGCATGGTTAATATCCTCGTCGCCGACAAGCTGATGCAGAGCCCGCGGCTTTACGCCACCTTCCTGCTCTGGATGCTCTCGGAATTGTTCGAGGAATTGCCGGAGGCCGGCGACCTGCCGAAGCCGAAGCTGGTGTTCTTCTTCGACGAGGCGCATTTGCTGTTCAACGACGCGCCGAAGGCGCTGATGGACAAGATCGAGCAGGTAGTGCGGCTGATCCGCTCCAAGGGCGTCGGTGTCTATTTCGTCACCCAGAATCCGATCGACGTGCCGGACAAGGTGCTGGCGCAACTCGGCAACCGCATGCAGCACGCGCTGCGCGCCTTCACGCCGCGCGACCAGAAGGCGGTTGCCGCAGCCGCACAGACCTTCCGCCCCAATCCGAAGCTCGACACCGCGCGGGTGATCATGGAACTCGGCAAGGGTGAGGCACTGGTGTCGTTCCTCGAGGGGGGCGGCACGCCGTCGATGGTCGAGCGTGTCATGGTGCGCCCGCCGTCGGCGCGGATCGGGCCGATCACGCCGGAGGAGCGCAAGGCGATCATGGATGCGAGCCCGGTGAAGGGTAAATACGACACCGCCATCGACGCCGAATCCGCCTATGAGATCATCCAGAAGCGTCTGTCAGGGGCGGCGGCGCCGGCGGACGGTGCGGGTGGTGGCGAGGGTGGCGGCATCCTCGGCCAGATCGGCTCGATCGCCGCCTCGATATTCGGCACCAATGTCAAGCGCGGCCGCATGTCGACCGGGCAGGTGATCGCGCGCAGCGTCACGCGCTCGGTGACCGACAAGGTGGTCGGCGGCGTGGTCGCAGATCTCGGCAAATCGGTCGGTGGTTCGGTCGGCGGCTCGATCGGCCGCGCGCTGGTGCGCGGCGCGCTCGGTGGATTGCTAAGGAGGTAACATTACAACTAGTATCTCGGCGTTTCCGTCTTTTCATTTGGAACGGTGCGTTGAGATACCCGTCGCTGCGGGCGCCATTTGATCTGTTGTTCTTCGTCTGCTGTCTTGCGCTGACAGCGGATGTCCTTGCTCCCGAGATTTGGGGGCATGGCAAGACGAAGGACTACCCCCTGTGGTTTTGGGCCGGGCAGCAGGTGCTGCACGGCAATGGCCTCTATCCGGCCGATCCTGCGGGCTATTTCGACTACATCTATCCGCCGCTAGCGGCGGTCATGCTGGCGATTCCGGCATTCTTCGGCAAGATCCCGCTCTATCTATGCCTTTCACTCCTCAACTGTATCGCGTGGTGGATGGTCGCGCAGTTTTCGCATGCGATGGCGGGGTCAGGCCGCAAGCCGGGGCCCTGGCTCGAGGCGCTGCCGGGCTGCGTCACGGTGACCTTCGTCACCGACATCTTCGACCTTGGGCAGCCGAACCTGATCCTGCTTGCGATGATGCTCTACGGCTTCTGGCTGCTGCGGAGCGGGCGGCCCTGGCTTGCGGGCGGCATGTTCGCGTTGGCGACCGCCATCAAGGTGTTTCCTGTTGCGGTGTTGCCGTATCTGATCTGGCGCAGGCGTTGGGGTGCGGTCGCCGGCATGGCCGCGTTCCTGGTCCTCTTCCTGTTGGTCGTGCCGGCTCCGTTCCGTGGCTTTCAGCAGAACGCCGCGGAATTGAAGACCTGGTACCACGGCATGATCGGGACGAGCTCGGTCGAGGGGTTTGGCCAGCGAGCCGAGCAGAACTGGTCGTCGGTCAACCAGTCCATCATTGCCGTGTCGCATCGGCTGCTGCGTCCGGTGAACTTCAATCAGGATGATCCGCACAGGCTGCCGCACTACATGAACGTCGTCGATCTCGACTTCGCGACGGCGAACTGGATCATTGTCGCGGTCGGTCTTCTGATCGGCTTCGGCTACATCGCGGTGATGCCGCCGGCCTGGCTGCGGACCGAAAAATCCGATGCGGAAGAGATCGGTATCCTGTTTTGTCTGATGACGGTGGCTTCGCCATTGGCGAGGGAATACTACTTCATGTGGTTGTTCTTCCCGATCGCGGTACTGATGCATCGCGCCACCTTCGATCCGCGGCCGATGGTGCGGACCGGAACCTGGGTCGTGCTTGCGGCGGCTTGCATCCTGCTGGGGTTCTCGCTGCCGCTGTATCCGATCGAGCTGCAGGCCTACGGCAATAATCTTGCTGCGACCTTTCTGCTGATCGCGGCCCTGACCTGGCACATCCTCAGGTCTCCGCCGAAGGAAGGTGGGGCTACTTTGCCTCCGGCTCCCGGCGCGCTACAAGCTGGCGTAACGCCCAACCAATAGGATATCCGCGATGTCCAACGCCAAGTTGCAGCCGGTCCTCGACCGCATCGACGCCGATTTCGACAACAGTCTCGAACGGCTGTTTACGCTCTTGCGGATCAAATCGATCTCGGCCGATCCGGCGTTTGCCAATGACTGCAAGGCAGCTGCCGATCATCTCGCGAAGGATATCGCAACCCTCGGCTTCAAGACCGAGGTGCGGCCGACTGCCGGACATCCGGCTGTGGTCGGCAAGCTGAACGGCTCGACCGATGGCCGCCCGCATGTGCTGTTCTACGGCCACTATGATGTGCAGCCGGTCGATCCCCTGAACCTCTGGCACCGTCCGCCGTTCGAGCCTGTCGTGACCGACCATGCCGACGGCCGCAAGATCATCGTCGCGCGCGGCGCAGAAGACGACAAGGGACAGTTGATGACTTTTGTCGAGGCGTGCCGCGCCTGGAAGACGGTGACGGGATCGCTGCCGGTCGACATCACCATCATCATTGAGGGCGAGGAGGAGATCGGCTCGAAGAATTTTGTGCCGTTCCTCGAGGCGAACAAGGGCGAGCTCAAGGCCGACTTCGCATTGGTCTGCGATACCGGCATGTGGGATCCCAATACGCCGGCGATCACGACCTCGCTGCGCGGCCTGGTCTATGACGAGGTCAAGATCAAGGCCGCCAATCGCGACCTGCATTCCGGTGTGTTCGGCGGCGGCGCGCAGAACCCGATCCGTGTGCTGACGCGGATTCTCGGCGGCCTGCATGACGAGAACGGCCACATCACCATCCCCGGTTTCTACGACGGCGTGAAGGATCTGCCGGCGGACATTCTGGCGCAGTGGAAGCAGTTGAACCTCACGCCGGACAGCTTTCTCAAGCCGATCGGCCTCTCTGTGCCCGCCGGCGAAAAGGATCGGCTGCTGATCGAACAGGTCTCTTCGCGCCCAACCTGCGACGTCAACGGTATCGTCGGCGGTTACACCGGCGAGGGCTCGAAGACGGTGATCCCTGCCGAAGCGTCGGCGAAGGTCTCGTTCCGGCTGGTCGAGGGACAGGATCCCGAGACAATCCGAAAGGCGTTCCGCGATTTCGTGAAGGCGCGGGTGCCGGCGGATTGCAAGGCCGAGTTCACCGATCATTCCAGCGCGCCGGCGATCGCGCTCGACTGGAACATGAAGCCGCTGGCAGCCGCCCGCAGCGCGCTGACCGATGAGTGGGGCAAGGAGGCGCTCCTGATCGGCTCCGGCGCCTCGATCCCGATCGTCGCCGACTTCAAGCGCACGCTGGGCCTCGACAGCGTGCTGGTCGGTTTCGGGCTCGACGACGACAACATCCATTCGCCGAACGAGAAGTACGACCTCAAGAGCTACCACAAGGGCATCCGCTCCTGGGCGCGGATCCTGGCCGCCTTCGCCGACGCGAAGTAAAGCGAGAGGCGCCGCACGTAAAAACGCCGCCCGGAATTGGGCGGCGTTTTGATTCAGGTCGTGTAGAGGGTGTTGGCGGCCAGCTTACCCGAAGATTTGTGAAATTTCAATCACGGTAGCCGGGATTGACCCGGTCGAGCTTGCGCAGCAGCGGCGGCCAGACCAGCTGCGTCGAGCGCAACTCGGCACGGTCCGGGTTGGAGAGCAGCTCGGTGTTCTTGTCGATCGCATGCTGCTCGACCGGATAGGCGATCGGTCCGAGCGCGCGGGTCGCCACCTGCATCGAGCAGGCGCGCTCCAGATGGTACATCCGCTCGAAGGCGGAGGCGACCGAGCGGCCGACCGTCAGCGTGCCGTGATTGCGCAGCAGCATGTGGTTCTTGGTGCCGAGATCGCGCTGCAGGCGCGGGCGCTCGTCGTGATCGAGCGCGATGCCTTCATAGTCGTGATAGGCAAGATCGTGGGTCACGAGCTGCGCGGTCTGGTTCAGCGGCAGCAGCCCGTCGGGGCCGCTCGACACCGCAGTGCCGTCGATCGTGTGCAGATGGAGCACGCAGCCGGCGTCCTCGCGCACCTCGTGGATCGCCGAATGGATGGTGAAGCCGGCCGGATTGATGCAGTAGTCGCTCTTCGACAGCTGGTTGCCGTCGAGATCGACCTTGACCAGGCTGGAGGCGGTGATCTCGTCAAACATCAGCCCGTAGGGGTTGATCAGGAAGTGATGCTCGGGCCCCGGCACGCGGGCGGAAATGTGAGTGTCGACGAGATCGTCCCAGCCATAGAGCGCGACCAGCCGATAGCAGGCGGCGAGATTGACCCGCTGCTCCCATTCCGCCGCACTCATATCCGACGGCACTTCCTTCAGGCGCGCTTCCGCTGGCGACATGGCCGACTGCTCCATTGATGGCTGTTGCTTGGCCCAAGCCTAACGCCGCCGCCCGATCGCAGCAAGGCAGCGTACCGGCGTGACAGTCATGCCGGCGTGTGACGGCTGGCGCATGATCCGGAAGATCTTGCTCCGGCAGCGAGTAAGCGCGTAACGGACGCGCTTTGGGCTACGGCGCCGGGATCGCCAGCAGGCTCGAGATGCTACGGCCGCGGATGTCGTAGACGCGGGCGAACACGACGTCGTCGCGCTTGATCTCGACCATCACGGGCGCGGCAAGGCCCTTGCAGTAGAACTCGCCGAGCGTCATCGCGAAGTCGGCGGCATTGCTGTCCCAGCCAATCGTGAAGTCGGGCCCGAGTGCGACCTGCGCGGGGCGTTGCGGTCCGCAGACCGCGACCTTCCATTTGCGGTTCTGCGGCGGCACTTCCTGCCGCTCCGCGAGCTGCTCGCGCAACCCGTCGGATGCCTGCTTCAGCGCTAGGCCCCAATAATCCAGCATGAAGAAGTTGTCGGCGGTCCGCACCGTGCCGGCGATGTGGTTGAAGTGCGTATACTGATACGGATGCAGGCGGATCATTTCGCTGAGCGGCAGCAGCAGGCCGAATGCGAACACGGCGAGCGCCGCAGGCTGCCAGGCGCGGCGGCTCTCGCCGAGCCAGTCCATGCCGCGGGAGAATGCGACGCCGGCAAGCACCGCCATCGGCGGGATCACGAAGATGAAGTGGCGGATGCCGTTGTAGAGCGCCGGCCGTTTCACCATTGCGATCACCAACGGCAGCGTCGCCGCCAACGTCAGCATCAGCATGATCGACTTGCGCTTCGCGGTCACATCGGTGCGCGACAGCGACATCAAGGTGGTGATGACGGCGGCGGTCAGCAGCACCAGCAGCACTTCGGGAAGCTGCAACGCGAACAAAGTGGGCAAATAGGACCACGGCATGTCCGGCACCGACACCAGCGCGCCGTCGAACATCTCCTTCCACGGTTTCTCGAAGAAGTGCGAGAAGTAGGTCACCGCCTCCAGCGGATGCCCGGGCTCCATGATCGACCACGGCCAGATCAGGCCCATCACGAGATAGCCGAGAACAAGCCCCGGGAGCAGCACATAGAGGACGCGGGCGAAGCGGTGGGTCGCCTCGCGCGCGCCCTGCTTGCGGAATTCCTCGATCCAGAGCGGGATGAAGCCGACCACTGCGTAGATCAGAGCGAGGCCGCCAAGCACGCGGCAGCCGATCGACAAGCCGGCGCCGAGGCCCACGATCAGGATCGAGCGCGGCGAGGGCGCCGGATATTCCTCGATCAGGCGGACGAGGCCCATGATCAGGACCACCATCGCCACGGCGAACGGTGCATCCTTCGGATTCATGAACATGTGACCGTAGAAGGTCGGGCACAGCGCGAGCAGCAGCAGTGCCGCCAGTCCCGCCAGCGGGCCACCGACGCGGCGCGCCAGGCGCCAGGTTACGGCAAGGCCGATTACGCCGACGATCGCGCCAAGCAGGCGCCGCGTCTCGAACAGTTCGAGCGGGATGACCTTGTGCAGCAGCGCCGCTGCCATATCGAAGCCGCCGCCGTACATATACAGATTGGCGAACGAGAGCGCGCCGGTGTCCTTGAACCCGGACCCGTACATGCGCAGCAGGAGGTCGGCATATTCAGCGTGGGTGTAATCGTCCCAGCCCAGGCCGTAATCGCGAAATGTGAGGCCGGCGACCACGGCGACCACGCCGAGGACGAGGAATGCGAGATCGTCGCAGGTCTTCTCCACCGAGCGCCGCGCAGGCGCCTCGATGGCAGACGTCGTAATCGATGACATAGCTAGTGATACCGGCGTGCCTGTGGCCCAGTTTGGCGCTTTAGGGCCTCATTCCCCGGCATCCATAGCGCAGTTCCGTTTCCAAGTAATTGGTAATTGTGGCGTAATTTCCCAGATGCGTTGCAATAAATTGGCAGCAATTCGTCGTCAGTAAATCTACGGGAGCTGTGCTGCGGCGCAGTCGTCGTGCCCGCGATCAGGAGCGCACCGGCACCGGTTAAGCGGGATTTTAGGGAACTCCGTCTACAATTGGCGGTTGGCGGTGTGGGCAATATGACGGTATCGTGGCGTTGGTGGCCCACACCGATTTTCGGTCGGGTCTGCCGGGGGTTAGTTCGATGATGGTTGGTCTGTTGGTCGTCGGCGTGGGCCTGGTTGTGGCGGGCCTGGCGGCGGTCGGCTTGGGAATCCCCTACAAGGAATTCAGCGTCGGCGGCACGTTGATCACGACGGGCGTGACCGGCGTATGCGCGGGTGCGATCGTGCTCGCGCTCGCCGCCGTCCTTCGGGAACTCCAGGTCATCGCGAGGCGGCTCGAGCCCGTTGCCGCGGGCGCGCGATCCGAGGCTCCACTGCCATCTGCAACTTCCCCGCGCAATGCCCCTGACGATCCGGTTTTCCCGCCGCCGCGCGAGCCCAAGGTCGCCGCACCCCCGCCGGTCCCGCCGTCGACGCCGCCCTGGCACGACGAAATCGCCCAGCGTGGCGCGCCGGGCGAGGTGCCGCCGCCCGCACCGGGTGCAGCGCCCACGGACGGCGCGGCGCCGCCGAAGCGGCGCAACCTGTTATTTTCGTCCTCGCGGAAGGAACGCGAGCGCGCCCAGACACGGAGCGCTGAACCGCTGACGCCGGATCTGTTGTCGCCGGAGCTGCGTCCGACGAATCCGGCCGCGGCGGAGGAGCCGGCGCCGGCAACGTTCGACGATGCCTGGCCGAAGGCCGAGCGGCAGAGGTCGGTCGATGTCGCGCCGCGGCGCGCGCCCCGGCCATCAACCTTCGGCGAGACCCAGCCGGCGGCCGCGTCGCCGTCATCAGGCCATCCGCCGCCGCCCCAGGAGCAGCCGCCGGTGACCGTGCTCAAATCGGGCGTCGTGGACGGCATGGCCTATTCGCTCTATTCGGACGGATCGATCGAGGCGCAGATGCCCGAGGGCATGATGCGGTTTGCCTCGATCGACGAGCTGAGGTCGCATCTGGAGCAGCGACCGTAGATCGGCGCCAATACTTGCGAGTGGCCGGCTTGAAGCCGGAAACACAGCCGTTCTTGTCAGGTTTGCTGTAATCCGCTCATTATTTGCGAAGTAGTACGCGATTCTATTGATGTATTGCTGCACGTGGATACTGTCCGGTGGGCGCCGGGCCGTCGATAGCACGGGGAAGATTGAGCCATGTCCGATACGTCAGGCAAAACGCCGGTCGAGCTGACCGCAAACATCGTTTCGGCCTATCTCAGCAACAATCCGACGCCGGCCTCGGATATTCCGAGCCTGATCAGCCAGGTCCACGCGGCGCTGCTGCGGGTGTCGAGCGGGCGCGCCGACACGCCGAACGAGCCGGCCAAGCCTGCGGTGTCGATGAAGAAGTCGATCACGCCGGAATATCTGGTGTGTCTCGAGGACGGCAAGCGCTTCAAGTCGCTCAAGCGGCATCTGCGGACCCAGTACAACATGACGCCGGAACAATATCGCGACAAATGGGGACTGCCGGCCGACTATCCGATGGTGGCGCCGAACTATGCGGTGGCACGATCGCAGCTCGCCAAGAAGATGGGACTTGGCCAGCAGGCGCGGAAGCGGAAGTAGCTGCCTACGCCGCGGACGCCAGCGCCTCGCGCGCATCGTTGCGGATGCGATCGACCATCGAGCGGAGGCCATTCGAGCGCTGCGGCGTCAGGTGGTCGCGGAAGCCGAACTCGTCAAACAGTGCGAGCGCGTCGGTGGCGAGGATGTCCTTCGGCGTATTGCCGGAAAACAGCGTCAGCACGATCGCGACCAGGCCGCGCACGATGTGGGCGTCGCTGTCGCCGATATAGACCAGGCGCGGTTCGCCATTGGCATCGCGCTCGATCCGCTTGGACAGCCAGACCTGGCTGACGCAGCCCTGCACCTTGTTCTCGGCCGAATGTTCCGCCTCCGATAACGGTTCGAGCGTGCGGCCGAGTTCGATGACGTAGCGGTAACGGTCGTCCCACTCGTCCAGCAGCGCAAAATTGTCCCTGATTTCGTCGATCGTCGTCATCGTTGGCCCGCGTCCTATCCTTAACGGCTTATATAGGAAGGTGGGCCGCGAAAGCGACGGAAATGGACCCGGTTCCCTGTTGTTTTGACGCGTTTTCTTCACCCGAACCGGCACCCGCCTCCACTCGAAACCGCTTCTATTTGCGCTCACGGCGACGGGGGCAGGCGGAATTCGATCGTCTGATCGTCCATCGTCAGCGTGTCGCGGGATGCGGTAATGGCTGAATCGGTGTCGTCCTTGCCGATCGAGCCGGTATGGTCGGGCGGCTTCTTGTCGGTGATGATCTGGTAGAGCTTGCGCGCCCCGTCGGTCGCGCGCTGGCCGATCGCAGTCGCGGCCTGGCCGCCGACTTCGCAGGCGGAAGGCTGACGCTTGCAGAATTGACCCATGTCGTTGATCGTCGCGGTCGCAGCCGATACTGCTTCGGACGCGCTGACCTGCGGCGTCTTGTCCGCTTCAGGTGTTTTGTCTCTCGGCAGCAGCACGAGCACAAGCCCGAGCCAGAATGCCAAACGCAGCAGGAAGAACATGGCGCAATCCCGGTCGTCTATCTTGTCTTTTGCTTCTTGCGCGGTCGATGCCGCTATTGCCTTCAGGGTTAGCATCGGTCGATAAATCGGAAGTATCTGCATTGAAGTAAATCCGCCGAAAAATCGCGGAAAATTTGCCTGAATTGATTCGCCGTAAATTTTCGATTGATGGCCGCTGACGGGCGCCGGATGGAGCAGACTGAGGCGCGTCCACCATTTCGAAACCATAGATCGTCGTATCCGGAAACCAGCCGTTCACCATCCCTGACAAATGACCGGTGAATGGCAGCGTGGGAGCCTCGCCGATGCACGGTGTTAGGCAGCAGGCCGCCCCGCCTTAGCGTTCGCTTAAGTTCGCTCTGACACGTTGACCTGCAATCACGAAGGAGGCGTTCCGGCGCGTCTGTCTTGACGATTGAGCCGAAGCGCGAGTGCTGTGAGTAGTTTGAGTCTGATCCGCGATTGCCTGGATGCGCTGCTGCATCCGTCGGCGCAATATGATGCGCTGACGCGTGCGCGCCATCGTGCCTTTATGGCACCGCGGCTGCTCGGCAGCCTGGCGGCGCTGGCTTCGTTCCCGGCATTTCTTGCGATGCGCGGTGCGCCGACGGCGATTGAGGTCGCGGCATTCGCCTGGCTGATCGCGCCGATCCTGCTGTCCTGGTTCCTGTCGCGCACCGGCCGCTATGAGGGCGCGCATGTGCTGTCGTCGCTGGCGCTTGCCGGTCTCGTGATGATGATCGCGGCGACGACCGGCGGCATCGCGTCGTTCGCTGCCGTATGGCTCGTCGTCATCCCGATCGAGGCTGCGCTGTCGGCCTCGCGGCGCGTCGTCGCCTTTGCGTTCGCACTGGCGATGATCTGCGCGGCGTTGCTGAGCGTGCTTGGACACTATCACGTGCTGCCGGTGGTCGATCCCGCGGTTGCGTCGAACGGCACGCTGGTCGGCTTCGGCGTCGTGTCGGCGATCTTCTATGCGGCCGGGCTCGCCTTCGGTGCCGAGTCGCTCGCGCGCACCAGCGTGGCGCTGCTCTATGTCGAGGAAGAGCGCTACCGCCTGCTCGCCCATAACATAAGCGACGTGCTGTCGCGGCACAGTCGCAACGGCGCCGTGCGCTTCATTTCGCCTGCGGCCGAGATCATGCTCGGCGTCCCGCCATCGCGGCTATTGGGCCACGGCCTGTTCGACCGCGTTCATGTCGCCGATCGCCCGGCCTATCTCACCGCGCTGTCGGACGCCGCGCGCGGGGAGTCCCGTAGCGTTGAGTTCCGCGTGCGCCGCGACGGTGGGCGGAGCGAGACCGCCGAATTCATCTGGGCCGAAATGCGCTGCCGTGCGCTCGACCAGACCTCCGCCGATGCCGAGGTCGTCGCCGTGATCCGCGACGTGACCGATCGCAAGATGCAGGAACAGGCGCTCGAACAGGCCCGCAATGCCGCTGAGCAGGCCGATGCGTCGAAGACGCGCTTCCTCGCCACCATGAGCCACGAGCTGCGGACCCCGCTCAACGCCATCATCGGCTTCTCCGAGATGATCGCGCAGGAAGACGTACTCGGGATCGACGCGGCCCGCCGCAAGGAATACGCGCAGCTCATCAACGACTCCGGTCAGCATCTGCTGTCCGTCGTCAATGGCATCCTCGACATGTCGAAGATGGAGTCCGGCAATTTCGAGATTTCGCCGGAGCCGTTTGCGCCCCGGCCGGCGCTGCTCAATTGCTGCAATCTGGTGGCGTTGAAAGCGCGCGAGAGCGGTGTCGACCTCGTCACCCGCGTGCCCGACGACCTGCCGATCGTGAACGGCGATCCGCGCTCGTTCAAGCAAATCGTCCTCAATCTCGTCTCCAATGCCGTCAAGTTCACCGAGCGCGGCGGCAAGGTGACGGTGTCGGCGAGCGTCGAGGGATCGCGGCTGCTGCTGCGCATCTCGGACACCGGTGTCGGCATCGCCGCCGACGACCTGAAGCGGATCGGCGATCCGTTCTTCCAGGCCGGCAAGACCTATCAGCGCCGCCACGAAGGCACGGGCCTTGGCCTTTCCATCGTGAAGGGGCTGGTTGGTCTGCACCACGGCGAAATGAATGTGGAGAGCAAGGTGGACGAGGGCACCATCGTGTCGGTCGCGCTGCCGCTCACCTTCACCCCGCCTGCCGCCGTCGAGCCGTCCAGCAATGTCTCGACCCTGAAGCCCGCGCTGCGGTCCGGATCACAAGAGCAAACCCATCAGGTGAAGAAGAGTGCCTAGACAGACTTTGGATGATGACGAAACGCCGCGCCGTCGGCGCGGCGCCAAGGCAGTAGCCATCGCGGCCGAGGAGGAACGTGGCCTCGTCCTGCGCCTGCTGCTGCACAGTCCGAAAGATCTCGTCGCTGGCGTGCTGGCAATTTCTGCCATTGTTGCGATCCTGATCAATGCGCTGTTCCTGCAGGCTGGCCGTCATCCGTCGCCGATGTTCGGCGGTTCGGTGGTGACGCTGCCGCCGCCGGCCCCGGTTGCGGCGGCCACCAGCCCGATACCGCGTCCCCGTCCGGCCGAGGCGGCTGCACGCTCCGTCGAGCCCGCCGCCGTGGAGGCGCCCAAGCCCGTCGAGGCGAAACCGGTGGAGACGAAGCCGGCCGAAACCGGGCCTGTGGAGGCAAGATCCGCTGAAGCAAAGCCGGCTAACGCGAAGCCGGTCGATCCCATGGCCAGCCTGGTGATGAAGTCGACTGCCGCGCCGCCGGCCGCCGCACCGTCTAACGTCATTCGTCCGCCGGCGCCGATCCCGACGCCGCATCTGAGCCCGGCCGGAAAGCGCATCGCCGCGGTCCAGCGTGCCCTGACCGAATACGGCTACGGCCAGCTCAAGCCGACCGGCACGATCGGTTCGGACACGCAGACGGCGATCGCGAAATTCGAGCGCGCGCGCAAGCTGCCGGTGACCGGACAGATGTCCGATCGCGTCGTGCACGAACTCAGCGTGATGATCGGGCATTCGATCGACTAGGTCTTGTCCTGCCGTCATGGCCGGGCTCTACCCGGCCATGCACGTCTTTCGTCGACGCGTTGAAGTGTCGTCAGACGGCGTCGCCCAGCAGAACGTCCCTGACGTCGTCGGAGAACAGCTTCCTGCGGCCAGCCAGCAGCACCCATTCCGGATCGTCGCGATCCGGAATGGCGCGCGGCATGCCGTGCTCGAGCAGGGCCTGCGCGCAGCCTACCCAATCGCCGCCGCTGACCGGCTCATTGCAGGAGGCCCACGACAGGCTTCCGGACGCGTCGTCGCCAAAGCCGTGCTGCTCGGTCCACTCTGCGCCGTACCCGAGCAGGAAGCGTGTCAGCTCGGCATTGCCGCGGAACACCGCATGATTGAGCGTCGACGCATCCCAATCGCCGCCACGCACTGTAACGGGCCACCCGAGCTCGACCATCAGCCGCACCGCGTCGTCGCCGCCGGCCGCGGCGAGCTCGGGAAGCAACCGCAACTGCTGCGCTGAGAGCGCGCCCGGAAGGTCGGGCCGGCTGGCCTGGATCCGCCGCGCCTCGCTCTCGTTGCCACTGCTGCACGCCGCGACGAACCGCTCGTCGTCGGCAAGTGTCTCGTCGCCGGTCCGCTCGCGCAGCAGCTTGGCGACCTCGGTCAAGCCGAACTGCAGCGCGTACCGGTAGGCGCTCAGCCCGCCCGGTGCCGTGATGTTCGGGTCTGCGCCGGCGTCGAGCAAGGTCGCGATGCACTTCGGCGACCGCCGCCGGCGGATCGCCCACATCAGCGGCGAACCGCAATCCGTCAGCGGCGCATTGCCGGCGGGCTCGTTCGGATTGCCGCCGTGCCGCAGCAGCAATTCGACCGCCGCCACGTTCTCGTCATCGAGCACCTTGTACATCGCGTTGGTGCCCGCGATCCGCGCGCCGTGCTCGAGCAGGGCGCCTGTCGTCACGAAGCCTTCCAGCGAGTGATACAGCGATTCATTGTCGTTCGGATTTGCGCCCGCCTCGAGCAACAGCCTGGTCAGCGCGAGATCGTGGTTGCGCCCGGCGGCGCCGTACAGTGCTGACAGCGGATTGCTGTCATCGGGCGCGTCGAGTGATCCTGGCGGCCAGCGGCTGCTGATGTGCTGGTCGGGATCGGCGCCGGCCTGCAGCAGCAGGCGCGCGCAGCGATGCAGCCGCGCTTGAAATTCCGGAATCTGCAGCAGGCTGGAATGCGTGACCGCGACGAGCGGCGGCAGTTTCAGCCGACCGCCGGGACGGTTGACCCATGCCGGATCGTCGTTGGCGGCGCGCCGCACGGTCTCCTCGTCGCCAATGGCGCAAGCGAGATAGGGATCGTCGGCCACCAGGCCGGGGTCCTCAGTGAGCATCCGCACCGCGACGCGCGGATTGGCGCGATCGGTGGTGCCGTCGATATCTGCGGCATAGACCAGCTGCAACCATCTCCGTACGCGGTCGGCCTTGCTCTTGCCGGACGGCAATTGGGCTTCGACATAGCGCCGCAGGTCCGGCCACGAGGCGAAGCCGAGATCGCGCGCCACGCAGGACTGCGCGTCGTGGAGTCGCAGATCAAGCGCGGCGATCTGCGCGTCGCTGCGCCCGGCTGCAGCCGGAAGCGCCTGGCGGAAACGGGCGTAAGCCTCCGGCGCCTGCCGCCGGTAGAGGCGGATGAGCTCCTTGGCCTGCTTCTTCAGATGTTCGAGATTCAATCGCGCGGGCGATCGGTTCATGGAAACCTCCGTGCATCAATCGCCGATGGTCCACAAAACCGGCTGCACAAAGGCTTGGTTGGCCGCATAGTCGGTGCAAGTGGGTTCAACCCTTCCCGTGGACCCGGGCGCGGCCTGCACCGCAGATGCAAGGATATGAGCGACCGTTGTAGCGGTCAACCCGGCGCTGCGTGACGACATCTGTGACGATTGGACGTGGCGCCGCCGCTGGCCTATAGGTCGGCGCATGCGATTGAAATCCAGCATATGGGTCGCGGCGTATCTGCGTCGCTGCCAGACCGAGGGCGTGTTCGGGGCAGTCCGCAAGAAGGGCGCCGAGGAGGCCGGTGCGGTGTTCGTCAAGGTGGCGTTGATGGATGGCAACGCGATGTTGTATGCACCGGCGCCGCAGACGGTCTACGACGACAGCCGTCCGGCCGAGCGGCTGTTCGTGCCGACGGCGCCGCAGCCGGTGTCCGAGTCTTCGGTCGACGAGCGGTTGACCAAGGAGCTCCGCTTCGATCCCGATGCCTGGATCGTCGAGACCGAGGACCGCGCCGGGCGGCATTTTCTCGATCTGGCGAAGAGCTAACTTCCGGACTTCTGGTTGCGGATGGCGGGCGTGCTGCGGGGCTGCACCGCCGGTCGCGTCTGCGACGGTGCCGCGCGGACGTGATGGCGCTCATCGTCATAGAGGGAGGAGCGATACTTGGCGCGGGCCACCGCCATGGTCGAGCCGCGCCACGCCGCCAGCATCACCAGCGCGGAGCGCTCGCTGAGGCGATCGTAGAGCCGCGACAGCCGATAGACATAGTTGACCGACGAGCCGGCTTCCGGATTGAGGAACATCAGGATGCGCTGGAACGCGGCGCTCGACACGTCAAGCGCTCGCATCGCGCAGGCGAGCGGCTCGCCGCCGGGATCGTTGACGACGTCGGCGGCGATCCGCGACGGCAGGATCAATGCTTCACCCAGTTCGAGCGTGAAGTTATCGAGGTCCTCCGCAAACGCCGCCATCTCCAGGATATGGATCGCGCGCGCAGCGCGGGCCGCCGGAATCCGCGCCGCGGCCTTTAGCGGCGTCTCCGGCAGATTGTGCAGGATCTGCGCGCGTTCTTTCGCGCCGGCGGCAAAGAACATGTCGGAGATTTCGGCGGCATCGTTCGGCCGCATGGCGAGGCTCGCCGCCATCCGCAGCTCGGCTTCGGTTGGGATCTTGGCAGGCGGCGCGGACGGCGCGGGCACGGGAATTGCACCGGCCGCCGGCATCGGCTGCTCGGGACCGATGCGGCGCAGCCCGAGCCTGTCCATGATCCTGGCGGGCGTTGCCGGATAGATCGCGAGCCGCGCGCGGACGGCGGCGCGGGTCGCGTCGTCGACCTCGTCGATCAGGCGCGACGTCAGCTCGACGAACTGGCGCTCCTCATCCGCGGAGTGCGCGCTCGTCTGCACATAGAGGTCGGTCAGGACGCGCAGCAGCGTCGGGCGGATGTCGACGCCCTCGCGCCGGGAGAGCGTCATCAGCCCATCGAAACCAGGAAATAGCGGAGCTGCGCTCATCTCGGGCGTACGCGACTTGCCAGTAAGACTCGGTTTGAAAACCTTGTGGCAGCAAGCCTACGCAGCCAGTTTTAAGACGCAGTTAATATTAACCTGTCCTAACCATGTGATCTAAAAAGCATCCGGTCCGATCCGGTCCCGGTCGTCAGGACCGCCTATTTACTATCCGTTCTCGCCCTGAATTACTTCCGGGCCTGCATGACGCGGCGGTGGGCCTCCACCTGGTCGCGATCGTAGATCTCAGTCGTCTCTTCTTTAGTGTGGCCGGCCAGCTTGCGGCGGTCGTCCTTGGATGCCCCGGCAGTGATCCCGCTGGCGCGCAGATCGCGGTTCCATATGCCCTTCGGCAGGCCGGCCGCTTTGAAGTCGCCCTTCCAGCTGTTCTGGAACGTGTGCCGGCTGTAGGGCAGGCCGGTGTCCTTATTCAAGATCAGCGGTCCCTTGCGCTTGGCCTGCGGGACATGATCGAGCTCCTCGCAGATCATCGGACAGGCCGACAGATCAAACGAAACCGTGACCTCAGAAGTGTCCTCGGTGTTGGTGGGCTTTACCTTGGCCAAGATCAGGTTGCTGTCGATCGCCGCCCAGGTCGGGCCGATCCACTTCATCCCGTAGCCGAGCACGGCTGACGGCCGCGGATCGCCGAGATCGACCCATTGTCCGATTAGGTCCCATTGCCGCAGGGTGGTCTCGAACTGGATGGCATGGGCGAGGGCTCATTCCAGCGCGCCCCGCAGCGTGAGCTGCTTTCTGAACCTCGGTGATCTGCTCGGCCGTCGGGGCAAATGTGCGCGACGACAGCATATCGAAGTCCATCTCGTGAAGCATCATCCTGAATTCGGCACACCCCCTTGAGCGGCAGACGATGCCGAATGAAAGCGCGGCCTTCATCACAGCCAAGGCCATACGGGCGGCACCTAGCTGGTCTGTCTTCGGGGCGCGCTTGGAGGGCTTGCCGTCCTTCCTTGGTTTCGGCTCATCGACGGTGCGCCACTTCTTGAACCATCGCCGAACGTCTCGACCATCGCACGCATCAATGCGGCGATCGCCGATCTGGTTCTTAAGCTTCTTAATGTAAGCGGTATAGCTTTGCGCTGATGTTCTCTTGATCTAGAAATAGGAGCTGTCGGGGTCGTTTCATAGACCTCGATCAGCGATCGCCACGTGCCATCAAACTCGGGGTCACGCCTGCGGTCGCCTTTCATGAAGGCCATATCGCGCTGAAGGATCTGCGCTTGCTCGACGACCCGCACTGGCGATGAGATGTGATGCGAAAGGTTGCGGCTCTTGATCTCGCTGGCATTGTTTCATTGCGACGCACGGGCGGCGTTGCGACACAGGAGACCAACACAAACAATAATGCTTCGGCAGGTAACGTCGGCGAGTTCATCTCATCGAACGTCGCGTCGGGTTCGGCTGTGGCATTGACGACAGGAACGGCTGCCGACGTTACCAGCATCAGTCTGACGGCTGGTGATTGGGACGTTGAGGGGATGGTGACATTCACAACGACCGCAACAAGCAGTATTTCTACCGTTAGCGCATACATCAGCAGCGCAAGCGGGACGCTGCCAACAGCGCCAAATAATACGGCACCCTATGGCCACATCGGAGCGCGCAGGGTCTGATGAATTTCAATCGAGTTGCGCTCTTCCAATATATGAACCGTTTCTCGGTTGGCTCTAAGCCGAGAGGATCGCCTTGGCCATCAGGGCAGCTCGTCATTTCGCCGAGAGCGTACCTGTTCGATAACGGCGAGTACGTTGATGTGACGAGAGAGGGGTTTTATACGCTCTTTACCAACAGCGGCACCTCATTCGACGCTGGCAATGTCATCGTCTACCAAAGCGACGTGATGCTGCTGATGGCGTCTCTTGCGCGAGCGTGCGGTTATGGCATCTCTGATGAGAGCCTTACGAACGTCCAGCGCGCGTCCGTTGCGCGAGCCAGAGCGCTTTGGATGCGTTGTGGCGCGACTGTATCCTTTGTCGAGTATTGGTGTCAGCAACTCGGCATCACGTATCGCTCCGTCTTCTTTCTGACCGGCAATTCGGCTTCGACGCCCGGCATAGATGTGAACCTCGATGTTTACGATGATAGTTTCGACGTCGGTCATAGCTTGATCGAGGTATCGCTTGGCGGCCAGTGGGTTCTCGTGGATGTCTCAACCAACGTCGCTTTCAAGGACGCCGCTGGAAATTGGCTATCATTGAAGAGCGTAGTTGCTGCCGGAATGTCGAACTGCGTCCGGGTTGATCTCGCAGACTACGACATCGAACAGCAGAACTATTCAGGAAACTTCATGCCGGGCATCTACGCCAACATCAGGACCTGGCCTCAAAATATCGACCGCTGGCGCCGGGGCATCTATTAGATCCCCGGCGTCTTGGCGTCCGATGGCAATATCTATTTCTATGTGCCTGCTGGCGTCACCAATACGGCATCTTGGGTGCAGGGACTGGCTTCGAATTACACGGTTGTAGATCAAGCCACTTGGCTTGCGATGTTCTATCCCTGACGCTGCCTTTTCAGTGCGGCGAGGTCATCGTTCGGTCGAGCTCTGACGCAAATTTGGGACTGATCAGCGTGCAAGGCCAGTTCTTCGAGCTGGAAGTCTTTCAGCCAGACACGCACTTCCTCGATGGTGTGGCGCCAGGCGAACTTTGGATAATACCAGTCATAGTTGACGTGGACGTTCTCTTGGAACGTGAAGCTGTCCCGCCAGTAGCACTTGAACATGCTGTAATAGACCAGACGCTGAAGATTGAACGTTCCGGCTTTCAGTCCGAGCGTCTTGACCTCTGGAATGGTGACATCGACGTTCAGATCGGAAAGGGCTTTGCCGAGAAGTGTGATGCTCTCCATCTCGTGCCACGCCTCTTCGGGCGTCAGGTGCTGGATTGCTTCCCGGACATAGTCGTCTGCGAATTCCCGGATCGGCGCTTTCTTTATGTAAACGGCGATCGTGATTTCGCCGTCCGGCGCCAACACAGACACCAAGCTCTTGAAGGCTGCTTTAGTGCCCGGGGTGTGGTGGAGAACGCCAAAGGAGATGATGCAATCGAAGGGCATCTTCCCCTTGGCGAAGTCAGTTGTCAGGTCAAGCTGCTGGATCGTGACGTTGGGCAGATGGCGTGTGTGCTCTGACGCGGACTTCACGGCGTCAGACACGTCGATGCCGGTCACCTTAGTATTCGGACAGAGCGTTGCGATCTTTCGTGTCTCGCGTCCATTGCCGCAGCCGGCGTCAAGAACGTGTTTAAACCGGGAAAAATACGCCGCGTACTCTTCGTTGCTCCTGAAGCCGAGCAGTGGCAGAAACCAGTTGTCCATCTCTACGCCAGTAGTTCCTGACATGCCCCAGTCGGCGTCGTGGGTCCATTTATAGCCGAACGCTTTAGCTACCTGCTCTTGAGACATTGAGAACTCCGGACTGTTTCCGGGACCACTACCACCGCAACCCCTAATAGAGCAACCCAGCCGCCTTCGGGCGGCCTTTTCTATTGGAGATACAATGAAGACCTCAGACAACGGTCGGGGTTCATCGAGGCTTTCGAGGGCAAGTTCCTCAAGACCTACGATGATGGGACTGTTGTTCCAACCATTGGATACGGGCACACGACTGCGGCAGGACCCCCGAAAGTCGTAGCCGGGATAACGATCACGGATGCGCAGTGCGACCAGATTCTGGCCGCTGATCTCGGCGCGGTGGAAAAGGACGTAGGCCGATTGATCAAGGTGCTGCTGTCTCAGCCCGCAATTCGATGCGCTCGTCTCGTTCCTCGCGCTCGGGAAAGGAACGGTAGACGACAAGATCAATGCCGGAAACATCGATGCCGCGATGACGACGCTGCTTCAGTACGAAAATGCGAGCGGCCGTCAAATGGCCGGACTGACCCGGCGCCGCAAGGCTGAACGTATCATGTTTCTGGGCAAGGTCGAAGCTGCATGGCTCTCGCTGGCGCTCATCTTGTCGCGCCCGACGGACCCATGCCGCAGGCTCCAGCGCCATCCCGCGAGGAGTATCGCGAGGACATGCGCGAACTGAAGGCGGCCATTCACGCGAGGAAGCAGTGAAATCACTAAAGAGTGCAGGCGAAGTCGCTCTCGGAACTGTCATTGTTTTCGGAACGGCGCTTCTACTCTTGGTGATCTTGTACCTTTCATTGAGCCATGCGCCTTAACCATCTGGCTTCTGCTCGATGTTCGCCAAGTGCTGGGCCCACTCGACAAGAGCCATCCGCTGCTCAACCGTGAATGTGGCCCACGTCTGCTTGATCTTGTCCGGGACGTGGTTTCGCCAGTCGTGAATTTTGGTCGCCTTGTCCCAATCGGGCTGGAAGGTGGCGTACAGAAGATCGTCGTGCTTCATCTACTGTTCCTTTGTGGCTTACGAAAGCACCGTACAGCCCAAGACCTCAAACTCGGCATATTCCCGATCGGCCATTGCCTCGAGGCCGCGCCTGGCAAGGTCCGGGGCTCGCTCGCGGGCGACCGCTTCATTCTCGGCGAATATCCGCTTCTTGACTTCGGCGCCATCGGCTTTCCGGCGTATCGTCACTTCGTATTCCTTGCGTGGCATAGGATTTCTCGCTGTTTAGGATGGCGACGAAGTGATCTCACGCACGATGACGTGCCGCAGATATTCGACATTTTCCCAGCGCATTAAGCCAATGTTCTCGCCGCTGATGTCTCGATCCGAGCTCGCACGAAGTCACCGGGTAGCGTCTCGATAGAGAGGATCCGAATATCGACCATGTGAGACGGCATCTTATACGATGATCCGACCTTGATCTGGCTGGGCGAAATAGCCATTGGGCTCCCTGCTCACAAACGCCGGGTAGAGGCGGCGTCAGCCTCGGCTATGTTGCCAGCCAGCGATTTGCCACCCGATAGCGTTCTTGGCGTTGTTCAGCGCGCGAGCGGCGGGTTAGAGGCCGAGAGCGTCGGCCCGCATTTTTAGCTCGATCAAATCATGGATCAATAGCTGCGGGTCATCGGTGGCAGCCTTCACGAGGTAGTTCTTAACAGCCATCGTCCAGGGTCCTTTCCTCGGTCAGGAGCGCGCACTAGCGGCGATCCGCGGCCGCCATTCCGGCAGCTAGGCCATGGCGGGATCCTTGGCAGCCATGTCACGGGCCGCTATCCGCATGTTCCGGGTGATGGCCCGCGCGTGCGCGGGATCGGTGGTCTCGTTCAGCGTGTCGAGGCAGCTGGCGATGATGGAGGCTATGCTGATCCGGGCATCGTTGCCGGTCGCGCGAATGCGGTAACCGTGCATGCAGGATCGCAGTTCTCCGAGCGTGCGTGGCAGGCTTTTGGAAGTGGCTTCAGTCATCGCTTTTCCTCGTTTGTCGGGGACCGGATGCATTCTAAATCAAGACTTAACGGCAAGACGCAGTTAAGGAAAACAAGCCGTGAAGGCGAATGCTCGAATTTGCGCGTGTCCAATAAGGCACAGCGCCATATCCGTAACCGCGCGTATCGGCGCCTTAAGATGTCATTAACCATGCGCGTTCTTAACTCGGCAAGCGCGGGGCAAATCATGTCCGTGCGGGGCCAGAGAGAACGGAACATGGGCACCATCGTTGAGTTTCCGGCGGATGCGGCTGCGCGGCGGCCGAGCATGGCCGGTGCTGCCGGCGAAGGCATGGGGACCGTGCTGATCCTTCCCGTCGTCCGGATCGAACGAACGGCGGAGGGGACCGGCGGTGGTCGTGGACCGGAGCAGGGCACTGCGCAGGGCCGCCGACGCCGACGCCGCTCCTGACCGCGGACATCGTGCAATGCCGGAGCTTGTGCAGCGGACCGTCGCCCGGCGGTCACTCCCGGCGCTGATCCTGCTGTTGGCGGGCGCTGCGCTCGCGGGCTGCAGCGGCGGCGATTTCGGCCGCACCCGCGCCGATTTCCGCAACGACGACATGCATCGCTGGATCGGTGCCGAGGCAACCGGCAGCATCGGCAAGAACGCCTCCCAATTCCAGCTCACCGAACACGAGCGTCAGCTGCGCGATCTCGCCTATCAGTTCATCGAGCCGCCGCTGTCGCGTCCGGCGTGGAAGAGCGTGTTCGGCGACTATCAGCCGTTGCCCGCGCCTTGGCGGCAGAACGTCGTGTTCGACCGCACCGCGTATGGACGCAACCTGATCGACGAGCCGCATCGCTCATTCGCCTCGCGCTACTCGCTGCTGATCGACGAGGTCCGCGACGACATCACCCGGTTCGAGCCGTTCTTCGCCACCGCGATCCAGGTGATCGAGCTCGATCGCAAGCGCAATGCCAGCCTCAACATGATCGCCGACGTCTCGCCGCGCGAGCGGGCCGACGCAATCGCGCGGATGGAAGAGAACGCGCTGATCGTGCAATGGGTCCAGCAGGCCTTGGAGCGCAGGATTTCGTCCTATCGCTGGGCGCTGGAGCGGCTCGTGATCCAGGCCCCCGACGGCATGGCCGCCGACGCCGAACGCCAGATCAACGAGCTTGCCCGGCTCACCGCCAATGCACCGCTCATCTCTGCGCCGGTTACAGGCCGGGCCGTGGTGACCAAGGGCTAACCCCGCTTCATCTTCCTCGTTGTCGGTCTGACGCGGCGACTGTTCGGTTGCCGCGGCAGGCTCGCAATGAACTCCTTCAGCGCGTCGGAGGGCGGATGGGCTGCGGGATAGGCGAGGCCTACCTGGCGCGTGACATCGATATCGATTGCGCGCATCGCGACATCCGGATTACCGCGCGCCACGCCTTCGGGAACAATCGCGATGCCAACCCCGGCCGCAACCAGCGCCATCGCCCATTCCTCCGATTCCGCGATCGCCACCGGCTTGCGCGGCGGTGACGTGCGCTTGAAGAATTCCTGCTGCTCGCAATGGCAACGATCGATCATCGGAACGCCCGCGAAGTCGGTGGTTCGGAGCGTCTCCTTCAGGGTCAGGGGATGCGACGGCGGCAGTGCCGCGACGTAGCGCTCGCTCCAGAGCGGGATGAAGTGCTCGCCGGCGTTGATCATGGTCCTTGCGACGATCCGCGCGTCTGCTTTCTCATTTGCGCCGACCAGCCGAAGCGCGAGATCCGCATTGCCCGTCAGCGGCTTCAGCAGGGCGATCGCGCCTGATCGAGCGTCCGCAACAGGCCGAGCGTCAGCGCCTGCCTTGTCGCAGGTTTGCGAAACAGGTTCCGCGCCGCATCCGCCTCGTCGATGATCCTGCGGGCGACGCCGTGAAACTGCGCGGCTGACGCCGTCGGCGCCATGCCCTTCTTGTGCCGGATGAACAGCGTGGTGCCGAGCTCGGCCTCGAGATTGGTGATCGCCGCCGAGATCGACGGCTGCGAGATGAAGCAGCGCTTCGCCGCGGCGGTCAGATTGCGCTCCCGGTAGACCGCGGTGAAGTAGCGGAGTTCGCGGATATCCATAGGTACATCCTATCGTCGGGATAGACAGACAATATTTTACCTATGGCAGCGCGAGTGGCAAGTCTACGCCGGCATCAGCGGAGGATTTGTCATGCGCATCCATCACCTCAACACCGGCACGATGTGCCCGATCGGAAAGCGGCTCGTGAACGGCAGCGGCAGCATTTTCGAGCGGGCGCGGATGGTCTGCCACTGCCTGCTGGTCGAGAGCAATGACGGCCTCGTGCTGGTCGACACCGGTATCGGGCTTGACGACATCGGCGACCCGCCGCGGCTCGGGCGCAGATGGGTGCGGCAGACGACGCCGCGGCTCGATCCGGCCGAGACCGCCGTCCAGCAGGTGAAGGCGCTCGGCTTCTCGCCCGATGACGTGCGCCATGTGCTGCTGACGCATCTCGATCGCGACCACGCCGGCGGCATGCCGGACTTTCCGAAGGCCGGGGTGCACGTCCATCGCAAGGAGTACGACATGGCGGTGACGCGTCAGATCGCGCCGCCGGAGGGACGCTACATCGCGGCGCAGTGGAAGCACGGGCCGGCATGGACGTTCTACGACGAGGGCGGCGAGGATTGGTTCGGCTTCAAGGGCGTGCGCGCGCTGGGCGATCATGAGCCGGACATCCTGATGGTCCCGCTGCCGGGCCACACGCTCGGCCATTGCGGGATCGCCGTGCGCGACAGGGACAGATGGCTGCTGCACGCCGGCGATGCCTATTTCCATCACAGGCAGCTCGATGCCAGGCCGCGGATCCCGCTGGTGCTCGGCATGTTCCAGCGCCGCGCGGATATGGATCGCGCGAGGCGCATCCAGAATCAGGAGCGGTTGCGCCAATTGAAGGCGACGCATGCTTCGACCATCACGATCGTCAACAGCCACGATCCCGTCGACTACGAGACCTGCCGCTGCGGCCGGCACGCGCTCGTGGCGAGCTAGCGCTTGCGTGCCGCGGGCGGAGGCGCCGGAACGGGCAAAGGCGGCGGTGCCTCCTGCTTGGCCGCGACCGGTTCGGCCTGCACCTTGCACGACGAGGCCGCAAGCGAGGCCTGCGCCTGCGGCATCAGGCCGGGCTCCGGCGCCAGCGCCTTCAGGAGGATCAGGCCGGTCGTCGTCGGCGAGTCGATGATCAGCCGGTCGGCCGCGGTGATTTCCTCGTCTTCCGGCAGCTCGTTGTGCTGCGCTTCCGTCATCAGGTCGAGCTCGATCACCTTCTTGCCGGCGGAGCGGTCGTTGATCGCGTAGTAGGCGACCTCGTTGCGGGTGTAGAACGACACCGATGTGTAGGCCTGGCTGACCGGCACGGTGAGCTTGAGCGGCCCGGTCGAGAGATCGTAGCGGCAGATCGCCGCCGCGAATGCCGGATCCATCAGCGGCATCGGCGAGTGGCCCGGGTCGGCCAGCGGCAGCGGCGTCACCTCGTTGAGCCTGGTCATCGGCGTCAGCCGCGAATAAGCGTCCTGCGAGGCGATGCGCGGCAGCGCCAGCACGCTGACGAGATGGACCACGCCGCCGAGCAGCACACCTGCGAGGATCGTCAACAGGACTCGGATCATGGGCAGCCCGTCGTTGCGATCGAGGGCATCGGCGCGTCGCGCTGGGTGCGGGTCGCGACCCCGACCGGCGTGTCGTAGAGGCGCAGCATCAGTGCGTAGCGCTCGATGCCGCCGGTCGGCAGCCAGTTGCCAGCGCGCGTGCGTGAGGCGATGTGGATCTCGAACGTGCCGTCGGAAGCGCGCATGATCTCCTGGCTGGTGAAGCCGTAACGCTGCAGCGAGTTCGCGACGAGGTGACCCTTGCGGTCGAACAGCGTCAGCGTCCAGAACCGCGCGGCCGGGGTGACGCCGCTGACCACGATGTCGCAGCGGCCGTCGAGCGGCTTGTTCTTGTCGTCTGTTGTCGCCGAGAACGCGATGCCGTCGCCGGTGCCGATCGGCAGCTCGCCGCTGCGCGCGATCGTGGCGCGCGAATAGGGGTCGACATCGGAGGTGCCGTTCTTCGGTCGCGCGGTCCAGGCGCCGATCTTCAGCGTGCCGAGATCGGTGCCGCGCGTCGCCGTCGCGTAGGTCAGGCCGAGGCCAACGGCGGTGGCGATGACGAGTGCCAGCAAGGTGGTGAGGAGGAGCCGCACGTCAGTTCTTGCGTGGCGCAGGAGTTGTCGCGCCGTCCGGCCCGGCGGCGGCAATGTAATTTTCAGGGAACGCCAGCGCGCTCGAGGATTCCGGCTTGCCGCTCTTCGAGCGCTCGTTCAGCGTGGTCTTGTTGGCGGTCCTGGCCGCTTCGTCGAGCAGCTTCTCGACCCGCACCAGGATATCCGCACCGCGCTTGGTCAAGACCGGCGGCGGACCCGGCTTGGTCTCCAGTATGCGCGGCGCTGCGTTGGCCTGGGCATTGGCCTGCGCCGGCTGCGGCGGCAGCTTCTGGCCCATGCCGACGCCGTTGAGTTCTTTCACCTCAACACCCTGATGCGCGGCGACCATGATGTCGTGCCAGGTCTGCGCCGGCAGCGAGCCGCCGGTCATGCGGTTGGTCGGCGAATAGTCGTCATTGCCGTACCAGACCGCGCAGGTGAAGTTGCCGGTGTAGCCGACGAACCAGGCGTCGCGATAGGCGTTGGTGGTGCCGGTCTTGCCGGCGGTCGGGATGCCGTCGAGCGCGGCGCGCCGTGCAGTGCCTTCGCTGACCACGTGGCTCATCATGCCGGCCATGTCGGCGGCGATGTTCGGCGGGATGGCCTGCCGCGGCTTCGGGCCGTCGCGGTCCCAGCGCCAGACCAGGTCGCCGGCGCCGGTGCGCACCTCGAGCACCGAATGCGGCGTCACCGCCTTGCCGCGGTTCGGGAAGGTCGCATACGCCACCGCGTGCTCGATCACCGTGACTTCGTCGGAGCCGATCGGCAGCGACGGCGTATCGGGCAGCGGCGCCTTGAGGCCGAAGCGGCGCGCGACCTCGACGATCTTGGCGCGGCCGGCCTTCGGGCCACCAATGTTCTTGCCGAGCTCGATCGAAAGCTTGACCGGCACCACGTTGATCGAGCGGGTGATCGCCTGTGTCAGCGTCACCTGGCCGGAATAGGAGTGGCCATAGTTCTGCGGGCACCAGTTGCCGATGCAGACCGGGCCGTCGACAATCTTCGAGTTCGGCGTGTAGCCGTTCAATAGCGCTGTGGTGTAGACGTAAGGCTTGAACGACGAGCCGGGCTGGCGATAGGCGTCGACGGCGCGGTTGAACTGGCTCGCGCCGTAGTCGCGTCCGCCCACCATGGCGCGGATGCCGCCATCGAGATCGGACACCACGGTCGCCGCCTGCGTCGCGTGATAATCGCGTCCGAACTGGCGGAGCTGGTTCTCGATCGCGTCCTCGGCCGCCTTCTGCACGTTCATGTCGATCGCGGTGCGGACCACGAAGACGCGCTCGGTGTAGGATTTCGGGAAGGTGTCGACCAGCTTGCGCATCTCGTCGAAGGCGTAGTCGAGATAGTAGTTCGGCGAATTCTCGTCGCGCCGGTCGACCGCTACCGCTGGATTGCGGCGGGCGCCGAACACCTGGCCCTCGGTCATGAAGCCGGCATCGACGAGGTTGTCGAGCACGACGTTGGCGCGGGCGCGCGCTGCGGGCAGGTTGATGTGCGGAGCGTATTTGGTCGGCGCCTTGAATAGGCCGGCGAGCATCGCGGCTTCCGCGAGATTCACGTCGCGCACCGATTTGTTGAAGTAGAAGTGCGCCGCGCCGTCGACGCCGAAGGTGCCGCCGCCCATATAGGCGCGGTCGAGATAGAGCTTCAGGATCTCGTTCTTGGAAAGCCGCGTCTCCAGCCAGATCGCAAGGAACGCTTCCTTCACCTTGCGCTCGATGGTGCGCTCGTTGTTCAGGAACAGGTTCTTGGCGAGCTGCTGGGTGATCGACGAACCGCCCTGGCGGACGCCGCCGGCCTGCGCGTTGGTGACGAGCGCACGCGCCAGGCCCGGAACGTCGATGCCGAAATGGTCATAGAAGCGGCGGTCTTCGGTCGCGAGCGTCGCCTTGATCAGATTGTCCGGAAAGTCCTCCAGCGGGATCGAGTCATTGTGCTTGATGCCGCGGCTGCCAATCGGGTTGCCGTAACGGTCGAGGAAGGTCACCGCGAGGTCGGACTTCTTCAGCCAGTCCTCGTCGGCGGTTTCGCGGAAGGCGGGGATCGCGAGCGTCAGCATCAGGATCATGCCGCCGAGCCCGATGGTCGCGGCTTCCGACAGCGGCTCGATGAATACCCAGCGCTTCCAGCGGCCGATGTAGAAGCGGTCCATGAAGGTGGAATAGCGCTCGTAGAGTTCGCGCAGGCCCTTGCCCGACGAGAACAGCGTCGAGTCGATACGCGCATCGAGGTCCAGGAAAAAGTTCCGGACCTTCTGTTTCCAATGCGACGGCACCGGGACCCTTGATCAGTTTGACAGCGCTGCGTGCGCCCAAACTGGGCACAGGCCAGCGTCTTGCTTCGATGTTGCGGCAATCCCAAGGCGCTTTTGCGTCGTTGGGGACTCGTTCGTTGTTCTATCCGAGCGGCTGCCATAAACCAATGGCGCGGCTCGTGAATTTAATGAAAGCCCTAACGCTGCCCACCGGCTTTTGCGACCCCGCAATAGCACCCCCTTGCGCACCCCGCGCCGGCATCCCAAGAAGAGCTGCACCACCATTTCAGGGATATCATGACCGCACCGCCCAAGCGCCCGTCGGACCAGGAGGGATTCTTCTGGAAAACCAAGACGTTGGAAGAAATGTCCAATGTCGAATGGGAAAGCCTGTGTGATGGCTGCGCGCGTTGCTGCCTGGAGAAGCTCGAGGACGAGGACACCGGCAAGATCTATTTCACCCATATCTCTTGCAAGCTGCTCGATGCCGGCCTCTGCACCTGCAAGGACTACCCGAACCGTTCCGACCAGGTTCCGGATTGCGTCCGCCTGACGCCCGAAAACGTTCGAACCCTGAACTGGCTGCCGCCGAGCTGCGGCTACCGGCTCGTGGCCGAGGGACGTGACCTCTATTGGTGGCATCCGCTGATCTCGGGCGATCCAAACACCGTTCATGAAGCCGGGGTCTCGGTGCGCGGGCGGGTGCAGGGCACCGAACTCGATGTCAACGACGCCGATCTCGAGGATCACATTGTGCGATGGCCGGGTCTGCTGCCGAAGCAGGCGCGGTTGAAGAAGCGGCCGAAGGTGCTCGGCAAAACGACCAAAGCGTGACGTCGTCGCGGCGTCCGCGATCACGTCACCGCGAGAACGCCGCGGCGGGATGCACCCATGCGCTGAGGTGCCTGCCTCAGCAGCGAATTGCTGCATAAATTGCGAAGCAGAGAATGATTCCATCGCGGGATCAGCCCGCGCAACAGCATTACGCCTCAGCAGCAGCATTACGCCTCAAATGAACAAGTATGAACGGCAGAGCCGGATTCCTGCCGACCAAGAGACATTGCCCGACGACATTGCCGAAGAGCTGTCTCACCTCCCGAGCGAGGTGATCGAACTCAGCGACGCGCCGCCGCTGGCGCCGCCGGCACCGCTCAATCCGGATGAAGTCCGCACCATCGTGATCAGCCTGATGCTGACGATGTTCCTGGCCGCGCTCGACCAGACCATCGTCGCGACCGCGCTGCCCACGATCGGGCGCCAGTTTCACGACGTGACCAATCTGTCCTGGGTGATCACGGCCTATCTGCTCGCCTCCACGGCGGTCGCGCCGGTGTTCGGCACGCTGAGCGACATCTATGGCCGCCGCGTCATGATCATCACCTCGCTCAGCCTGTTCGTGGTCGGCTCGGTGCTGTGCGCGATCGCGCCCAGCATGACCATGCTGATCGTTGCCCGAGGCCTGCAGGGGCTCGGCGGCGGCGGCATCATGCCCGTGGTCCAGACCGTGATCTCCGACGTGGTCAGCCCGCGCGAGCGGGGCCGCTATCAGGCCTATTTCTCCAGCGTCTGGATGGCCGGCGGCATTCTCGGGCCGGTGGTCGGCGGCGTGTTCGCCGAGCATCTGCACTGGTCGATGATCTTCTGGATCAACCTGCCGCTCGCGGCGGCGGCGCTGGCGCTGCTGCTGCCGAAGATGAAGAAGATCCCGGTGTTCCACCGCAAGCGCAAGGTCGACTGGCTCGGCGGCATCCTGCTGATGGCCTCGGCCGTCGTGCTGATGCTGGTGCTGACCTGGGGCGGAACCCGTCTCTCCTGGCTGTCGCCGACCATTACGGCGATGATCGGCGCCTCGATCGCGCTCGCCGGCGCGTTCGTCTGGCACGCGCGCCGGGCCGACGAGCCGTTTCTGCCGCTGTCGCTGCTCGGCGGCTCGGTGGTGCCGTTCGCGATGGGGGCGGGCGGCTGTGCGCTCGGCGCCATGGTCGGCCTCACCGTGCATCTGCCGCTCTATTACGAGGTGGTCTACCACCTCACCGCCAGCGAGGCCGGCCTCGCGCTGATCCCGCTCGCGGCGATCTCGACCTTCGGTGCGGCGATCGCCGGCCGGACCATGGCGAAGGCCAGGCACTACAAGCGCGTCGCCATCGTCGGCACCTCGGTGGCTGCGATCTGTGCCGTCGGGATGGCCGTGACGACGCTGCCATTGTGGGGATTGCTGCTGTTGATGAGCGTGTTCGCGCTCGGGCTCGGCACCACATTTCCAATCAGCGTGGTGTCGCTGCAGAACGCGGTGGCGCGCCCGCAGGTCGGCACCGTGACCGGCGCGATGAACTTCTTCCGCGCGATGATGGCCTCCTTCACGGTCGCCGCGTTCACCACGATCCTGCTGATGACGCTGGGGACCGACATCTCGCTCGCCGGCGAGCATCATGCCGCGGCTGCCAGCACCGTGAGCGCGATCCCGATGGCCGACATGATCACGGCGTTCCGCTACGTGTTCGGCGCCGCCGCCGTGCTGCTGACCACCGCTTCCATCTGCATGATCACGATGGAAGAGCGCCCGCTGGCTGGTCCCGGCGTGCCACCGGCCGAGATGGCGGAGTAGGGCGGGCACTTTTGCTCCCGCGAATGCCGGGATGACATCCCGGATGGACGTCAAGCAGCACGATGTCATCACCCGCGAAAGCGGGTGATCCAGTATTCCAGAGACAGCAGTGTGTGAGCCGAGAGGCCGCGGCGTACTGGATCGCCCGCTTTCGCGGGCGATGACAGTTGTGCACCGAGCTGCACTTCGGATAAAGCGAAATATTTTTACTGTGGCGCTTGCGCCGTCGGGCAACTCAGTGATTGGCACCCCGCGCTTTTATTCCCGCGCTGCCTCATCTTTGTTCAGCCGCAGAGTCCCACCCACTACTTTAGTTGCCGTCCATGCATGGCGATCTGCGCGCAGTTTCACTTGCTGCGCATTTTGTCGCGGCTATAGTCCGGCCCCAAGAGCTCGAAGCGGCCGAACAAAAGTCAAAAAAGGAGAGAAACAGGGTGACAAGAACATCGCGACTGCCTGTTCATGCGATGCAGCAACTTGCCGGAGCGGCCGTGTTGGGCCTTTTGGCTGCGGCTCCCAGCGGAGCGCTGGCTGCCGACACCCTCAAGATCGGCGTGATCGCCGAAGCGCAGGCGATTGCCGGCGCGTCGATCCCGCAGGCGGCGCAGCTGGCCGCCGACGAAATCAACGCGAAGGGCGGCATCGACGGCCGCAAGATCGAGGTCGTCAGCTACGACAATCACTCATCCTCGGCGGATTCGGTGCGCGCATTCCAGCGCGCGGTCAACGAAGACAAGGTCAACGTCGTCATCTCGAGCTACATCAGCGAGGTGGTGCTGGCGCTCGAGCCCTGGGCTTCGCGCCTCAAGACGCCGTTCGTCACGCCCGGCGCCGCCTCCAACGAGATCAGCAAGAGCGTCCACGCCGACTACGAGAAGAACAAGTACACCTTCCACGGCTACCTGACTTCGGCGGCGCTGGCGCTGTCGGTCTGCGACGCCGCCAAGAATCTGCTGGTCGATCAGAAGCACATGAAGACCGCGGTCATCATGAGCGAGGATGCGGCCTGGACCAAGCCGCTCGATGTCGGCTACGAGGAATGCCTGCCGAAGATCGGGCTCAAGGTCGTCGACCATATCCGCTTCTCGCCTGATACCACCGACTTCACGCCGATCTTCAACAAGGTCGAGGCCGCGAAGCCCGACGTGATCATCACCGGCATCTCGCATGTCGGCGTGCAGCCGACGGTGCAGTGGAAGAATCAGCAGGTGCCGATCCCGATGTTCGGCATTTCCTCGCAGGCGACCAACGAGACCTTCGGCAAGGACACCAACGACGCGGCGGAAGGCGTGCTGTATCAGGGCGTGTCGGGCCCGAACGTCGCGGTGACGCCGAAGTCAGTGCCGTTCGCGGAGGGCTTCAAGAAGCGCTACGGCAACTATCCATCCTACGCGGGCTACACCGCCTATGACGAGGTCTACTACATTGCGGATGCGGTGAAGCGTGCCGGCTCGGTCGAGGCCGACAAGATGGTCGATGCGCTGGAGAAGACGGATTGGGAAGGCACGATCGGACGCGTCCAGTTCTACGGCAAGGACGATCCGTTCACCCATTCGATCAAGTATGGCAAGGGCCTGATCACCGGGCTGATGCTGCAGTGGCAGGGCGGCAAGCAGGTCGCGGTCTGGCCGAAGGAGGTCGCCAAGAGCGACCTCAAGTTCCCGAGCTTCATCAAGCTCACCACCAACTAACCGATGACAATACTCCCGGGCCGGCCCCGGGAGCATCGTTATTCAGTTCCGCGTCCTCCACAACAGGCAGTCCTGCTGCCGCGGCCGATATGAGATGCTTGCCTTACAAATCCTGATCGATGGCTTTGCCATCAGTGCGCTCTATGCACTCGGCGCTACCGGCTTCACCCTGATCTTCGGTGTCTCCGGCGTTCTCAACCTCTCCCACGGTGCCATCATGGTGGCGGCAGCGGTCGCGGCCTGGGCCGCGGCCAGCGTGCTGCACCTCGACATCTACACCGGCGCGCTGGTCGGCGTCGCCGTGGCGCTGATCATGGCGTTCGCGACCTATTTCGCGGTCGTGAAGCCGATCCAGAATTCCAGGCGGATTCCCAACGAGGAGAAGGAAATCTTCGTCCTCACCGGCACCTTGCTGTGGGGCATCATGATCCAGGAGCTGATCGCCTATTTCTTCACCAACAACGCCAAGACGGTGCTGCCGATCGTCGAAGGCGTCGTCGACATCTTCGGCAACCGCACGCCGCGCAACAATATCTTCACCGCGCTGGTGTGCTGCCTCGTGATCGGCCTGCTGTGGCTGCTGGTGAACCGGACCAGGACCGGCAAGGCGGTGCTGGCGGCCTCGATGAACCCGCGCGGCGTCACCTTGCTCGGCCTCGAGCTCACCCAGATCTACATCGTGGTGTGGGGCATCTACGGCATCCTGGCCGGCATCGCCGGCGTGCTGCTCGGCATGTTCCTCGGCGTCAGCTCCTACAGCGTCGGGCCGCTGACCGCGAGCGCGTTCTCGATTGTGGTGCTCGGCGGCCTCGGCAGCGTCTCGGGCTCGCTGATCGCAGCCTTCGTCGTCGGCTATCTCGAGACCATCACCGCCTACATGATCTCGCCGGCCTATCGCACCATCCCGGCGCTGCTGCTGCTGGTGTTCGTGATGTATATCCGGCCCCAGGGCCTCTTGGGGAGGCGCTGAGATGGCCAACTTCTTCACGTCGCGCCTGTTCTTCATTTCGCTGGCCTGCGTGGCGGTTGCCGCGACGCTGCCGCTCTACGTCTCGGGCTACATCCTCGGGCTGCTCACCGTCGCGTTCTATTTCGGCGTGTTCGCGATGGCCTGGGACCTCCTGTTCGGCTTTGCCGGCGAGGTCAATTTCGGGCCGACCTTCCTGATCGGCACCGGCGCCTACACCGCCGGTATCCTCAACAACCAGTTCGGCTGGTCGGTCTATCTCTGCATTCTGCTCGGCGCGCTGGCCTCGGTTGTCGCGGGCTTCGTACTGGCGCTGCCGGCGCTGCGGGTGAGGGGACCGTATTTCGGCCTGACCACGCTGGTGGCGGTGCTGATGCTGCAGAACTTCATCGTGGTGTTCGCCGATCTCACCGGCGGCGAGATCGGGCTCACCATCCCTGATGTCATCACCATCAATGCCGGCGCCAATTACTGGATTGCGCTCGGCTTCATGACCGTGAGCGCCGCGATCCTCTACGGCCTGTCGCAATCGCCGGTCGGACTCGTGCTGCAGGCAAGCGGGCAGGACCCGGTGCAGGCCGGCGCGCTCGGCTTCAACATCGTCAAGCACAAGCTCGCGGCCTTCATCGTCAGCGCCTTCTTCTCGGGACTGTCGGGGGCGCTGCTGGTGTTCTACTTCGGCACCGCCTCGGTCGGCACCGTGGTCGATGTAGCGGTCGGCGTGAACGTGATCGTGTCCGCCGTACTCGGCGGCCGGCGCACGGTGCTGGGCGCGGCGCTCGGCGCGATCTTCCTGATCGTGGCCGGCGAGTTCCTGCGCCCGACCGGCGAGCTTGCGACCTTCATCGTCTCGGCGGTGGCGCTGCTCGTCGTGCTGTTCTTCCCCGGCGGTTTCCTCGGAGCGGCCCTGTCACGCGAGGCGCGCTCGTAATGGATCAGACTGTGATCACCACTCCGACGCTCGCGGTTCGCGGCCTGACCAAGCGGTTCGGCGGCCTGACCGCGGTGAAGAATCTGAGCTTCGAGCTGCGCCCCGGCGAGATCCTCGGCCTGATCGGTCCAAACGGCTCGGGCAAGTCGACTGCGATGAAGAGCGTGATGGGCATCGAGCGCCCGACCGCGGGCGAGGTGCTGTTCGAGGGCGAGAACGTCGCCGGGCTGCCTGCGCACAAGATCGCGCGCAAGGGCTTTGGCATGGTGTTCCAGCACTCGCGGCCGCTGAACCGGCAGACCGTGCTAGAGAACATCATGGTCGCGCTGCTGCCCGACAGCCTGCTCATGCTGTTTCCCGACAAGGCGCTGACCGAGCGCGCCAAGTGGATCGCCGAGCGCGTCGGGCTCGGCACGGTGATGGACCGCCGTCCGCCGACGCTGCCGTTCGCCGATCTGCGCCGGCTCGAACTGGCCAAGGCGATCGCGCGTGATCCGAAAGTCGTGCTGGTCGACGAGCCCTTCGCTGGCCTCACCAGCGCCGAGGTCGGCGTGTTCTCGCAACTGATCCGCAGCTTCCGCGACGAGGGTCGCGCAGTGATGCTGGTCGACCACAACGTCAAGAGCGTTGCGGCGCTGGTCGACCGCGTGCTCGCGATGTATCTCGGCGAGGAGATCACGACCGGCCGCGCCGAGGACGTGATGAAGAACGAGACCGTGCGGCGGGTCTATCTCGGCGGCGCGATCGAGATCCATGCGCGGCCCGAGACCTCCTTCAAGGACAAGGTGCCGCTGCTGCAGGTCGAGAATGTCAGCGTGCATTACGGCAAGGCGCAGGCGCTGGAGAACGTCTCGATCCACGTCCATGAGGGCGAGTTCGTCTCCATCGTCGGCCTCAACGGCGCCGGCAAGACCACGTTGTTCAACACCATCTCGGGCTTCCTGCCCTACACCGGCGAGATCCTGCGCGGTGGCGAGAAGTTGCGCGGCACCGGGCCGGCGAAGATCGCCCGCCAGGGCCTCGTGCAGTGCCCGGAATCGCGCGAATTGTTCGGCGAGATGACGGTGCGGGAAAACCTCGATCTCGGCGGCCAGCATCTCGACGATGCGGCGAGGGCGAGGCAGCTCGCCTGGCTGTTCGAACTGTTCCCGATCCTCAAGGAGCGTCAGGGCCAGATGGCGCAGACGCTGTCCGGCGGCGAGCAGCAGATGCTGGCGATCGGCCGCGCGCTGATGATGCAGCCGCAGATCCTGATCCTCGACGAGCCGACGCTGGGCCTGGCGCCGGTCATCCTCGAACTGCTGTCGAAGGCGCTGGAGAAGCTGCGCCAGACCACCAAGATCACGGTGCTGCTCGGCGAGCAGAACGTGACCTTCGCGCTTCCGCATGCTGACCGCGTCTATGTGCTGGAGCACGCGCGGATCGTCTGGGAGGGCGATCCGGGCCGGTTCGCCGCGGAGGCCGGCAAGGACTTTCTCTGACGCTCGAAAATTTAAACAACAAAACAAAGCAAGGGAGATCATGATGTCACGATATTCAACCACCGCACGCGCGGCGCTTTTGCCGCTGGCTTCGGCGCTCGCGCTCTGCCTCGCGGCGCCGGCCTATGCGCAGTCCAAGGATCCGATCAAGATCGGCATCATCGCCGAGGTGCAGTCGATCGCGGGTGCGGCGACGCCGGGCGGCGCGCAGATCGCGGCCGACGAGATCAACGCCAAGGGCGGCGTGATGGGCCGCAAGATCGAGATCGTCACCTACGACAACAAGAGCTCGTCGGCCGATTCAGTGCGCGCGTTCCAGCGCGCGGTCAGCGAGGACAAGGTTTCGGCCGTGATCGCGAGCTACATCAGCGAGGTCGTGCTGGCGCTCGAGCCGTGGGCCTCGCGGCTGAAGATGCCGCTGATCACGCCCGGCGCCGCCTCGAACGAGATCACCAAGGCTGTTCACAACGACTATGAAAAGAACAAGTACACCTTCCACGGCTACCTGACCTCGGCCGCGCAGGCGCAGCTGGTCTGCGACGCGGCCAAGGAGCTCTTGGTCGACCAGCTCAAGTTCAAGTCGGTCGCGATCATGAGCGAGGATGCGGCCTGGACCAAGCCGCTCGATGTCGGCTACGAGGCCTGCCTGCCGAAGGCCGGCCTGAAAGTCGTCGAGCACGTCCGCTTCTCGCCCGACACCACCGACTTCACGCCGATCTTCAACAAGATGGAAGCCGCCAAGCCCGACGTGATCGTCACCGGCATCTCGCATGTCGGCGTCCAGCCCACGGTGCAGTGGAAGAACCAGCAGGTGCCGATCCCGATGTTCGGCATCAGCGCGCAGGCGCTGAGCCCGACGTTTTGGGGCGACACCAACGGCGCGGCCGAAGGCGTGCCCTCGCTCGCGGTGGCGACGCCCGACGTCGCGGTCACGCCGAAGACCAAGCCGTTCGCGGCGGCCTTCAAGGCCAAGTTCGGCACGCCGCCGGCCTATACCGGCTACACCGCCTATGACGAGGTCTACATCATCGCCGAGGCGATCCAGCGCGCCGGCTCGACCGATCCGGACAAGATGGTCGCCGAGCTCGAGACGACCGACTTCGAGGGCACGATCGGCAAGATCCAGTTCTACGGCAAGAACGACGAGTTCACCCACGGCATCAAGTCCGGCCCGGGCGCCGTCACCGGCCTCGTGTTCCAGTGGCAGGGCGGCAAGCAGATCACGGTCTGGCCGAAGGCGATCGCGGAAGGGAAGCTGAAGTTTCCGGATTTTGTGAAGCTGTCGCAGTAACGGCGCGAGCTACATACTCGTCATGCCCGGGCTTGTCCCGGGCATCCACGTCTTTTGCATCCATGCGAATAAAGACGTGGATGGCCGGGACAGGCCCGGCCATGACGATGCGGAAACGTCAGTTCCAGAACTACATTCGCGTCGGCGGTGCCGCCTGGATCGTCGGCGCGGCGGCCGCAAGCAGTGCGGCGCGATCGCCGTTGCGCGGCGGATAGATGCGCTGCTGGTTGATGGTCTGCTTGGTGAGCTTGGCGGCGGCGCCGGTGGTGTGCACCTCGCGGTCCCAGCCGGTGGTGTAGAGGGCGCCCCAGGCGCCGAGATCGAGCACCGTCACATACCAGTCGATGGTGAGCGGCAGCAGTTCTTCGCCGAACAAGTCAGCAACCACATTATGACCGGCAAAGCGGCCCATCGGCCGCGCGAACTGGCAGGACATCACGGTCGAATGCTCGCCGTCGATCAGGCAGGCGGCGACGTCGCCGGCGGCGAATACACCATTGAGGCCCTCGACGCGCATGCAGTGGTCCACCGCGAGGCGGCCGAGCCCATCGCGCTTGACCGCAACCGTCGCAGCGAGCGGGCTCGCGTGCATGCCGGCGCACCACACCACGGTCGCGGCCGGAATGATCTCGCCGGTATCGAGCGTGATGCCGACGGCGCCGACGGCGTTGACCCTGGCGCTAAGCCGCATCTCGACGCCGAGCGCGGCCAGCGCCTCGTTGATCACCGGGCGGCCATGGGCGCCAAACGTTGCGCCGACCGCCGCGTTGGGATCGATCAGGATGATGCGGTGATCGCCGGTGATGCCGGCGTGCGCGAGCTTGGCCGGCATCTCGGCCGCGACCTCGATCCCGGTGAAGCCGGCGCCGACGACCGCGACCGTTGAACGTGCCTGCGATGGCTGCTGCTTGCCGAGCGCCGCCAGATGCGTGTCGAGCCGCATCGCCGCCTGGTAGGTGTCGACGTCGAAACTGTGCGCGGCCAAGCCGGGGATGGCAGGGCGGACCAGCTCGCTGCCGGTCGTCAGCACCAGCCGGTCGTAGGTCAGCGTGTCCGCGCCTGCGCTCGTCCTGACCACGACTTCGCGCTTCGCCGGATCGATCGCCGCGACCTCAGCCACCCTATGTCGGACGCCGACCGGATCGAGCAGATCGTTGAGCGGCAGCGCGACCTCGCCGAGATCGACCTCGTAATTGCGCACCCGGATGTTGTGATAGGCGTTGCGATCGACGACAAGAATCTCGGTGTCGGCCGCGCGCGCGCCGATCTCGTCGCGCTTGCGGGCCGCGCCGAGCGCGGCCCATAGCCCGGCAAAGCCGGCCCCCAGCACCAGGATGCGCGCCATCTCTCCCTCCGATCCTCTCGCGAAGGAGCTTGCCCGCGCGGGTCGGGTCAATCAAGTGGGCGGGTGGCGTCCGAGTTGCTGCGTGATGCCTCACGTCCCCGGCCGCGACACCTCGGTCTCCTTGCTGGTGATGAATTCCAGCAGCACCGGCACGCCTTCTCTGGTCTTCTGGATGCCGCGCTTGATCGCGGGGATGATGTCTTCCGGCTTCGTCACCCGCTCGCCGTAGCCGCCGAAGGCCCGGGCCATCGCGGCGTAATCGCCGGAGATGTCGGTCGAGCGATACTTCTCGGTCGAGATCGGCATCACCTTCAGTTCGATCGCCATCGAGAAATTGTTCAAGAGGATCGACATGATCGGAATCCGTTCGCGCACCGCGGTCTCGAAATCCATCCCCGTAAAGCCGATCGCGGCATCGCCCCAGACATTGATGCAGAGCTTGTCCGGTTTTGCCAGTTTGGCGCCCATCGCGAGACCCAGACCGTAGCCGAGCTGCGTGGTCTTGCCCCAGCCGATATAGGATAGCGGCTCGACCGATTTCCAGAACGGCGACAGCTGGTCGCGCGGGCTGCCGGCGTCATGGGTGATGATGGTGTTGTGGATGTCGACGGTGTGCTGCAGATCCCACAGCACGCGGTAGGGATTGAGCGGCGCATCGTTGTGCGTCAGCTTCGGCATCCACTTGGCGAGCCATTCCTTGTGCGAAGCGGCGATCTCTTCCGCGACCGCGCTCGCATTGCGGTCCGAGGTCACGGTCTTGCCGATCTCCTCCAGCAGCGCGTCGAGCACGAGGCCGGCGTCGCCGACGAGCCCGATCCTGGCCTCGACATCCTTGTTGATGTGGTTCGGATCGAGCGTCGAATGGATGATGGTCTTGCCCTTCGGCATCGCGATGCCGAACGACGTCTCGGTAAAGGAGCAGCCGATGCCGAAGGTCACGTCGGCTTCGCCCAGGAATTTCGGCACCGCGCGCGGCACGGCCAGGCCGCCGGAGCCGAGCGACAACGGATGCGTCTCCGGGAATGATGACTTGCCGCCGAGACTCGTGGTGACGGGAATCGCGAGCCGCTCGGCGAGGCGCTTGAGCTGCGGCCAGGCCTTGGCGTAGTGCACGCCCTGGCCGGCATAGATCACCGCGCGCTTGGCGTTGACGAGGAGGGCGGCCGCTTCCTTCACATGGACGGGGTCGGCGCCATAGCGGGTGCGCAGCACCGGCGTGTAGTTCAGGGGCTCCGGCACCTCCTCATTCCACATGTCGGCGGGGATTTCGACGATCACCGGCCCGCCACGGCCGTTCTTCAGCCTGGTGAAGGCGCGGCGGAAGATGTTGCAGACTTCCGCGGCGATGTTGATCGGCTCCGAGGATTTCGAGAACGCCTTCATCGCCTGGCTGGAATTGAAGTTCGGATCGATGTTCGCCAGCCGGCGCGCATAGCCCATCGGCAGCACCAGCACCGGCACGGATTCGCCGTAGCACTGCGCGACGCCGCCCATTGCGTTTTCGGCGCCCGGGCCGTGCTGCATGCAGAACGCGCCGATCTTTTCGCCCGAGGTGACACGGGAGATCGCGTCCGCCATGTGCACGCCGATGCGCTCCTGGCGCACCATCACGGGGCGGATGTCGGCATTTGCGGCGTATTCGATCAAATGGTTGACCGGATAGCCCGTGAGGATCTCAATCCCCTCGCGCTTCATGATTTCCGCGATCGCGGTGCCGAGCTTCATGACGGTCACTCCCTTTGCATGCGGCCGGTTCGTTCCGGCCTCGTTGTCGTCCTGTCCGATAAAGGAACAGGATTCCGCCGACCGGTAAAGCGCGGCCGGGGCCGGATCAAGTAGTCCTGATATGCGTTTACGCCCAATCGCGGCTAGCCGCCTCGCGGGGCGACGGCACGATACAGGCAGAACTAGCAGCGAGTTTCTCTGCAACCCTTAAGCGATCGTTCATTCTGTCCATCAATGGGCCGTCAACCAATGTGGCCTAGTTTGGCAGGCATATTACTACGGCGCGGGAGAAAAAGCCGCGGGCGTCGGACAGGAGCTTTTCATGCGCGCGTTGCTGGCAAGATTTCTGCGTGACGAAGTCGGGGCGACGGCGATCGAATACGCCATCATTGCCGGCGGCATCAGCATCGTGATCGTCGCCGGCGTCAAGAGCATCGGCACCAGTGTGAGCGGCCAATTCAGTGCCGTCGGTGCGGCGTTCAAGTAAGCGCTGCCGGACACGCTTCACACTTTCCGGTTCAGCCGCCTCCGCGGTCTCCATTCAGCGCGCGCAGCATCGCGATGCGCGCGAACATCAGCCAGCCGGCGCCGCGTTCCGCCGCGTTGATCAGATGCTCGACCGCAATCTGCCAGCGTGGCTCCCGCTGGGCGTCTTCAGATAGCTTCATGATGTAGTCGGCGGCCTGCTGCAGCGTCACCAGCGCGCCGCCGCGATGCAGCGCGATCGGTTCGTCAAACGGTGTCGACCAGGGCATCTCGACCAAGACGTCTCAGGCGCGGCGGATCGGGGTCATCTGGCAATCGCCGCGCTTCGTCCTCAGCCCGCCTTCTTGCGCGCCGCGGTGCCCTGGGCGCGCGCAGTCTTCTCGGCCTTCTTCGGCTCGGGCTTGGCGGCCTCCTTGGGCTCGCGCTTGCCGCTGCCCGAGATCGGCAGCAGCATTTCGCGCTGGCCCTCGATGCGCTTCTTCGGTTTCTTGCCCTTTGCCGCCTTTGCCTCGGCCTTTGCTTCAGCCTTGGCGGGAGCGGTCTGTTTTTCGTTGGCGAGGCTCTTCTTCAGCGCGTCCATCAGGTTGATGACGTTGCCGCTGGTCTTCGCCGCGGGCTTGGCGACCTTGATGCCGTTGCGCTTCTGGTTGATCAGGTCGATCAGCGCCTGCTCGTAGCGGTCCTCGAATTCCTCCGGATCGAACTCGGCGGACTTCTGCTCGACGATGTGCCTTGCGAGATCGAGCATGTCCTTGGTGATCTTCACATCCTGGATGTCGTCGAAATACTCCTTCTCGCTGCGGACCTCGTACGGGTAGCGCAACAGCGTGCCCATCAGTCCGTTGTCGAGCGGCTCGAGCGCGATGATGTGCTCGCGGTTGGTCAGCACCACGCGGCCGATTGCGACCTTGTTCAGGCTGCGGATGGTCTCGCGGATCACTGCAAAGGCGTCGTGGCCGACCTTGCCGTCGGGAACGAGGTAGTAGGGGCGGATCAGATAGCGGCTGTCGATCTCGCTGCGCGGGACGAATTCGTCGATCTCGATGGTGCGGGTCGAATCCAGCGCGATGTCGTCGAGCTCTTCCTTGGTGACCTCGATGTAGGTATCGGTGTCGACCTTGTAGCCCTTCACGATGTCTTCGGTGGAGACTTCCTCGCCGGTCTCCGCATCGACCTTGGCGTATTTGATCCGGTGGCCGGTCTTGCGGTTGATCTGGTTGAAGGAGACCTTTTCGGTATCCGAGGTTGCCGGGTACAGGGCAACCGGGCAGGTCACGAGCGAAAGGCGCAAAAAGCCCTTCCAGTTGGCGCGGGGGGCCATAGGCAAAACTCCGGGAAAACTCCGATTACGCAACTGACGGATCGGTCAAGGATAACACTGGGAACCCCAGTTTGAAACAACCCGGCCCGGTGAATCTCGTAACGGCGTTAACCGTGGCCTCCAACCCTGGGCCCGCTTGACGCGGTGCCCGGACGGCCGTCGGGCAGCCGTCAAACCGCTCGGAACATCACTCCGGATCACGCGTTGGCCTTTCGAAGGGGAGCGGCAATGGCCGGAATTACAGGCACTTAAGCAAAGAGGTCGCCATGGCAACGGAACGGCACGGTCAGATCGTCGAAATCCCTACCGAGGCGCGTCAGGCCGAACCGGGACCATCTGTTCTCGCGCTGCTCACGGCCTCGACTGGGCTTGCTGTCCTGATCCTCGGCATTGTCTGGTTCGCCTTCTTCCGCGTGTAGCGCCGCTATCATTTCTCCCGCCTGCGAGGTCTTCATTGTTAAACCGAGATGCAGGGGAGAACGGGCCGCGATCCGCTTGTGAGCGATCCGCTTGTGAGCGACGCGCTTGTGAAAATGTGTGCGGTCGATCACGCTTGCTTCTGGCCGCGGCCGGGCATGCGGGCCGCGTGGCATAGTCAAGCTGCGCGATCGTCTTGACACACGATACTCATCTGCAAGACCGGCCAGAATATCAAGGCCGGCCGGAATATCATGCAAACGAAAATTCCCGCAAACGGCCGCCGCGATCGAAGTCAAATCCCGGATCATGTCGAGTAGAATTTTCTTGAGCCAAGATTTTCTCGAGCCAAGGTTTTCTTGAGCCAGGAATTTTTCTTGAGTGACGGCTCGCGGCTTCACAAGATTTTGCAATGATGGTCTGTGATGCTCCGGGCGAATTGCAGCAGCAGCGGCGCGTCATGAGATCATCGAAATTGACTGCTAGCTGATTTGAATCAGATCCGTCTTGAGCTTGAGATGTTGTATCGGCAAGAAGAAAAAAACTCGTTGTTGGTGCGCCTCAAGGAGAAAAGCGTATCAGGCGTCTTCGTCGGACTGACGGTGCTGGCGATGGCGGGGTGGATTTATCTTCTCAGCTCGTTGTTCCTGAAATTCATGCTCTGGTGGTTCTCCTGAGGTTTCTCTCGCGAGAACAACTCTAGTTGGCGCCTGACCATTGTTGCGCCGTTCGATTGCACAAAAATTCCAGCGGCTGAACAATCTTTCGGCGTGCGCAATCATGATGTCGTCATAACTTCGGAATGTTAATAACATCGGGGCGAACACGTGGACGACTGTGATGCTTTCTCCTGTTCTCATTCTCGCGGCGGCATTCGTCGCAGGCTTCCTCTCCGGTTTCGCCGCGCGCTCGTGGCGATCGCACAAGCGCCGCGCGCGATATCGGATCTATGCGCCGTATGTGGCGCCGTCAGCCGCTAAATCGTCGAGGCGAGAACAGCCGGTCAGCGCGTTCGGCCACATGCGCCGCGCGTTCTAGCTCGGGACGTCGGCGGGTCCGATCAGCTGACGCGGCGGCAGGGTGAGTTGGGGTTGGCGGACAATATGCAATCGATCACCTTGTCTCCGTCCGTTGCTGCCGCCGGGCTGGTCGTGTGCCGGCGCCAGCCTGATCTCGCCGCCGGCCCCGCGGATCGCAAGGGAACTTTCACAACATGAATGATCTCAGGGGGCATTCGCCGAGGCGGTATGTCGTCGATGTCAGTGGCCGGCGCGTGCTGGTCGGCCTCACGCCGGAAGAGACGTCGGAGTTCGAGGGCCTGGATTCCTCGCTGGCGGAGCGCGGAGACCGGGATGCGGGCCTTCTGCCGTCAGCCGGCGAGGGACGGTGGCTCGAACTCTACGACAAGCACGACAAGGCCTGGATCAAGTGGAAGGCCGATCTGAGGGACCGGTACGAGGGCAATTCACTCTTTTTTAACTAAGACCGGGCGATTTTGACCTATCCTGCCTGAATGGGCCCGAACCGGATACTGACAGATGTTTCAGCTGTTTTTGCGGGCTCGCGCGCATGACCTGATCAGGTCGCGGCGTGGCGAGGAAGGTTTCAAGGCACGCTCGGCCGAGCGGGATGCCGAGACCGATCGCGCCCGGATCGGATCGATCATGGCCGCAATCGAGGCCGCGTTGCAGGCGGCCGAAAGCGAGCAATCCGGCCTTGGCCGTCGTGTCGATGATGTTCTCGCCCGTGCCGCGGTAACCCTCGGCAACGGCACCGACGAATATCTGGAACGCGAGGCGCTTGACAACTATCATCAAGACCTGTTTGACGCCGAAATCTCCAACGGCCAGCGCCGGCTGAAGGAATTGGCGACCGAGATCGCGCACTTCAAGTTCATGAAGGCCGCGGTCCTGAGCCGCTTTCCGGACTACAAATCTCCGGCCGCCAGCAACTGACGCCCTGCGGCCGGAACGCGAAGACGGCCGCTGCGGCGGCATTTGACGGCCTATTCGGCCTGGTCCGGCGCAAGGCGAAAGGCACAGGCAAAACGTGATGATCGCAGGCAATCTACTCGTCACGGGCTGCGCCGGCTTTATCGGCCTCCATCTGGCTGAGCATTTGCTGCGGTCAGGGCAGCCGGTCATCGGCATCGACAATCTGAACGGCTACTATGATCCGGCGCTCAAGCACGCGCGCCTCGATCTGCTCAAGCAGCACCGCGGCTTCACCTTCCTGGAACTCGACCTCGCCGACCGCGCCGGGATGAAAGCGCTGTTCGAGCGTTATCGCTTCGAGGTCGTGGTGCATCTCGCTGCGCAGGCCGGCGTGCGCTATTCCCTGCAGAACCCGCATGCTTATGTGGATTCCAATCTGGAGGGCTTCCTCAACATCCTGGAGGGCTGCCGGCATACCGGATGCCGGCACCTGCTGTTTGCGTCGTCGTCGTCGGTCTACGGCGCCAACACCAAGCTGCCGTTTTCGATCCACGACAACGTCGATCATCCGGTCAGCCTGTACGCCGCGACCAAGAAGGCCAACGAACTGCTCGCCCATTCCTATAGCCACCTCTATCGCATACCGACGACCGGGCTGCGGTTTTTCACCGTGTATGGGACGTGGTATCGGCCGGACATGGCGCTCTATGCGTTCGCCGACGCGATTACCAAGCGGACGCCGATCCAGCTGTTCAACAACGGCAATATGCGGCGCGACTTCACCTATGTCGATGACGTGGTCGAGGCGATGGTGCGGTTGATCGGCCGTGCGCCCGAGGGCGACGTCAACTGGTCGGGAGCGCATCCCGATCCGGGTTCGAGCAGGGCGCCCTGGCGGGTCTACAACATCGGCAACAGCCGGCCGGAAGAACTGATGCACGTGGTGGCGCTGCTCGAGCAGGGCTTCGGCCGGCAGGCCGAAAAGCAGTTGTTACCGATGCAACCAGGGGATGTCCTGGAGACGTCAGCCGATGTCTCAGATCTGGAGCGCGAAATCGGCTTTCGGCCGCAGACGCGGATCGAGGATGGCATTGCCAGATTTGTCGCCTGGTATCGGGCTTATCACGACGTCGATCGCACCTAAAGCGCGACGAGAATCGCCATCGCGCTTCAGCTCCTTGCTTGAGCATGACCTCCGCGCAAACGCTTTGCGTTCGTCGCGAGGGGAAAATCGCTTCGCACTTTTCCGGATCATGCTCTAGTGCGCTCCTCGCGAATCCAGGCTCGAGAAAAACCTGGTTCGCCACGGAACGGAGTGCGGCAATGAGAGTTATCACTGGTTTTGCGGTTGCTTCAGCCGTGATCATCGTCTCCGGTGCAATGCTTCCGGCGCACGCAATCGACGCCCAGGTCGCGCGCGCCTGCGATGCATTGGTCGCGAAGGCATTTCCACCGCGACAGCCCGGCAATCCGGCTTCCGGCAGCCCGCGGGGCGGCGCAAAGGATCAGCGGGACTATTTCAACAAGTGCGTCGCCAATGGTGGCAAGATGGACGACGGCACCGCTCCCAGATCAAAATAGCGCGTGGCCGCGACGCGCGCTGCGAATTAGAGATGCTTATGGCGGTTGGCGGCGCGAACTGGACTTCGTTGCGATGTTCGTGTGCAATGCGCAGACGCAATTTAGTGCACGAAGCACGAAGGCGCTTGCTCAATCTGGTCCTGGCCGAAGCGCATCAACGCCGCTCATCTTGGAATTAGAATAGCATCGTCGCGTTCGGCCCTCATCGAGGCGAATCTTGCGCGTGGCTGCACGTGGAGCGTTGAACCTTCCGTCGCAGCATCAGATCAACGGGGGATAAATCGGACGATGCCGCGATGTTCGTAACGGTTCGAAACATTTTGCGATCAGTGCGACGGCCGTGTCCGTTGCAACCTCCCATGCCGTTCGGTCCAACCTGTTATGCGCAGAGCGAATCCGATGGATCGGAGGGCAGCAGATTTAGTGTGTGCACGCCGTCCTTGGTGGAATATCTGGTTTGAAGCGGAACGCCGCTTCAAGGCGCGAGCCATTGACGCGGCGAGATTGTGATGGCGCGCAGGCGCCCTCCGGTTTCAATCGCGATTGCTGCAATCAACGATCATCGAATGATTTCATGCTCTTGGTGGCGCCTGATGGTCGGCGCCGGCCGTGCTGTTTCGCCGCGCGTCGCATCGCTGCCGCTGCCATCCCATCGCGACGACACAATACAGCCATCGATTAAACGTTTCGCTATCAGGTTGTGGAACCCAATTGGAAAATTTTCGTCAGGGGCGCGTTGGTCGCAAACCTGCCCCATTAACCCCTTTCCATGTGTGCGATCCAACTCTGTCATCGAAACTTCAATCACATCGCTCATACCCCTAACCGCAGAGCGAGGGCGCGCCATGAAGCAGCACAAGATTCAAGACTTGCATCAGCCGATCGAAGAGGCGTTGCTCGCGACCAATCAATCGCTGCGCAACGAGGTCGTTGCGCTGATGCTTGATATCGCTGAACTGCGTGAAATTCACGAGCGCCCGATTGCGTCTCGTTCGTACGGTGTATCCCGTGAGCAGACCAGCCCGCGCGCCGCGTTGCGCCGGGTTCATCGCTGACGTTCGTCGGCGAATTCCTCACCGAGCAATTGCCACCATTTCCGCGCCGGCTCGGCGAGAGTGGTGGTTTGTCGACGGTCGTGGATAACTCAATTTAAAATTGCGAAGCGTATTGGCCCAGATTGCTGCGGGCTCGAGTTGCTGCGGGCCCAAATTGCCTCGGGCCCGAACAAGCTGCTCCGCAGGCCGTCCGACGGCTTCCACGACAAGTGTTGCGCTTGAGAGCGAGGCGAGGGCCGTCAGTGCTCTTGAGGCACAGACTTGTGTGCCCCGACATCGGACAGGCGCTCGCGCAGGATCCAAGTCTGCAGGACCAGCTCGACGGCGGTGTGCCGGAGCTCGAAATTCTCTGCGACGAGACGTTCCAGGGCATCGTTCGCCTCGCTGGACGCGGATCGTTTGCCCTCGAAGACCTTGAGACGCGCCATAGTGTCGATCCTCGCAAAAATGTTGATCAGAGATGGGCTCTGACAAGCGTCAGCACAGGATAGTTCGCGGATTGTCGGGCGGTCGTGGTTCCGCCGGATGGCCCTCGTGTAGGAAAGTGCCTAATTGATAATTCGCGGATCGAGCTATGAATGTTAGATTTCGTGAAAATAATCCTCAAATATTTTGAAATCCTCATGACACCTAACGCCTCAGTAACTACTGCTGGGCGTGCGTGCCGGCAAGCCGCCGGACGCTGAGGTCGCGCGTTTAATTTGTTAGAATTTTGTGAAACTCTCGCTTGACTGGCGGCGCGACTATCACGGAGAGGCATGGTGGACTCACAACCTGTCGCAGGACCGATTGGATACTCTCACTTGTGAATGCAAACGGTGCGCCAGTTATCCAGATCAAATTCTCATACGCAGAAAGTCGTATAACTTTTTCTGCCGGATCCCTTCTGAGGGGGAATATTGCACATATATTTCAGCAAACACCTTGCGGCTTCGGCGTTTCTTCGCAAAATGCGTTGTTGCCGACGGCAAGTTCGAGGCTCCCGAAAGACCCCCGGGAAATCCTCAATTTGAATTTCCTATTGCATTTACATAGCTTATAGGCCATGCGATGATTGCTAATCTAGGGGGCAATGAGATGACCAATGAGGCGTCATTCTACTGACGAGATCACTTCCAAGGTCAAACAGGCCGAGGAACTCATGGCGCGGGGGCAATCACAAGCCCAAGCGTGCAAGGTGCTGGGTGTTAGCGTGATGACATTTCACCGCTGGCGCAAGCAGGAGGCCGCGCGCGGCCACCACGCGAATGGTACTGTTACCGAATTCGCAGCTCACACCGATGATCGAGATGGACCTCCCCCTGTCCGCAACCGTATTGACGAATTGCGGCTGGAAAATGAACGGCTACGCCGGATCGTGACTGACCTGCTGCTCGAGAAAATGAAGATCGAGGAAAAGCTTGCGCTCAGGTCTCGTAGCGGGAGCGGTCTGTCTCGCCGTGGTGAAGTCCAGAGCTGACGAAGGCTGATCCGTTAATCGAGAAGGCTGATCCGTTAATGGATACGTGGGGGCCTGGGAGCCAGCAGCAGCTGGTCGCTCAGATGCGCCTTTTCCGATCTTGCGCGCAGCTCCTCGAGGATTGGACGTAGTTTGGCCTGTGCCAGGTCCAGACCTCTGACGATGTCCTGATTCGGCATTTCGGCCGGAAAGCGGGCCGATCGCAGCTTTGTTTCAACCGCCTTGACCAGCACCTCGACGTCGTCGCGGTGCTGGCCTGCGACGAGCTCGGCGCCCATCAGGCGGATCAAGTGAAGGAGGGCCACCAGCGCGGCCTCGGTTTCGCCAGCCGATGAAGTCATAGACGCTCTCTGTCCGATATTGCCGGCAGGCCTTGCGAGCTCACAACCTGCCTGATAATACACATATGAATTGTTAACACGAATGTTAATTCCCGATGACCGACCTTTCGGACGCTCGAATAGCGAAGGTACCGGTTAACTTCGGCGCCTTCTCGTTGGCTTTTGCCTCTCTCGAAGCGTTTGCTGTCGCCTTCGAGATGATCATCGTCGTGCTGTCCAGCATCATTGGTGGCGCGGCCTATCATCTGTTCTACTACCACACGGTTTATAGCAACAGCTTTGAGGGTTTTCTAGGGATCGGGGTCCTCGCCGCGATCCTTCACATGTTCGTGGCGAAGTCGCAGGGCCTCTACAATGCCCAGGTACTGGCCGGTCTCGACCGGCGCTGGAGTAGCCTGCTCGGCGGCTGGCTGCTGGTTGTCCTGCTGATGACCCTGATCATCTTCCTCTTGAAGGTTGGCTCCGGCGTCTCGCGCGGATCGGTGATGTCATTTGGTCTGATCGGCAGCCTTGGGCTGGTGACCGGACGGATGTTGCTGCAGGCGCCGCTGCAACGCGCGATCGACCGCGGCATGCTGGCCACGCGCCGCGCCGTCGTGGTCGGGATGGCGGACGAATTGTCCCGGGTGCGGCAATCGAACCTGCTGCGCGATTTCGGCCTCAGCGAGGTGCGACGGATCCAGCTTTCCGGATTGTCAGACGACGTGAGCGATCGGGCGGCCGTAGCAGCCGCGATCCACGCGGCGCGGGAGTGCGGCGCCGACGAGATCATCCTTGCCATGCCCTGGCAGCAGGAGCCGCGCATCCAGTTCGTGTGCGATCAGCTACGGGCGTCACCGCTGCCGGTGCGGCTGCTGCCCGATCGGACCGCGGAACGATTCCTGGCGCTGCGGATGGTGGCGACCGGGCCGATACCGACGCTGGAAATGCAGCGCTCGCCACTTACCTCGCTCGAGCGAGCCGGCAAGCGCCTGTTCGACATCGTGGCATCCAGCGGCCTGCTGGTGCTGTTCGCGCCGCTGTTGATCGGGACGGCGATTGCGATCAAGCTCGACTCCAGGGGGCCGATCCTGTTCCGGCAGCGCCGCAACGGGTTTGACGGCAAGCAGTTCCATATCCTCAAATTCCGCTCGATGCATGTGCTCGAGGATGGCGACGTCATCACCCAGGCTCGTCAGAACGATCCGCGGCTGACCGGGATCGGCGCAACGCTGCGCCGGCGCAGCATTGATGAACTGCCGCAGCTGGTGAACGTGCTGCGCGGCGACATGTCGCTGGTCGGGCCGCGGCCGCACGCGCTGGCACATGACGACAAATATTCGAAGCTGATCGCGAGCTATGCGCAGCGCCAGCACGTCAAGCCCGGCATCACGGGTCTCGCCCAGGTGCAGGGGTTGCGCGGCGCGACGCCGGCGATCGAGGACATGCAGCTGCGCGTCGCGCACGACCTCATCTACATCAAGAGCTGGAGCTTCGTGCTTGACCTGCGCATCCTGTTGCGCACGGTCGGTGCGGTGCTGCGCCACAAAGGCATCTGACGGCCGGGTGCCTGACGGCTGGGCATCTGACGCCGCCAACGTGCTGGCGCGCGTTACTCCGGAAAGCTCTGGTTGGCGTCCTTGAATTCCGCCTCGATGATGCGGCGGTTGGCGTCGGTCGCCACGCGATAGGCCTGGACGATAGCGCCCTTCAGCTCCGGCGCGCGGGTGAGGATCAGGCGGATCTGCCGCTGCAGCAGATCGACCAGCTCCACATCGCGTGTCGTGTCGACCTGCGCGAGCAGGACCAGGCGCGGCGCGATCAGGTCGCTACGGTTGAAGCCGGTGTAGTATGACATCTTCAGCGCCTTCGATGCGGTCGGGTTCAGCCAGTCGAACCGCCCGGTCGCCGAGGCGAGGCCGAACCAGGCGCCGGCGTCCATCGGCGAGAGGCGAAGCGCGCGCGTGAAGGCGGCTTCGGCCGTCTCGGGCGACGTCTGCAGTTCGCTCCAGCCCTCGCGCAGCCAGAGCTCGCTTCTGATCACGCCGACATCGGCCGCGAGCGAAGGCTTGCCGCGCAACGCTTCCGCGCCGAGCCACCAGGCCGACAACGCCAGCGTCGCGGCGCCGATCGCAGCCGCGGCCGGCACGAAGGCCGGCGACAGGTGCCGCGCGTACCGGTTGATCGCGTCAGCCTTCGCGCTAGCCATGGCGTGCGGCCCGGTTGCCGGTCGTCAGCAGGGTTCGCCGTGCTCCCTCCAGCTTGACGCAGGTCAGGCGGCCGGTCGCATAGGCGCCGGTGTCGACATTGATGCGATTGCGCAGCAGTTCGGCCTCATGCACCGGCGTGTGGCCGTGGACCACGACCTTGCCGAAATCATCTTCCGACATCAGGAAGTCGTCGCGGATCCAGAGCAGGTCCTCCTTGCGCTGTTGCTTGAGCGCGATGCCGGGCCTGACGCCGGCATGCACGAAGAAATATTGGCCGGAGGAATAGGTGATCGGTAGCGATCGCAGGAAGGCGAGATGGGCCGGCGGCATCTGGCGCACCAATTGCTGGGCGAGCGCCTGCCGTTCCGCGGCGTCGGGATTGGGCGAGGGTGTCAGTCCATAGGACATCAGCGTTTGCAGGCCGCCGAACTGCCGCCACTGCGCGAGCATGTCGGGATTGACCAGAAACTCCAGCAGGCAGGCCTCGTGATTGCCGAGCAGGCAGACCATGCTACGGGTCTGGCGGCGTTGATCGAGCATGGCGATCACATCGCGCGAATCCGGTCCGCGATCGATGTAGTCGCCGAGGAACACCTGGATCGGCCGCGCCGGCCGCGACCTGCGGATATCGGCATCGATGCGTGCGCAGATCTCGTGCAGCAGGTCGGCGTGTCCGTGGATATCGCCGACGGCGTAGATGCAGGGCTCGTCGCCCTCGTCATGTTCGAGGTCGCCGGTCTGGCCGACAATGCGCCGGAGGAGGCTGCGCATCTGTCGTCTAGCCCGTCTGCAACCGTGAACGGCTGATCCGCTGGGCCAGTCCTGTTCCGATCACGGCTCCCAACACGATCACTCCGGGCAGCGCCGGCAATTCCGGCAAGGTGAAGGCGGCAAGCAGCAGCGTCAGCATCACGGCCGCGGCCGCCGCGGGATAGGACCAGTCACGGCCGCGATTGCGTGCGCCGGCCGTGAATGCGGCGATGCCCAGGATCGTAACCGCGAGTAAAGTCCAGAACATGGCGGAACCGAACTGGGTGATCAAGGCGGCGGCGCTGGTCGCAATCACGGGCCGCGTGGTTGCGCCTTGCCAGTCCATATATGTCGATGCCAGCGTCGCCGTGGTGCCGGCGCCGCTGCCGAGTGCGGGCAGGTCGGCGAGCAGATTGTGGGTCGATTGCACGAGATCGGCCGGCGCATGGACGAAGGCGACGGCAAGCGCGACATCGGGATGACGGTTGGCGATCGCCGTCGCCAGCGCGATCAGCGCGATTGCGGCCGCCGCTCCGGCGCTGCTCCAGCGATGCAAATGAAGCTTTCGCGCGGCGAAGGTCATCACGACGAGAGCGATGCCGGCAGCGAGTGCGATCGCGGCGCCGCGACGCCCGTACCAGCAGGCGCAGGCGGCGCAAAACAGCGCGCTGGCGGCGAGCAACCCGCGCAGCTGCGCCAACCGAACCGCCGCGCGGCCGGCATGTCCGCGAGTGTCGAGTGCGCGCGCCAGGCTGAGCGGAACGCCAACGAGAGCGATGACCAGGAATCCGTTTGCCGTCTCATCGCGCGCAGCGCCGGCAACGCCAAGCCACACTTTGACGGGATCGCTGTCCAACAGCAGGATCAGGGCCGCGACCGTAGCCGTTGCTGCAATGGTGCGGGCCACCATGTCGGCGCGGCGGACATCGATCGCGATCGCGGCGGCGGTGATTATGACTGATAGCAGCGACAGCCAGAGCAGCAGCGCGCCAAGGCTGGCGCCGGTGTCGATCGTGACGCTGCCGCTGAGCGGTGCACCCAGTGTTTCGCCGGCGAACTTCCACACCGGATGCGCCCAGAACGAGAGCGGAAGCATCTGCAGGATGATCCAGAACATCGGCACGAGCGCCGCCGCAACAGCGGGGCCGACAACCGACTTCAGGAACGAAAGTTCACCCGGACGGATCGCCATCAGGCTTGCCAGCAGCCCAAGCGAGGTTGCGGCGCCGACGAGGCCGGTTGCGAGCGATGCGTCGAACAGACCCACCGGAATCGACGCCCCGATCAAGATGCAGATAAAGGCCGTGACGTTCCACACGAGAGGGGCAAATCCTTGGGAAACAGATCCTGCGGAGGATGAGAACGCAAGGCAGCGGGATGCCCCGGGCTCGCCGCGAGGTCAATCGAAATCGGGCACGTCAAATGAGGCAGCGTCGAGCCACGCTAGTGCGGGCGGCGCAGGGCGAGAAGTGGAATCGAGGTGCGAGACCAGAACAGCGGCGCGAATGTGCTCGCGAGATATCCGCCTTGCAGCGACACGACGGCGGTGATCATGAGCAGCATGGTCTCCGGCCATGTGCCTCCGATGGCGGCGAGCAGCGTGAGTTCCACAAGCGCGACCGGGGCCAGCACCAGGCACTGCTGGCGCAACCCGAGAACGGCGCCGCCGATCAAATTACCAACGAAAACAAATAACATAACCAAACCCTGTGCCCGCATCATAGCGGGCCGGGTCCTAAGCAGGGGTTAACCTGATCGTCGCGAATCCGTCGGGCAATGTTCGAATGGCCGGTGATTTTGTTAGTTGATTAACATTCAGAACGGGCGCAGGTCGCCATAGCTATAGGCGGCCCAATAATCGCGGCCGCCGTGCGGCCCGTAGGCGCCGTAGAGCGGCGCGCAGGAGTAACGGTCCGGACAACCGTGCCAGCAAACCCGTTTCCACTGGCAGACGTCGCCATGACAATATTGCAGCCGCTGGCAGTCGCTGCTCGCCCGCTGCACGGCGCGTGGGGCCGGGGAAATGCCCAGCTCAGCGGCGAAAACGCCGGAGCTGCCAAGCAGCAAGGCGACGGTTCCCAATGCGATCGCCAGTGGCTTCATGCGGGCCATCGAACCCTCAATCGGTTAACTCAAACCATCTCATTCACAGATAATCGGAACATCACACCAAATCAAAGCCGGAGTGATGTCGCGCCGGCCATTTTCCTCACGGCGACGCGTCGGTGTCGCTAAATTGCCTCACCTTGCTAACATTCCTTATCAATTGTGGTGCAACATACCGCGGAATCTTGTGATTGTGATAGTCGGCGTGTTACGGCACGGCCGGAGTATTTGTATGTCGCGTGCGAATTTCATTCGAGGAATGTTATTGCTTGCGGCCGCCTGTTGGGTCAGCGGTTGCCATTACATGCCGACCAACGGTCCGACGAGTTCTGATGTCGTCGCCGGGCAGCGGGATCCGGAAAGCCTGCCCTACGCGGTGGTCAAGATCACGCCGCAGGTCGAGAACGTACTGGCGTCGTTCGCGCCGCAACTCGCCGGAGGCATTCAAGGCCCGCCGCCCAAGGACATCCGCTTCGGCATCGGCGATGTCGTCAGCGTCACGATCTTCGAGGCCGCCGCCGGTGGCCTGTTCATTCCGGTCGAGGCAGGCGTGCGTCCCGGCAACTACATCACTCTGCCGAACCAGAACGTCGATACCGATGGCAACATCTCGGTGCCCTATGCCGGCGCGATCCGCGCCAAGAACCGCACGCCGACGGAGGTGCAGCGCTCGATCGTCGATGCGCTGAAGAACCGCGCGATCGAGCCGCAGGCGGTGGTCGCCCTGATCGAGCAGCGCACCTCGCTGATCTCTGTGCTCGGCGAGGTCAACGCGCCGAACCGTTTTCCCGCCAATGCCGCGGGCGAGCACGTGCTCGACGCCATCACGCGCGCCGGCGGCCCGAAAGGGCAGGGCTTCGATACCTGGGTGATGCTCGAGCGGGACGGCAAGCGCACCACCGTGCCGTTCGGCCAGCTGGTCTACGAGCCAAAGAGCAACATCTACGCGCATCCGGGCGACACCATCTATGTCTACCGCGAGCCGCAGACCTTCGTCGCCTTCGGCGCTTCAGGCGCGCAGGGCCAGTTCAATTTCGAAGCGTGGCGCATCTCGCTCGCCGAGGCCGTCGCCAAGGCAGGCGGCCTGAACGATTCGTCGGCCGATCCGGCCTCGGTGTTCGTCTATCGCGGCGAGCTGCCCGAAGTGGCCGCCAAGCTCGGCGTCGACGTCAGCAAATATTCCGGGCCGATCATCCCGGTCGTTTACAACATCAATTTCCGCGATCCGGCCGGCTATTTCCTGGCCACGCGTTTCCAGTTGCGCAACAAGGACGTGCTTTATGCGTCGAACGCGGCGTCGGTCGAGGACGCCAAGCTCATGCAGCAGATCCGCCTCGTGACCGCAACGGTGAACGATCCGATCGTGGCCGCCTACAACGCGACGCTGCTCCGCAACTCGATCAAGTTCGCGACTACGCCGGTGCAAGCCATTCAATGATCGAGTTATCGTTCCGGATCACCGGTTATGTCGTTGTTATGGCGGCCTTGCCGGGGGCGGGCCTGTCACAGTCCTTCTGCTCCAGAGAGGGGGCCGGCAGCGGCCGCAGCGGTCATGGCGCCAGGGTTGTCATTCGGCCCGCCAGTTAACGTTGATTTGGCGGGTCGTGCCGGGGCGGCGGCCGGCAAGGGTATTTAGCAAGGGTATTTAATTGGCGTGATAACTCCGATTATGCTAACGAACTGTTAGTCGTCGTCAGGGAGATGGTTGTGTTCACATTTGAGCGATCCGGCGGCTTTTCCGCGTCGTGTCCCGTGGTGTGGCTCATGTCCGTGTTCGCGGCGCCCGGCGGCGCCGCAAGGGCGCAAGCTCCCGGTGGACAGAGCCGGCTCCCTCAGACGACCGGTGCGAGCACCGGCACGACACGTGTTTCGATATTAACAGTTACTCCCTGAGCAGGCCTCCGATCGGCAATGGCGAACTTTCTGCAGCAACGCGCTTCGGTGTCGGCGGCGGGACGCTTCGAAGGATCATTGGAGGGCGCGAGGGCAGGATGCGTCCTGCCGGCGCGGCGATAGGACGAGATGCTTCAGCGCAATCAGATTTCGCCTTCTGTCGATCTGAGAAATCGTCCGGCTGAACTGCCGTCGCTGGCGGAAACCTTCGACGCCTTCGTCACCTATCTGCTGCGGCAGTATTGGGTCATCCTCGGGACCGCCGGGCTCTGCCTGTTCGGCGGCATCTGCTATCTGATGACGGCGGCGCCGAGCTATACCGCGCTCGCCACGATGATCATCGACACGCGCAAATTTCAGGCCTTCCAGCAGCAATCGCCGGTGAGTGAACTCCCGGTCGATTCCTCGGCGGTCGAGAGCCAGGTCGAAATCCTGAAATCGGAGAACGTGGCGCTCGCGGTGATCCGCGACCTCAAGCTCAACGAGGATCCGGAATTCATCGGCTCGAGGACCGGCGCGGCGGGAGCCGTGCTCGATTTCGTGTCCGGCCTGCTCGCCGGCGGCGCGCCGCCCAACGAGTTCGACCGGACCCGGCGCGCGGTCCGCACCTTCCAGAAGCAGCTCGACGTCCGCCGCCGCGGCATGACCTATGTGATCGAGGTCGGCTTCCGCTCGCTCTATCCCGAACGCGCGGCGCAGATCGCCAACGCCGTCGCTGACGCCTACATCGTCGACCAGCTCGACTCCAAATATCAGGCGACGCGCCGCGCCAGCGTCTGGCTGCAGGACCGCATCCAGGAGCTGCGCACGCAGGCATCCAATGCCGAGCGCGCGGTGCTCGATTACAAGAAGACCAACAACATCGTCACCTCCAGCGGCAAGCTGCTCAACGAGCAACAGCTCGGCGAGCTCAACACGCAGCTGCTCCACGTGAAGTCGCAGGTCACCGACGCCAAGGCCAAGCTTGACCGCATCGAGGCGGTGGTGAAGGGGGGCGTCCCCGATGCGACGGTGGCCGATACCCTGAACAACCAGGTCATCACCAAGCTGCGCTCGCAATATCTCGAGCTGGCCAATCGCGAGGCCGACTGGTCGTCGCGCTATGGCTATAATCATTTGGCCGCCGTGAATCTGCGCAACCAGATGCGCGAGATCCAGTCGTCGATCATGGACGAGCTGAAGCGGCTCGCCGAGAGCTATAAGAGCGACTATGCGATCGCCCTGCAGCGCCAGGACGAGATCGAGCGCGCCGTGAACGACTCGGTGTCGCAGTCGCAGTCCACCAACCAGGCGCAGGTCACGCTGCGCGAGCTCGAGAGCTCGGCGCAGACCTATCGCTCGCTGTACGACAATTTCCTGCAGCGCTACATGGAGAATGTGCAGCAGCAGTCGTTCCCGGTCAGCGAGGCGCGGGTGATTACCCGTGCCTCGCGTCCGCTCAGCAAGAGCCATCCGCAGACCTTCGTGGTGCTTGCGCTCTCGGCGCTCGGTGGCCTGATCGCCGGGCTCGGGCTCGGCGTGCTGCGCGATCTCTATGACCGGGTATTCCGCACCGCCGACATGGTTGAGACCATCCTGGACGCCGATTGCGTCGCGATCGTTCCCCGCATCTCGCCCAGCCAGCTCAAGGCGCTGGTGGCCGGTCGTCCCAACCTGCCGGTCGGCGCGCGCATGATCCAGCGCGGCGATGAGCCGGTGCTGTGGGCCGCGATTGATTCGCCATTCTCGCGGTTCTCGGAAGCGATCCGCTCGATCAAGGTCAATGCGGACCTCAATGTCACCAAGCCGTCAAAGATCCTTGGCCTGACCTCGGCGCTGCCGAACGAGGGCAAGTCGACGCTGGCCTTCGTGTTCGCGCAACTGGTCGCCCAAAGCGGGGCGCGGGTGCTCCTGATCGATTGCGACCTGCGCAATCCCTCGCTCAGCCGCAAGGTCGCCGCGAATGCCGAGCGCGGCATTCTCGACGTGTTGTCGAACAATGCGACATTGCAGGACACGGTGTGGCGCGATCCCGAGACCGGCCTTGCCTTCCTGCCAGGCGCCACACGGTCGCGTATCGCGCATTCGCACGAGGTGCTGGCTTCCGATCAGATGAAGGATTTCATCGACGGGGCCCGCAGCCAGTATGACTACGTGATCGTCGATTTCCCGCCGCTCACGCCGGTGGTCGATGTCCGCATCACCGCGCACTTCGTCGACTCCTTCGTCTTCATCGTGGAATGGGGCAAGACCCAGGTTCAGGTGGTCGAGCGGGCGCTGCGCAGCGCGCGCTCGGTCAACGAGAACTTGCTCGGCGTCGTGCTCAACAAGGCCGATATCGCCGCGATGAGCCGCTATAGCGGCTACGGCGGCAAGAACTACTATTACAACTCGCACTATGGGCGATATGGCTACACCGAGTGAGACGCGCGACCCGGAGCGATAGCCACACCATGACGATGGAATTCAGCGTCGGACAGCACAACGCGCATTATGAGGGCGTCTATTCGGCGCGCGAGCGCGACTGGCGCCGCGTCTGCGCCGTCGACAAGGCCGATCACATCGCCGGCCTGCTCGGTCCCTCCGCCGCCAAGATCGGCAGTGTGCTCGAGGTCGGCTGCGGCACCGGCGCCGTGCTGGCGCGGCTGTCTGCGATCGGCGTCGGCCGCGACTTCACCGGCATCGACGTCATCGATCCCGCGACCAATCTGGAGACCGACGGTGCTGCCGCGGCCCCGTTCCGCTGGTCCAGCTATGATGGTGCAACGATCCCGTTCGCCGACGGGTCGTTCGATCTCGTCTATGCCAGCCACGTCCTGGAGCACGTGCCCGAACCGCGCACATTCCTGCACGAGCTCGCCCGGGTGGCGCGGACCTTCATCTATGTCGAAGTGCCGTGCGAGCTGCACGCGCGGACCAATCGCCGGGCGTTGCAATCGACCCTCGACATCGGCCACATCAATTTCTACACGCCCGACACGTTCCGCCTGGTGCTGGAGACCGCGGGGCTCCATGTCACGGGCTTCGGCACCTATGACCACAGCCCGCCGGTGCACGCATTCCATTCGTCGCGGCTGACGGGGCTCGCGAAGAGCGTCGTGCGGAAGTCGCTGTTGTCGGTCAGCCCGGCGCTCGCGACCAGGCTTGCGACCTATCATTGCGGGGCGCTCTGCCGGCGCGACGAGGCGCCGGTGCCGCCGCCGGACCGATAAGCCATGGCGCCGCGCGTGGTCGTCTTCAACAACATGATCACACCCTACACCAACCGTCTCTACAACGAGCTGGTTGACCGGGGGCTGGATCTCGCCGTGCTGTCCTGTACCGCGCAGGAGGCCGATCGCTTCTGGGCCGGCTCGTTCACGCCGCGCTACACGACGCGCACCGTGCCCGGCGTATCGATCCCGCTGTCGCGGTCGCGTCACACCCATCTCAATGTCGGGATCGGCCGTGCCTTGAACGCGCTCGCGCCCGATCTGCTCTTCGTCAACGGCTTTTATCCCTCGATGTTGGCCGGCGCGGCATGGGCGCGCGCCAACGGCAAGGCGCTCGCGCTGACGATCGACGGCTGGCGCGAGACGATGCCGGATACCGCCTATCACCGTCTGGCGCGGCCCTGGCTGCTGCGGCAGTGCGGCGCGGTCGTGTGCTGCAGCGACAAGGGCAGGGCCTATTTCCGCGATCAGGGCGTTCGCGACGACGATCTGTTCGTGGTGCCACTGGTGCCGGCATGGGAGCCGCCGGACACGGTGCCTGACTTCCACGACCGTCCATTTCATCTACTCTGGTGTGCCCGCATCAATGACGACGCCAAGAACGCGATCTTCTTCGAGAACGTCGCGATCGCGCTCGGCAGGATCTTGCCCGGCCTGAAGGTCCGGGTGGTCGGGTCCGGCACCGCCGAGGGGCGCATGCTGGCGCGGCTTGGCGGCGCCGGAATCGATGTCAGTCACGACAGCTATGTGCCGTGGCAGGCGATATCGGAGATCTACCTGCAATCACGGCTGCTGCTGCTGCCCTCGCTGCTGGAACCGTGGGGGCTGGTGTGCAACGAGGCCCTGCAGTGCGGGGTTCCCTGCCTGGTGTCGCCTCATGTCGGGGCGGGCGGCGAACTGGTCCGCGATCACGAGAATGGCCATGTTTGTGCGCTCGATGAACAAATGTGGGTCGACGCGGCGCGCGGCCTGCTCGAACATCCCGCGCGCTGGGAGGAGATGTCGCAGCAGTCCCGGCGAAGCGTGCGACGAGGCGCGCTTCAGAACGCCACTGCGCGCTTCGCTGCCGCGGTCGATCATCTCTTGAGGGCGCCGGCCCGGCAGGAAGTCTTGCAATGATCGGCAGATGGTGGCTGCGAACCGATGTCTTTCTGCACGCCTATCTGGTGATGGTGCTCGGCTGCATCTATTTCCTGTTCAATTTCATCGAGGGCATCTCGTTCGCGGAAAGAGCCGGCGAATCCACGTTGTTCCGCGGCGCGTGGCTGCTACTCTATGTCCTCCTGACGCTGCACGTTGCGGTCGATCGGAAGCGCTTCGGCCTGCTGATGCTGCGGTCGCATCTTTATCTGACGTTCATTGCCTTCGCGCTGGTGTCGCTGGCGCTGAGTGCCGATCCCGCGGGCTCGTCGATCAAGTTCGCGATGTATCTCCTGACCACGATGTTCTCGGCATGGGTCGTGATCAGTTGTCCCGTCGACCGTCTCGTCGACACGTTGTTCCGGATCGGGATCGTGGTGCTGATCGTTCACGTCCTGCTGTTTCCGGTGATCGGCTCGCAATGGGACTACGACCCGCTGCATCGGCCGACGGTGCTGGGGACCCAGGCCTATGCCGGCGTGTTCGGCCACAAGAATCTCGCGGGCGCCTTCTTCGGTCTTATGGTGCTGATCAGTTTCGTGCGCATGCTGGCGGGGCCGCGGCGGCAGTTCGGCTGGTCGCTGTTGCTGATGGGATGTCATCTATTTGCGCTTGCCGCGGCCGGTGCTGCAGGACCGCTGATCAGCATGTTGACGGCGCTCGCCGTGACTTTCGGGCTGCTGCTGGTGGTGCTCGGGCACAGGGGGGCCGCCTCGGTCTACTGGCTTTGCCTCGCTTTTGTCGCGCTCGTCGTGTTCACTGTGCCGAGCGACGAGTTGTATGGATTGGTCGGCCGCAGTGGAAACCTGACCGGCCGCTCGTTCCTCTGGTCGGTCTGGCCGTACTTCTTCTGGCAACACCCCTGGCTCGGCTACGGCTTCTCAGGGTTCTTCAACGAACTGCCGAACTCGCCTGCGAACGAGCTGACGAGCATGGCGCCCTGGAATACCGAGTTCGGCTCGTTCGAGAATTCCTATCTCGACGCCTTTCTCCAGTTCGGTCTGCTCGGCGGCGTACTCTATGTGCTGCTGCTGGCGCGGGCGTTGTGGAACACCATCGTCTTCACGTTCGAACGGAAAGGGATGTACTGGCTGGCGCCGTTCGCGATGCTGCTGTTCGTCGTGATCGCGTCGGCCAACGACTCGAGCCAGCTGCTGCACAATTATTTCGGCTGCGTGCTGGTGTTCTGGTGCTATTTCGGTCCGGAGACCAGGCTGCAAGTGGCGCCGCGTCGGGCGTTCGCCAGACTGCGTGTGAGTGAGGCGTGAGTGCGTTGACCGACATGTTGGATCGCGTGGCAACCCAGACCAGGGTCGCCGGTGCCGTGAGCGGAGCGCTCCGCCGGCTGCGGCGCGCCGGGGGCAATGTCGGGCTCGGCCTGGTCGACCAGGCGATGCTCAGCGGCTCGGCCTTCGGGCTGACGATCGTGCTGGCCAATGTGCTCGATATCAATGCGTTCGGCAGCTTCAGCGTCGCCTGGTCGTTCTCGATCCTGATCGAGGCGGTGTGTCTGCGCGGTCTGTTCGACGACGGCCTGCCGGCGACCGCGCATCGGATCCCGAAATCGCTATGGGCGCAACTGCGGCTCGGTCTCTATCTGTCGTCGCTGCTGGTCTCGGCTGCGTTTGGCCTGCTGCTGGTGATTGCAGGCTTCGCGATGGTTGCGGTCGGTAGTAGCGCGGGCGGACTGATGATTGCGACCGGGCTCGCAATCCCGGCGGTCCGTCTGCAAAGCATGTTCCGCCGCATCGCCTATCTCGACGGACGGCTGCCGCGCGCAGTCATGGCCTCGCTGACCTACTGCGTGGCGCTCGTCACTTCGGCCGGGCTGATGATCGCCCTCAAGCTCTCCGGCGCTGCTGCGGCGATGACGTGCATCGCGATCTCGGCGGCGATCGCCGGCAACCTGCTACTGGCCTACACAAGCGAACTGGCGTGGCCGCAAACCAGGATCCTTCATGGCTCGCTGCGGCGGCTGTTCAGGAACGGCCGCTGGTTCGTCGCGACCTCGCTCACCTACTGGATCGGCAGCATCGGGCTGATCCCGGTTTGCGCCCTTCTCATCGGGCTGGACGCGAGCGCGTCGCTGCGGATCCTGCTTTTGGTGTTCGCACCGCTCAGCCAATTCTGCGCGACGATGTTTTCGGTGCGCCTGCCGGAAATCGCGGCCGAGCTGCGCGCCGGCAGGCGCAGCGCGGTCGCCGTTGCCGCGCGCGAAAATGCCCTACTGCTCGGTTCGATCGCGGTGGCCTATGGCGCGGCGGTCGTGCTGCTCGGCCAGCGCATTCTCGCGCTTGTGATCCACGGGCAGAGTTACGAGATCGGCACCGGCAGCCTCGCCCTGATGGCCGCTGCGATGGCGCTCGACGCGGTGTGGCTCGGCCTGGCGCTGCCGCTGTTTGCGACCGGCAAGCCGCAGCGATTCATGCTGAGCCGGATCGCCGGCCTCGCTGCGCTGTGCTGCGTCCTGCCGTTCGCGGCAGCGGCTTGGCAGGTGATGGGCGCGGTTGCGGCGATGGTGGCCTCCAGCGCGGCGTCGGTGATAACCGTTGTGCTGACCAATTCGGCGCGGGAGCGGACATGACCGACGATGCACCCGGCCGCTTGCTGCAGCGGCTGCATATCGGCGCCTTCAATTGCGGTATCGAGGGCTGGATCAATACCGACATCACGATGCATCTGTGGATCGCGCGGGTGCCGTTCGCGGCGAAGGCGCTGCATCTCGCCGGCCTGCTGGGCGATGCCCGCTACGCCGAGCACCGCCAAGGCAAGTTCGCCGGGCTCCGCTACATGGATCTGACCAAGCCGCTGCCGTTCGCGGCTGGCAGCCTGTCGGCGGTGTTCAGCGCGCATGTCTTCGAGCATTTGTTTCCCGACGAGGTCGAGCGGTTGGCGCGCGAGATCGCCCGGGTGCTGGCGCCGGGCGGGGTATGCCGCATTGTCGTCCCCGATATGGAGCGAATCGTCGCGCTCTATGATCCGGCCGCGCCGCAGGCCTTCCTCAAAGGCGTGTTCGAGATCGAGCGCCGCAAGGAGGCTGCCTTCGCCCATCATTGGGGCTTTACCCGCGCCTCGCTCGCGGCGCTGTTCCGCGACGCGGGGTGTTCGCAGACCCACACCCGGGCCTATCGCGAGGGCATCTGTCCCGACATCGACCGGCTCGACAACCGGCCGGACGAGTCGATCTTCTTCGAGGCCATCAAGTGAGCGCGACAGGCAAATCGACGCTCAGTTGCGTGAAGGATCGCGCGCGCCGTGCTAGATCGAACCGACCGGTAGCAGGAGACTGACATTGCTGGGCGCAATTCAAGCCCGATTTTCCAGTGCAGCGCGCAAGCGGCGCGGCGAGTTCCTGGTCCGCGCTGTGAACCTGCCGCTCGATGCGAAAATCCTCGATCTCGGCGGCGGGACCGGCCGGCATATTCGCGCGATCCTGCCCCGCCATGCCGACATCACGGTTTGCGACATATCGGCCGAGGATCTGAAGGCTGCGCGCGAGCGTTTTGGCTTCAAGACGGTGCTGCTGCAGGAAACCGAGCGCCTGCCGTTCGACGATCAGGCGTTCGACTTCTGCTTCTGCTCGTCGGTGATCGAACACGTCACCGGACCGAAGCAGGACGTCGTGATGATCGAGAACGACGCGGCCTTCCGGAGTATCGCGCGGGAGCACCAGAACCGCTTTGCGGGCGAGATCTCGCGGGTCGCAAGGTCTTTTTACGTGCAGACGCCGTATCGATACTTTCCGATCGAGAGCCATACCTGGCTGCCCGGCATCATCGTCCTGTTGCCCAGGCGGCTGCAGATCGCGCTAATCGGAGTTTTCAACCGCTTCTGGTTCAAGCGGACCGCGCCGGACTGGCATCTGTTCGACTGGCGCGAAATGACGGAAACGTTTCCGGACGCAAAGATCTATCGCGAACGATATCTCGGCATGACCAAGTCGCTGATGGCGATCAAGGCATGACGCAGGCACCTGCTTGCCGCATCAGTCGTCGCGCCGCGCAAGGATATTGATCAGCGTGCCGACTGCGGGCCGGCGGTCGAGCGCCGGCGGCAGCGGAGAGCCGGCAAAACTGGCACCCAGTATGGTGAGACCGTGTTGTCGCAGCAGGCCCTGCATCGCGGCCGGCGAGGCGTCGAATTTGGAGAAAGCGAGATAGCGGAACAGCGGCCGCGCCGACACGCGCGAAGAGGCCGCATACGCGAGCTTGTAGCTCTGGCGCAGCAGCGATCCACGGTTGGGGATCGAGACCAAGAGCAGCCCGCCGGGCCTGAGCACGCGATGGATCTGGCTAAGGCACTGTGCCACGTCGGGGACGTATTCCAGCACGCTCGCGCAGAGCACGCCGTCGAAGGATCGATCGGCAAACGGCAGGCTGGCGATGGTCGGGATCTGCTGGAACGTGAGCCGTCTGGCCGGCGTGCCGTCGGCGGGGCGGCCGCGTGCGGCCGCAATCATCTCCGACGAGGCGTCGACGCCCGTGACGTCGCAGCCGCGTGCGGCGAGCAGGCGGGAGAGCGTTCCGGTGCCGCAACCCGCATCCAGCCAGCGCTGCCCGTTGAGGTCCGCGTTTCCGAGTAGATCGAACATCGCGGCCGTGCGCGCCCTGAAGGTGCGGCTCTGGTGCAGCGCCTCCCACTCCGACGAAATCTCGTCGTGGAAGCGGATTTCGGGTCGGTCGCGGGTCTGGCCCATGGTGGCCATGGTCATCCCTACCAGTGGAAGCCGCTCACTTTGGCGCGCACCTCGCGGGGCAATCCGATCTCCGACAGTTCGAGCACGACCTGGTCGGGGCGGGTCGCCTTCAGCGCCGCAACGAAGCACGGATCGGCCGTCGTCAGCACAATAATGTCGGCCCATTCGATTGTCGCCGTCACATCGTCATGCAGCAAACCGACCAAATCCGGGTTGCGCATCATGAAGTCCCGGTTGGCGCCGATCAGTTGCGACAGCCGCACGTTGGGGTCGTAGATCCGGATGTCGCGCTGCTCACCGCGCAAGCTTTTGACCAGCTCAACGAAGGGGCTGTCGCGAACATCGTCGGTGCCGGCCTTGAAGCTGATGCCGAGGAAGGCAATGCGGCGGCCCTCATGCGACAGGATCCAGTCGGCGCCGCGCGACATGATCATGTCGTTGCTCGGCAGGATGCTTTCGAGCACCGGCGTCGACAGCCCGCGGCTGTGTGCCAGGTGTTTCAACGCCTTGACGTCCTTGGGCAGGCAAGAGCCGCCGAAAGCAAAACCCGGCCGCAGATAGGCCGGCGAGATGTTGAGCCGCGTGTCCTGCAGGAAGATGTTCATGACGTCGCGTCCGTCGATGCCGAGCGTCTTCGCGATCGTCCCGATCTCGTTGGCAAAGCTGACCTTCAGCGCATGCCAGCTGTTGTCGACATATTTCACCAGCTCGGCGGTCTCGACCGGCGGCGTGATCTTGGCGCCCGGCAGATCCTTGTAGAGCGCCATCACGCGATCGGCGGTTTCCTGATTGAAGGCGCCGACCACGGTCTTGGACGGCGCGTTGAAGTCCGCAATCGCGCTGCCTTCGCGCAGGAACTCCGGATTGAAGGCGAGGTCGAAATCGCGTCCGATCCTGTTGCCGGATGCTTCCTCGATTAGCGGTCCGACGGTGCCGCGGGTGGTGCCGGGCAGCACGGTGGAGCGGATCGTCACGGTATGCGGCGCGTTCTTGGCGCGCAATCCGCGGCCGATCTCGATGGCGACCTGTCGTATGGCGGTCAGGTCGAGGTTGCCATTGCCGGACGATGGCGTGCCGACACAGACCATCGAGATGTCGCTGTTGACGATCGCCTCGGTGGCGTCGGTGGTCGCGGTCAGCTGACCGATTGCAACCGCGCGCGCCACCTTGTCCGAGATGCCCGGCTCGATCACCGGCGATCTGCCTTCGCGGATCAGGTCGACTTTCGCGACGCTCTTGTCGACGCCGATGATCTGGTGGCCAAGTTCGGTGAAGCAGGCGGCGCAGACCGTTCCGACATAGCCCAGGCCGAAAATGCTGACGTTCATGCTTCGACCTTCAACAATCCAGGGACGTGCGACCGGCCGCGGCCGCGTCGCGTTTGACGTGCGTGAGGCGGCAGGGCGTTCAACGCGATGCCCGCCCGGCAGCCGCATTGGCGTTGACGCTGGATGCCTGTGAGGTCGATCGCTCGGCGGCTGCATTCGCGCGCGGGGCGCGGCTCTGCCAGGAAACCTTCGAAGGGACGTTCTTGGCGAACAATGCCTCGTAGGCAGCGAGCAGCTTCGGTTCCTCATGGGTCCAGGACAATTCGTCCTCGATGCGGCTGCGGCCAAATGCACCCATCGTCTGCCGCAATGACGGATCGTCGATCAACGCAATGATCTTGCTGGCAAAATCCTTCGGGTCGTTCTTCGCTGCATAGAGCGAGGCATCGAGCGCCGAGCGGCGGCCCTCGCGGACGTCGAATTGAACGATCGGCCGTCCGAGCGCCATGTATTCCATGATCTTGTTCATGGTGGAGATGTCGTTCATCGGCGTGACGCGGTCCGGATTGACGCAGACGTCGGCGGTCGAGAGCATCGTGAACAGCGCGTCGTCGGCGACGGCGCCGGTGAAGTTCACATAGTCGGAGAGCCGCATCTCCTTGCACAGCTTGACGACTGCACTCCACTCCGGCCCGGTGCCGGCGATGTTGAACTGGATGTCGGTGCGTCCGAGATCGTGCACGATGTGGCCGATCGACTGCAGCAGGAGATCGATGCCTTCCGACTGGCCGATCACGCCGACATAGCCGACGCTGTAGCGCCGGCCGTTGCGCCAGGCCGGATCGGTCGGGCGCGAGCGCACCCGGTCGAGATTGGGGCCGGAGCGCACCACAAAGACGCGATTGGCCGGCATGCCGCCGCGCGTGATCGCGATATCGCGATAGGATTCGTTGGTCGCGATCGAGATGCTCGCCGTCTTGAAGGTGAGATATTCGACCAGCCGCAGCAGATGCCAGAACATGTCCCTGCGGCCGAATTTTGCTTCGTAGAGCTCGGGATTGACGTCGTGATGATCGAACACGAAGCGCTTGCCGCCGAGTTTGAACAGGAGGCCGATCAGGAAGATCAGGTCGGGCGGATTGCAGCCCTGGATCACGTCAAAGCCGTACTTCCACGCGACCCTGATCGCGAGCCACGTTTCCCAGAACAGCGCGACCGGATATTCGATGAGATAGGCGGCGATCCCGCGCGCTTCCACCGGCATCGGATGGCGATAAATGTGAATGCCCTCGAGGCATTCATAGGACGCGTTATGACTGCGGCCCTTCGGGCAGATCACCGAAACTTCATAGCCCGCCTTGCGCAGCGACGTTGCTTCGCACCACACCCTGCGATCGAAAGGAACCGGAAGGTTCTCGACGATGATCAGGATCCGCCGCGGTGATGGTTCAGCTCTCGACATCTGCGATGATCTATACCATTGACCTAACAACATCACAATCCGACTAACATCGGCATTAACATGCGCGGCTTCCATTATGCAATCCCGGCAAGGATGTGACGGCGACGAGACAGGGACATGGCAGGCAAGGTGAGGGATTGGGGCCAAAGGGCATTGATTGCACTGGTTTTGAGCGCGCTCGCGCCGCTGGCCTCCAAATGGCCGCTGCAGTGGAACGGTTCGACGGCAAACGATGCACTCAATGCGAGCCGCGTGAATGCGGTGATCCCGCCGACGCTTTTCGGCATGACGATCAACGCGATCGGGCAGTCGCAGCCATGGCCCGAGCTCAAATTCGACGGCGTTCGGGTGTGGGGCGCGATCTACTGGGCGCAGATCAACCCGGCGCCCGGCATCTATAATTGGGCGCGCTTCGACGCCATCCTCGCGGCGGCGGAGCGCGAGCACGTCGATATCGTTCTCAATCTCGCCTACACGCCGCGATGGGCCGCGTCGGTGAAGGATGCGCCGCCGGCGTTCACGCCCGGTGCAAGCTCGCCGCCGGCCGATCTGGCGTCATGGGATGAATGGGTGCGCGCGGCCGTTGCGCGCGCCGCCGGACGCATCAAATACTGGGAAATCTGGAACGAACCCGAGGATCCCAAATATTACTCGGGCGATATCGCGACCATGGTCCAGATGCAAAAACGAGCCTACGAGATCATCAAGGCCAGCGATCCCAGCTTGATCGTGCTGACCCCGCCATCCAATGGCACACCGGATGGGTATCGTTGGCAACAAGCATTCGTGGCGCAAGGCGGCGGACAATATGCCGATGTCTTCGCTTTCCACGGCTACACGAGCGAACCCGAAGCGGTGCTTGGAATCATTGCGCGCTTCAAGCAGATCCTCGCCGCGCACGATCTGTCCGCAAGGCCGATCTGGGACACCGAGGCCGGCTGGTCGTCCTATGAGGACAATCCGGACGGGTGTCTGGCGCGCGCCTATATCCTGAAATGGATCAGCGGCGTCGACCGGTTCTATTGGTATGAGTTCGCCGGCGGCGGCAGCGACTTTGGAAAATTATGGGACCCGGCGCGCGGGCTGCTGCCGAGCGGAGTGGCTTACCGTACGGTCCAGTCATGGTTGGTTGGCGCCAGCGTCGTGACCGCTTCGCGGACGTCACCGTCGACTTGGCGCGTCGAGCTTCGCATGCAGGATGGCCGCAACGGCTTGATCCTCTGGACCACCAAGGGCCGGTCCTTTTACCGGGTCGACCCGCGTTTCAGCCGTTACCAGGGCCTCGACGGTGGCGAAGGACCTGTCGCAAACGGCGAGGTCGAAATCTCGCCCAAACCGGTTCTGTTGCTGGAATGATAACGATGTTATTTCGCGAGCAATGAGATAACTATGACGATGTTCTTGGCTTCATTGCGAGCGGCGGGCGCGATACAAGGAGCGCTGTTAACTTGAGGCGATTGACCGACTGTGAAGCAGATCGCGCAGAATTATAAGAGCGGCGAGCTCACGCTGATCGACGTGCCGGCGCCGCGCTGCCGCCCCGGCGGGGTCTTGGTGCGCACGGCGTTCTCGGCGGTTTCGACCGGCACCGAGATGATGAAGTTCACCGAAGGCCGCCTGTCGCTGCTCGGCAAGGCGCGCGCGCGACCCGATCAGGTTGCCAAGGTGGTGCGTTCGGTCCGCCAGCAGGGATTGGTTGCGACCTATCAGAAAGTGATGAACCGCCTCGATTCCTACACGCCGCTCGGTTACTCGCTGTCGGGCACCGTCGTGGAAGTCGGCGAGGGCGTCGGCGGCCTCTCGATCGGACAGCGCGTCTGCTGCGGCGGCAATCAATATGCGACCCACGCCGAATACAATTGGGTGCCGGTGAACCTCTGCGTGCCGCTGCCGGACGGTGCCGCGCTCGACCAGGCCGCATTCACCACGATCGCCTCGATCGCGCTGCAGGCGATGCGCCAGTCGGAAATCCGTTTCGGTGAGACCGCCTGCGTGATCGGCCTCGGCCTGATCGGGCAGATCATGGTGCGCCTGCTGCGCAGCGCCGGTGTCGTGGTCGTCGGGCTTGACAGGCTGGAGGCGCGCTGTCGTCAGGCCGAGGCGGCGGGCGCCGCGATTTGTGCGGTTGCATCGGGTGACGCCGCGGCCGAGTTTCGCGCGCGGATCGACCAGCTGACGGCAGCAAACGGCGTCGATTGCGTGTTCATCACGGCGGGCAGCGACGATCCTGATCTCGCGGCGCGTTCGGCCGGGTTGCTGCGCGACCGCGGCCGCATCGTCGATATCGGCAAATGCACGCTAAACCTGCCGTGGAATGAATTCTACGACAAGGAACTCGACGTTCGGTTCTCGCGCTCCTACGGCCCCGGCCGATATGATCCGCTCTACGAGGAGGGCGGCATCGACTATCCGATCGGCCATGTGCGCTGGACCGAGAAGCGAAACATGGAGGCCATCGTTGCGCTGCTGGCCGACGGGCGGCTCGATTTTTCCTCGCTGATTTCCGAAGCGGTGCCGCTGGAGCAGGCGACGTCGGCGTTCGAGCGCATGAGCCGGGGTGAGGTCAGTCTCGGCATGGTGTTCGCCTATCCGGACGCCGCTCCGCGCGCGATGCAGATGATTTATCGTCCGGCCGTTGCCGTGCACAGCGGCCGGGTGCGGCTCGGCGTCATCGGTGCAGGCAATTATGCCTCCAGCATGCTGTTGCCGCAGCTTGCGAAAAACGAGCGCGTCGATCTTGTCGAGGTCGCCACGAATACCGGCCTGAGCGGCGCCACCGCAGTGCGCAAGTTCGGCTTCGCGCGCGCCTCGACGGATGCGGCCTCGGCGATCGAGGCCCACGATATCGACGCGGTGCTGATCGCGACGCGCCACGCCTCCCATGCCGATCTCGCGGCGCGGGCGCTGCGCGCCGGCAAGGCGGTGTTTGTCGAGAAGCCGCTAGCGATCGATCCAAACTCATTCGATCAATTGGTGCAGACCATCCGCGACACCGGCAACAACAGGTTGATGGTCGGCTTCAATCGCCGCTTCTCGCCGCTGCTGCGGGGCATGCGCGCGGCGTTCACGCCGGCAGGGCCGCAGACCCTGCAATATCGCGTCATCGCCGGCCCGCTGGAGAAATCATCCTGGTATCTGCAGACTGAGAGCGAAGGCAGCCGCTTCGTCGGCGAGGGTGGCCACTTCATCGACGTGTTGTCCTGGTGGCTCGGCGCCGAGCCGGTGCGTGTCTCCGCAAGTGCTACGGGCAAGGATGTCGACAATCTCGTCGCCACCTTCGACTTTGCCGATGGTTCGGTCGCAAGCCTCAGCTATCTCACCGGCGGCGATCCGCGTGTGCCGAAGGAAGCGCTCGAAATATCGGCAGGCACGGGCTTTGCCGCCTTTGATAATTTCTCGGGCTTTGAGCTCTGGTACGCCGGCCAGCGGATGGCGAAGAAAGCGCGGCTCGACAAGGGCCAGCGGCCGATGCTGGATGCGTTCACCGCGGCGGTCGCATCGGGGGCCGCGATGCCGATCGCACTCGAATCGCTGCTTGCGACAACCCGCGCAACGCTCGCGGTGCAGGAAAGCGCGGCGACCGGGATGCGGGTCAATCTGACGCCTGGCACGGCAGAGCAGGGCGTCGCGCGTGCCTCGACCGGCGTAAGATGAATCCGGCCTGGTATCTGCGCCGGCTGCAGCGCATGGAGCCCTCCGAGCTTGCGGGACGGGTGAACGACCAGCTGCTGCGCCTGCTCTGGCGCATCACTCCGCCCGATATCGCACGATACGCCGGCGCCAGGCTCGCTCCTGGCTCGCGGCAGCCGCGTCTGAAGCGGCTGCCTTTGTCTGCCGACGCTCCGCGGCAGGCCGCCGGGCGGCTGATCCATCGTGCCGACCAGATTCTCGCCGGCCGCTGGCGGATTTTTGCCAGAGATCATGGGGCCCTGGGCGAACGGCCCGACTGGTTTGTCGATGTCCGCAGCGGCAAGCGGGCGCCCGCTGACCTGTACGCGTTTGCGATTCCTTATCGCGACGAAGCCGCGGTCGGAAACATCAAATACATCTGGGAGCCGTCGCGTCACCACCATCTCACGGTGCTCGCGGCTGCGTACTACCTGACCTCTGACGAGCGTTACGCCAGGCGCGTGGCCGAGCATCTGGCGAGCTGGTGGCGCGAAAATCCATTCCCGCACGGCCCGCACTGGATCAGCGGGATCGAACTTGGCGTGCGGCTAATCTCCTGGACCTGGGCGCGCCAACTGCTCCAGAACTGGCCCGGCGCTCCTGCGCTGTTCGAGGACAATGAGCTGTTCCTGACGCAGCTCTACGCACATCAATACTGGCTGTCGCAGTTCCCGAGCCGTGGTTCGTCCGCCAACAACCACATCATCGCGGAGGCTGCCGGGCAGTTCGTGGCGGCCAGTGCGTTTCCGTTTTTCCGCGACAGTGCGCGATGGCGCGAGCAATCCGCCGGCACACTGGCACACGAAGCCGTTGCGCAAACGCTTGCCTGCGGCAGCAACAGCGAGCTCGCGACCGACTACCACGGCTTTGTCCTCGAACTCCTGCTCGCGGCGGCGGTGCAGGGCGAGGCGTCGGGACATCCGCTTGACGATGCGGTCTGGATCACGATGTGCCGCATGAGTGACGTCATTGCCGCGATGCTGGATGATCGCGCTCATCCGCCGCGTCAGGGCGATGGCGACGACGGCACGGGCCTGTTGCTCGACGATCACGACGGCAATCGTTGGCTCGGTTTGCTCGCCACCGGCGCGCGCCTGTTTGGCGATCTGCCATGGTGGCCCGGACTGCCGGAGCCCGATCTGCGTACATTTTTTCTGACCGACGGCATTACGGCGCGTCCGATTGCCGTGCGGCCGCAGCATCGTCCGCATCTGCTGGAGGAGGCGGGGCAGGCCTTTCTCGTCGATGCCGACAGAGCGGTGTGGTGCCGCTGCGACCACGGTCCGCATGGCTTCGGCCGCATCGCGGCGCATGCCCATGCGGATGCGCTGTCGCTCGAATGCAGGATCGGCGGGGTCGATATCCTCGCCGATCCCGGCACCTATTGCTACCACGGCGATCCGCGATGGCGCGCCTACTTCCGTTCCACACTGGCGCACAATACGCTCTGCCTGTTCGCGCGCGACCAGTCGGTGTCGGGCGGGCCGTTTCTCTGGATCCGGCATGCGCACAGCCGGCTGATCGCATCGAACGGTCTGGACGATCGTGATGCGGACGCGAGCTGGGTCGCGGAGCACGCGGGATATCAGGACGAAGCGGGTCTCGTGCATCGCCGCTCGGTGCGATTGCTGCGTCAGGCGGCGCGGCTCGTCGTCACCGATATTGTGATTGCTGATGAAGGGTTTGCGGTGCCGGCGAGCCTCAGCTGGCATCTCGGTCCCGAGGTCGAATGCAAGCTCGAAGGGCGCACCGCGCAGCTCGCGTGGCCTGGCGGACACGGCGAGCTCGATCTGCCGGCAGCGCTCAGCTGGATGTCGTATCGCGGCGACGAGATCATGCCGGCGGGCTGGTATTCGCCGTCCTTCGATCTCAAGGTGCCGGCAACGACGCTGATCGGCTCGGGGACGCTCGCCGCCGACCAAAGCCTGGTGACGGAGCTACGCTGGTCTTCAGGTCCGACGCGCCGGTCATGAAGATCCTGGTCGCCCACAACAGGTACCAGGGGCGCGGCGGCGAGGACGTCGTCTTCGAAGCGGAAGTCGACCTGTTGCGCAGCGCGGGACACAGCGTTGAAACGCTCACGGTGAGCAACGCGGCAATCAATTCGCTCGCCGCGCGGATTTCGGCCACGCTGTCGATCGCTGATAATGCGGAGGGAAGGCGGGTCGTGGCTGAGGCGATCGACCGCTTTCGCCCTGACGTCGTGCACGTCCACAACTTCTTCCCGCTGCTATCGCCCGCGGTGTTCGATCTGTGCCGGCAAAAGCGCGTGCCAGCGGTGGTGACGCTGCACAATTATCGCACGATCTGCACCGGCGGCATGCTGCTGCGCGACGGCCGCATCTGCCACAAGTGCCTGGACCACGGCCATCTCTGGGGCGTCGCGCACCGCTGCTACCGCGGGTCGCTTCCGGGCTCGATGGCCTCGGCCCACATGATCGCGCAGCACCAGCGCCGCGGCACCTGGACCCGTCCCGGGCTGCGCCTGATCGCGCTGACGCAGTTTGCCAAAACCCTGTTCACGCAGGCCGGCTTCAGCGCAGACCGGATCGACGTGAAGCCGAACTTCATGACCGATCCGGGTGCGCCCGATCCGGCGACGCCGCGCGCCGGGCTGCTTTACGTCGGACGGCTGAGCCGCGAGAAGGGCGTCGGCGTGCTGCTCGAGGCTGTTGCCGCGACCGGCGTGCCCTTGCGGATCGTGGGCGAAGGGCCGGAGCGCGTTGCGCTCGAGGCCCGGGCGCCCGGCAATGTCACGTTCCTTGGTACACTCTCGCGCGCTGAGGTGCTTCGGGAAATGGCGAATGCCCGGGCATTGGTCGTGCCGTCGCTATGGTACGAGGGATTTCCGATGGTCGTGGTCGAAGCCTTTGCGCGGGGAACGCCGGTGATCGCGTCCGAGATCGGCGGACTTGCCGAGGTGGTGACCGCCGGCAAGACCGGTGCATTGGTGCCGCCGGGCGATGCGGCCGCACTCCGGGGCCGGATCGCTGACCTTCTGGGTGCCGCGGACCTTGCGGTAGCGTGGGGACGGGCCGCACGGGCAGCCTATCTCGAGCTTTACGCGCCGGATGAGAACCTCCGGCTGCTCGAGGCGATTTACGGGCGCGCCGCTGTCGGATGATCGCCGCGGATGGCCACTTCGGCCCGTGATCGGGCTTGGTCTCACCGCTTCCGCGTCCTCGCCACCAACAAATCGCGACAAATCTGGTGTTAATTTGTTATATCGCTGCCTGGTCCGGCACCGCGCCAGGGCTGGCCGGGGCGGTTGAATTGCCCCGATTCTGCGATTGATCATCCGGTTTTCGCCGGCTGGAGCCGTCACCTATAGCCAGAACCCGCCATAACGCCGGCCTGACTGCCGGCCGGTTGTGAAGTTTGACGCTTTTTTGGAAAAGCTCTCGTGCGGCGCAGAAATATTTTTTTCAGATCAGAAAATCGCGTCGAAGCACGCGCAGCGGCTGCGAAATTCGGCGCTCCGGCGCGATCCCGGGACCCGATGAAACCCCGTATAATCACTACCCTTTTTTGCGCCGCGGCTAACATTTGTGATCGGTCAGCGCTGAATGTTAGGTGGCATCCGAAATGGTGCTAAGTCTCACATAAATCACACGGAACCGGACGTTAATAGCACATTGCTGATTGACACTTCGGCATCGCGGTCTTAACAATGGACTTAACAAGTTCGTAACGTGTGTCCACATTCGGGTTGCGTCGCAACAAACCAGTTGTGAATCAACAGCTTAGATGTGGGCGAGCGGCTTGAATCCTCGTATCCCAAGCAGGGGCTACATCGATGGCGACTTACAATCTCGACCAAACTGACCTCAAACACGCGATCAACGGAACGATCGATCACGCGACCCAGCAACAGATTCTTGACTATCTGATCAACGCTGGGGTCGGGTACACCAGCCCGGATAACGGCGCGACGATCCCGGTCCAGGAGGGGTCTGGAATCACCAATCCGGATCCGAACGCCAATGTTCTGATCGAGAACAACCCGATCAACACCGTGAACACTGACGCCAACTTGAAGGCGATCATTGAAAACACCAACAGCGACGTGACGCTGACGGTGAACGGCAGCACCCCGGTGCTGGTCGCTACCGGTCACGGCAACGATCAGGTGTTCATCAACAACACCGGTGATACGACGGTTCTCACCGGCTCCGGCAACGACACGATCTTCGGTGGTGCCGGTCACGACTCGATCGATGCGGGCTCCGGCAATGACGTGCTGATCGACAACGTCTCCGGTCACAGCACGCTGGATGGCGGCAAGGGCAATGATCTGCTGGTCGGCACCGGTGCCGACACCCTGAACGGTGGCTCGGGCAGCGACACGCTGTACGGCGGCAGCTCGTCCGAGCTGCATGGCGGTACCGGCAACGACGTGCTGGTGTCTGGCAGCACTGCGGGCAATTCCAGCACGCTGGATGGCGGCAAGGGCAACGATGCGCTGTACAGTGGTGCAGGCAACGATAGCCTGGTTGGCGGTGCCGGCAACGACTCGCTGTATGGCGGTACGGGTGCCGATACGCTGTATGGCGGCGCCGGCAACGACCTGCTGGTCGGCGGCACCGGCACTGTTGCCGAGTACGGCGGCAGCGGCAAGGACGTGCTCTACTCGGGCAGCGATGCGTCGCACGCGACCTCGCTCTATGGCGGTGACGGCAACGACTCGCTCTACGGCGGTGCCGGCAACGACACGCTGTACGGCGGCTCCGGAAGCGATACGCTGGTCGCCGGTTCGGGCAACCAGACGCTGATCGGCGGCGGCGGCAAGGATTCGTTCGTCGGCTCCGACACCGGTACAGCCTCGATGGTTGGCGGCTCTGGTCAGGACTACTTCTACCTGAACAATGCTACCAGCAGCGACACCATCGACGGCGGTGGCGGCAACAAGGACTCGCTGACCTTCCTGGATCACGCTTCGACCGATGTGACCGACATCAGCGCGGGGAAGGACGGTTCTCTGGACGTCAACTTCAGCAATGGCCAGGTGACCCAGATCAGCAACATCGAATACCTGATCTTCAACGATGGTCAGTCGACCAAGGTGTAAGATCCTAGGTCTGCACTAAGCGAAGGCGCCGCCTCAACTCTGGTTGAGGCGGCGCTTTTTTGCGATTGCAGGTGGTGCTCTGAAATGCTGTCTGATAATCTTGCAGTGTTGCAGCCTGCTCCAATTGTGAGTCATCGAGATAATTGAAGTATTTGCTTAGCGACTATGTAGCGCGTCGAAGCAGGGGCTCCATCGATGGTGACGCAAAACCTGAACCAGACGGAGCTCAAGGCCGCGATTAGCTCCACGATCGATCACGCAACCCGGCAACAGATTCTCGACTATCTGATCAGCGCGGGGATCGGTTACACCAGCCCGGATGATGGCGCGACCATCCCGGTGCAGGAAGGCGCCGGGATCAGCAACCCGGATCCGAACGCCAATGTTCTGATCGAAACCAACGCCAATAATACGATCAAGCTTGATGCCAAGCTGAAGGCGATCATCGAAGCCACCAAGAGCGACGTGACGCTGACCGTGAACGGCGCCGCCCCGGTGCTGGTCGCGACCAGCGACGGCAACGACGACATCACCATCAACAACAACCGCGGCACGACGGTTCTTGCCGGCGCTGGCAATGACACGGTGTACGGAGGTGGCGTGGGTCACAGCCAGATGTATGGCGGCGCCGGCAACGACTGGCTTTGGGGCAGCAACTGGTCGGACCTGCATGGCGGGAGCGGCGACGATACTTTGCTGTCCGGCAGTTCGCTGGACTCACTGGACCGGATCAACACGCTGGATGGCGGTAGCGGCAACGACGTGCTGTTCGGTGGCTGGGGCAATGATCGCCTGTATGGTGGCGCCGGTGACGACTGGTTGAGCGCGGGTTTCGGCAACGAGACTCTCGACGGCGGCACGGGCAATGACACGCTGGTCGCCGGCGTATACAGCGATCAGATCTACGGCGGCGCCGGCGACGACCTGCTCTACGCGAACTTGTTTGCGTGGTACGGCTCGTTCCTGTCGGGCGGCGACGGCAACGACACGCTGGAGGGTGGTGCCAGTGCCGAAGCCGACACGCTGGATGGCGGCGCCGGTGACGACCTGCTGCAGGGCGGCGTCAGCACTGTTGCGGAGTACGGTGGCAGCGGTAACGACGTTCTGAAGTCAGGCGCCGGTTATACGCTCGGCACGTTGCTCGATGGCGGTGAGGGCGACGACACGCTGGTTGCCGGTGCAGGGTATAATCCTGCCAATATCGGTTCCGACACGCTGGACGGCGGCGCCGGCAACGACCTGCTCATCGGCGCTGCCGGAACCGTTGCGGAGTATGGCGGCAGCGGCAACGATGCAATCTACTCGCACTCGGATGCGTTGCACGGCTCGATCCTCGACGGCGGTGCCGGCAACGACTCGCTGTATGGCGGTGCGGGTGCTGACAGTCTGGATGGCGGCGCCGGCAACGACCTGCTGGTCGGCAGCGCCGGCACCGTTGCGGAGTACTGTGGCAGCGGTAACGACATCCTCTACTCAGGCAGCGATGCGTCGCACGTGACCGCGCTCGATGGCGGCACCGGCAACGACGCGCTGTATGGCGGTGTTGGTGCCGACACGCTGTACGGCGGTGCCGGCAACGACCTGCTGGTCGGCGGCACGGGCACCGTCGCGGAGTACGGTGGCAGCGGCAACGACAACGACATCCTCTACTCGGGCAGCGATGCGTCGCACGCGACCGCACTCTATGGCGGTGACGGCAACGACTCGCTCTACGGCGGTGCCGGCAACGACACGCTTTATGGCGGCTCCGGCAGCGATACGCTGGTCGCCGGTTCGGGCAACCAGACGCTGATCGGCGGCGACGGCAAGGATTCGTTCGTCGGCTCCGGCACCGGTACGGCCTCGATGGTTGGCGGCTTTGGTCAGGATTACTTCTACCTGAGCAACGCCGCCAGCAGTGACAGCATCGACGGCGGCGCCGGCAGCAAGGACTCGCTGACCTTCCTCGATCACGCCTCGACCGACGTGACCGGCATCACCGCGGGCAAGGACGGTTCCCTGGACATCAACTTCAGCAATGGCCAGGTGACCCAGATCAGCAACATCGAATACCTGATCTTCAGCGATGGTCACTCGATCAAGCTGTAAGATCCCGGGTCCCCACCAAGCGAAGGCAGCGCCTCAGCCGGGGTTGAGGCGGCGTTTTTTCTTTGCATGCGACCATGCTGGTCGGAACCTTGTCGGCCGACCCGCGTCGGATGCACCGACCTCCATCACAAGTTCCGCGTTACGCATGTCCGCCAATGGATGTTAGAGGCTGGATCGTCACATTCGGACCACGTAGCTTTTGTAAAGGCGTGGTGCTGGCTTAACACAACGGAACTGCGGCCGATCGCTTTCGCCGGCCGTGGCACCGGTGATCAAGACGAACCATCGCTGAAGAATTCAGCCGCTTAATGCGCGAACCTGCGGAGCTCTCGAATTGGCCAAGAAGAAAATGCTGAATGCCGGCGCTGGATCGACGGTCACCAAGCGCATCGAGCCGCTTATGACATCGCACGAATGGGAAGAGATTCGGCTCGATGTCGACGGAGGCGTGAGTCCGGACGTCGTCGGATCGATCACCGATCTCTCGCGCTTGTTCCCGCTGGCCTCGTTCGACGCGATCTGGTGCTCTCATGTCATGGAGCATCTCTTTGCCCATGAGGTTCACCCCACATTCGTTCAGTTCCGCGAGGTCCTCAAGCCGGACGGCTTTGCGCTGATCATGTCCCCCGACCTCGAGGCGGTCGCTCAGCACATGTTGATCCATGGTCTCGGTGCCGTCGCCTATGTCTCGCCGGCCGGCCCGATCCGGCCGCTGGATATGATCTACGGGCATTCCGGCGCAATCGAGCAGGGGCGCCACCACATGGCGCACAAGACCGGCTTTTCCGCCGAGCGGATGGGGAACCTGCTGCTCAGTGCCGGTTTTCCGACTGTCTCCGTCCGCAGCGGGAATTTTGAGGTCTGCGCACTGGCGCTGATGCCGGGGGCCAGGGAGGAGCGGATCCGGCCACAACTGGAGGCGTGCGGCTTCGACTTCCGCGAGACGGTGACCGCCGACTCGTGACTGTCGATGTTAAACAATGTTATAAAGTTCCGTGTTAAATCGTCCGCGGCCGTGTTCGAAACTGGCTTTTCAGCTTGTCGTCGCACATATCTTTTTGGGCGGTGCGCTGAAAATGCTGCGTTAGCGAACTAACAGTGATAAGTTATATCTCGCCAGAGACCGGATCTTGCGCAGTCGAAACTTCGAGGCATCCATGACCAAACACCTCTCGCTTGTCGGCGCACCTTCGGTGGAGGCGCTGCCACCCTCGGGTCTCGCTTGTCTCGTCATCGTGGCCAGGCAGCATGGTCTGCATCTGACCCCGTCCCAGCTCATCCACGACAATCTCCTGGGTGACCAGGAAGTCACGCTGCCCGAGCTTTTGAAGTGCGCGAATTCCTCGGGCATGACGGCAAAGGCCGTCACGCTGGACTGGAAGGGGCTGAGCCATCTCAAGCGGGCGCTGCCGGCAATCGTTCGCCTGCGCGATGGCAGCCATATGGTGTTGCTGCGCCTCGAGGGAGACGAAAACAGCTCGCGGGTGGTCTTGCAGGATCCGAACGCGAGTGAGGATGCGCTCCTCATCATCGATCAGCCGCGCTTTGAGGACATCTGGTCGGGCGACGTCGTGATGGCCAAGCGCGACTACGAGATTTCCGACGAGACCCAGCCGTTCAGTTTCGGCTTTGTCACCGCGTTGCTGTTCCGCGAACGGCGCATCCTGCGCGACGTCGCGATCGCGGCGCTGATCCTGGGCTTCATGGGCCTGGCGCCGATCATGTTCTGGCGGCTGCTCTCGGACAAGGTCATTTTCTACAAGGCCTACAACACGTTCTACGTGCTGTGTATTGCCATGTTCGTGGTCATCATGTTCGAGGCGGCGTTCACGTTCCTGCGGCAGTACCTGGTTCAGCGTTTGACGGCACGTCTTGACGTCAAATTGTCGACCTATGTGTTCGAGAAGATGCTCAATCTGCCGATCGATTACTTCGAACAGAACCCTGTCGGCCTGATTTCCCGGGATATCCGCGAGGTGTTTCGAATTCGCGGCTTTCTGACCGGGCAGTTGTTCGGGACCATTCTCGATTCGACGACGCTGTTCTTCTTCCTGCCCGTCATGTTCTTCTTCAGTCCGATCATGACGCTGATGGTTCTTGCCTTTGCCGGGGTGATCGTAACCTGGCTGGTCCTGATGCTGCCGACCTACCGGAAGAAGTCCTCGGCAACTCTGGCGGCCGAAGGCGCCCAGGGCGCATTTCTGATCCAGAGCCTGAACGGCATGCGGACGATCAAATCGCTGGCGCTCGACACGCGGCAGCGGCACATGTGGGATGTGCTTGTGGCGCGCGTCGCCAAGGCTCGCCTTGCGGAAGGCTTGACCGGAACCGCCATCCAGACGGTGGTGCGTCCGTTGGAGCGGCTGGCGGTGAGCGCTCCCTATGCGTTCGGCGTCTACCTGGCGGTGTCGAGCGGCGATCCGGTCTATGTTGGGGCGCTGTTTGCCTTTCTGATGCTGTCGCAACGTGTTGCCGGCCCACTGATGCAGATGGCCCAACTCATCAACCAGTATGACGAGGCGCGCACGGCGGTCACGATCGTCGGCAGACTGGTCAATCAGCCGCCCGAGGAGGGACGTTCCGGCCATGGCGTGAGGGTGCCGCTGAAGGGACTGGTCGAATTCTCCGGCGTCACGTTCAAGTACAAGGGCGCGGTATCGCCGGCGCTGAACAATATCTCCTTCGAGATTCCGCTCGGCACGACGCTGGGCGTGATGGGCAAGAGCGGCTCGGGCAAGACCACGATCACGCGGCTGTTGCAGCGCCTGCACTCCGATTACGGCGGGTTGATCAAGGTCGACGGTATCGATGTTCGCGAATACGATGTGGACCATCTCCGGCGCAATGTCGGCGTCGTGCTGCAGGAGAACTTCCTGTTCAGCGGCACGATCCGCGAGAATATATCCGCCGCAAAGCCCGATGCGACCTTCGACGACATCGTCCGGGCGGCGCGATTGGCAGGGGCCGAGGAGTTCATCGACAAGCTGCCGCGCGGCTACGAGACCTATATCTACGAGGGATCCACCAACCTCTCCGGCGGGCAGCGTCAGCGCCTCGCAATCGCGCGGGCTCTGATCGTCAATCCGCCGATCCTGATCCTGGACGAAGCGACCAGTGCGCTCGATGCGGAGAGCGAGACGATCGTGAACGCGAACATCTCGCGGATCGCACAAGGTCGGACCCTGATCATCATCTCGCACCGCCTGTCGTCGCTGACCAAGGCCGATGCGATCCTCGTGCTCAATCGCGGCGTGGTCAACGATATCGGCCGTCACGAGGAGCTTCTGGAACGAAACGACATCTATAGCTCGCTTTGGTACCAGCAAAATACGCATCTTGCGCCGACGGGCCGCAACGAAAAGAACTTCAGGAGTCCGACCCTTGTCTCCTAATCAAGCTTCGCTCGCGACCGTTCGCCAGTTCCAGTCCGAAACCGACGCCATCCGCGAAGCCGCTGAGCCGTTGCTGGCTCGTGCGACGCTGTTCGTGCTGTCGGCATTCATGGTCTCCATCGTGGCAATCATGTGCCTCACGCGCGTCGACCGCGTCATCACGAGCGTGGGTGGCAGGATCGTTCCCGTCGATCAGATCAACGTGCTGCAGGCCCTGGACGCGTCGATCATCAAGACGATCGATGTTCGGGAAGGTGAGCAGGTCGAGACGGGGCAGCTGCTCGCGACCCTTGACTCGACCTTCACCGCGGCCGATGTCACGCAGTACAAGCTGCAGATTGCCAGTCTTGACGCGCAGGTTGCCCGCGACGAGGCCGAATTGTCCGGAAAGCCGCTGTCGTTCGGCCAATCCAAGGATCCGGATGTCACCAGGTACAACGCCCTGCAAAAGGCGCTCTACGACCAGCGCGTTGCCCAGTACAACGCGCAGGTGAATAGCTACGACTCCAAGATCAGCCAGACCGAGGCGACGATCCAGAAGTCGAAGAAGGACGACGAGCGTTACAGTCAGCGCGCCGAGATCGCCGGCAAGATCGAGGACATGCGCTCGACGCTTGCCGAAAGCGGCAGCGGGTCCAAGCTGAACCTGTATCTGTCCCAGGACAATCGTCTGGAATTGTTGCGTCAGATCGACAACACGCACAACACCTTGCTGGAAGCCCAACACCAGCTGGAATCGTTGAAAGCCGATCGCAATGCCTTCACCGAGCAATGGAATGCGCAGCTGAGCCAGGACCTGGTCACGACGCGCAACAGCCTGGATACCGCCCGTTCGAACTATGACAAGGCGATCAAGCATCAGGACCTCGTGCGGTGGACGGCTGCCGAGCCGTCGGTCGTTCTTACCCTCGCCAAGCTCTCGGTCGGATCGGTGCTGAAGCCGGGCGATCCCTTCATCACGCTGATGCCGCTCAAGACCCGGCTCGAGGCCGAGATCCAGATCCTGTCGCGCGACGTCGGCTTCGTTCGGCCGAACGACCCTTGCACGATGAAGGTCGACGCCTTCAACGCGGCCGAGCACGGCACGGCGCAGGGCAAGATTCGCTGGATCAGCGAAGGCGCCTTCACGACCGATGATGACGGAAAGCCGGTCGACGCCTACTACAAGGCGCGATGCTCTGTCGACGAAACCAACTTCAAGGATGTTCCGAAGAACTTTCGCCTCATCCCCGGCATGACGCTGCAGGGCGATGTCAATGTCGGCACCCGATCGGTGGCGATGTATCTGCTCGGCGGCATGCTGCGCAGTGCAAAAGAAGCGATGCGCGAGCCATGACGGTGTCGGCGCGATCCCTTCTCGACTTGCTCCGACCCGGCTCGTCCCGTTCAGACTCATCGCAGTTTGAACGGGGACTGGAGGCGTACGAGAACCGGCAATATCTCGAGGCGTTGCGCCTCTGGAGAAATGCGTCGCAAGCGGGCAACCCGGAGGCGGATTACCGGATCGGGCTGCTCTATGCGAGGAACGAGGGCGTTATCGGCAACATTCCGGACGCGGTCGCGTGGTATGACCGCGCCGCCCTGAAGGGACATACCGATGCGCAATTCCAGCTCGGCCTGATCTACCTCAACGGAGTCCAGGCCACGGTCGGACCGAACAGGCCCGAGATGTGGCGACAATCCACTGCGGCGCGCCTGGGCGAGAAGGCGATCAACCTCCACGATCTGGTCTTCCCGAACGGAATCGGCGTGCCCAAGGATATCGACGCCGCCTTCCTCTGGATTTCGGTGGCGGCGGAAGCCGGCAAGGCGGAGGCGCAAGCGATCCTCGGCGACATGTACGCCAACGGAATGGGGTGCACGAAGGATCATGCTGCCGCCCTGCGCTGGTACGAAGCTGCGGCCGAGCAGAACGCGGCATCCGGGGAATTCGCGCTCGGCGATGTGCATTATCAGGGGCGCGGCGTTCCCGTTGATTTCGCGCAGGCCGCGATCTGGTATCACAAGGCCGCGCAGCAAGGCCATGTACGCGCGCAGGTTGCGCTTGCTTTCATGTGCCTCAAGGGCACCGGGCTTCCCGAAAATGTCGAGGAGGCGGCGCGGCTGTTCCAGAGTGCTGCTGCGCATGACGATACGATCGCGCTCTACAACATTGCGCTGTTGCGGCTGAGCGGCAAAGGTGTGGCCAAGGATCTCGACAAGGCCGAGACCGCGTTGCGCAAGGCGGCCCGGAAGGATTACTTGCCGGCGATCCAGGCGCTGGCTGAGTTTTATGCGCTCGGCACCGCAGCCGAGCCGGATCTGCGCGAGGCGGCGTATTGGTATGAGAAGGCGGCCGAGCGCGGCGATGTGCAGGCGCAGTTCTTTACCGGGCGTTTCTATGCAACCGGCACCGGCGTTCCGCCCAGCATCCGCCAGGCTGCGAAATGGTTCGAACGCGCAGCCGAGAGCGGGCATGCCACGGCGGCCCATAACATTGCGGTGTTCTATCTCAACGGCAACGGCGTGACGCGCGATGTCGCGACCGCGATCAAGTGGTTCGAGCGCGCGTCCGAGGGAGGCATCAGCGCCGCGGGCGTGCAACTTGGCCGGCTCTACTCGGCGGGCAACGGCGTGCCGCGCGATCAGGTGCGCGCGGCGGAATGGCTCAGCAAGGCAGCGAAGGGCGGCGACGCCGAAGCGAAGACAGCCTATGCCGTGTTTCTCATCCAGCATGAGCCGTCCGAAGAGCGTCTTGCGCAAGCACGCACGCTTCTGACCGACGCCGCCGAGGTGGGCCATCCCGCTGCGGCGTTCCAATTGGGCGGGCTCCACATGGGAAGGTCCGGCGGGGCCGTCGATCTTCCGGCCGCGGCGCAATGGTTCAAGCGTGCGGCAAGTGCCGGCCATGTCGAGGCCCAGCACACCTTGGCGCTGCTGTATTCCGATCCCAAGAGCGGCCTCAAGGATGCGCAGGCCGCCGCCGGTTGGATCGTCAAGGCGGCCGATGGCGGCAACGCCGCCGCGCAGTTCAAGCTTGCCGTCATGTATTGCACCGGGCAGGGCGTCGAGCAGGACCTTGCCCAGGGCGTGACGTGGTACGAGGCCGCAGCGCGCCAGGGCCACACGACGGCGCAATACAACCTTGCCGTGATGCTGGGGCGGGGACAGGGCCGCGAGGCCGATCCAGCAAAAGCGGCCGAGTGGTTCGAGGCAGCTGCGAAGCAGGGCATGGTCGAAGCCCAACTCGCCATTGGCGATGCACTGCGCGCCGGTAACGGTGTCGCGCAGGATCGCGATCAGGCGCTGAGCTGGTATCGACAAGCGGCGCAGCAGAACAACGAAGGCGCGCGACGTCGTCTGCAGGCAATGGGCGAGAGCGTCGGCTGAGATTGTTGGAGGCGGGCATCTCGTCGCGCGCAGGCAAGGGCGGAGATGGTGAACGGCTTTGTTTTTGAGCGCGAAGGCACGGAAGCGGGCACGTCCGCGTGACAATCTAGGCAGAACTAACAATGGCTTTCATATCGACGACAGAGAGATTGCGCTAATGTTGTGTTCGCGGAATGAATGCTCATTGTACCTCTGGTTGTGTGAAGATGATCGATAAGCAGCAAGAGGTCACGATCTGGGGCGTGTCAGGCAACGTGATCTCGGGATCGAACTTCCGCATGACCGGGAAAGAAACTGGAGCCAATGCTAAACGTTGGCAGGAGATTGATTGGCAATGAACAAGATGGTCGAACGGAGCGTCAGGGATACGAAGGATATGTTGCCCGTTGCCAGTCCGGTTCAGCAGGAAGACCATCCGCAGAGCCTGTTCTTGGATCCGGACGTAAGCGATCTCCAGTCCGGACCGCGGCTGCGTGGCGCGATACTCGAATATTCGGGGCGAGGGATCTCCGGTTGGATCGTCGATGCCCAGTCGCCTGCTTCAACCGTTTCGATAGCGCTCTTTGTCGCTTCCCATTGTGTCGAAGAGGGACGAACAGGCCGCTCGATGCCGGTCCGCGTAGGTCCGCGGAGCGTGATCGGACGTCCCGGATTTCGTATCGATCTGTCCGCGCCAGGGGTGCGCCGTCGCCTGGCGCGCGCCCTGAGAAACGCGCTTGTGGACCCCACACATGCGCAGATCTATCTCCGCATCAGCCTGAACGATGGCGAATACTACGAGATACCCCTGTTCGAGAATTTTACGCCGAGCGAAGTGGTCGTTGCGCTGGGCTTTTCGACTGAAGACTACGACGACCTGTTGTTTCCCAACAACGACAGGATAGTTGGTGGACTGGCGGACGCTTCCCCCAAGGAGGTGCGCTACATTTGCTTCTACCTGCCGCAATTCCATTCATTCGAAGAAAATGACAGGTGGTGGGGACCGGGGTTCTCCGAATGGACGAACGTCGCGCGGATGCGCGCCCAGTTTCCGGCACATGAATCCCCATGGTTGCCGGCCGATCTTGGATTCTATGACGTCCGACTGCCGGAAACGCGTCGTCAGCAGGGCGAGCTCGCCCGCAAGTACGGCATCGATGGATTCTGCTACTACGTGTATTGGTTCCAGGGTCGAAGGCTGCTGGAAAAGCCGCTTCAGCTGCTGCTTGAGGACGGTGAGCCGAACCTGCCTTTCTGCATTTGCTGGGCGAACGAGAACTGGTCTCGCCGGTGGGACGGCTCGGATGCCGAACTTCTGCTGGGACAAAATCACTCGCTCGATGACGATGTTCGCTTTATCGACGACATGGCCGACCTGCTGCTCGATGAGCGCTACATAACCGTCGATGGTCGAAAGGTCATCGTCATCTACAGGCCGTCATTGCTGCCGGACAAGCAGCGCTTGTTCGAGATTTGGCGCGAGAGAGCCCGAGAACTCGGAATCGGCGAGCTTCTCATTTGCAATGCGATGACCTTCGGCGAGTTCGATCCGCGCGACGTCAATTGTGATGCGGCAATCGAGTTTCCGCCGCACACGGTCTCGACGAGGGAGGTGCCGCCGACCGAAGTCGATGCGCCGCCGACCTTCGCCGGAAAGGTGTACGACTATGTCGACGCCATGCGGTCGTCCATCGGCAAGACCTACGATTTTCCGTTTTTTCCTGCCGTGATGCCGCGGTGGGATAACACGCCTCGCAAGGGGCCGCGCGGTCACGTCTTTACCAGGTCCAGTCCGGAGGCGTTCGAGGTTTGGCTTCGCGATGCGACCCTGCGGGCCAAAGGCAACAGTTTTTCCGAGTCATTGGTGTTTATCAATTCCTGGAACGAGTGGGCGGAGGGTGCTCATCTCGAGCCGGATTCGCGCTATGGACGCGCGTTTCTCGAGGTCGTGCGAAGGGTCGCTTCGGCCGAGCCTATTTCGGCCCAGATCCGAAATAGTCCGGATCTGCTGGACTGCCTCAGCCGGCAGGAGCTTGAGTGGGCGGTGAAAGAAGCCTCGACGCATGTCGAAGTGCTCGCAAGCCTGCACCGGTCGGGCCTCACTCACTCGGGGGTGCAGCGCCTCAGAAGCGGCACTCCGGTTGAGGCGGAAGGTGCGTCCGACAATCCGGCAGGTTCGTTGCTGGTCATCGAAAACATCAATTCTCAAACGGGCGAGCGGGTGATCGTTGATCCGCGCTTTGAGGTATTGGTGCGTGGATGGATCTGCGCAGGCAATATTTTCGAGGCAAGCAGACAAAGAACGGGATTCCTGATGCTGTCGGCGCTTGCTCCGGAGAGCGCGGCCAAGGGCGGGTACTGCCTGATCGTTGATTGGCACGAGCGCGTGGACGTGAAGGAATATATGAAGGCCGAGAGCAAGGACTGCTATTTCGGTTTTCAGCTGTCCTTCTCGATTCGGGATTTGCCGGATGGCGAGTATCAACTCGCCGTCCTGGAGGTCGGCGACGGAGCCAGTGCACTGGTGAGGTCCCGCCACTCGATCATCGTGAGACGTTGAGGTCGCCGATGCTCGCAAGTGTCGTCATCGCCTGCTACAAGCACGAGCAGTATCTCGAGGAATGCCTCGAGACTGTCTATCAACAGACTTTTGCCGACATCGAGCTCGTCATTGTGGACGACCATTCGCCGGACAAGAGTTTTGAAGTCGCGCAGAGGGTTATCAAGAAGAGGTCGTTTGGAAAGCGCTTCGTCTCCTGCAAGCTGCTCAAGAACCCTCAAAATCTTGGCGCCCACTACACCTGGAACAGGGCATTGTCGCTGACAAAGGGCGACATGATCTTTCTTTTGAACTCGGACGATGCCTTCTCGAAGGATCGCGTTCGACTGTTCGCGGACAAGCACGCCGATGAACGGTTGTTCTTCGGTTTCTCCGCCGTTGAGCCGATCGACGAACATGGCAAGTCGATCAACAACTACCAGTTTCCGACGCGCCTGCGCTATGCAATCGATCGGGCTCAGATTGCAGGGGCGCCGCTGTCATGGACATTCCTGGATTCCCAGATTGCGGCATCAACCGGCAACTTCGTCTTCAGCCGTGAATTGCTGCGGCAGGTGGGTTGGCTTGCCGATCTCAAATACTGCCATGACTGGGACTTCGCCTTGCGCGCTGTAACCAAGGTCGAGCCGACCTATCTCGAGGCCGACCGCTATCTGTATCGACTTCATTCAACCAACAGCTTCCGAAGTCTGAGCAAGGTGGCAGAGAGCGAGACGAAGGCATGCATGGTGTCGTATTGCCTGAACGCAATCACGTCGAGGCCGCAGAACAAGACTTGCCTCAGTCCGTCCAATTTCGGCGATTCATTCTATGACTTCGTGAAGCTTCACCCGAACTTCAATTATTGGGTCAAGCAGATCTACGCGCCCTACCATCTGGAACATCGGACGGTGGAATCGAACGATCGGACCAGGCCGATTCGTTGGCGCTGATCGAGGAGCGTAAGTCGGCCGCTCCGTTCCGTCAGTATCGGAACGGAGCCTTGATTGAGGTTCGGCGCGTCGTCTTCACTCAAACCGGACACACTTTGCTCGAAAGGATCTAGCAAAGGTTTTTCGACGCCGCCCGTGCCGTCGCTTTGAGAACTTCGCGCAGTGCTTCCAGCCGGTCAGTTTGGCAGGGCAGGGTTGGGACCAGCCACCCACCCTCGTCATTCTCATTCCATGCATAGATCAGCACCGCGGGGGCCCGGCGATCAGGCGCACGGCTGTTCACCCAGCTGATCGATTGCGCCAGATGGCCAGCCAATTCCTTCTTCGTCGGAGCTGTATAGAAATTGTTGATCCCATCGCCGGGACGCTGCTTGGTCTCCCAGGGCACGGGACGTTCGATGCGCGGGCGCCGGTCCCATCCTGTCATCACCGTGGGCACAACCGGGACTTGGCTGGCGGCAAGATCATTCCAGCCCTTTTCGGCATACTTCGCGAGGTCTGCAAAACTTCCTCGGCCGTTGCCGGTTGTGATCGCATATGACCCGACCGCGTCGGCGCCCAGATTGGCGGCCTCCTGGCTCAGGAATTTCGCGTCTCCTGCCAGCACGATGTAGGGATCCGCGAGCCCAGCTCCGTTCGCGTCGGATTTGAACTTGCTCAGCTGGGTGCGCAGACCTTGCACGCCTCCCCAGCTTCGCTGCACATCCGCTCCCTTGATGAAGCCCAGGAAGTAAAGCGGCCGATCGTTCTCCACCCTCAGATAGTTCTTGTCCGCCATCAGGCCGATGTGCTCCTGGGGGAGTGAGGACAGCTTGGCTGCCGATCCCCATCGACCGAGCTCGGTAAACATGCAGTATCTCAGTTCGGCTGCCTTCGGACGGGCTCGGAACGTGTAGAGGGCTTTGGACATCGGGTGGTTTGCCCCGTAGGCGGCAAATGCCCAATAGTCCAATCCTGCAAAGATGGCCTGGTCAATTTCCTTGTCCATCTCGACCTGGATCGAGGCCGAGAAATCAAGCGCGTTGGGATCGCGATTGATTGGCGTGCCGAAGAAGGGAGCCCGCCAACGATATTTCTGAGGACCGAGCGACTGCTTGACGGCTTCCGTCGGCTGCGAGCCGGGCGAATACCACGCGTCCCATCGAATTGCTCCGACGAGAGGTCTGGAAGGCGCCGCGGCCGCAGCCGGGTGGGCGGAACCCAGGAAGCTGAGCGAGCCGGGCAGGAGGCTTGCCGATAACGATGTCAAAAACATCCTTCTTGTAAGCGCGAACGGCTTACGGACTGCTTCGTTCCCATGGTCCATTGGCGATCTCCGGTCGTTCCCGTCCTGTGCGACGGTTTTGTGCAAATGACACCGAGCCCTCTACTCTATTGTATTGATTTTCCTCGAAATAACCTTACAACAGTTAAATGTGAGCACCGCGTGTTATAGCCTTATTCTTGTAGGATAAGTGCGCTAATAGGGAATTCGTGGTGCGAACCAATGGTAATAGCTTGTTGATCTCGTGGGGAGCGGCTCAGGTTGGACATGGAAATTCCTGCATTGTCTAGTTTCAGCTCAGGCGTGAATCTCGATGCGCTTCCAGCAAGTGAGATCGAGACAAGGCTTAGAGAATTCTTTTCCGGGCGGATCGCAAATCCGAAGCCCGACGAGCTCATCCAATCGGTCGAGCAGTTGGAGCAGCAATTCGGTGACTACAAGGAATTCCAGTTTGCAAAGGCGGCAGCGCTTGTGCAGGCCTGTGATTTCGCCGGAGCGCGTGCAATCCTTCTCGACCTTGTCAAGCAGATGCCATCCGACTCGCGGGTATTGCATCGCCTTGCAATCGCGGATCTCAACATGGGGTCTGCCCATGAAGCGCAGGACGTCTATCTTTCCGCGCTCGTTGCGGCCCCGAAGAGCGAAAATCTGCGGCGGGAGTTTGCCGGCCTCCTGCGCGTGATGGAGGCGAAGAAACTCTATGTCGGGGTCGATCGGAAGAAGCACGGCCTGGCTGTCGTGTGCGCCGTCAAGAATGAGGGCGACGATCTCTTGGAATGGCTGCACTTTCACAGGCTGGTAGGAGTGGACCACTTCTACCTCTACGACAACGGCAGCACCGATAACACGCGTGCCGTCATTGAGTCGTTCCCGTGGCCCGAAATGATCACCTATCATTTCGTGGCGGGCGAATTCGGCCAGATGCGTGCCTTCTCGCATGCGATAGACAGCTATCGCAATTGTTCGGAATGGTGTGCCTTTATCGATGCCGATGAGTATCTGTTTCCGACGCAAGCCGGCAACATCAAGGACGTCCTGGCAGAGGTCGGCCCGGCGCCGGCGGTTGCGGTACACTGGCTGAACTTCGGGTCGAACGGTCACGACGCTCGGCCGGCCGGCTTGTGCATCGAGTCCTTTACGCGTCGCGCGCCGGACGACTTCCCGGATCATTTCATCATGAAGTCAATCGTGCGACCTGACACCATCGTGTCCTACCTGCATCCTCATCAGTCCCTTGTTCTGGGTTGCTACGTCCAGGAAGACGGCACCCCTGTTTTCCCGATCGGCGGGCGCTGTACTGCTCCCAAGCGGAACAAGCTCGTGATCAATCACTATTACACGAAGTCACGCGAGCAATTGCTGAAGAAGCGTGAGCGCGGCAGGCCGTTGGCCGACGGAGATCCTGAAAAGATCCGTGCGATGGAGTTCTTCACGTTGCGGGATCGCAACGATGTGGAAGACGCAACGATTCAACGGTTTCTTCCGGAGTTGAAGAAGCTGGTCCAGAGCTGAATCCAAGACACTGAATCCAGGACCGCTGAATCTGAATCTCGGAACAGCGATGCCCTCGCTGGGGGAGGGCGCGCCAGGCGGCGCAGCCGGTCAACGGCGTATTGTACTTGACACGATTTTAGATCGCAGCGCTCAGCTACAAAGGCTCCAGACGGTATTTCTCAAGCAGCTGCTCTGCCGCGGCGCGATTGATCTCTGCCGGCCTTTGGAAGATGGACATGTTGTTGGCACGCGCGATTTCCCGGGCGACCGTCCGCACGGAATGGTAGTGGGGACGGTTCGAGAAGTCGTGAATTGCGATGAAGGCTCCCGGCGCGGCGTGAAGCACGCACTGCACGAAGCAAGCCACGCGAAATCGGCCGTCGATGAAGTACAAGTCGGCCGTCTTGCTCTCCGGACGCTCCCAGATGCGTTCGTGATAGTCGGGCCAGGAACTCTCCCTGTCCTTGTCCACCGGATAGCCCCACTCGCGCAGCTTGCCGATATCGACGTGCAGCAGCAGCGGCTTGGTGCTCGCACCGCTTGTGGCTTCGCCAACCTTGGAGAGCCATTCCGAGGAGGAATCAATGGAAATGACCCACTCCTTCTTTGTTTGACAGGCCAGCCAGGTGCTTCCTCCTGAGCCAAATTCCAGATAGCGCGTCGAGAGATCCACGAAGCTTTTGAACAACGTCTGTTCCTGACCGTCCATTGCGATATTCATGGCGGAATCCTGTGGTTTCTCGAATTGATGTCTGGCGGGTGGCTGCCAATCCACCGTCGGAAGACGGTCGCGGCTCGTCAAGCTGCGATGAGATCTGGTTGAATCGTCATCGCGCTTCTCGGCTTCTTGTTGGCTATCCACGCCGGTGATCTAGAGAGATCGGCGGACTACTGGTTCAGCCCGACGCGCTCCACCTTGTAGCCGCGCTCCAGGATCGCGCGCCACCAGGGTTGCTCGTCGACATACCAGCGCACCGTCTTGGCGATGCCGGTTTCGAAATTCTCCGCGGCGCGCCAGCCGAGCTCGGTTTCGAGCTTGGTGGCGTCGATGGCGTAGCGGCGGTCGTGGCCGGGCCGATCGGCGACGAAGTTGATGAGCTGGCGCCGCGGGCCTGCCGCAGCCGGCATGACCTCGTCGAGCAGGTCGCAGATGCTCTCGACCACGTGCAGGTTGGTGCGCTCGTTGCGGCCGCCGACATTGTAGGTCTCGCCGACCTCGCCGCGCTCCAGCACCAAGGTCAGCGCCCTGGCGTGGTCCTCGACGAACAGCCAGTCGCGGATGTTCTGGCCGTCGCCATAGACCGGCAGCGGCTCGCCGGCGAGCCCCTTGATGATCATGTGCGGGATCAGCTTTTCCGGGAAGTGATAGGGGCCGTAATTATTGGAGCAGTTGGTCACCAGGGTCGGCAGCTCGTAGGTCTCGCGCCAGGCGCGCACCAGATGATCGGACGATGCCTTGCTGGCCGAATAGGGCGAGTTCGGCGCATACGCAGTGGTCTCGGTGAACAGCCCTTCGTCACCGAGCGAACCGAACACCTCGTCGGTCGAGATATGCAGGAAACGGAACTGGTCGCGCTTCTCGGGCGAAAGCGCGCGCCAGTAGCGCAGCGCCTCCTGCAGGATCGTGAAGGTGCCGACGATGTTGGTCTGGATAAATTCGCTGGGGCCGTCGATCGAGCGGTCGACGTGGCTCTCCGCCGCGAGATTCATCACCGCATCGGGCTGATATTTCTCGAACAGCCGGCGCAGGATCGGCCCTTCGCAGATGCAGGCCTTTTCGAAGGTATAGTTCAGGTTTTCGGTGGCGCTGGGCAGTGAGGCCGTGTTTGCCGCATAGGTCAACTTGTCGATGTTGACGACGCGGGCGTGGGTGTCCCGCAGCAAGTGGCGGACCACGGCGGAGCCGATGAAACCGGCGCCGCCGGTGACGAAAATCGTCGATCCCTTAAACCGCATGTCTGAATACCTCCGCCGTGCGCGGCTGGCCCTGGAACGAGCGGTAGACCGACAGCAGATACTCGCCGTAGCTGCTCTTGGCGGTCTTCTGGGCTACCTTCGCGAAGGCTTCGAGTGAGATGTAGCCCTGGCGCAGCGCGATCTCCTCCGGGCAGGCGATACGCAAGCCCTGGCGCTGCTCCAGGATCTGGACGAAATGGCTGGCCTCAACGAGCGAGGAGTGGGTGCCGGTGTCGAGCCAGGCAAAGCCGCGGCCGAGCACCTCGACATAGAGGTCGCCGCGCTCGAGATAGGCCTTGTTCACGTCGGTGATCTCGATCTCGCCGCGGGGCGACGGCTTGATGCCGGCGGCGATGTCCACCACGTCGTTGTCGTAGAAGTAGAGGCCGGTGACGGCGACGTTGGACTTCGGCCGCTTCGGCTTCTCCTCGATCGACAGCGCCCGGCCGGTCCCGTCCAGCTCGATCACGCCATACTGTTCCGGCGCGTTCACGACGTAGCCGAACACGGTGGCGCCCTTCTTGCGGACCGAGGCGGCCGATAGCATGCTCGGCAGGCCATGGCCGTAGAAAATGTTATCCCCTAACACAAGGGCGACGGAGTCATCGCCGATGAAGTCACGTCCGACGATAAAGGCGTCGGCAAGGCCCCGCGGGGTCTCCTGCGTAGCATAGGCGAACCGGACACCCATCTCACTGCCGTCGCCGAGCAGCCGCTGAAACAGCGGCTTGTCCTGCGGCGTCGAAATGATCAAAATGTCGCGAATTCCGCCGAGCATCAGCGTCGACAGCGGATAGTAGATCATCGGCTTGTCGAACACAGGCAGCAGCTGCTTGGAGACGACAGTAGTCACGGGGTAGAGGCGCGAGCCGGTTCCACCGGCAAGGATAATGCCTTTCATGGTCCCTCACAATTTGACTATCAGAACATAACAGATAGCGTGCGCTGCACAAGTTTGTTATGAGAGGCAAATTAACATTTCGGGCCTGCTCCAAACTGGAACCTTCGTCAAATGAACGTCATCAAGACCGAGCTTCCTGAAGTCCTGATCGTCGAGCCGAAGCTGTTCGGCGACCAGCGCGGCTTCTTCCTCGAGACCTACCAGTCTCCCCGTTATGTCGAGCACGGCATCGCGCGCCCCTTCGTGCAGGACAACATGTCCCGCTCGGCCTATGGCGTGCTGCGCGGGCTGCATCTGCAAAACCCGGTCACCCAGGGCAAGCTCGTGACCGTGCTGCGCGGCAAGGTGCTCGACGTTGCCGTCGACGTGCGTGTCGGCAGCCCGAATTTCGGCAAGCATGTCGCGGTTGAATTGAGCGAGGACAACCGCCGGCAATTATGGGTGCCGCGCGGCTTTGCCCACGGCTTCGTGGTGCTCTCGGAAACCGCTGACTTCTTCTACAAATGCGACGACTTCTACAGTCCCAAGGACGAGCTCTCGATCCGGTGGAACGATCCGGCGATCGGGATCAAATGGGGTGTCGATAAGCCACAGCTGTCGGCGAAGGATGCGGACGCGCCGCTCCTGGCCGACGCCAGCAATCTTCCGACCTATGGACAAATCTGATGCGGATCTTGTTGACGGGAACACGCGGCCAGGTTGGCAGTGCGCTCAAGCCGCTGCTGGAAAGCCATGGCACGATCATCGCGCCGCCGACGGCGGAGTTCGATCTGTCGAAGCCGGAGATGCTGACGGGCCAGCTTGAGAGCTTGAAGCCCGATCTCATCATCAATCCGGCGGCCTATACGGCCGTCGATCGCGCCGAGGACGAGCGCGAGCTGGCGTTCCTGGTCAACGCAAAGGGGCCTGAAGCGATCGCCAAATGGGCCGCAACGAACCGTGTGCCGCTGGTGCATTTCTCCACGGACTACGTCTTCAATGGCTCAGGCGACAGGCTGTGGCGCGAGGACAGCCCGACCGAACCATTGTCGGCCTATGGCGCCAGCAAGCTTGCCGGCGATGTCGCGATCCAGGCGGCGGGCGGGGCGCATCTGATCGCGCGCACCTCATGGGTCTATGCCGCAAAGGGCACCAATTTCCTGCGCACCATCGCGCGGCTCGCCGGCGAGCGTAAGGAGCTGCGGATCGTGGCCGATCAGATCGGCGCGCCGACGACGGCGCAAGCGATCGCCAGTGCGGTCGCCGGCATCGTTCTGCCGAACCTCACCACGTTGCACGATCAGCTCGCGCGCAGGGGCGGCGTCGTCAATCTCGTTTGCGCCGGCGAAACCAGCTGGCACGGCTTCGCAACGGCCATTGTCGGCGGGCTGCGGTCGCGCGGCGTCACGCTGGCGGTCGAAAACATCGTTCCGATTGCCACGGCCGATTTCCCGACCAAGGCGGTGCGTCCAGGCAATTCGCGGCTGGATCTGTCGCGGCTGAAGGCGCAGTTCGGTGTGACGATGCCGACCTGGCAGGAAGCGCTCGCCCGCGAGCTGGATGCATTTGTTCAGCTCGGCGCGCCGGCGCCCGCCTAGAGCGTTATCAAGAGAGGTTTGCGCGAAGAAAGCGCGTCAGAAAAACCAGAGCCCCGTTTCGATTCAATCGGAACGAGGCTCCAGGATCGAGCAAAAGATCGAGCTGACCGGCGGCGATCGTCGCCGGTCAGGTGCGGCCGCTCAGCGCGGCCGGCCGATGCTGTCGTAGGTGAAGCCGTGCGCGGCCATCTCGTCCGGACGGTAGATGTTGCGCAGGTCGACGACGACCGGATGCTTCATCTCCTGCCTGATGCGCTTGAGATCGAGGGCGCGGAACTGGCGCCACTCGGTCACGATCACCAGCGCATCCGCCTGGCGCGCGCATGCATAGGCGTCCTTGCAGTACTCGATCTCCGGCAATTCCTTGCGGGCCTGCTCCATGCCAATGGGATCGTAGGCCCGAACCTTGGCGCCGAAGTCGATCAGGCCGTTGATCAGCGGGATCGAGGGGGCCTCGCGCATGTCGTCCGTATCGGGCTTGAAGGTCAGGCCAAGCACGCCGATTGTCTTGCCGCGCAGCTCTCCGCCGAGCACGTTGGCGACCTTGCGCGCCATCGCGCGCTTGCGATTGTCGTTTGCGGTCAAGGTGGCTTCGACGATTTTCAGCTGGACGTCGTGGTCGAGCGCCGTCTTGAACAGCGCACGGGTGTCCTTCGGGAAGCACGAACCGCCATAGCCCGCGCCGGCATGCAGGAACTTGGTTCCGATCCGGTTGTCGAGCCCGATCCCGCGCGCGACCTCCTGCACGTTCGCCCCGACCTTTTCGGAAAGATCGGCGATCTCGTTGATGAAGGTGATCTTGGTGGCAAGGAAGGCATTTGCGGCGTATTTGATCAGTTCCGCCGTGCGTCGCGCGGTATAGAGGATCGGCGCCTGGTTCAGGTAGAGTGGGCGGTAGACTTCGCCCATCACCCTCTTGGCCCGATCGTCCTCGGTGCCGACGACGATCCGGTCGGGGTGGCGGAAATCCTGGATTGCGGCGCCTTCGCGCAGGAATTCGGGGTTCGAGGCCACGGCGAAATCGGCGTCGGGACTGGTCTCGCGGATCAGGCGTTCGACCTCGTCGCCGGTGCCGACGGGAACGGTCGACTTCGTCACCACCACGGTGAACTTCGTGAGCGCGGCGCCGATCTCTTTGGCGGCCGCATAGACGTAGCTCAGGTCTGCATGGCCGTCGCCGCGCCGCGAGGGTGTTCCAACCGCGATGAACACCGCGTCAGCATCTGCGACGGCTCCGGCGAGCTCCGTCGTGAAGGTCAGACGTCCGGCGCCGGTGTTGGTCTCGACGAGCTTATCGAGGTCGGTTTCATAGATCGGGATCTTGCCGCGCTTCAGGGCTTCGATCTTGCCGGCGTCCTTGTCGACGCAAACGACCTGATGGCCGAAATCGGCAAAACACGCTCCGGACACGAGACCTACATATCCCGTTCCAACCATTGCAATCTTCATGAATCCGCTCGTCGATCAGTGTGGAGAGGAGGAGTTAGCACTAGCACAATTGGCGCCGATAACGCCAAATTTTATAACGCATAGTTTGTGTTGAAGGTCGGCGGCTTTTTGTGCAAACGGTGATCGCATCAGTGCAGGTGAGTGCTCGCTAGTCACCTTGGGCGCGCCATGGACACATTCTCAACTTGAAATCGACCGACAATCGAGCCGCCGTTTGAGGGGTGGACATGAGCACGATGACGATTGGCAAGCAGAGGTCCTCGGGAGCTGGATACGCGTCGTTACAAACGCAATTCTCCAGATACGATCGCACGACGTTTTCTGGATTTGTTTACGACCGCGCCGATCTCGGCCGACGCTACACCGTCGAACTGCTCGTCGACGGCGAGCCATACATGTCATCATTGTGTGACGAGTTTGTAACAGAGCTCGCCGATGCCGGGATCGGCGACGGTCGATTTGGCTTCACCTTCAACGTGCAGGATGAGGTCAGCTCGAGCGCCAAGATCGTCGAGGCGAGACTGGCAAATATCGGAAGTCCGGTCGGTGCTCCGATTCGGTGCGATGTCGCTGCAGCGGAAGCGCGGTGGCACCGCATCGGCGATATCGCATGGGTCGGAGCCTTGCGCTTCGAGGGCTGGCTCGCTCAGGACATCGACGAAGACATCGAGATCCTGATCGCACAACGGCCGGTGATGACCGTGAGGCCAACCGGATGGACCAATGTTGCGCGTGGAGGCGAGTTCGGCGTCGGTCGCCGGATCGATTTTCATCTACCCGAGCATTTTGCGGACGGTCGGATGCGTGGACTTTCCGCGCGGACGATTTCGGGACGGAGTCTGATCTCGGAGCCGATTGCCTTTGTCGCTTTCGAGCGCGGATTGGAGCAGACGCTCGCGGATCTCGGGCGCTGGGATAGCGAGCGGCTTCGCGGACAGCTGTTCGACCGGGTGCTGCCGGCCTCGATGCCATTTCACGCCTATTGCGGCTGGAAGGAGCGCTTCTCGCCGACACCGGAGTCTGAACAGCCCGACGTTCCATCCGAAGCCGCGGTCGTCCTGATCGGCGATGCCAGGGTGGACGAAAGCATCGAAAGCCTCGAAGCCCAGCGGCACTCGGCCTGGTCGGCGGTATGCCTGCCGGCGCGGGCGTTCAGCCAGTTCGATCCGAAAGCGGCGCGCGAGTTTGTCGATGGCGATGCCGCCAACAGTGAGTTCTTTGTTTTCTGCCTGAGCGGGACGATCCTCGCCGAAGATGCCTTGCAGCGCTTCGCCGATGTCTTCGCGTCTGAACCCGGCTGTGATCTGGCTTATGGCGACGTCGAGGTCTCGGCAGGCGCCGGCGCTGTCTGGCCGCTGGCGTTTTCCGCATTCGATCTCGAACGCGCGCTCGAGCAGGGCTATGGGGCGTATTGTTTTGCGGTGCGCCGGGAACGCGCCCTCGAAGCGCTGCGATCGGCGGCGTCGCTCTACGATATCTTCCTGTCCTGCGTGGAGCCTGATCGAACCTATCATCTTCCGGGATCGGTTGCGGCATTGCCGCGGATTGATGCGCCGGCTGCGACCACCGAACTGGTGGCGGCAAGCAAGGCCTATTTTGCCAGAGCCGGTATCGAGGCGAATGTCGAGCCGAGGAAAGCAGGTCTTCTTCCGGCCGTTCAGGTCAAGCGCGCCGTCGATTGGAACGAGCGCACCACAATCATTATCCCGACCAGAAATCGAGCCGAACTCCTCAAGCGATGTATCGAGACGGTCACGCCGGCCGCAAATGAGACGAACGCCCGGATTCTTGTCGTCGATAACAGCTCGACCGAGCCTGAAACGCTGGACTACCTGGAAAGCCTGTCCGCGGAGGAGATCGACGTCATCTCGGTCGAGGGTCCTTTCAACTTCGCATCCATCAACAATGCCGCCGTCGAATGCGTCGACACCGAGAATATCTGCCTTCTCAACAACGACGTCGCGGCGCTCGACGATGGCTGGCTGGCGGAATTGCTGTGGCGGCTCGCCGCTCCCGATGTCGGAGCCGTCGGCGCAAAGCTGCTCTGGCCGAGCAGCGTCGTGCAACATGGCGGGGTGGTGCTGGGGGCCAATTTCTCGGCTGCGCACGCCTTCAACGACCGGATGGATGGCGATCCCGGCTACGGCGATCTCCTCCAGGTGGCGCACGAATGTTCGGCGGTGACGGCAGCGTGTCTGCTGATGCGCAAGCGCGATTTCCTGGCCGTCGGCGGGATGGATGAGATCCGCTTTCCGATCAGCTTCAACGATATCGATCTGTGCCTGAAGCTGCGCCAGCTCGGAAAGCGGATCGTATTCACGCCGGATGCGAAGCTCGTTCATTTGGAGTCAGCGAGTCGAGGTCGCGATTCCGCGTCGGATCGCAGAGCGCGCTTCAACCGGGAGCTGTCGATGCTGCGCGCGAAGTGGGGAGAGGTGCTGCTCGACGATCCCTATTACAGCCCGTTGCTGGGGTTGGACTCGACGCCGTTCTCTTCGCTTGCATGGCCGCCGCGATCATGGAAGCCGCGTGCCAACCTGCCGCCTGTGCCGACCGCTCCTCCGCTCGGGATGTAGCTGGACATCCTCGACCACCCAGCCGAGCACGGCCGCAATCGTTTGGTCGGCATCAAGGCCCGGCTGCAGCCTCAGGTCGGTTGTCCGGCCGCGCGCCGGCGGTGTCGGAATCCACACCGTCGCTGCGGCCGGCAGTCCGGTTGCCAGGAGCGCGTCCACCAGCGGATGCCCAAACGCCGGTTGGCCGATGTCGAGAACCAATTTCGCGATGCCGTGACCTTCGATGAGCGTGGCAATCTCGTCGACGGCGATTTCGCCGCTGACCGTGACGTTCGGCCGCTGCATCAGCTTGAGATCGTCGAGCGTGGTGCCCAGCACGACGATCTCGACGTTTTCGTCGGCGTCGGCCATTCGATCGCTTAACGCTCTTATGAAGCGGAATTCGACCGCGCTGGCGTGCAGGGCAAGCACGCCGAGACGCGTCGGGCCGCTCTCGGCGCGATGCAGTGCGCGTGGTGCGGGCGGATCGGTCAGCCGGGCCACTTGCAGGCCGAGAACCGTTTCCGAAAAAGCTGCCCCGTCTTCACCGATCGCTGTCACGCGCCGCGTCCCGGCGATCAGGCCTTTCCAATCCGGATGGGCGCCTGATCCAACCGCGCTGCGCATCGCGAGTGCGGTGTCGGTGATCAGGAGGTCGTAGGCGAAATGGTGCGTGAGCTGCGCCAGACATGCGCCGGGGATGCGGTTCGGTTCCGCAATCTCGAGCGACCGGATTTCGAGATCGGCGAGAAGCTTCAGAAGAGCTTCGCGACCCGCAGGCGTCGCAACGTCGAGTGCGATCGACTGCGGAGCGCCACCATCCGGATCGAAGATTGCGGCCAGCTGGCGTTTTCCCTCTGCGCGGATCTGCACCACCAGGCCGCGCTGATCCTCCGCCGCGAGCTGCCGGCACCGCCGGATGGCAATCTCCCGGCCGACGGAGGAACCGCAGAGGATGACGTGTGGGCCGGCGGCGGGCCGTTCGTTCGAGAGCAGTTTGAGCTCAAGCGCCGCGCGGCAATCGCGGAGCGGATCGGCAACCAGGAACGCGGCGCACTCCGTCGCATAACGCCGGTAACGGTGCTCGAGAATGCGAAGATTGCGCAGCACCAGCGAACGCTTCTCGCCGAGAAACGAGCGCGAGCCCTCGTGTCCGACAAAGACCGAAGGGATGCATACGTTACGGAAGCCGGCCTCCGCGGCGCGCAGGCAGAAGTCGACGTCCTCGAGATAGCCGCGATAAAAGTCGTCGGAGAGCTCACGCACGGCGTCGAGACATTCGCGGGTAATGTAGAGGCAAAACCCGATGCCGTTGGGAATGTCGACCGCAACCCCAGGATTTGCACTGCCCGCAAGTTCGTCCAGCAACTCTAGTTCGCCGGGCGAGGGCAGGGGATTTGACCGGTTCGGGACTGGAAAGCTGGTATACTCGCCGTTGTTTGAGAGCGGCGTCGCCGTTCCCACTCTCGGTGTCGATTGCACGGCGCTTCGCAAGCGTTGCAGCGCGTATTTCGGCACGATCGTGTCCGAGTTCAGCAGCACAACGTCGCCGGCGCCAGTCTCGCCAAGTGCCCGGTTGACTGCACCGACAAAGCCGAGATTGTGCTCGTTGGTCAGGAGCCGGATGCGCAATTCCGCCGCCAGCTCGCCGAGCAGGCGCTTGATGTCGCGCTCGGGCGACGCATCATCCACGACAACGACGGTCGAGCCCGGCGTGCAGGCGACAGCAGTCAATGCGCTTTCGATGCAGGCACGCGTTGCGGCCAAATCCCGGTAAACCGGGATGATAATGGTGAGCGGGGGAGTTTCGCCGTTTCGAGCGCGAGCCGACCGTTGCGGTGCGTTCCGGCGATCCGGAACGCGGTTGGCCGGGAGTTGAATGCTTGCGATGACCCGGTCCGCCTGCGTGATCTCGAGGCGTTGCGAGGTCGTGGACGCCGGTCGTATCAGACGGAAGCTCGCCGCGCGCCGCCCATCGAGAGCGAATCTGTGACGGGAATCGGACGGAAGCTGGACAGCGCTGGATTGATCCGCCTGCGCCAGCGAGAGGTGCGGGTCATCAGCCCCTCGCCACGTCACCCATCCCTTCACCTCCTCGTCGAGGAAGTCGACGCGAGCGCAGCTGTCCTGACCGCTCTGTTCGAGCAGCAGGAGGGCACTCCTGACCGAATCCGGATCGTCGTCGCGTCGCGCGACGCTTCGTGCCGCTTCGATCTGCTGAAGGCCGTCACCCCACGCCATCATTCGCCGCGCTGCGACCAGATCATCCGGTTCAAGCTCGATCGCCCTGGCCACGCTCGCGACAGCCGCATCCTTGAGATCGAGGTGAAACAGCGCTTCTGCGCGCAGCAGATGGGCGCGGGCGCCCGGATGCGGCAGGATCCGGCAGCGGCGATCGGCGAGCGCGAACGCGCGACGGAAATCACGCGCCTCGAGCGCCGCTACAGCGGCCCGCTCGAGATCGACGTGGTGGAGCGGTTTGGACGTAAAGGCGATCCTGCGCGCGTTGGCGGTCAACTGTCGCCCTTGTCTGCCTGTATGTCAGCCGGCCGTCTTGACTGCGCTCTGACGGCTACGGAACACGCGCACCCGTCCCTCGAGGCGTGGTCCGTCGTCCACGCGCGGCACCGGATTGATGGGTTCAGCGCGCCTCGGCTGCTGGGGCGCGAGCGGCGCTGCCTGCACCCGGCGCTCTTCGAGATTGAGCTTGAGGCCCACCAAGGGTTCCCGACCCGAAGGGCCCGACACCACAATCCGGTTCCCGGTGACCCGCAAGGCGGGGGCCCCCAGGAATATGGTCTCGGCCGAGATGGCATAGCGATCCGCGCTGGGGCCTGTGGCTTCCAGCGAGAACCCGGTGATGGCCAGCGCGCGTCCCCGGGTTCCGGCAAAGGTCCCGAGCGGAACGAATTGGTTGTCGCCCCGCTGCGGCCTGGCGAATTTGACCGCATATTGCAGGTTGAGATCGTGCGGCTTGTTCGGCCATTCGAGGGAAATGCCCTCGATTCGGGCCGGAGCGGACGGTCCGGCGATCCAGGTATCCGGGCCGACCGTCACGTCACCCAAACCGGCAACATGTGCGAGGAGTTTGAGGTCGATCAGCTCGCCGGGACCGGCCGCGGGTTCGAACGTGTCGAACGGCTGGCTCGCCGGCTGCACGGCCGGTTGTCCTTGCGTCAGCGGTTCGATCTTGATGTTGGCGGCGGTCGACGCGCCGGCGCGTCCTGCCGTGACCTCGACGATCACGCGGCTTGGCCGGGCGACCGACACAACCAGCGCGCTCTCGGGCGCAAACAGGGTTCCATTGACCGCATCGGGTCCGGTAATGATATTACAATTGTTAATACTGGCGCGATCCGCGTATACGCGCACCACCGGAGGTGACGTTTTATCGTCTGCGCCATTGTACCGAACCAGGAAAAGACCCCGTGCCAGATCAATGGTTTTCTGCTGAATCTGTTCGTTCATCGTCGCCTGCGAGCCTAACGGAATGGATTGATATGTCTCCCACAGTGTGCCCCAAAAATCTGTGTGATAGAAGGGGGCTTAATGTTAATCCGCCAAGATAGTTTCACCCGTGTATACCGATGACAAACCGCCGGTCATGATGCAGACCCTGACCCCAATCGAAGATCGCGCGGCCGGGGGGCGCGCTCGCCCGCCAATGAACGTCCTCTTCGTCCACAATAACTTTCCAGCCCAGTACCGCCACATTGCGCGCGCGCTTGCGGAGCAGCCCGGCAACAGGGTCGTTGCCGTCGGTTCATCGACCGCGAGCACCACGCCGGATATCCGACTGCTTAAATACTCGACGACCAAGTCGGATTCCGCAGTCGTCCATCCGTTTGCCCGCCGCTTCGATGTCGAAGCGCGACGTGCCGAAGAGGTTCTGTATGCGCTGTCATCGCTGTCGGGCCAGGGCTTCGTGCCCGACCTGATCTTCGCGCATCCCGGCTGGGGCGAGACGCTGCCGCTGCGCACGATGTTTCCGAGGGCGCGGATCATCCTCTATTGCGAATTCTACTACGGCGCCGAGGGCAGGGACGTCGGTTTCGATCCCGAGTTTCCCATGACGGGCCTTGATGGCAATGTCGCACTCCACCTGAAGAATGCGACCACGCTGCTGGCGCTCACCGAATGCGATACAGGCGTCTCGCCGACGCCGTGGCAGAGGTCGACCTTTCCCCGCGAGTTTCAGGGCAAGATCGAGGTCATCCACGAAGGCGTGGACACCGATGAGGTGAAGCCGAATCCGGTCGCGAGGTTTCAGCTTCCGAACGGCGCGACACTGTCGGCGGACGACGAAGTGATCACCTACGTCTCGCGCAATCTGGAGCCGGTGCGCGGATTCCATATCTTCATGCGCTCCCTGCCGAGGATCCTGGCTGCGCGGCCGAACGCGCAGGTTGTGATCGTCGGCGGCAGCGGGACATCCTACGGCGCAAATCCGCCCAAGGGATTGAGCTGGAAGTCGATGTTCCTGGACGAGATCAAATCGGATATCGACCTACGCCGCGTGCATTTCCTCGGCCGGATTCCTCGGGAACCGTATCTCGAACTGCTGCAGATCTCCTCGGTGCACGTCTACCTGACGTATCCGTTCGTGCTGTCATGGTCGCTGCTGGAGGCCATGAGCGCGGGATGTGCGGTGGTGGCGTCCGACACGGCCCCGCTTCGCGACATCATCTCGGACGGCAACGGCCTGCTGGCGCCGTTTTTTGATATTGATGCGCTGTCGGATCAGGTAGTCTCGGTGTTGTCACGGCCCAAGGCCTTCAAGAAGATGCGGATGAAGGCGAGGAGCTTCGTGAGGGACAATTACGACGCAAAGCGGGTCTGTCTGCCCCGGATGCTGACGCTCGTTGATGAAGGTGTCCTCCCGCGCACCCACGGGGGATAACGCCAGGAGCTTGCGATGCCGCTTGTCATCTCGGTTGCCCAGCGCAAGGGCGGGGTCGGAAAGACGACTCTTGCGGTCCTGCTGGCCGCAGAGCTCGACCGGCGTACGGGCGTGGTCGGACTGGTCGACGCCGACTCCCAGGCGTCCGCCTGCCATTGGGCCGAGCCCGGCAATCTGTCGTTCCCCGTCTACCAGCTTGATCCGGAAACCCGGCCGGTCGCCGAATGGGCCAAGCTGATGCGCCAGATCCCGCATCAGATCATCGTCGTGGACTCCGCGCCCAACGATCGGGTTCTGGGGGCGGTGCTCGCGGTCGCCAATATCGTGCTGATGCCCTGTACGCCGTCCGGCCTCGATATCGAGGCCACGGCGCGGACGCTCGACATCGTGCGGGAGGTGCGTGCGACGCGGCGAACGGCGCTCCGTGCTATGATCGTGCCGAACCGCGTCGACCAGCGCACGCTCGAAGGCCAGCAACTGATCGAGGAGCTGGATACGCTCGACGAGGAGATCGGGCCTATGATCGGAAGCCGCTCGGCCTATGTTCGCGCCGTCGCATTGGGGCAGTCGGTGGCCGATTTCGCCAGCGGCACGCCCGCGGATCTCGAGATCAAGACGCTCGCCGATCTCGTGATGAGTTGGTGCGGGATCGCACCCCGGCAGCGCGTGACGATTTAACAGAGCGCGCCGGCTGCCTCACGCCGGCTGGCGCGGCGAGACATCCTGCCGCGCCACTTTCGTTTGGGGATGCTGGAGATCCCAGAGTGCTGCGACGGCATTCCCGGAACGTTTGGCGGCCCGACCGGTTGATCCCGATGCAACCCATCGAGGCATCGACATGAAGCTGGCCGGGCTTGTCACAGCAGCGACGCTCGTCGCCGCCCCAGGCGTTCCCGTGCTTGCACAGGGCACCGGGCAGACCACGCAGGGCGCAAGCCGCTATTCGATCGATGGACCGGGCGGCGGCGTTCCGACGTCGCGGCCGCAGGCGACCCGGCCGGTCCCGCCGGCAACACCGGTTTACCCTTACGGGAGGCCATCGCGACACACGCCGCCGGTCGGGCAACAAACCAACGTTCCGCTGGGGTCGCGTTAACCGTCAACTCGGCGGCAAAAATCCCTTCGGTCTTAACGCTATTCCCATCGTCATTTTGCCGCGCCAGACGGAATGTCGTACCCATGCAGACGCTGCGTCTGTTGAGACGCGGGATTGGTCCGCGCAGGGACGACATTTTCGATGGCGAGCAGGGGTTCGATTCTCATCACGGGCGGCGCGGGATACATCGGGTCCCATTGCGCCAAGGCCGTCGCCGAGGCCGGGTTTCTCCCGGTCGTCTATGACAATTTGTCCACCGGCCACCGCCACTTCGTGCAATGGGGACCGCTTGTGATCGGCGACGTTGCCGATCACGACAAGATCACAGCCACGATCCGCGAGCACAATGCGCTCGCCGTGATGCATTTCGCCGCGTTCAGCGCGGTCGGCGAGTCCGTTGCGGATCCGCAGAGATACTTCACCAACAATGTTGCCGGCACGCTCGGCCTGCTGCGCGGCATGCGGGAGGCGGGCTGTGACCGCCTGGTGTTTTCCAGCACCGGCGCCGTCTATGGCAACGCCGGGCGCGATCCCATTCCCGAGAGCGCCGCAGGACCGACCGTCAATCCCTACGGCCGCTCCAAATTCATGATCGAGCAGATCCTGGCCGATTACCGTGCGGCCTATCAGTTCAAATCGGTTTGCCTACGCTACTTCAACGCCTGCGGCGCCGATGCCTCCGCCACCATCGGCGAGCTCCGCGATCCCGAGACGCATTTGATTCCGCGCGCGCTGATGGCGCTGCTGGGACACGTGCCGGACTTTGCGATCTTCGGCGAGGATTATGAGACGCCTGACGGCACCGCGGTGCGCGACTACATCCATGTCGACGATCTCGCTGCCGCCCATATCGCCGCGCTCGAGCTGCTGCTGAAGGGCGATGCCGGCAGTGTGTTCAACCTCGGCACCGGTACCGGCTATTCGGTACGCGAGGTGCTCGAGGCGATCCGCGCCGAGACCGGCGAGGCGGTGCCGAGCGTGGTGCGCGAACGCCGGGCCGGCGATCCGCCGATCCTGGTGGCTGATCCCTCCAAATCGGAGAGCGGCCTCGGCTTCAAGGCGAGGCGGTCCGATCTCGGCTACATCATTCGCTCGGCCTGGGCGTGGCACCAGAAGGCGCATCCGCGCCGGCGCTGACCCAATCGCGCTCGCAAAGCCTCAATCCAGCGTGATGTAATGCTGCTCCGCCAGCCGGGCGAGGAACGGCATGTCGACAAAGCTTGCCACCAGGAAGACGGTGACCAGGCCCAGCACGATCAGCATCAGGCCGCGCTCGCCGTAGAGCTTCTCGGGCTTTTGCGCCGACGACCCCGGTGATGTCGACATCGAAAAGTAGGTGGTGAACAGCATCACCACCAGCGGCATCGCAAGGATGTACTCGATGCGGTACTTCACAAGGAACACCGAGAGGAAGAACACCGAGAACAGCGAATAGCTCAGGCACGAGGCGGTCAGGGACACCTCGGTATAGTCTGCGAAGCTGGCGCGGTAGCGCGCCAGCAGCTCCCTGCCGTGGGATGCTGCGATCTCGCGAAATTCGGACAGCCGCTTGGCGGCCATCAGGAAGGCGCCACCGAACCAGTAGCACAGGATCACCGATCCCGGCGGCAGCGAGGTCGGGTCGATCATCGCCCAGCCGATCAGCAGCCGCAGCGGATTGTTGACGGACTCCGAGATGACGTCGAAATAGGCCTTGTCCTTGCTGCGGAGCGGCGGGACGTTGTAGACGACGCCCTGCAGGGCAAACATGCTGGTTGCGAACAGCATCAGTCGGCTGCTCGCAGCCGCGCAGACGAGGCCGAGCGCCACCAGCAGCAGCCATTCGAGCCCGATGATCTTGCCGTCCATCGCGCTCTGGACCGCGGAGCGCTGCGACTTGGTCGGATGGTGCCGGTCGAAATCGCGGTCGAACCATTCGTTGATCACGTAGTTGGCCGACGCGATGCAGACTGCGGCTGCAAGGCCAAGCACGATGCAGGTGGCGAGATGCTCGCCTCTCGCGCCGCGCAACAGCCAGGCGAGAATGATCCCGGGAACGATGAAGATATGCTTGGTGCTGTGATCGAGCCGCAGGATGGCAAGGTACTGCCGGATGCTTGCGGCAGGCAGTTTGCCGGCTTCGGCCTTGCTGTCCATCAGCACCATCGCGCGGTCCTTTTCCTGTTGTCCTCAATCGTGGCCGATCGCCTATTTGAGGAGGTAGACGTCGAAACTCTCGTCGATCCTGGCAGGGCCGAAGCGGCGGATCATCGTGGTCGCGTCACGGAAATCGCGGATCTGCGCGGCTGAGGCACGGAACGTCCTCCAGTCCTTGCCTTCGTCGTAGGTCCGGTCGGGCGTGATCTCGTCGAGCCGATAGGCCAGCAGGATGATGACGGGCGCACCTGATGTCTCGCGGAGTTCGCGTGCCAGGCGCAAGGTCTCGCCGAGATCGCTGTCCATCCTGCCCTTGCGCGAGAAGATCACGACGCTTCCGAACTTGCGGTCGCGTGCGAGATAGACCGGGTTCTTGACGTAGTAGGGCAACGCCTCGACCAGATATTCCGGCTCGCTGAGGATCACGGCGTTGGCGAGATCGGCGCGCGAGGCGATCAGGCGGCCGAGATCGGCGCTGCGGCTCGCGACGACACCGGTCGCTGCGTTGCGCAGATCGTTCATGCCCGCGGCGGCCTGGATCGCGAGCACCAGCAGCAGCGACACGCGTCCGGTCGCCGGCAGGAGTCCGGCGAGCCATGCCCGAGAGGTGGATGCCGCGGTGACTTTGCTCCAGCCGATCCAGTACAGCGTAATCAGGAAACACAGCCAGACCGCGGCGTGGCGGTAGGCGCCGTTGGCGGCGATGGCGAAGAACAGCGACGTCAGCAGCAGCGCGGCGATGGCGGCGAGAAAGGCCGGACGCCGCGGCAGCAGCCCGAGCGTCGCGGCGAACAGCAGCGCCGATCCCACCATCCCCGGCAGTAGATTGGCAAACAGCGCTCCCAGCGACGTCGCGCCGGGATTGATCAGGGAAAGGATTGCGGCCGTCAGCGGTGAATCGTGCGACCAGTCCCGGGCCGCCGCATCATTATAGGTCGGCAGCATCGTCACCGCGCAGATCACGACGCCAATCGTCGCGATGATTGCATTGATCGCGAAATTTGTGAGTTGCGGCGACCAGCGCCAGCCGTGGCTCTCAAGCAGGTCGAGCAGCCAAAACAGCAGGAATGCGCCGGCCATGATCGCGCCGACGACATTGGTGTTGGCGAGCAGGAGCAGGAGCGCGCCGAGCAGGATGCCGCGGTCGCGGTGCGCCGGATAGCAGGCCGCGATTACGAACAGGAACAGGGCCGAGATGCCGTAATTCCTGGCCGTCACGACATATTCGAACAGCAGCGCATGGCCCGTGATCAGGACCACGATCAGCGGCCGCGGGAACGGTGATCGGAAGATCAGCAGCGCGACCGTGATGAGCCCGACCGCGAAGGCGACGCCGGGCAGCACCTCGACCCGGTCGAACACGGCATGTGCGCCGCGCAGCAGAAGGTACCAGAGCGCGGGGTGGCCTTCACCGTGCAGCCCTCTCAGCATGGCGATCGGATCGTCGCCGTTCAGGGCAATGGTGAGCGCGCGGACTTCATCGCGCCACATCACGTGACGGGCGATCTGGAAGCCTACCAGCGCGATCCATCCAGCGAGGAGCAGGATGTCGAGCCAGGATCGACGGTTCCGCTTCGGTGCGAAGAACCAGTTGTCCAGGATTTGCAAAGAACGGCTCAATGAACCCTGCTGCTGCTCGGATCGGTAACGTCAGACCGCGGCGTCATCTGCGGGCTTCGTCATTTGTGTTAACAGCAAAAGGCACCTAGAATGTTGTAACATTATGGGCAAACCAGACTAACATTTATGACGTCGACGCCGGCCCAGAGGACGGTCAGGGACATCAGCCCTGCGCACCCGGAGGTGGAGTTCGCGCTGGTGCTGGCGCGGACCATCGATTCCGTGAGCGCCGACCCGCAGCAACTGCGCAGCGCGGTCTACGAGCTCGCGCGGCAGAAGCTGCAGCAGCTCGCGCACGAGGATCCGAAGGAAAAAGCGCGCCTGATGCGGGCGCTGGAAGTGGCGATCGAGGGCGTCGAAGCGCACACCAAGGACAATTTGGTCGAGAAGTTTTCGGTGCCACCGGCGCGGGCGCTGCCCGCTTTCCTGGAGGCGGCCGGCGCTGCGCGGATCCGCAGATGTTCGAGGTCCAGCCGCGCGACGACGCGCCGTTGTCGCCGGGACCGCTACGCGCTGATCCTGAAGGCGCAGGCCTACGACTTCACCGTCGAGGGAGCGGTGACCGACAAACGGCATTGCCTGCAGCGGCTGGCGGCTGCGAATGGCGTGTTCTACTCGGAATGCGAGAAGCCGTGAGCGGCGCGTCGGTCCGGCTCAGCGCCATGCTGGCGCTCTTGTTGTTGTCGGATGCCGCCATCGCAGCACCCGCTGCCGAGACGGCAAAGCGGTGCTCGCGCGCGGCCAATATGGTCTATCCGTACAAGCGACCGGGCGTCGCGCCGATGAACGGCGACCGGCTGCACTTCTTTCAGCAATGCATGGCGCAGGACGGCACAAAGTCGGCGCAAGCCCCGAAGCGCGACTGAGCCGGAAGACCAGAGCGTTTTCGAGCAAAGTGGATACCGGTTCGCGTGAAGAAAACGCGTCAAAACAAAAATCTAGGCTGCGTCCGCGCGCGACCTCAGCCGGCCGAACTGGCTGCGCAGCACCAGCAGCATGAGGCGACCGGTGGCGATGCCGGCCAGTCCTCCCGCGACCTTGACGATCGCGTCGAGCAGCCGGCCGTGACGGTCAGGCGTCAGCAATTGCATCGCCTCAAGTGTGAATGCGCTGAGGATGACAAAGAGCACGATCAGTGCGGTGCGCCGCGGATAGCCCAGCACGAACGCCAGCGCCATCACCGCGAACGCCGCGAAATGCTCGGCCTGCGGATGGAAAAGCGAGGGACGGTCCTGGATCGGGGACAGCGTTACGAAGGCGATGAAGGCAAGGGCAAGCCAGCCTGCAATCACTCCGAACGTCCTCATCTTGGAAACAAGCAACAAAGTATCCCGATCCCGGTGCCCCAGATGCACTGCCGCTGGATTAGCGCATCGCCCGCATCAGCGACATGGAAATGGCCGCCCAAGGTTAACTTCCCGGCTGTCTGTGAAAATGCTCGCCGCACTGACGGCATTGGATCCGCGACACCGGGGTGACCTGACACCTGGTAAGCGGTGTCAAATTACCATTAATTGAAACCCGATCTCGCGCGGTCCGCATCTGATCCATGGAACAAGGGGTGCTTGCGCGGGTTCCCGGGATGGTGCGCTGACGAAAAAATTAGCTTTCGCTTGCGGATCCATTCATAGGCCGTTCACGGCCGGAAGGGCTCATTTGATGCCGGACTATCGCAATGCTCACTCTCGGAGGCCAAAGTGCGTCTGCTCGTCGTTGAGGATGACCCGGATCTGAACCGCCAGCTCACCACCGCCCTGACCGACGCCGGCTATGTGGTCGATCGCGCGTTCGACGGCGAGGAGGGGCATTTCCTTGGCGATAGCGAGCCCTACGACGCGGTCGTGCTGGATATCGGCCTGCCGAAGATGGACGGTATCTCGGTGCTCGAGGCCTGGCGGCGGAACAAGCGGGTGATGCCGGTGCTGATTCTCACCGCGCGCGACCGCTGGAGCGACAAGGTTCAAGGGTTCGATGCCGGCGCCGACGATTATGTCGCAAAACCCTTCCATCTGGAGGAGGTGCTGGCGCGGATCCGCGCGTTGCTGCGCCGCGCGAGCGGGCATGCCCAGGTCGAGCTGACTTGCGGGCCGGTGGCGCTGAATACCCGCACCAAGCGGGTCACCGTCAACGGCAACCCGATCAAGCTGACCTCGCACGAATACAATCTGCTCGACTATCTGATGCACCACACCGGGCGGGTGGTCTCGCGCACCGAATTGGTCGAGCATCTCTACGACCAGGACTTCGACCGCGACTCCAATACGATCGAGGTGTTCGTCGGCCGCATCCGCAAGAAGCTGGAAGTCGATATCATCCAGACCGTGCGCGGCCTCGGCTACATGCTGTCGCCGCCGACCTAATTACAGTTGCGGTTCATTCGGTGTCATCGTCCGCCACCGGGTCGCACGAATGCGCGCCCGATGACAGGCTCCGGCGGACGATCCAAGATTCCGGGACGCCGATGTCTTATCGAGGGGCCGCGGCGTACTGGATTCCCCGCTTTCGCGGCGAATGACAATTGTAGTGCTGGAGCGTCTTCACGTGAAGAAAACGCGACCAAACAAGAGGATGCGAGCATATCCTGTTCAATCGGATCATGCTCTTAAGGCGCTTGATCGGCGTGCGGGCATCGGCATGATCCGCGCCGGGAGGACTGGATTCGCCAATGTCTGAATCCCTGATGTCTGTTGCCGCTGACACGATGTTCTGATGGGTGGCAGCTCTCTTGCGACCCGCCTGTTCGTCTCGGCGACCGCCTGGGTGGTGGTGATCCTGGCGATCACGGGCGTCATCCTGTCGTCGGTCTACCGCGACGCGACCGAGCGCGCCTTCGATCGGCGCCTCAATCTCTATCTGCGCACCCTGATTGCGGAAGTGGCGACACCCGACGAGCCGGCAGACCGCCAATTCCAGTCGCTCGGCGAGCCGCTGTTCGACCTGCCGTTGTCGGGCTGGTACTGGCAGATCAACCGCACCGATACCGAAAAGGGCGAGACCCGCGCCTCGCGCTCGCTGTGGGACAAGAAGCTGCCCAAGCTCGAGGAGCATGGCGCCGAGCTGACCGCCGCCGGCGTCCGTCTCGGCTATGTCGACGGGCCCGAAGGCCAGAGCCTCCGCGTGGTGGAGCGGCCGGTCGACCTCGGTGCCGACGGCAAGTTCCTGGTCAGCGTCGCCGGCGATGCCACCGAGATCTTCGATGAGACGCGCAGCTTCGACTACTATCTCGGCGGCACCTTCGCGGCCCTCGGCATCGTGCTGCTGCTGACCACGATTTTCCAGGTGCGCTACGGCCTTGCGCCGCTGAAGCGGATTTCGGATGCGATCGCCGATATCCGCTCGGGGCGCGCCGAGCGGCTGGAGGGCCGCTTTCCGGTCGAGATCGCGCCGCTCGCGCGAGAGACCAATGCGCTGATCGATGCCAACCGGGAGATCGTCGAACGCTCGCGCACCCACGTCGGCAATCTCGCCCATGCGATCAAGACGCCGTTGTCGGTGATCGTGAACGAGGCGGCCGCGCATGCCGCCGATCCCTTCGCCAGCAAGGTGCTGGAGCAGGCCGATTTGATGCGTGACCAGGTCTCGCATCACCTCGAGCGGGCGCGGATCGCCGCCCGCGTCACCATCGTCAGCACCATCACCGACGTCGCTCCTGCGATCGAGGCGCTGCGCCGGACGATGGAGAAGATCCATCGCGATCGCGATCTCTCCATCGAGGCCAAGGCTGATCCGGCGGCGCGGTTTCGCGGCGAGCGGCAGGACCTCGAGGAGATGGTCGGCAATCTCGTCGATAACGCTTGCAAATGGGCGGCCTCGCAGGTGTTCGTCGAGGTCACGCTGATCCCGCAGGAGGCGTCTGGCGCGGGGCCCAGGCTGCGCATTGTGGTCGACGACGATGGGCGCGGTCTGTCAGAGGCCGAGCGCGCCCAGGTGTCGCAGCGCGGCCAGCGGCTCGACGAATCAAAGCCCGGCTCGGGGCTTGGACTATCGATCGTGACCGATCTTGCCGGCCTCTATGGCGGCAATCTCACCCTGAGTGACGCGCCGATCGGCGGCTTGCGGGCCGAACTCATGCTGCCGGCGGTCTAGCGGGCTCGACGCCGACTATTCCTAAACGGCTTCTTAACGCGCCCACCTCTATCATCGCGGGCGGACGGGCTGCGGCGGTTTCGCCGGGCACCAAGCTTTCACGACCGGGCGTATGAGCCAGAAATCGACCGAGCGGCTGAGGGACTATCTCGCGCAGCTTCCGCCGCAATCGCAGGCGCTGCTGATGCGGGAGCTGGAGCGCGCTGTCGAACGCGGCGATGACGTCGGCATCGCCAATCTGGTGCTGGAGCAACTGCGCAAGATCGTGCGAGGGGCCGAGCAGGACGAGCAGATCCAGCCGCGCAGCGACGACCCGGCGCGGCTCCTGTTCCGGCCGCTCGAGCCGTTCCTTGCCGAGACCAATTTCCCGACGCGACCGGGCCAGCTCCGGCGCGCCTCGCTGCTGCCGATCTGGCAGTGGCTGGCCCGCGAGGGTGCGCCCGAGGCGGCCCGCGAATTCGAGGCGGCGCTGGCGGCGGCTTCGGAGAGTGGTCCGATGGAAGTCGCCGCGCGCAAGTTCCAGCTTGCGGCTGCGGAATCCATCCTGAAGATCGCAGGGCCGGCCCAGGACGACCGTCAGCGCGCACTGTCGCGCGTCGGCCCGCCAAGCGTTGTCGAGGACCTGCTGCCGATCGGCCTGGTGCTGCAGGCCCGCGAGGCGCTGGAAACCCTGGGAAGTCGCCTGCCGAGCCAGATCCGCGTGTTTGCCGACTCCCAGATCGCCTCCGCCACGGAGGCGCTCAGGCTGCCGTCGCTGCAGACGCCGCAACTGCTGCCGTTTGCGCTGTCATTGATTGCGCAGCGGCTCGCCGCGCCATGGCAGATCATCCGCCTCGCCATCAAGATGGCCACTTCGGACGATGAGCTGCGGGTCGCTGCAACGCCGTACGGCGTCGCCGTCACCATCGCGCTGCATGACCTGTCGTTCGTCGCAGCCTGCCTGCGCACTGATATCAAGCGCGGGCATTTCGATTATGTCGGCGAGCAGCTCAAGACCCTGCATGATGGTGTCCGTGGCCTGCGCACCGAGCTTGATCTGCGCAACGATTCCACTTGGGGCCGCCAGCTCACGTCGGTCCGTGCCGACACGTCCAACGCGCTGCAGTTCGAGATCGACAGCGTGCCCGGCCGGGTCCGCCGCATCCTCCGCCAGCGCGCCGACAAGGATATTGCGGCGGGTGCCAAGATCGACATGTCCGAGGTCGAGGACGCCGCCGCCCTGATCGATTTCGTCGCGGTGTGCCGCACCTATGCCAGCGAGCTCGCGATCAACGAGGTGACGCTGCGGACCTTCTCCGACCTGCAACATTATGTCGAGCAATCGACCGAGGGGCTGGTGCAGTCGCTGCGCGCCGGCGACGCGCGGGTTCGGGCGTTCCGCCAGCAGCAGGTCAAGGCCGCGATCCGCTTCTGCGAGGTCTTGTTCGGTCACGACTACGCCTCCCTGATGAACCGGGCGGCGGAAAACGCCGTGACCGGCGAGCGCAAGTCGTCGCGCGCGGGGTAGCGATACCGCGCAATTCGCTAGCATTCTCGACGGCAAGAATTACGGTGACAATGCACTCAATCGCCAACGAGAAGCTAAGTGCACTGTCACCGTAATCCCCCATGAGACTTAACTGAATGGACGATCACCCTATTTTTGATGTCTTGGCAAACTGGCCAGGCCGAGTTTCGACGCAGCTTGCGTTTGAAGCGCGCGGCTTCTTGATGCCGGCTGCGTGGCAGAACAGGATGATCGAGTTCTGCGGAGCGAGCCAGTCGGACTTGCTCAATCGCTATTGGGATGAGGTAGCGATAGAGACGATGCGAGCCGTTGGAAAGGTGAATTCGGACAACAGGACATTTCGCATTGAGCCGCGATATCGCTCGGCCTTTTTGGATGAGCTGTTCGCCCGCAAAGATTTTCCTCACCCGGATGTTCCGAATGGACCTCCTGTCAGATGCCTGCTCGAGCATTTCAGGAAGTACTTGCATGATCTGGAGTTTAGAGAGAACGAATTAATCGCCATTAGGAATTGGAGAAAGTGCGAAAGTGAGCGTTTAGAGATCCAGACGACAGGATGGACGGGAAAAAAGAGGGGGGTCATTCCTTTTGTCGACCATTTCTGCACCGCGCTCGCATTCAAGCGTCGCCGGAACCGTTGGCAAAAGAAGCTGGGTTGCGGTCTCATCTTCGAGGTTGGACTGGATCTTGGGGGCGATCCCAAGCGTCTAGGGCACCCGTTGGTATTCCGGATATTCCACGAGGGCGATCCAGGTTGTGCTTTTGAAATGAGAGGTAACGATCCGTTTGATCGGCTCGTTTACGGGAGTCGATTGTACGGTGGCGGCGGGGATGCCAGCGACCATGTTCTCGGAATCCGAGCTTACATTGAACTGTTTGATGTTGTTGCTGCGTCATTTGAGACTATCCGATAACAGGCGAGCGCAGGATTGCGGTGACAGTGCATTCAATTGCAACGTCGCACCCTGACGAGAAGCACTGCCGGACAATCTAGGTCAAGCGTAAGTCCTGAGCGTTTTCGACGGCAAGCCGACGAGCCCGCCAAGTCGGGACGGCAAGCATTTGCGCAATTTCGGAATAATGGAAGTTTGGCGTGAGTTGCCCGACGTGTCAAGTCGTCATTTTGGTGACGGCGGCCCCCTGCTACTGTGCATGGGGTTGTTTTCGATATTTTGGTGGTGCGCACCCTTCGCCGGGTAACGCCGTTGCAACACCGCCGGAACGGCACCGGAAACCGGCTGATTTCGACCTTCGGTCGATCCAGCAATTGTCAATTGCCGGGCTCGCCGCCGGTAGTGTAAAGCGATTCTAAGGCGGCTTGCCGGAAGCCGCCGTTCCATCCGGGAACCGCTTGATGACGCTGTGGTTTGTGTTCGCGCTGATGACGGTCGCGGCGATCTTTGCCGTGCTGTGGCCGCTCAGCCGCCGCGGGCGGGCGGACAGCGGCGGCAGCGAGGTCGTGGTCTACCGGGACCAGCTCGCAGAAATCGACCGCGACATGGCCGCCGGGATCATCGGCGCCGCCGAGGCCGATGCCGCGCGGATCGAGATCAGCCGCCGGCTGCTCGCCGCCGCCGACCAGAGCGGACGCGACACCCCGGTGCAAAGCAGTCTCAATCTGCGGCGCGCTGCCGCGATCGTGGCGCTGGTCGGATTGCCGGTCATTGCTTCGGGCTTCTATCTCGCGCTCGGCTCGCCGCGCCTTGGCGACTTTCCGCTCGCCGAGCGCAGCCGGGTGGCCGATGCCAACCAGCCGCTCGCCAATCTGGTCGCGCAGGTCGAGGCCCATCTGGAAAAGAACCCGACCGACGGCCGCGGCTGGACGGTGCTGGCGCCGGTGCTGTCGCGCCTCGGCCGCTACGACGACGCCGTCCGCGCCTATCGCAACGCCATCACTTATGCCGGCGACAGCGCCGATCGCCGCGCCGATCTCGGCGAGGCGTTGATGGGGAGCGCCGGCGGCGTCGTCACCGCGGACGCCAAGGCGGAATTCGAGCGCTCGGTCGCGCTGAATGGCGACGACGCCAAGGCGAACTATTTCCTCGGTCTCGCCGCCGAGCAGGACGGTCGTAAGGCTGACGCCGCGGCGCTCTGGCAGAAGATGCTGGCGAAGGCGCCATTCGACGCGCCGTGGCGGCCGCTGGTGCAGGCTGCGCTGGTGCGGGTCGGCGGCGGCGTCAGCTCGCCCGGCGGCGCCAGCGCACCCGCGCTGCCGGACGGTGCGGTGGCTGCGGCCAAGGACATGAGCGAGGCCGATCGCGGCACCATGATCCACAGCATGGTCGAGCGGCTGGCAACGCGGCTGAAGACCAACGGCGACGATGTCGAGGGCTGGCTGCGGCTGGTGCGCGCCTATCTCGTGATGGGGGAGCGCGACAAGGCGATGAGCGCGCTTGCGGATGCCCGTCAGGCGGTGGCCAACAATGCGGATCGGTTGCGTCAGCTCAATGAGGGGCTGAAGAATCTCGGGCTGGATGGATAGATCATGACGCCGAAACGTGCGCAGCTATTTTCGGAGAACGTCATGCGCAAGGATGCACCATGACCAGGAAGCAACGGCGTTTGACATTGATCGGCTGCGCGCTCGTCGTGCTCGCGATCGCCGCGGGCCTGGTGCTCAACGCGCTGCGCGATTCCATCGTGTTCTTCTCGACGCCGTCGATGGTCGCCGAAAAGCACCTCGGACCGGGCAAGCGTTTCCGCCTCGGCGGCCTGGTTGAACAAGGCTCGCTCAAGCGCGGCGACAATCTCGCCGTGACTTTCACCGTCGGCGACGGCGGCGCGACGCTGCCGGTCGCCTACAAGGGCATCCTGCCGGACCTGTTCCGCGAGGGGCAGGGTGTCGTTGCCGAAGGCGCGCTCGACGCAAACGGCGTGTTCCGCGCCGACACCGTGCTCGCCAAGCATGACGAGACCTACATGCCGAAGGACGTCGCCGACGCCCTGAAGAAGCAGGGCCACTGGAAGGACGATTACGGCGCCAAATCAAGCAATATGCCGAGCGCCTCCGCGGCGCCGACCCAGGGAGCGATGCGGTGATCGCCGAAAGCGGACATTACGCCCTGGTGCTCGCGCTCGCCCTCGCGCTGATCCAGTCGATCGTGCCGATCGTCGGCGCGCGCTGGCGCGATGCCGCGCTGATGAACGTCGCGCGCTCGACCGCGCTCGCCCAGTTGCTGTTCGTCGCGGCGTCGTTCGCGGCGCTGGTGACGCTGCACGTCAGCTCGGATTTCTCGGTCGCCAATGTCTACGAGAATTCGCATTCGCTGAAGCCGCTGCTCTACAAGGTCACCGGCGTGTGGGGAAACCATGAAGGATCGATGCTGCTATGGGTGTCGATCCTTGCGCTGTTCGGCGGCCTCGTCGCAGCCTTCGGCAACAATCTGCCGCTGTCGCTGCGCGCGCATGTGTTGGCGGTGCAGGCCTGGGTCGCCAGCGCCTTCTATCTGTTCATCCTGATCACCTCGAACCCGTTCCTGCGCATCGCCAATCCGCCGCTCGAGGGACGCGACCTCAATCCGGTGCTGCAGGACATCGGCCTCGCGGTGCATCCGCCGATGCTTTATCTCGGCTATGTTGGCTTCTCGATCTCGTTCTCGTTCGCCGTGGCGGCGCTGCTGGAGGGGCGGATCGACGCCGCCTGGGCGCGCTGGGTACGGCCGTGGACGCTGATGGCGTGGATCTTCCTGACGCTCGGCATCGCGATGGGCTCCTACTGGGCCTATTACGAGCTCGGCTGGGGCGGCTGGTGGTTCTGGGATCCGGTCGAGAACGCCTCGCTGATGCCCTGGCTTGCCGGCACCGCGCTGCTGCATTCGGCGCTGGTGATGGAGAAGCGCAACGCGCTCAAGGTCTGGACCGTCCTGCTGTCGATCCTGACCTTCTCACTGTCGCTGCTCGGCACGTTCCTGGTGCGCTCCGGCGTGCTGACGTCGGTTCACGCATTTGCGACCGATCCGACGCGGGGTGTGTTCATCCTGCTGATCCTGTTCGTCTTCATCGGCGGCAGCCTGTCGCTTTATGCCTGGCGCGCCCCGGCGCTGAAGCAGGGCGGGCTGTTCGCGCCGATCTCGCGCGAAGGGGCGCTGGTGCTCAACAATCTGCTGCTCACCACCGCATGCGCGACGGTATTCATCGGCACGCTGTATCCGCTGGCGCTCGAGGTGCTGACCGGCGAAAAGATCTCGGTCGGCGCGCCGTTCTTCAATTTCACTTTCGCACCGCTGTTCGTGCCGCTGTTGCTCGCGGTGCCGTTCGGGCCGCTGTTGGCCTGGAAACGCGGCGACCTGCTCGGCGCGGCGCAGCGGCTGATGGTGGCCGGCATCGCCGCGCTGGTTGCGATCGCGGTCGCGTTTGCGTGGACCTATGGCGGTGCGACGCTGGCGCCGCTCGCGATCGCGCTTGCGGTGTTCGTCATCGCGGGCGCGCTGTGCGATCTCGCCGAACGCATCGCGCTGTTCCGGATTCCGCTGTCGCTCTCGTTGCGCCGCGCACGCGGCCTGCCGCGCGCGACCTGGGGCACGGTCTTCGCGCATGCCGGTCTCGGCGTCGCACTGATCGGGATCGTCTGCGAGACTACCTGGAACAGCGAATATATCGGCTCCATGAAGCCGGACGACGTCGCCCGCGTCGCCGGCTACGAGCTGCGGCTCGACGGCCTGAACCCGCGGCAGGGGCCGAATTTCCGCGAGATGGTCGCGCAATTCACCGTGACGCGTGACGGCGAGAAGGTCAGCGTGATGACGCCGTCGAAGCGCAACTTCACGACCCGCGGCGCCTCGACGACGGAGGCCGCGCTGCTCACGCGCGGCGCGAGCCAGCTCTACATCTCGCTCGGCGATACCTCGGCCGACGGCGCGATCGCGGTGCGCATTTATCACAAGCCGCTGGTGCTGATGATCTGGTGGGGGCCGGTGCTGATGGCGTTCGGCGGCATGCTCTCGCTGTCCGACCGCCGGTTGCGGGTCGGCGCGCCGAAACCGGCGAAAGCGTCGCGCGCCTTGCAGGCGGCCGAGTGATGCGGTCGCGCGCTCTTGCAGCCGCCGTGCTTGCGGCGACCCTGTTGCTCGGCGCGATGCCGGCCCGCGCCGTGCTGCCCGACGAGATCATGGCGGATCCGGCCAAGGAGGCGAGGGCGCGCGAGCTCTCCAAGGAACTGCGCTGCATGGTCTGCCAGAATCAGTCGATCGACGATTCCGAAGCGCCGCTGGCGCGTGACCTCCGCCTGCTGGTGCGTGAACGCATCTCGGCCGGCGACAGCAACCGGCAGGTTATCGATTTCCTGGTGGCCCGCTATGGCGAATTCGTGCTGCTGAAGCCGCGCCTCAACGAGCATACGCTGGTGCTGTGGCTGACCCCGCCGCTGGCGCTCCTGCTGGGCGGTTTTGCGCTCTGGCGGCTCGGCCGGCGCAAGGCAAATCTGGCGGTCGCCGGAGGTGATTCCTCGTCCGGATTGACCTCCGACGAAGAGGCGCGCCTGGAACGGCTGCTGGCGGCGGAATCCGCGCCGGACAAGCAGGTTTAGTTCCTTTCTAAGTCCTTTATTTGCCTGCGCTATTCTGCCGCAGCACCGGTCGGCTCAATTACCAAAGTTTAATTCCGCAGCCAGCGCGCTGTAAGGCTGATGACCCCATGTTCAGACCCATCAGGTGCTTGCCCCCGCACCAGTGATTCTGGCCCTGGAGATTTCAACACATGACCGACCGTCCCGACCTCTCATCCCTTCCGTCCTACAAGGCGCCGAAGCGCTCGCTGTTCTCTGCCCGCAAACTCGCGCTGATGGCCTCGGTCGTGGCCGGCCTCGGTGCCGCCACCTATGGCTTCAGCCCCTCGCACAACCCGGCCGACCTGTTCACGACACCTGCCCATGCGCAGGTCAATAACGAGGTCAAGAAGGTTCAGCAGCCGGTCGGGTTTGCCGACATCGTCGAGCGCGTGAAGCCGTCGGTGATCTCGGTCAAGGTCAACATTCGCGAGAAGGTCGCGAAGGATGACGGCAATGGCAACAATGACGATTCGCCGTTCCAGCCGGGTTCGCCGATGGAGCGCTTCTTCCGCCGCTTTGGTGGTCCGGACGGCTTGCCCCCGGGTCTGCGCGGTGGACCGCGGGGCGGTGGCGTGGTGACGGGCCAGGGCTCCGGCTTCTTCATCTCCGCTGACGGCTTTGCCGTGACCAACAATCACGTCGTCGACGGCGCCGACAAGGTCGAAGTCACGACCGATGACGGCAAGACCTATTCCGCCAAGGTGATCGGCACCGATCCGCGCACCGATCTCGCGCTGATCAAGGTCGAGGGCGGCTCGAACTTCCAGTTTGCCAAGCTCTCCGACACCAAGCCGCGCATCGGCGACTGGGTGCTGGCGGTCGGCAATCCCTTCGGTCTCGGTGGCACCGTGACCGCGGGCATCGTCTCCGCCTCCGGCCGCGACATCGGCAACGGCCCGTATGACGATTTCATCCAGATCGATGCGCCCGTGAACAAGGGCAATTCGGGTGGCCCGGCGTTCGACGTGTCCGGCGAGGTGATGGGCGTCAACACCGCGATCTACTCGCCGTCCGGCGGCAGCGTCGGCATTGCGTTCTCGATCCCGGCCCAGACCGTCAAGAGCGTGGTTGCCCAGCTGAAGGACAAGGGCGCGGTCAGCCGCGGCTGGATCGGCGTCCAGATCCAGCCGGTGACCTCCGACATCGCCGACAGCCTCGGCATGAAGAAGGCCGAAGGCGCGCTGGTTGCCGAACCGCAGGCCAACGGCCCGGCGGCGAAGGCCGGCATCGAGTCCGGTGACGTCATCACCGCCGTCAATGGCGAGCCGGTGAAGGACGCGCGCGAGCTCGCCCGCACCATCGGCGGCCTCGCGCCCGGCAATGCCGTGAAGCTGAACGTGCTACACAAGGGCCAGGACAAGACCGTCAACCTCACGCTCGGCCAGTTGCCGAACAGCCTGGAAGCCAAGGCTGACACCGACAACAACAGCGACAAGGGCAACTCGTCCCGCGGCACCGATGTGCCGAAGCTGGGCCTCACTGTGGCGCCCGCCAACAGCGTGGCCGGCGCCGGCAAGGAAGGCGTGGTCGTGACCGAAGTCGATCCCAAGAGTGCTGCCGCTGAGCGGGGCTTCAAGGAAGGCGACGTGATCCTTGAGGTCGCCGGCAAGTCCGTCGGCACCGCCGGTGAGGTGCGTGATGCGATCACCGCGGCGCGCAGTGACAGCAAGAACAGCGTTCTCATGCGCGTGAAGAGCGGCGGTTCGTCGCGCTTTGTGGCAGTGCCGCTGGCCAAGGGATAACTATCTATGAGTTGGAAAGCGTCGCCGGCATTAGTCGCCCCCGCCGACGGCGCTTTCCGGGGGGCGGGCCCCTTGCTCGCTCCCTATGTTGCCTTTCGATGGAATATGCCCCCCTCCGTCGGAAGGTCTCAGGGCGGTGAGGTCCCCCAGCCTCACCGCCCACTTTTTTCAGACAATCTGGAATACTCGCGGTCGTCTTGCATGTGCAGGCCGGCCGCGCCATGCTGACAGAGGGCCCATTCCCGTGACTGCAACTGCTCCGCAAATGCGCATCCTGATCATCGAAGACGACCGCGAGTCAGCCGACTATCTGGTCAAGGCGTTCCGTGAAGTCGGCTATATCGCCGATCTCGCCTCCGATGGTGAGGAAGGCCTGTCGATGGCCGAGACCGGCGACTACGACGTACTGGTTGTCGACCGCATGCTGCCGAAGCGTGACGGCCTGTCGCTGATCGGCATTCTGCGCGACAAGGGCAACCGGACGCCGGTGCTGATTCTCTCGGCGCTTGGCCAGGTCGACGACCGGATCAAGGGTCTGCGCGCCGGCGGCGACGACTATCTGCCAAAACCCTATTCCTTCGCCGAGCTGCTCGCGCGCGTCGAGGTGCTGTCGCGGCGCAATGTCGGGCCGGCCGAGGAGACCACCTATAAGGTCGGCGACCTCGAGCTCGATCGGCTGTCGCACCGCGTCGCCCGCGGCAAGGATGAGCTGACCTTGCAGCCGCGCGAGTTCCGCCTGCTCGAATATCTGATGAAGCATGCAGGCCAGGTAGTGACGCGCACCATGCTGCTCGAGAACGTCTGGGATTATCATTTCGATCCGCAGACCAACGTCATCGACGTCCACATCTCGCGGCTGCGTTCCAAGATCGACAAGGGTTTTGAGCGGCCGCTGCTGCATACCATCCGCGGCGCGGGGTACATGATCCGTGACGGCATTCGGTAAACTGATACGGACCACGGCGTTTCGGCTGACGCTGGTCTACCTGTTCCTGTTCGCGCTGTTCGCCGCCTCGTTGCTGGCTTATTTCGCCTGGAACACGCGGCGGCTGATCACCGAGCAGATCACCACGACGGTCAATGTCGAGATCGGCGAGATCACCGCCATCTATAACCGTCGCGGCCTGCACGGCCTGCTGACCACCATGGGCAATCGTGCGCTGCGGCCGGGCGCCAACCTCTATCTCTTGACGGCGCCGAACGGGCAGGCGCTGGCCGGCAATGTCGGCTCGCTGGCGCCTGGCGTGATGAGCGTGCAGGGCTGGAGCGAGACCGCCTATCGCCGGTTCGACGACCAGGACAAGACAGATCACCGCGCTCTGGTGCGGGTCACCGAGATGGACAACGGTTTCCGCCTGCTGGTCGGGCGCGACCTCGAGGAGCGGCGGCGGCTGTTCGGCATCGTCGCCAAGGCCGCGCAATGGTCGATCCTCGTCGTCGTCGTGCTCGGCATCGGCGGCGGCATCTTCGTCGCGCGCCGCGTGCTGCACCGGATCGACGCCATGACCGGCACCACCAAACGCATCATGGCGGGCGATTTGTCCGGCCGGCTGCCGGTCGGCCGCAGCGGCGACGAGCTCGACCGTCTCGCGGAAAATCTCAACGCCATGCTGGAGCGCATCGAGGCGCTGATGACGGGACTGAAGGAGGTCTCCGACAACATCGCCCACGACCTCAAGACGCCGCTGACGCGGCTGCGCAACCGCGCCGAGGAGGCGTTGGCGCGATCGGGCTCCGAGGCCGACTATCGCGCGGCGCTGGAGCGGACGATCGAGGAATCCGACGGCTTGATCCGCACCTTCAACGCGCTGCTGATGATCGCGCGTGCCGAGTCCGGCCAGGCGCGCGGCAACATGGACGATTTCGACGGCGCCGACGTCGCCTATGGCATTCACGAACTGTACGAGCCGCTGGCCGAGGACGACGGCATGACGCTGCAGGTGAAGACCGCGCCGGCGCCGATTCACGGCAACCGCGAATTGATCAGCCAGGCGGTCGCCAACCTGGTCGAGAACGCCATCAAATACGGCAAGCCCGACACGGGCGTGGAGCCGATGAAGGCCGATGCGCGGGAGATCGTGATCGAGGCGCGGCGAGAGGGCGACCAGATCCTGCTCAGCGTCACCGACCACGGCCCGGGCATCCCCGAGGGTGACCGCAAGCACGCGGTGGAGCGCTTCGTGCGGCTCGAGGCGAGCCGCACCTTGCCCGGTTCCGGTCTCGGCCTCAGCCTGGCCTCGGCGGTTGCCACGCTCCATGGCGGCGAGCTGCGGCTCGGCGATGCCCATCCGGGGCTGGTGGCCACCCTGGTGCTGCCGGCGCGGGCGGGCGGCAGTGACAGGCTTGCGGCTCAAACGCAGGATGTGCCACAGAAGGCGGCATGAATGCCGCCGCGCCGGGAAACGCGGATCGACATCGTCTGGCCGCGCGGTTCGCGGACGGACCGCATGTCGCCGTTTCCGTATCCGCCGATCAGCGCCTGACCGACTGGTTCGCCGAGCTCGAGCCGGCGCAATCGGCCGCGCTTGCGGCGCTGCTGGAGCATCCGTTCGCACGGGATATCCTGCGCGGCATCGCCGAGTTCTCGCCGTATCTGTTTGAGCTCGCGCGTGCCGACGCCGCGCGGCTGATCCGGATCCTGTCATGCGACCCGGAGTCGCATCTTGCCGATTTGATCGAGACGACCTCGCGCGACGTGCTCGCGGCCGGCAGCGAGGCCGACGTGATGGTTCTGCTTCGCCGCATGAAGGCGGAGGCCGCGCTGATGGTCGCGCTGTGCGACATCGGCGGCGTCTGGCCGGTGATGCGGGTGACGGCGGCGCTGACCGACATTGCGGTGACCTCGGTGCAATCGGCGCTCCGATACCTGTTCCGGCAGGAAGTCGCCCGCGGCCGCATGACTGCCGTCGATCCCGAGCATCCGGAAGTGGGTTCGGGCCTGATCGTGCTTGCCATGGGCAAGATGGGCGCGGGCGAGCTGAACTATTCCAGTGATATCGACCTGATCGTGTTCTTCGATCCCGCGGCCACCTCGCTCGCCGAGGATATCGAGCCGCAGCCGTTCTTCGTCCGCGTCACCCAGGCGATGGCGCGGATGCTGCAGCAGCGCTCGGGCGAGGGCTATGTGTTCCGGGTCGATCTCCGGCTGCGCCCGGACCCGGCCTCGACCCAGGTCGCGATCTCGACCGAGGCAGCGTTGCATTACTACGAGCGCGAGGGACGCACCTGGGAGCGTGCCGCGATGATCAAGGCGCGGCCCTGCGCCGGCGACCCCAAAGCCGGCGATGCGTTGATCGCCGAGCTCGCACCGTTCGTCTGGCGCAAGCATCTGGATTTTGCCGCGCTTGCCGACGTGCACGACATGAAGCGGCAGATGCAGACCTATCGCGGCCAGAGCGAGATCTCGGTCGAAGGGCACAACGTCAAGGTCGGCCGCGGCGGCATCCGCGAGATCGAGTTCTTCGCCCAGACCCAGCAGCTGATCGCCGGCGGCCGCCATCCGGAGTTGCGGGTGCGGCCCACGCTGGAGGCGCTCAACGTGCTCTCCAACAGCAACTGGATCACCTTTGAAGCGCGCGACCAGTTGACCACGGCTTACGAATTCCTGCGCCGGGTCGAGCATCGGCTGCAGATGATCGCCGACGAGCAGACCCACTCGCTGCCCGAGGAGCCGGAAGCGGTCGAACGCTTCGCGCATTTCTTCGGCTACGAGAATCGCGAGGCCTTCGCCAAGGATCTGCTCGGCCAGCTCAAGATCGTGCAGAACCATTACGGCAAGCTGTTCGAGGGCGACGATCCGACCGGGAGCGCGAAGCTGCCGGATATCGACTATGGTGCCGGGCCCGAAGACGGTCGCCTGATCGAGCATCTCGCCAATCTCGGCTTCAAGAAGCCCATCGCGATTGCCGGTACCGTGCAGCAGTGGATCGAGGGCGACTATCGCGCGCTGCGCGTCGAGGCGACGCGGGCTGCGTTCCTCGAGTTCATTCCCGGTCTGATCGACGGCCTCGCGCATGCCGAGGAGCCGGACGATGCAGTGGCGGCATTCGATCGCTTCCTGAGCGCGCTGCAGCGGGGCGGGCGGCTGATCTCGCTGCTCAGCCAGAACCGCGATTTCGTTGCGCTGGTGGCCTTGATTCTCGGTGCTGCACCGCGGCTCGGCGACATGCTGGCGCGGCAGCCGCAGATCATGGACGGCCTGGTCGATCCGCGCTTCTTCGGCGCGATGCCGGACAAGAAGGAGCTTTCCGAGCGGCTCGCCACCACGCTGCAGGATGCAGCGTCTTACGAGGACTTTCTCGATCGTCTGAGGCTGTTCGGCCAGGAGAGCCTGTTCCTGATCGGCACGCGGATCCTGTCCGGCACGGTGTCGGCGCAGCACGCCAGCACGGCCTTTGCCGATGTCGCGGAGGGTATCGTGCACACGGTGCACGGCCTTGTCACCGACCAGTTCGCCGCGCAATACGGCCGGATCAACGGGCAGGAGACCGCGATCGTCGCGATGGGCCGGCTCGGCAGCCGCGAGATGACGGCGTCCTCCGATCTCGATCTGATCCTGCTGTACGATTTCGACAGCGAGGCGCCGGACTCCGACGGCGAGCGCTCGTTGCACGGCGCGCAGTACTTTGCCCGCTTCACCCAGCGCCTGATCAGCGCCTTCACGACCCGGACCAATTACGGCGTGCTCTACGAGGTCGACATGCGGCTGCGTCCCTCGGGGCGCGCGGGCCCGGTCGCCTCACGGATCGACGCCTTCGCCGACTACCAGGAGCGCGAGGCGTGGACCTGGGAGCACATGGCGCTGACACGCGCGCGCGTGATTTCGTCGTCACCGCAGTTCCGCGAGCAGATCGAGGCGATCATCCGCGGCGTGCTGACCCGGCCGCGCGATGCGGCGTCGACCGCGGCCGACGTTGCCGACATGCGGCGTGCGATCGCGCTGGAGAAGGGCGAGGACGATGTCTGGGACCTCAAGCTCGCCGCCGGCGGGCTCGTGGACATCGATTTCATCGCGCAGTATCTCCAGCTTGCGCATGCAACAGTGAAGCCCGAGATTCTCAGCGTCTCGACGCTGCAGGTGCTCGACAATGCCGCCAAGCTCGGCCTGCTCGACCAGTCCGAAGCCGAGATCCTGCGCTCGGCGGCGCGGCTCTATCATGACCTGACGCAGATCCTGCGGCTCTGCGTCACCGGCAAGTTCAATCCGGAGACCGCGGGCGAGGATCTGCGGCGCGTGATGGCGCGGGCCGGGGATGCGCCGGATTTCTCCGCCCTGGAAGCCCGACTGCGCGAGACGCAGAGCGAAGTGCGACGCGTCTTCAATGCGATCGTGGGCGGAGGGTAGCCCACGATGCCGACCCGTCATGCTGAGGTGCGAGCTCTTGCGAGCCTCGAAGGATGCACGGCCGCAGTCGGGCCGTCGACCCTTCGAGACGGCCGCTTTGCGGCCTCCTCAGGGTGACGGTGATAGAAAGCTTCGCGTGGTTGTTAGCCGCTTACGCCTGCTGCTTCAGCTTTTGCAAGGCGTCGCGGACGTCGGGGTCGAGGCCGGCGCCGCCGGCGTCGAGATGGGCGAAGATCTGCTTGCGCATCCGCGGGTCCCAGAACTTCCAGATGTGTTCGGAAATGCCCTGCACGGCGCGGTCGCGCCCCTGGCTCTGGAAGAATTTTCCGATCTGGTTCGCCATATAGACCAGTTTGTCAGGCGACGACGACATAAGCGGACTCCTTGCCGGGCACCGCGCCTGCGACGCGTTCCGGATGCGTAAAGATTTCAAATCCATCCGCGCGGGCGATCGCGGCAAGCGTGATGCCGGCGGCATCTGCCACCCGCACGGCAAGCGCGGTCGGCGCCGACACCGCCACGATCAGCGGCGCGCCGATCGCGGCGGTCTTCTGCACCATTTCGACCGAGACGCGGCTGGTCAGCAGCACCATGCCTTTACTGGCGTCGACTTTGTCGCGGGCCAGCGCGCCGGCGAGCTTGTCGAGCGCATTGTGGCGGCCGACATCCTCGCGCAGCGCAAGGATGCCGCGCGTTGGCGTCCAAAACGCGGCGGCGTGCACGGCGCGGGTCTGGTGGTTGATCTTCTGCAGCGGCGCGACCGCCGCCACCGCGGTCATGATCTCGCGGGGCGCGAAGACGCGGCCCGCGGACACCACCGCGGCCGGCCGAACCGCCTCGCTGATGGAATCGAGTCCGCAGAGACCGCAGCCGGTCGGGCCGGCGATGTTGCGCCGCCGCTCGGCGATCCGCTCGGCCCTGTCGGGCTTGAGCCACATCCGAAGCTCGATGCCGTCGTCGAGCTCGACGATGTCGAGGGTCTCGATCTCGTCCGCCCATTGCACGATGCCTTCGCTCAGGCTGAACCCGATCGCGAAGTCGCCGAGATCCTCGGGCGAACCCATCATCACGGCGTAGGTGCCGCCGTTATAGGTCAGCGCGAGCGGCGTCTCCTCGGGGATCAGGCGCGCGCCATCGCTGAAGAGGCCGTCGCGCCAGACCTTCCGGATCGCCTTGTGGACGGGTTCGCGCATCGCTACTCCGCCGCTTCCACGACCGGCGCGATGCGGCGGGAGTGGCGCGCCTGTTCGTCGTAAGCCTTCTGCCAGTCGGACGGACCGTTCGACGGCGAGATCTGCACGGCGGTGACCTTGTACTCCGGACAGTTGGTCGCCCAGTCGGAGAAGTCGGTCGTGATGACGTTGGCCTGGGTATCCGGGTGGTGGAACGTGGTGTAGACCACGCCCGGCGCCACGCGGTCGGTAATTTCGGCGCGCAGCGTCGTCTCGCCGGCGCGGCTCGCCAGCCGCACCCAGTCGCCGTCGCGCACGCCGCGCTGCTCGGCGTCGTGCGGATGGATCTCCAGCCGATCCTCGGCGTGCCACACCACGTTCTCGGTGCGACGGGTCTGCGCACCGACATTGTACTGGCTGAGGATGCGGCCGGTGGTGAGCAGCAGCGGAAAGCGCGGACCGGTTCGCTCGTCGGTCGCGATATATTCGGTGACGATGAACTTGCCCTTGCCGCGCACGAAGCCGCCGATATGCATCACCGGCGTGCCCTCCGGCGCCTTCTCGTTGCAGGGCCACTGCACCGAGCCGAGTTCGTCGAGCTTGGCATAGGAGACGCCGGCGAAGGTCGGCGTCAGCGCGGCGATCTCGTCCATGATCTCGGACGGATGGGTGTAGTTCATCTCGAAGCCCATTGCCTTGGCGAGCAGGATCGTCACTTCCCAGTCGGCATAGCCGTTGAGCGGCGTCATCACCTTGCGGACGCGCTGGATGCGGCGTTCGGCATTGGTGAATGTGCCGTCTTTCTCGAGGAAGGTCGAGCCGGGCAGGAACACGTGAGCGTAGTTCGCGGTCTCGTTCAGGAACAGGTCGTGGACGATGACGCATTCCATCGCCGACAGCGCCGCCACGACGTGCTTGGTGTTCGGATCGGACTGCAGGATATCCTCGCCCTGCACGTAGAGCCCCATGAAGCTGCCCTCGATCGCGGCGTCGAACATGTTCGGGATGCGCAGGCCCGGTTCGTTGTTGAGCTTGACGTTCCACATCGCCTCGAACTGCTCGCGCACCGCATCGCCGGAGATGTGGCGGTAGCCCGGCAGTTCGTGCGGGAACGAGCCCATGTCGCAGGAGCCCTGCACGTTGTTCTGGCCGCGCAGCGGGTTCACGCCGACGCCGGGCCGGCCGATATTGCCGGTCGCCATCGCGAGGTTGGCGATCGCGATCACGGTGGTCGAGCCTTGGCTGTGCTCGGTGACGCCGAGCCCGTAATAGATCGCGCCGTTGCCGCCGGCGGCATAGACCCGCGCGGCCTCGCGCAGATCCTTCGGATCGACGCCTGTCATGATCGCGGTCGCTTCAGGGCTGTGCTTCTCCTGGGCGACGAAGGCGGCCCAGTCCTCGAACTCGCTCCAGTCGCAGCGCTCACGCACGAAGGCCTCGTCGGCGAGCCCTTCGGTGACGATGACATGGGCGAGCGCGGTGAGCACCGCGACGTTGGTGCCGGGCATCAGCGGCAGATGCAGCGCCTTCACATGCGGCGATTCCACCATTTCGGTGCGGCGCGGGTCGATCACGATCAGCTTGGCGCCCTGACGCAGCCGCTTCTTCAGCCGCGAGGCGAACACCGGATGAGCCGAGGCCGGATTGGCGCCGATGATCATCACGACGTCGGTGTCTTCCACCGAATCGAAATCCTGCGTGCCGGCCGAGGTTCCGTAGGTCTGCGAGAGGCCGTAGCCGGTCGGCGAATGGCAGACGCGGGCGCAGGTGTCGACATTGTTGTTGCCGAAGCCGGCGCGGATCAGCTTCTGCACCAGATAGGTCTCTTCATTGGTGCAGCGCGAGGAGGTGATGCCGCCGACCGCGTCGCGGCCGTATTTCTGCTGGATGCCCTTGAACTTCGCCGCGGCGAAATTCAGCGCCTCGTCCCACGACACTTCCTGCCAGGGATCCTCGATCCGCTCGCGGATCATCGGCTTCAGGATGCGCTCCTTGTGGGTGGTGTAGCCCCAGGCGAAGCGGCCCTTGACGCAGGAATGGCCGCGATTGGCCTTGCCGTCCTTCCACGGCACCATGCGCACCACTTCCTCGCCGCGCATCTCGGCCTTGAAGGAGCAGCCGACGCCGCAATAGGCGCAGGTGGTGACGACCGAATGCTCGGGCTGGCCGATCTCGATCACGGATTTTTCGGTCAGCGTCGCGGTCGGGCAGGCCTGCACGCAGGCGCCGCAGGAGACGCATTCGGAGCCGAGGAAGCTCTCGCTCATGCCGGGCGACACCCGGCTGTCGAATCCGCGGCCGGAAATCGTCAGCGCGAAGGTGCCTTGCACCTCCTCGCAGGCGCGGACGCAGCGTGAGCAGACGATGCACTTCGAGGGATCGTAGGTGAAGTAGGGATTGGACTCGTCCTTCGGCATCCAGGCGGCATTGGCCTCGCCGTTGGATTTCGCGAAGACGTGATTGTCGCCCTCGTAGCCGTAGCGCACGTCGCGCAGGCCGACCGCGCCTGCCATGTCCTGCAATTCGCAGTCGCCGTTCGCGGCACAGGTCAGGCAATCCAGCGGATGGTCGGAGATGTAGAGCTCCATCACGCCCTTGCGCAGCTTCTTCAGCCGCTCGCTCTGGGTATGCACGACGAGGCCGGGCATCACAGGCGTGGTGCAGGAGGCCGGCGTGCCGGCGCGGCCCTCGATCTCGACGAGGCAGAGCCGGCAGGAGCCGAAGGCGTCGACCATGTCGGTCGCGCAGAGTTTTGGAATCTGGGTGCCGGCTTCCATCGCCGCGCGCATGATCGAGGTGCCCTCGGGCACCGTGATCTGATTGCCGTCGATAGTCAGCGTGACCATCGTCTCGGATTTGGACTTGGGCGTGCCGAAATCGGTTTCCTGGATCAGCGACATCGTGATCTCCTGTTATTCCGCGGCCTGCAGCCGGGCCGGTGCGGGACCTAAATCTCCGCCAAAATCTTCCCGGAAATGTTTCAGTGCGCTCATCACGGGGTAGGGCGTGAAGCCGCCGAGTGCGCAGAGCGAGCCGAATTTCATCGTGTTGCAGAGGTCTTCGACAACCGCGAGGTTTTCTGCCACGCGCTCGCCGTTGATGATCTTGTTGATGATCTCGACGCCGCGGGTCGAGCCGATCCGGCACGGCGTGCACTTGCCGCAGGATTCGATCGCGCAGAACTCCATCGCGAAGCGCGCCTGCTTGACCATATCGACGGTGTCGTCGAACACCACGATCCCGCCATGGCCGATCAGGCCGTCGCGCGCGGCAAACGCTTCATAGTCGAACGGCGTGTCGAACAGCGTGCGGGGGAAGTAGGCCCCTAACGGGCCGCCGACCTGCACCGCGCGCACCTTGCGTCCGGTGAACGTTCCGCCGCCGATCTCGTCGACGAGTTCGCCGAGCGAGACGCCGAACGCGGTCTCGAACAGCCCGCCATATCTGATGTTGCCGGCGAGCTGGATCGGCATCGTGCCGCGCGAGCGGCCCATGCCGAAATCAGCGTAGGCCTTGGCGCCGTTGTCGAGGATGAAGGGGATCGCCGCGAACGACAGCACGTTGTTGATCACGCTCGGGCGGCCGAACAGGCCCTTATGTGCCGGCAGCGGCGGCTTGGCTCGCACGATGCCGCGGTGGCCCTCGAGGCTTTCCAAGAGCGAGGTCTCTTCGCCGCAGACATAGGCGCCGGCGCCGACCCGCACTTCGAGATCGAACTCATGCGCGGAGCCGCCGATCCGCTTGCCGAGCAAGCCGGCGCGCCGGGCGGCTGCGATCGCCGCGTTCATCGCCTCGACCGCGTGCGGATATTCCGAGCGGATGTAGATGTAGCCCTTGGTGGCGCCGACCGTGATACCCGCGATCGTCATGCCCTCGATCACGACGAAGGGGTCGCCTTCCATGATCATGCGGTCGGCAAAGGTGCCGCTGTCGCCTTCGTCGGCGTTGCAGACGATGTATTTGCGGTCGGCGCTGGCCTGCGCCACCGTCTTCCACTTGATGCCGGTGGGGAAGCCGGCGCCGCCGCGGCCGCGCAGGCCCGACGTGGTGACGTCGGCAAGGATCTGGTCGGAGGTCAGCGTCAGCGCCCGCTCCAGGCCCTTGTAGCCGCCATGGGCGCGGTAGTCGTCGACCGAACGCGGATCGACCACGCCGCAGCGCATGAAGGTCAGCCGGGTCTGGCGCTTCAGCCAGGGAATCTCGTCCGTGACACCAAGCCGCAGGGCATGCTGGCCGTTGCCGGCCATCGCATCGAGCAGGGACGGGACGTCCGCCGCCGTCACCGGGCCGAAGGCGATGCGGCCCTGGGGGGTCGCCAGTTCGACCATCGGCTCCAGCCAGTACAGCCCCCGCGAACCGGTCCTGATAATCTCGACCGGCTTGCCGCGCGCTGCGGCCTGCTCGAAAGCGAGGGCGACGTCGTCGGCGCCGACCGCAACCGCGCCGGCATCGCGGGGAACGAAGATCCGCATCGTCATCGCTGTGCCTCCGCGACCAGAGCGTCGATGCGGGCTTCATCGAGCCGGCCGACCACGCGGCCATCCAACATCGCCGACGGCGCGGTGGCGCAGAGCCCGAGGCAGTAGATCGGCTCCAGCGTCACGCGCTCGTCCGCCGTGGTATTTCCCAGGGAAACGCCCAGCTTCGCTTCCGCGCGCGCCGCAAGCCGGTCGCCGCCGGCAGCCTGGCAGGCCTCGGCGCGGCACAGCTTGAGGACGTGACGTCCAGCCGGTGCTTTCCGGAAATCATGGTAGAAGGTGAATACGCCGTGCACCTCGGCGCGGGACAAATTGAGGGCCTCCGCCACCATCGGGATCGCCGGCTCCGGCACGTAGCCGAAGGCTTCCTGCAACGCGTGCAGGATCACCAGCGTCGCGCCTTCAAGCTCGGCATGTTCGGCGATGATTTCAGCACCGCGCGCCTTGTCCCAAGGTTCGTATCCCACCGTCATCAGCGCTACTCACGATCAGTTTTTTGCTTCGCACATCAGAATTGGAATCCTTCGAAACATCAATAAAGCTGTCTCATGCGGCGATTGCGAAACGCGATTAATAGCGTTGCCAAATGGGTTGATCCGGGATCGCAATAATGTTCTGGAATCACGCACTTCCGGGATGCTTTGGATTTCGGGATCGCGCCCTGATCGTGCTACCTATGGACGCGTCGGGCTGCCATTTGGGGCACCGCTTTCCGAAGGGGTTTGAATCTTGATCGACAAGCTGGAACTTCTGCTGGCGCTGGCCAAGGAACGGCATTTTGGCCGGGCTGCGGAGGCCTGCGGCGTCACCCAGCCGACCATGTCGACCAGTCTCAAGCAGCTCGAGGAAATCCTCGGCGTCATGCTGGTCCAGCGCGGATCCCGCTTCCAGGGTTTCACGCCGGAGGGCGAACGGACGCTGGATTGGGCGCGGCGCATCGTCGGCGATGCGCGGGCGATGAAGCAGGAGATCAACAGCCTCAAGGACAAGCTGTCGGGCGAGATCCGGATCGCGGCGATCCCGACCGTGCTCGGCATGGTGGCCTCGCTCACCACGCCGTTCCGGGCGCGTCATCCGGAGGTGCGTTTCCGCATCCAGTCGTGTACCTCGGCCGACGTGCTCGGCCTGCTCGAAAATCTCGAGGTCGATGCCGGGCTGACCTACATCGAGAACGAGCCGATCGGAAAGGTCCGCACCATCCCGCTCTACAATGAGAGCTATCGTCTGCTGACGGCGCCCGACGCGATGTTCGGCGACCGCAAGCAGGTCACCTGGAAGGAAGTCGGCACCGTGCCGCTCTGTCTGCTCACGCCCGACATGCAGAACCGCCGCATCATCGATCGTGCGCTGACCTCGGTCGGCGCGGAGGCGACGCCGACGCTGACGTCGAATTCACTGCTCGTGCTCTATACCCATGTGAAGACCGGCCGCTGGGCGAGCGTGATGCCGGCCAAGCTCGCCGAGACGCTCGGCCTTGCGGACGCCGTGCGCAGCATTCCGATCGTCGATCCGGTCGTGGACTACAGCATCGGCTTGGTGATCCCGCAGCGCGATCCGATGACGCCGCTGATCGCGGCCTTGGTGCAGGTCGCGCGCGAGGTCGCACCGACGCTGGAGAGCGCGTAGCTTTCGGCGATCTGTCGCGGCTCTTCCACCACGGTTCCATATTGGACAATCGCCTGGCCAGGCGCGCCAGGAAGCAATCGCGCGTTGTCGCCTCGCCTTGAAGCAAGTCCTGGTGCACAGCCGGGAAGCAATCTTCTGCTGCACGCAGCAACAATGGAACTCACAGACGGTTGAGCGGTTTCATTGCGGCATCCCGATCAGCGAGCAGGAGCTGCCTTGAATCGTCGTGAGTTACTCCATGGATCGGCCGTGTTGCCGACACTGATGTTCTTGCCGCCGCGGGCGGCTGCAGCCGCAGGGAACACGTCGGACGCCCCCTTCAACCCGTCCATGGTGCGGGAGCTCGCCCGCAACCTTGCCAGCAAGTCATTCGAGGCGCCGGACGAGAAATTGCCGAATGGCCTGACCGACCTGAACTACGATCAGTACCGGTCGATCCGCTTCGTGCCCGAGCGCGCGTTGTGGCGCGGCGCGAAACTGCCGTTCGAAGCGCAGTTCTTCCACCGCGGCTTCTTCTACAAGAACAAGATCAATATCTTCGAGGTCGCTGACGGCAAGGTCAGCGAAGTCAAGTACGGCAAGGACATGTTTTCGTTCGGTGAGACCGTGCCTGCGTTCACCGAGACGGACCTCGGCTTTGCCGGATTTCGTATCCACGCGCCGATCAACAAGCCGGACTATTACGACGAGGTCTGCGTCTTCCTGGGCGCAAGTTATTTCCGCGCCGTCGCCAAGGATGAGACCTATGGCCTGTCGGCGCGCGGCCTTTCGATCGATACCGGAGAAGCCAAGGGCGAGGAGTTTCCGTTCTTCAAGGCATTCTGGCTCGAGCGTCCGGTGCCCAACGCAACCTCGCTGGTCATTCATGCCTTGCTCGACAGCAAGAGCTGCGCGGCGAGCTATCGCTTCACGATCAGGCCTGGAGCGACTACGGTCTTCGACGTCGAGGCATCGCTTTATCCGCGTGCCGATCTCGAGCACGTCGGCCTTGCGCCGATGACCAGCATGTTCTTCTTCGGGCCCAATGATCGCAATGAAGTCGATGACTTCAGGCCGTCCGTGCACGATTCCGACGGGCTTGCGATCTACAACGGCAAGGGCGAGAGCCTGTGGCGTCCGCTGAGCAATCCGCGCGACCTCCAGATCAGCACGTTCCAGGACATCAATCCGCACGGCTTCGGGCTGATGCAGCGGGAGAAGAATTTCTTCGCCTATCAGGACATCGAATCGCGCTTCGAGAAGCGTCCGAGCCTGTGGGTCGAGCCGATCGGCGACTGGGGCGAAGGCGCGGTGATCCTGTTCGAGATTCCGACCAAGGAGGAGATCCACGACAACATCGCCGCGTTCTGGCGACCGAAGGCGCCGCTTCGCGCCAAGAGCGAGACCAATCTCACCTACCGCCTGCATTGGGGACCTGACGCGCCGAAGCCGCATTCGCTCGCGCGCTTCACCCGCACCGGCATCGGTGCACATGACGAGAACAGCAAGCTGTTCGTGCTCGACCTGTTCGGGGACAATCTGAAGGGGATCGATCCGGGCAGCATCAAGGGCGTCGTGTCGGCCGAGAAGGCCGAGATCACGAACGTCGTCACGCAGCCAAATCCGAATACGGGCGGATGGCGGCTCAGCTTCCAGTGTGCCGTCAAGAAGGACCCGATCGAGCTGCGCGCCCATCTGGCGCAGGATGACAAGCCGCTCTCGGAGATCTGGGTCTATCGATGGGCGCCATAGTCTCGTCGCCTCATCCCGACGTCACCGCCACGGCGACCGACGGCTTCCTTCCGCAAGAGACGCCGCTTGCGATGTCCGCGGCCGATCTTGACCAGCCGCCGCGCGCCGTGAGCAAGCCGGTGTCGGTCGGCGCGGGCATGTTCATGCGCCGCGCGTTTGTGCTGGTGCTGACGGCGGCGCTGACCGGCGCCGGCGCCTACGAGATGTACATGGTGGTCCAGGTCGGCGGCGTGACGATCATGGAAGGCATGGTGCTGGTGCTGTTCGTGGCGCTGCTCGCCTGGGTCGCGTTTTCGTTTGTCTCGGCGCTCGCCGGCTTTTTCGTGCTGCTTCGGCGCCATGGGAACGCCTTGCCGATCCAGGACGATGGTCCCTTGCCGCAGATCGCGAGCCGGACTGCGGTGCTGCTCCCGACCTACAACGAGAATCCCCATCAATTGATGGCGCGCCTGCACGCCATCTACGAGTCGGTCGAGGCGACCGGACACGGGGAAGGCTTCGACTGGTTCGTGCTGAGCGACACGCGCGATCCCGATATCTGGATCGCCGAGGAACAGGCGTTCCTCGCGCTCAGCGATGCCTGTGGCGGGGGGCGGCTCTACTACCGGCATCGCGCCGACAACACGGCGCGGAAGTCAGGCAATGTCGGCGAGTGGATCACGCGGTTCGGCGGCGCCTACCAGTTCATGATCGTGCTCGACGCCGACAGCCTGATGTCGGGTGACACCATGGTGCGGATGGTTCACGCCATGGAGACCAATCCGCAGGCAGCGCTGCTGCAGACGTTGCCTGTCATCGTCAACGCGCGCAGCCTGTTCAGCCGTCTGCAGCAGTTCGCCGGCCGGCTCTACGGGCCGATGGTCGCAGCTGGCGTCGCATGGTGGCACGGCTCCGAAGGCAATTATTGGGGACACAATGCGATCATCAGGATTCAGGCCTTTGCGGAGCAGGCGGGCCTGCCGGAGCTGGCCGGACGAAAGCCGTTCGGCGGCCATATCCTGAGCCACGATTTTGTCGAGGCGGCGCTGATGCGGCGCGCCGGCTGGGGCATCTACATGGCGCCGGTGCTCGGCGGCAGTTTTGAGGAGGTGCCGCCGTCGCTGCTGGATTTCGCCGCGCGCGACCGGCGCTGGTGCCAGGGCAATCTGCAGCATCTCGCCGTACTGACGACGCGCAGGCTGCATTGGGTCTCGCGGCTGCATTTCATGACAGGGATCGGCTCCTACATCACCGCGCCGCTCTGGCTGTCGTTCCTGCTGCTCGGAATCCTGATCTCGTTGCAGGCGCGCTTCATTCGTCCGGAGTATTTTCCGAAGGGCTTCTCGCTGTTTCCGAACTGGCCGGCGCAGGACCCCGTGCTCGCCGCCTGGGTCTTTGGTCTCACCATGGCGCTGCTGATCGTGCCGAAGCTGCTCGGCTTCATCCTGTTGCTGACGCGGTCGGACACGCGCCGGCAATTCGGCGGCGGCTTTCGGGCGTTTGCAGGTGTCATCGCCGAGGTGTTGATTTCGGCAATGATCGCGCCGGTCATGATGGTGTTCCAGTCGATAGCCGTCGTCGAGATATTGCTCGGGCAGGATGCGGGCTGGCAGACACAGCGACGCGACGACGGCGAGGTCGAGCGGCGCGAGCTGTATCGGAAATACGGCATCCCGACCGCCTGCGGTATCGCGATGGCGGCAAGCGCCTATGCCGTGTCATTGCCGCTGCTGCTTTGGATGTCGCCGGTGATCGTCGGCCTGCTGTTTGCGATCCCGATCGGGGCCTGGACCGCCAGGCCGGCAATGCGCGCTCTGTTCGCGACGCCGGAGGAGGTGAGGCCGCCGAGCGTGCTGGCCCGCGCCAACGAACTGGCGTCGTCACCCCCGCGTGGCTCCGCACCTGCGCTCGCGGCGTTGCGGCGGGATTCCGGCTTGCTGCATCGTCATCTGTCATCGCTTCCGCCGGCGAGGCGCGGCGGCCCTGGCGAGATCGACCTTCATCTCGCGGTGGCGCGCGCGCGGATCGAGGCAAGCGACAGCTTCGACGAGGCGGTCGGCCATCTCACGCCGCGCGAGACGCTGGCAGTGCTCGGCGATCCAGCGCTGCTGCAAGGGGTGCTTGCGAAGTAACGCCGGACTTAAGCAGCCTCCCGCACTTTCGTCTGCAAGCTCCGTGGATCGCGGGGCAGCGTGATGCGGACGACGGTGCCGACGCCGAGCTTGGAGCGCAGCCTCATCGAGCCTCCGTGCAGGTTGGTGAGCGAGCGCGCGATCGCAAGTCCGAGGCCCGAACCCTGGTAGCTCTTGGTGAGCTGGCTCTCGACCTGTTCGAACGGCTTGCCGAGCCGCCGCAGCGATTCCGGCGCGATGCCGATGCCGCTGTCGGCGATCAGCAGCACGATCGAGTCATCCAGCATCTGGCCGCGCACAAGCACGCGGCCGTTGTCGGGCGTGAACTTCACCGCGTTGGAGAGCAGGTTGACGATGATCTGCTTGACCGCGCGGCGGTCGGCGACAACAGAGATCGTGCTTTCGATATCCGATTCGAGCGACAGCCCCTTGTGCTCGGCGCGGCCGGAGACCACCCGCAGCGACTCGGCGAGGATGCCGGAGAGGTCGAGCGGCTCCATGTCGAACTTCATGCGGCCGGCCTCGATCTTCGACATGTCGAGAATGTCGTTGATGACCTCGAGCAGGTATTTCCCCGATGTCAGGATGTCGTGGCAGTACTCCGCGTACTTGTCCGAGCCGAGCGTCCCGAACAGGCCGCTGCCCATGATCTCGGAGAAGCCGATGATGGCGTTGAGCGGCGTGCGCAGCTCATGGCTCATATTGGCGAGGAATTTCGACTTCGCGGCGTTGGCGTCCTCGGCCCGGGTCTTCTCCTGCGAATATTTTTCGGCGAGGTCGGCGAGCTCGACGGCCTGCCGTTCCAGTTCGGACTGCGAGCGCTGCAGGTCGATCACGGTGGCGCGCAGGCGTAGATCGTTGTCGACCAGCTTCTGCTCGTGCGCCTTGATGCGGGTGATGTCGGTGCCCACCGAGACGTAGCCGCCGTCCTTGGTGCGGCGCTCGCTGATGTGCAGCCAGCTGCCGTCGTCGAGCTGAGCCTCGAAGGTGCGGGCGCCGGGCGCCGGCATGCCACTCTCGTGCAGGCGGGTGCGTACTTCGGGCATGCTGCCGACCTCGATCACGGTCTCGTAGGAGGTGCCGGGGTTGACGGCGGAATCCGGCAGCTTGTGCAGCCGCTGGAAGTGCGAGTTGCACAGCACGAGGCGGTCCTCGGCGTCCCAGAGCACGAAGGCCTCCGGAATGGTCTCGATGGCGTCGCGCAGCCTGAGATCGGCTTCCACCGACCTCTCGGCAAGGCTCTTCTGCTCGGTGACGTCGATCGCGATGCCGATCAAGTGCTGGCCGCTGTCCGCCGCGGCGTGGCTGAGCTCACAGCGCACGCGCAGCCAGATCCAGTGGCCGCCGACATGGCGCATGCGGAAGCTCTGGTCGATGTGATCGATCTTGTTCGAGATCAGCTGCTCGGCGATGTCGAACAGGTTGATGTCGTCGGAGTTCACCAGCGCGTTGACCTCGCCGAAGGTGAGGAGGTCGTTTCGGGTATCGAGGCCGAGCAGGGTGAACATCGACTGCGACCAGAAGATCCTGCCGCGCGACAGGTCCCAGTCCCACAATCCGCAGCGGCCGCGATTGAGCGCGGTGTCGATCCGGCCGCGCACGGCGTCGTTGATCAGGTCGCCCTCGCGGGCGCGGGTCGATTGCCAGTGGAAGGCGAAGCCGAGGATCAGCACCACGAAGCTCGTGGTCGCCGACAGCGTCACCGAGAGCGCGGCGTCCGATCCCCAGATCGGCTCGTTCATCTCCTGGATGACGACGACCTGGCCGGGCAGCGACTTGACGAGTTGCGAGATCGCCAGCGCGCCGGTGCCGCCCGGCAGCGTCATGTCATTGACCACGCCCTGCTGGCCGGGCGCGACGAGCAGCTGCGCGGTGGAGACGATGTCGAGGATGCGGTCGTTCTCGCCGGCGCCGTCGATCGGCACGCGTGCCAGCACGCGGTGATCGGCGCTGGTGATGATGACGTGGCGGCCGTAGGCGATGCCCCAGGACGGGATCAGGTCCGGCAGCAGCTCCTGCATCCGCTCGATGTTGGCGAGCCGCTCGCGGCGCACCGAGGTCAGGCGATCGAGACGCTCGGCGAGGATGTCGGAGAGCGCGGCGAGGTCGCGCTTCGTCGCGCCGCGTTTCTGCCGGTTCTGGTCGATCACCTGGACGAAGGCGCCGAGGCAGATCGTGATGAGGAAGGCGATGATCAGCGTAGGGACAGCGCGGCGCAGTGCAGGCTCGGCCGTCAGGAGCCTGTGATAGGCCGGTTTCGCGATCGACTGCGCCAATCCCTTGATCGAATCGGATTGGACGCAAGCGTTCGCTGCATGCGCGCGCGCCATGCCTTAGACCCCCATCTAAGCTGATTTTTACCCGGTCCGGATGCTCCCCTCGTCGCATCCGAATCATGATGATTTGAATCCAGATTTCCCGGGCTGTCGAGAGTCAACGATTCGTTAATGCGAAAAAATTCTTGTCCAAGAGAGAATCATCAGGCGCAAAGTGAGTCCGAAACGGGAACGGCTCCGTAGAATTACGCGCGCGTCGGTTCTGCGTGACTGATCACACGCTTCACGGTGGGGAACGCGCGGCGCAGCTTGCGTTCGATCTCGTCGACGCTTTCGTGCACCTTGATCACACTCATCGAAGGCTGAGCGCGGCAATGGAAGTTGACGATCTCGCCGGCGTCGCTATTGCGCACCCGCACATTATGGATGTCATGGATCGCGCCGCCATCGGCAAATCCGGTCAGCGCGGCCTTGATGGCTTCGACGCGGTCGGGCGCGGCGTCGGTTCCCCACGGCAGCTCCGGTTCGAGCGGTTCGATATGGGTGTCGACCTCGACGTCCTCGCCAAAGTCCTCGCGGATCGCGCGCTCGAACTCGTGGGCGATGTCGTGTGCGGCGTTCAGCGCCATGTCGCTGTCGACCTCGAGGTCGATGCCGACGATCAGCTTGCCGGCGATGTCGTGCACGGTGACGTGGTGGATGGCGAGGCCGGAATTGCGCGCGATCACCATGATGCGTTCGCGCACGCTCTCATTGTCGCGCGCCACCGGCACCGCGGTGAAGGTGAGGTCGGCGTCGCCCAGCGCCTTGGTCACCGCCTGCTGTGCCCTGCGCTTGATGTCCTCGACGCGGTCGATCGGATAGGTGCGCGGCACGGTGACGAAGGCATCGATGAAATGCGTTGCGCCGACCATGCGGACCCGCAGGCGGTCGACGTCGACGACCCCCGGCACGGCCCGGATGGCGGCCGTGGTCTTCTCCAGCGCGCCTTCGGGGGCGCGGTCGAGCAGGGTCTCGACCGTCTCCCGCGCCATGCGCAGGCCGAGCAGGGCAATCATCACGGCGACGGCGATGGCGGCCGCGGCATCGCCCCACCAGAAGCCAAGGCCTGCCAGCACCAGGCCGACAATGACGGCCGCCGAGCCCATCACGTCGGAGGCAAAATGCAGCGCATCGGCCGCCAGCGCCTGGCTCTTGGTGTCGCGCGCGGCGCGGTGCAGCGCACGGGCCCGCCACAGATTGACGCCGATATCGATGACGAGAACGATGAAGGGAATCGCCGAGATCGACGGCGGCGGTGCACCTTCGCGCAGATGGCTGTAGGCCTGCACCAGGATGCCGCCGGCCAGCACATAGAGCAGGGCGATGATGAAGAGCGCCGAGACGCTCTCGAACTTGCCATGGCCGTAGTGATGCTCGGCGTCGGCCGGCTGATCCGAGACCCGCACCACCGCCCAGGTGATGATGGTTGCGACCAGGTCGATCGAAGAGTGCAGCGCTTCGGAGATCAGCGCCAGCGATCCGATGGCGATGCCGACGACGAACTTCGCCACGGCCATGCTGCCACTGGCGAGGATCGAGATCGCGGCGACTGATGTCTTGGTGTTGGGTGCGCTCATGGGCGGCGGTTTAGCAGTCCATCTGTGAACATCAAGTGTCGTTCGCAACGCGCAATCGCAACTCACTTGCAAGTGCATCGTAGTGCCAAGATCACGCTGTCGTCCTGGCGAAAGCCAGGATCCATAACCACAGGGTCGTGTTGTTGAATGAGCTGTAGCAGCTGCATCGCGTCATGACTCGCATTCGGGGTAATGGGTCCTGGCTCCCGTGCGCAATTGCGCACTAGGCCAGGACGACGCTGGATGTGTTGTGCGACGTGTCAACCATACATCCTCGTTCTCGCGGCGAGTTTCGCCCGAGCTTTGCAAGATCATTCGCCCTCGGAAGAGGGCGCAGGGAATGCCGGGTGCGCGCTGCACCCGCGGTCTCGTGTGCAAAAGTGGAAACAAAAACGCGCATACAGGTTCAGCGGAGGCACTCCGGCATTCCCTGCGCGATGGCTTTACGGCTTACTTCGTGCTCTCCCCGGCGAGACCGGGCTTTGTTGTCACCGCCCTCGCAAAAACGCTTTCACGTTTTGCGAGAGGACACCTGCCACTGGGGCGTCAGGACCACACGACTTCGCCGTCCGCCTCATGCATGCTCGTCAGTCACACACGCGGCGGCCACCGCATCTCACCGCAACACCCGTGACGATCGCGAAGCGCCCCTCGATCGGGTGAGACGGGCGGACCATACACTGAGTTGCGTTTCTGATAAAGCGAAATATTTTTTGTTGCGGGGCTTGACGTGTTTTCCTGAGTTGCCCGTCGTGTCGAATTGGCAACACCCATCGTCGCAAGCCGCACCGTAGGATGCGTAGAGCGACTTGTCCGCCGTAGCTGCGCTCCACCACCCCTTTGCGGTCAGCCAGGGCCAGATGCAGACATTTTCGGAATGCTGATTTTAAGCCGCGAACAGATTTTCAATAGTCTCTGGCAGGAAAGCTTCCGGCGGCAAGCGCTCGGGACCGATCAGCACGGCCGGGTAAGGCGACACGCGACGCTCAGCTGCACGCATGGTCACGCGAGCCCGGCGCGCTTTCGCATCAGGACCGAACTCCACCCTGAGTTGCCTTGCAAGACGGGCCGCGATCCTCAGCCGCCGCATGCGTTCACGCCGTTCCTCGACATAGGGTGCGAAGTCGCTCTGGCTCCAGTCGCCGTCGGCGAGGAGAATGTCCCTCATCAATCGCACATCCCGCAACGTAATCGAGACGCCCTGTCCGGTGATGGGATCATTGTGGCCAGCAGCATCGCCGATCAGCGCGACGCCGGGTGCAGTCGGATTGTCGATCCAATGATCCTCGTTTGAGACTCCGTTCAATGGTCCAATCGGCGTGCCTGCTGCAATCGCCTCGCCCAGCGGCAGACAGTTCAGCCGAAAGGCGCGGAGCATCTGGGCTTGCTTGTCGGGACCAGAAAATCGCGCGCGGTCGGCAAAATCGTAACAGGCATACAGGCGAACGAGATCCTTGCCCTGCGGGAAGACCAAATAGTGAAGCCTGCCCTCGGTTCCGATCGCCTGCACGTTGCGTGGCCAATCCGGCACATTGGCCACCAGCATGCCGCAGATAATGCTGTGCGGCAGATCGGCTTCGACGCGAAACTCAAGCCGCTTCCTGACTTGCGAGTTGCGCCCGTCGGCCCCGATCACGAGGCGGGGTGACAGCGTTGTCGTCAGTCCGTCGTGAACAAAGGACACCACAGGCCGCGCGCCTGGCGTCACCTCGATGTGCTCGACGCCCCTGATGAACCGAACGCCGCACTCAACAGCCGCATCGTGAAGGATATTGCACATCAGCGGATGACCAATGCACAACGCTCCTGGTGCTTCCGGATGCATCACAGTCAAATCCATCGCATGCTGCTCGGCGGCATCCGACGGCCAGATTTCGTCGTACAGAACGTTGCGCGAGATGCAGAGACCGCCGTGCTCCCGCAGCAGATTGAGAAGATCAAGCCGGTTCGCCTCCGCAACACCCCAGGGAGCGATCCATTCGCCGCGAACTCGATCGGGAAAGACGGTCTCGCGTTCGAGCACGACGATCTTGATGCCATCGCGGGCGAGCACGCTCGCCAGCGCACCACCGCCAATACCTCCACCAACTATTACAATATCCGGCGATGCACTGGTCATCATAATCTCCGTTTTATCGACAATCGATTGCGCAAAAACGGGACTATGGAGGAACTTTCGACGATTGACGAGAGGCAACCACTCCAGCCCAGATCAGAAGGAGGAAGAAAACATTGCTCTTTGGTCAATGAAAGTACGCTTGCAAGCGTCTGCTTCGGCCAATCCTCCCTACGCACTTGCCCGCTGCAGCGTCACCACGATCTTGCCAAGATGCTTGTTGGCTTCCATGTGCGCGAACGCCTTGCCGATGTCGGCGAACTTGTAGACCTGGTCGATCGGCAGCTGCAGCTTGCGCGCTTCGACTGCGGGCCAGATGTCCTTGCGCACATCGTCAAAACCTCGCGGATCTCCTCGATCGAGCGGGTGCGGAAGGTGACTCCGATATGCTCTTCACGCGCTGTCGAAGACCGCTCCATTCAGTCATTTTGCTGACGCAATCTCTGTCTTAGTCGGGCGCGAAACTGAAGGCACGGTGTGAGGACCGCCCCGGTTCTCATAATGGTTCCGTCGCCGGAACTGGCGCGAATCCGCAAAGAATTGGCACGCGTTAACGCCTCCGCGTTCGTTTGTCCGTGTTTTGCGGCATCGGGAACCGGGCGATCGAAAAAAAATAAATCAAGGAGTTATGATGCTGTTCGGCTCGAGCGCCGCAATTTGCGGCGCCCTGGTTGCGCTCGCCATTTCTGGCACCGCTGCTCGAAGTGAAATCGGTGCGGTTCATTCAAGCGCCGTCGTCAACGCCGCGTGTGGGGATGCAATCGTTGGCGCGGCATCCATGTACAATCCGTTCAAGCCCGGCAAGGAGGAGGGCGGTCCGAGCACAGCCTCCGGCGAGCGCTATGATCGCTCGGTCTGGGCGGCTGCCATCAAAACGAGTTTGCGTCGGAAGTTTGGTGGGGTCGAATTTGGCGCGAGGCCGAAATATGCCCTCGTCGAGGCTGTAGGCAAGAAGGTCATCGTGAAGATAAATGACGTGGGGCCACTACGGCCTGGCCGCATCATTGACCTCAATGAGCGGACGATGCGCTATTTCGATCCAAGCCTGGAGCTCGGAGTCCTTAGCGGCGTAAAGGTCAGCCCGCTTGCGGGGGATTATTGGATTCCCGGACCGGCCGGCTGAACACCGCACGCGAAAGAGCCGCGGCATAGCACGCAGCAGGCGCGGATTAGCCCACCGGGTCCGCGCGAAGCGCGGCCCGATGACAGGCTCCGGCATAATCCGCGCTTGCATCCAGCAAAAGATGGCGGATTACGCTTCGCTAATCCGCCCTTCGCTCGCAATGACGATGACAATCGCCGGAGCCTGCTGCTACAGCGTCACCACGATCTTGCCGAGGTGCTTGTTCGCTTCCATGTGCTCGAACGCCTTGCCGATGTCGGCGAACTTGTAGACCTGGTCGATCGGCAGCTGCAGCTTGCGCGCTTCGACCGCGGGCCAGATGTCCTTGCGCACCTCGTCGAAGATTTCGCGGATCTCCTCGATCGAGCGGGTGCGGAAGGTGACGCCGATATATTGGATGCGACGCGCCGCGTGCAGGTCGAAGTTGAAGTCGCCATGGGTGCCGCCGAGCCGGCCGACATTGACGATGCGGCCCTTGACCCTGGTCGCCTTGAGGTTCTGGTTTGCGACCGGTCCTGAGATCTGATCGACGATCAGATCTACGCCTTCGCCGCCGGTCGCCTGCAACACCTGATCGACCCAGCCGGAATCCCTGGAATCCACCGCGAGATCGGCGCCGAACTCTTTCAAGCGGCCGCGGCGCATCGCATCGGTCGAGGATCCCACCACGAGCTTCGCACCTTTCAGTTTCGCGATCTGCATCGCCATCAGGCCGACGCCGGAGCTCGCGCCCTGGATCAGCACGGTCTGCCCGGCATGCAGTGCGCCGTTGGTGACAACGGCATTGTGCATGGTGGCGAGCGCGACGGGGAGGGTGGCGGCCTCGTCGAAATTCATGTTCGATGGCGTGCGGAACAGCCGGCCGTGGTCGGCGAGCGTGTATTCGGCGAACGCCGCGCCGCCGGAGCCCATGATCTTGTCGCCGACCTTGACGCCCCTGGCGTCGGGGCCGAGCTCGGCGACCTCGCCGGCCCATTCCATGCCGAGCACGGTGCCGACGCCGCCGGCCGCGCCGTGGGCGTGGCCCTTGGTCATGCCGAGATCGGCGCGGTTCAGCCCGCAGGCACGAACCTTGACCAGCACCTGGGTGCCCTTCGGCGTGGGTTTCGCGACGTCTGATATCTCAGGGCCATTGGCTCCGTACACATAGGCTTTCATGAGGTCATTCCTTTCGGTCTAAATCCTGATGGTGAGGAGCGCGTCTTCGCGCATCTCGAACCATGAGGCCCGACTGTGGCCTCGTCCTTCGAGACGCTTGCTTCGCAAGCTCCTCCAGCGACAACGGCAAAGCCGTTGCGCGGGGATGAGGGGACAGAGCCGCACGCGATAAGAACGGCTATTCCGCGGCCTGGCGCTTGGCGCCGGACATCATCGCTTCCAGCCGCTCGCGGATGATCGCCTCCGCCTCGTGCACGATGCGCGAGATGAGCTCGGCGCAGGACGGAATGTCGTGGATCAGGCCCTGCACCTGGCCGGCCGACCAGATGCCTTCGTCGGCATCGCCTGACGCGTAGACCATCTTGCCGCGGGCGCCGGCGACCAGTTCGCGGACGTCCTCGAACTTGGCGCCTTCCTTCTCCATCTGCACGACCTTGGTCGAGATCGCGTTCCTGGCGACGCGCGAGGTGTTGCGCATGGTGCGGAAGATCAGCTCGGTCTCGCGCTCGTCATTGGCGACGATGCGTTCCTTCACGAGCTGATGGATCGGGCTTTCCTTGGTGCACATGAAGCGCGTGCCCATGTTGATGCCTTCGGCGCCGAGCGCGAGCGCGGCGACCAGGCCGCGCGCATCGCCGAAGCCGCCGGAGGCGATCATCGGGATCTTCACCTTGTCGGCGGCGGCCGGAATCAGGATCAGGCCGGGGGTGTCGTCCTCGCCGGGATGTCCGGCGCATTCAAAGCCGTCGATCGAGATCGCGTCGGCGCCCATCCGCTCGGCGGACAGCGCGTGGCGGACGCTGGTGCATTTGTGCAGCACCTTGATGCCGTGCTTCTTGAACTCGTCGACATGTTCCTGCGGCTTGTTGCCGGCGGTCTCGACGATCTTGATGCCGCTCTCGATGATGACCTGGCGGTATTCGGCGTAGGGGGGCGGCTTGATCGCGGGCAGGATGGTCAGATTCACGCCGAACGGCTTGTCGGTCAGCTCGCGGCAGCGCGCGATTTCCTTGCGCAGATCGTCCGGCGTCGGCTGGGTCAGCGCAGTGATCATGCCGAGCGCGCCGGCATTGGCGACGGCGGCAACCAGCTCCGCGCGTCCGACCCATTGCATGCCGCCCTGCACGATCGGGTGGTCGACGCCGAACATTTCGGTGAAACGTGTCTTGATCATTCTGCCCTCGTTTCCATCAGAATTTTCCGCGACGCGGACGGCCGCGCACGGTGTTGTTTTTGGATGTCGAGCGGAAGGATGCAGTTGTGTCCGGCAAATGTCTACCGGCGACCTGCGGCGCGCCCATGCGGAAATGATGGGGCGCGGCGGTCAGGCGAGGGCGGGGCGGAAATCTTTCGTCATCTGTTCAGGCGCGGACGATCGACACGCCGCGCCTGGCTGAAAGCAGGGCAATGAAGATGCTTGTTACGCCGGCACCGCGTCCTTCTTCGACGCGGAGGTTTCCTCGTCGAAGGCGGCCGAGATGTCGCGCATGCTGACGACGCCGATCAGGCTGTAATTGTCGATCACAGGCACGTGGCGGATGTGGTGCTTGGTCATGAGATGACGGATGTGCTCGAGCGTGTCGCTCGAGGTGCACGAGACCAGCTGCTGCACCGAGACCAATTGCGATACCTTCATGCCGGCGCCGGCCGCACCGTGCTCGGCAATCGCGCGCACCACGTCGCGCTCGGTGAACATGCCGACGGCGGTGTTGCCCTCGGTGCGAACGACATCCTTGACCACCAGCGCGCTGATATTGCTGGCGCGCATCAGTTGCGCGGCGATCGCCACCGTCTCGTTCATGCGAACCGTGGCAACGCGAGGGGCCTTCTTGCGCAGGATATCTCCGACTTGCATGGCAACCTCCTTGGTTATCGTTGGCAGGATTCTGGTATACAAAATACCAATTGTCAACGTGGCCGTCGCAGAAAATCTACCCACCAGGAAGCAGCTTAAATAGGCAGGTTTGCTGACATTTCGAACGATTGTGAGCAGCCGTGAGTTGCCAAATCGATGGACGATCTCTGACCGAAGTACGCCTCCATTCCGTTCACCGGGAAAATATCGGGATCAGGCGGTCCCGATCAGGCTGTCTTGGCTCAAGCCGTCTTGGCGCTCGCTGCGGTCTCGGCCTCGGCGGCAGCCTCGTTGCCGTGGATGAAAGCGCGGCGCATCGGCTTGATCACGAACAGCGCCATCAGCGCCGCGGTGGCGTTGAGGGCGACCGCGATCACGAACACTGCGTGCCAGCCATAGCTGGCGGCGATGATGCTGGCGGCCGGTACCAGCAGCGAGGCCGTGCCCTTGGCCGTGTAGAGCATGCCGTTGTTGGTGGTGGCGAACTTCGAGCCGAAGGTGTCGCCGCAGGTCGCCGGGAACAGCGAGTAGATCTCGCCGAACACGCCGAAATAGACGGCGGTCGCCAGCACGAACACCAGCGGGTTGTGGCCCCAGGTCGACAGCGTCAGCAGCATCAGCGCGCCGGTGCCGAATGCGATGAACATGGTGTGCTCGCGGCCGATCGTGTCGGAGACCCAGCCGAAGAACGGCCGTCCGAAACCGTCGAAGATGCGGTCGAGCGAGATCGCAAAGGTGAGCGCGGCCATCTGGAAGCCGGCCAGCGACACCGGCGTATTGGCGATCTTGTAGTCGTGCGCGATCGGCGCGATCTGCGCCGCCGCCATCAGGCCACCGGAGGCGACCATCACGAACACCAGATACATCACCCAGAAGATCGGGCTGCGCAGCACCTGCGGCGGCGTGAAATCGATCTTGGTCTGCGGCAGATTGAGCTGCTTCTTCTTCGGCGGGATCGTGACCGTGGGCTTCTGGATGAAGAAGGCGAGCAGGAACACGATCAGGCCTTGCCCGATGCCGAAATCGAAGAACGCGGTCTGGTACCCGCTCGAAGCGATCATGTTGGCGATCGGCACCACGGTCAGCGCCGCGCCGGCGCCGAAGCCGGCAGCGGTTGCGCCGGCGGCGAGGCCGCGGCGATCGGGAAACCATTTCAGCGCATTGCCGACGCAGGTGCCGTACACCGCACCCGCGCCGATGCCGCCGATCACCGCGGCGGCATAGAGCAGCGTGAGTGAATCGGCGTAGGCGTTCAGCAGCCAGGACAGCGTGATCATGACGCCGCCGAACATGATGACGATCCGCGGGCCGTATTTGTCGACGAACCAGGCCTCGACCGGTACCAGCCAGGTCTCGGTCACCACGAAGATCGTGAAGGCGAACTGGATCGCCGCGCGGCCCCAGTGATGCGCGCCGTCGATCGGATCGACGAACAGCGTCCAGCCGTATTGCAGGTTCGCGATCATCGCCATGCAGACGATGCCCATGACGAGCTGCAGCCAGCGGAAGCCACTGGACGAAGGTTGAGCTTGTGTGACGGCAGTATTGCTGGAAACCATCAAGTCCTCCCGAGCGCGCTGGTCTTGTGACCGAGTGTCGCAATTATTGTGGCGTATCGTCGCAAGCGCTCGACCGATGTTGGTATACTATATTCCAGAAAGCAAGCCCATCATTCTGCTGCGTCGCAGCAAAGTTGTATGTGACGCGGCTGGTTCGGCGCGTCTGACGGCAAGAAACGAAAAACGCCCGGCTTTTGACCGGGCGCTTTCGTCAGCAGGAATGAGAGCGGCTGTTCAGGCCGGAGCCGATTTCGCGACCACGATTTTTCGCCACGGTTTGAGCACGGCGATCGCGAGCAACGAGGCGAGGATGTTGGCGCCCGCCGCGATGACGAACACATTGTCCCAATGGCCCGACGTCTGCTGCATGTAATTGGCGATCGGCACCAGCAGCGCTGCGGTGCCTTTCGCGGTGTAGAGCAGGCCGGCGTTGGTGGTGGCGAACTTGGCGCCGAACGTGTCGGTGCAGGTCGAGGGGAACAGTGAGTAGATCTCGCCCCAGGCAAAGAACACGAAGCCCGAGAGCAGCACGAACCACACCGGGTCGTGTCCCCAGAGGTAGAGCATCCAGATGCCGATGCCTTCCATGCCGAAGGCGATGAACATCGTGTTCTCGCGGCCGATCATGTCGGAGATCCAGCCGAAGAACGGACGCGTCAGTCCGTTGAGGACCCGGTCGATGGTCGCGGCGAAGGTCACCGCCGTCATGGTCATGCCGATCAGCGTCACCGGAACGCTGTCGACCTTCCAGTCGACCGCGATCGGCTTCAGGTTCGCCGTCACCATCAGGCCGCCGGCGCCGACAATCACGAACATGAAGTACATCAGCCAGAAGATCGGCTGCCGCAGCACTTCGGTCGGCTGGTAGTTGCGCCTAGTCTGGATCAGGTTGGCGTTCTGCACCACCTGCGGCACTTGACCGGCCTTCGGCGCGAGCAGGAAGAAGGCGAGCAGCACGATGATGATGCCCTGGCCGAGACCGAAATAGAGGAAGGTGGTCTGGAAGCCGGAGTCCTTGATCATCGCCTGGATCGGCGCGACCGTAAGCGCCGAGCCCGCGCCGAAGCCGGCCGCGGTGATGCCCGCCGCAAGTCCGCGCTTGTCGGGAAACCATTTCAGCGCGTTGCCGACGCAGGTGCCGTAGACGCCGCCGGCGCCGATACCGGCGATGATCATGCCGAGATAGTAGCCGTTCAGCGAGGTCGCCTGCGCGTTGATCGCCCAGCCGAGCCCGCAGAGGATACCGCCGATCAGCACGACGAGGCGCGGACCGTATTTATCGACGAACCAGCCCTCGACCGGCACCAGCCAGGTCTCGAACAACACGAACAGCGTGAAGGCCCACTGGATCGATGCGCGATCCCATCCGAATTTCTTCTGGATGTCGGGGACGAAGAACGTCCACCCGTATTGATAGTTTGCGATCATCACCATCGCGGCGACGCCGATCGCAAGTTGCGTCCAGCGATAGGTGTCGCTGACACGCGCGGCCGTCGGGGCCGCAGTTGCCTGAACCATGTCCGACATTGATCCTCCCAGTACGCGCTTTGTCATTCTGCTTTTGGCGCGGCTTGACCATCTTGGTATCTGATATGCCAAGGATCAAGCTGTCGCAGGTCCAGCGTGCGCAAATGCCGCAGAAGGACTCACGCGTGCGCGAACACTAATTCAGCGCGCAAAGAAATGGCCCCGAAAATCGGGGCCATTGGTCGAAGGTTCAATGTCAGGTCGCATCTTGGCGCCGAAGCAGCTTCAGCGAAGAGCGCCGGGAATCCTGACGGCTTAGAGGCCGAAGCGCGGCAGGTCGCCATTGCGGTTGGAGATCTCCGCGCTCTTCATCAGCAGGCGGTCGATCGAGGCCAGGATGCGGCTCAACAGGGTGGCGGAGGGCGCGAGCCCGAGTGTGGTGGTCTTGGACATTGGTGTCCCCTTTCATTGGAGGCCAGCAATGGGCCGGCTCATCATCTGAGGGCAAAACTATGTATACCAGATGCCAGATACAATGAGCTTGTTTGCATAGCAGCATGGTAAATTGTGCAATGCAGCAAGGCGAGCTGGTTGGCATCCCGGAATGAGGGGAGCGCATTGAAATCGGCGTCGAAGCAGCGGCCAAGCCCGGGCAGTCGGGGCCTTCGCCAGACCCAGGATTTCTGTTGCTCTTGCGGCCGGACCGACGTCGTCGCTGCCGCCATAAACGCCATAAAGAAGGCCGCCTGACGGGGCGGCCTTGAGTGACTGGGTTTGCTTTTCTTCTTGGCCGATGAAGGGTCGGGGCCAACTCCCTTCACCGCGTCCAGTCTTCGCCAGCGCACAGCGTTCCCATGCAATCGCGAACGTTCAGCGTGCCTGACGACACCAGCGTCACCGTGCTCTCATAGGTCTTGCCGTCATCGGCGTTGTAGATTCGGCCGGCCCATTTGTTGGGCCCTGCGGACTGCATGTTGATGAACAGCGAGATGCCGATCACCTGCCGGCTGCGCTGCGCGGGATCGGCATTCTTGTCGTCGAGCTGCGGCTTGCCGGTTGCCCTGTCGGTCGGATCCTTCAGCCAGACGACGCGGCCGCACAGCGCGCTGCCGCAGCGGTGGACCTTGATTCTGGCGTCACCGGACTGGGTCAGCCAGACGCCGGCCGGATCGTTGGCTTTGTCATTGGCCTTGGCGGCATCGGCGGCGCTGCCGAGCAGCGGGATGTAGAACGCCGCCACGATCAGGCGGCGCGTGAGGTGAGCGTGGATCAATTGCTTCAGGGCCTTAAGCAGGCCGTCATGGTCCGGGAGTACCGTCATCATCCACCTTCCTCATGAAAAATTTCATGATAAACATGAAATAAATCACGTTTAAGGTTAAGTCAATGACATTGCCGGGGCATGATGCAGTCCGGCCGTAACGGCCTGCATGGCAAGAAATTTTTCGGATGGATGCGATGGGGATATCGGTTCGTGAGCAGCGCCAGCTTTGGTTTCGCCGGCTCGATCGGGCGTTCTGGTTGATCTGGGCCGCGTTGCCGGTGGTGCTGTGGCTGGCTTATTACCGGACCATCACGGCGTCAGCCACGATCGCCGAAAGTCTCATTGGCGAGCAGGCGAAGTGCGCCAGCATCGTCGCCAACCCGCTCACGATGTCGACCAAGGGCCAGGTGCTGTTCTGGTCGCTGTTCGCGCTCGGGGTATCGTTTTACGCCGTGTTGATCGGCATCCTGCATCGCATGGTCAACCGATTCGCCAACGGGCGGATCTTCGTGTCCGAAACGCTGCAGGGTGTCTGGTGGATGGGGATCTTCCTGGTGGTCTGGCCGTTTGTGGATACGATCACGACCGTTGCGGTGACCTATGCCCTGTATCAGCTCGGTGACATCAAGTTCTTCCTGCCGAGCTACGGCGTCGATGTCAGCACCGTCGCAGGCGGCGTCTTCCTGATGGCGCTGAAATTCGTGATCGAGCACGCCATCCTGCTGCAGTCCGAAAACGAGCTCACGATCTGAGGTGAATGCTTGTGCCCATCGTGGTGAACCTCGATGTCATGCTCGCCAAGCGAAAGCGCCGCCTCGGAGACCTCGCGGACGCGATCGGCATTTCGATCCAGAACCTCTCGATCCTGAAGACCGGAAAGGCCAAGGCGATGCGTTTCTCGACGCTGTCGGCGATCTGCCGCGAGCTGGACTGCCGGCCGGGGGATATTCTGGAATATGTGCCGGGCGATGAAGGCGGCGACGCCGAGGGCGGCGCTGGAAGTTGATCGCGCGCGCGATGAAGCCGAATGAACCGCAGCGGCCGGCGAGGTCAGGCCGCCGCTGGCCGCGCCGTTCGCCTGGCATCTTGCTCAACGGTCTTGATCGTTCGCATCCTTGCTGACCGCATCGACGGCAAGCAGTCCGGCGAGCGACAGCAGGGCAAAGGCGAGACCGCTGAGGAACGTGGCCGCAGGGCCAAGTGCGTCCCATAGCGCACCTGCGATGACGCTTGAGCCAAGCATCGCCACGCCGGTCAACAGGTTGAAATAGCCATAGGCGGTGCCACGCAGCGAAGCGGGCGAGGTGTCAGCGATCAGCTTTGCGAACAGGCCCTGAGTCAGCCCCATGTGCAGACCCCAAAGGATCACGCCGAGCGCCAGCCCGCCGAGATTCGCAAGGGTGGCCAGCGCGAGATCGGCGGCGGCGAGGCATCCGAGCCCGACGGCGAGAAGGCCGGTGCGGTTGATCCGGTCGGACAGCACGCCGGCCGGATAGGCCGAGAGGGCATAGACGATGTTCATCAGCACCAGCACCGCGGGGACCCACATCGCGCCAAGTCCGACATTTTGTGCGCGCAGGATCAGAAACGCTTCGCTGAAACGGGCGAGCGTGAACACGACGCCGATCCCGACCACGCGCCAGTAGGATTCCCCGAGTTGCTTCGCAGCCGCAAGGCCCAGGGGATTTTTCGTCCCGCCATCGTCGGCGTGACGCTTCGGCTCTTTCACGGCAAGCACGATCAGGGCGAGCGAGAGGAAGGCCGGTATGACGGCGAGCCAGAACACCGCGCGGAAATTGTCGGCGCTGACCCACATCAGGCCGATCGCGAGCAGGGGACCGACGAAGGCGCCGACGGTATCGAGCGATTGCCGAAGCCCAAAGCTCGCGCCGCGCAATTCGGCGGGCGCGATATCGGCGACGAGTGCGTCGCGCGGCGCGCCGCGTATGCCCTTGCCGACACGGTCGACGAAGCGGGCGGCAATCAGCCAGCCGACAGTCGGCGCCAGCGGAAACATCGGCTTGGTGAAGGCGGCGATGCCGTAGCCGATCGCGGCCAGCAGCTTGCGCTTGCCGACCCAGTCCGACAACGCGCCCGAGAATATCTTGGTGATCGAAGCGGTCGCCTCGGCGATGCCTTCGATGAAGCCGACCGTCACCATCGAGGCGCCGAGCACGGTGACGAGATAGACCGGTAGCAGCGCGTGGATCATCTCCGACGAGATGTCCATCAGCATCGACACGAAGCCGAGCGCCCAGACCCCAGCGGGGATACGGGCCGGCGGGGAAGGTACGTTGGGCTCGGCCGTCATCTGCTGCAGCGTCCTCGCTGGCGATCCGGCCATGGCACAGCTGCCGGCTCACTTCGGCAGGCGCCATCAACTCATGGCCGGTGAGCATCGGTGGACTCCACCGGCATCTCGTTCGCACATGCTAGCATTCAGGCGACGCGAGACGGAAGCGTAAGCGAGATGGTCAGTAAGAAAGGCCGCCGGGAGCACCGACGGCCCGTCAGGCTGCAATGGATTCAGAATGTCGCTGTTCACATGGCAGCGTTCCGATGCTTGTGGCCTACTTCAGCTTGTAGGTGCCGGTTTGGTGATTGCAGTCCTGAAATGTTCCGGCTTTGATGATCGGAAAAGGTCCCAGCGGCTGGACCGTGCCGCTTGCAACCATGCCGTCGTATTTGCCGGTGCCGACGAGATTCTCCCGGGTGATCTTGCCGTCGCTGGCAAGAGAAAAGTACGACAAGCGCTTGTCGCCGTCTGCATCGATGGCCTCGCACACCGTCGTTCCGGTATTCTTGCCGTCGAGCGAAGCATTCATCCCGACGCAGCGGAAGGTATGCTTGTCGAACATGCCGCCCGGAACGGTGCTTCGGATAGCACCTGTCATTTCATAACTTCCTGCGGTGTGGGTCTTGGAAAAGGTGATCATGCTGTTCGTGCCGGACCAGCACGCAGTGTAGTCGTAGTTGCCCTCCTTTGGCAGTTCGACCGCAAACGCCGCCGACATAGAGGTGAGGATCAATATGGCTGATGCAGTAGTTCGCATGGCATTCCCTCCTGAAAATGGATTAAAAATATGCGTCCCGTGAAAGCGGGACGTCGAAGCTTAACACAGGACGCAGGGTTTGCCTCGAGCAAACAAAAATGGCCGCGGTCGCCCGCGGCCATTCGTGGTTCTGAGTGAACGCCAGCCCTTACTCCGCCGCCTGCTTGCGCGGCGGATCGAGGGCGCCGGAATCGTGGATCTCGGCGACCTGGTGATCGCTGAAGCCGAGCACCTCGCGCAGGATCTCGTCGGTGTGCTCGCCGAGCAGCGGCGAGCGCTGAACGTCGCTCGGTGAATCCGACAGCTTGATCGGGTTGCCGACCGAGATGTACTTGCCGCGGGTCGGGTGATCGACCTCGACCACGGTGCCGGTCGCGCGCAGCGACTGGTCCTCGATGATCTCCTTCATCGACAGGATCGGGCCGCAGGGGATGTCGTCCTTGTTGAGGATCTCCATCGCCTCGAACTTGGTCTTGGTCATCGTCCACTGCTCGATGCGCGCGAAGATCTCGTTCAGCCGCGACAGCCGGGCCGGCGGCTTGGCGTAGTTCGGATCGGTCTTCCAGCCGGGTTCGCCGATCACGTCGCAGATCTTCTCCCAGACCGGCGCCTGGGTGATGAAATAGAGGTAGGCGTTCGGATCGGTCTCCCAGCCCTTGCACTTGACGATGCGGCCGGGCTGGCCGCCGCCGGAATCGTTGCCGGCGCGCGGCACCGCGTCGCCGAACGGAATGCCTTCGCCGTACTGGCTGTATTCCTTCAGCGGACCATGGGCGAGGCGCTGCTGGTCGCGCAGTTTTACGCGCGCGAGATTCAGAACACCGTCCTGCATCGCGGCGGTGACTTTCTGGCCTTGGCCCGTCATCGTGCGCTGATAGAGCGCGGTGACGATGCCGAGCGCGAGATGGAGGCCAGTGCCGCTGTCGCCGATCTGCGCGCCGGTGACGAGCGGCAGTCCGTCGCGGAAGCCGGTGGTCGAAGCGGCGCCGCCGGTGCACTGCGCGACGTTCTCGTAGACCTTGCAGTCTTCAAACGGCCCGGGGCCAAAGCCCTTGATCGAGGCCACGATCATCTTCGGGTTGATGGCGTGGATCTTCTCCCAGGGGAAGCCCATGCGATCGAGCACACCGGGGCCGAAATTCTCGACCAGCACGTCGCACTGCTTGATCAGCGCGGTCAGCACTTCCTTGCCCTTCGGGTTCTTGGTGTCGAGCGTGATCGAGCGCTTGTTGTGGTTCAGCATGGTGAAATACAGGCTGTCCACGTTCGGGATGTCCTGCAGCTGGCCGCGCGTAATGTCGCCGACGCCGGGACGCTCGACCTTGATCACGTCGGCGCCGAACCAGGCCAGCAACTGCGTGCAGGTCGGACCCGACTGGACGTGGGTGAAATCGAGAATGCGAACGCCCTTGAGCGCCTTGGTCATATCGTTTTGCTCCTTCTACTATCCGTTTGCCGTCACGCCCGCGAAGGCGGGCATCCAGTAATCACCGTCGATTCAGTCGGCGCAGCCTTCGTCTCACGACAGTTCTGCGCTTACTGGATTCCCCGCCTGCGCAGGGAATGACGCCGGTGGGTTGATCAGATCACTTCTTCTTGTTCAGCACGCTCTGCGGATTGAGATTGCCGATGCGACCGCTCTCGGAGCCCGCCGCCGGATCGATCACCGCGTTGATCAGCGTCGGCGTGCCGGAATCCAGCGCCGCATTGACCGCGCGCTTCAGCTCGTCGGGCGAGGTGGCGTTGACGCCGACGCCGCCGAAGGCTTCCATCATCTTGTCGTAGCGCGAGCCCTTGACGAACACGGTGGTCGCCGGATCGTCGCCCGCGCTGTTGAGGTCGGTGCCGCGATAGATGCCGTCATTGTTGAAGATCACGACGCAGATCGGCAGCTTGTAGCGGCAGATGGTCTCGACCTCCATTCCCGAAAAACCAAAGGCGCTGTCGCCTTCGACCGCGAGCACGGGCAGGCCGGTCTCGACCGCGGCCGCGATCGAATAGCCCATGCCGATGCCCATCACGCCCCAGGTGCCGACGTCGAGCCGCTTGCGCGGCTTGTGCATGTCGACGACGCCGCGGGCGAGGTCGAGCGTGTTGGCGCCCTCGTTGACGAAGATGGTATCCGGACGTTCCGCGATGATCGTGCGCAGCGCGCCGAGCGCGCCGTGATAATCCATCGGCGAGGCGTTGCTCATCAGCTTCGGCGCCATCTTGGCGACGTTGTCGTCGCGCTTCTTGCTCACTGTGGCGAGCCAGTCGCTCGGCGCGGCCGGCCAGTTCGCGCCCATGGCGTCGAGGAACGCGGACACGCAGGAGCCGATATCGCCGACCACGGGGGCGACGATCTCGACGTTGGAATCCATTTCCTTCGGCTCGATGTCGACCTGGATGAACTTCTTCGGGGCCTCGCCCCAGGTCTTGCCCTTGCCGTGCGAGAGCAGCCAGTTGAGGCGGGCGCCGATCAGCATCACGACATCGGCGTCCTTCAGCACGGTGGAGCGCGCAGCACCCGCGCATTGCGGATGCAGATCGGGCAGCAGGCCCTTGGCCATGCTCATCGGCAGGAACGGCACACCGCTCTTCTCGACGAAATTCTTGATCGACTCGTCGGCCTGCGCGTAGGCCGCGCCCTTGCCGAGGATGATCAGCGGACGCTTTGCGTTCTTCAAAACCTCCAGCGCGCGCTTGACCGAAGACGGGGAGGGGATCTGCTCGGGCGCCGCATCGATCACCTTGACCAGCGACTTCGCCCCGGCATCGGCGTTCATCACCTGCGAGAACAGCTTTGCGGGCAAGTCGAGATAGACGCCGCCGGGACGGCCCGACACCGCGGCGCGGATCGCGCGTGCAAGGCCGATGCCGATGTCCTGGGCGTGCAGCACGCGGAACGCTGCCTTGCACAGCGGTTTGGCGATTGCGAGCTGGTCCATCTCCTCATAGTCGCCCTGCTGGAGGTCGACGATCTCGCGCTCGGAGGAGCCCGAGACCAGGATCATCGGGAAGCAGTTGGTGGTGGCGTGGGCGAGTGCAGTGAGGCCGTTGAGGAAGCCGGGCGCCGACACCGTGAGGCAGACGCCGGGACGCTTGGTCAGGAAGCCGGCGATCGAGGCGGCATAGCCGGCGTTCTGCTCGTGGCGGAACGAGAGCACGCGAATGCCCGCCGCCTGGGCCATGCGGCCCAGGTCCGTGATCGGGATACCCGGCACACCATAGACGGTGTCGATGCCGTTGAGCTTGAGCGCATCGATGACGAGATGGAAGCCATCGGTGAGTTCTTGGGTCAGTTCTTGCTCGGTGCCCGGTGCCTCGGACTTCGTAGCGGTATTCAGCATCGGCATCGTCTCCCTGATCGTTCTTTGTTCGGACGATCTCATCGTCGTCTGAAGCGTGTGTGGACTCTCAAACTTACGTGAACAACTCTTGGCCATGCGCCTCGACATAGGCGGCAAGCCCGAGCGTGTGATCGCGGGCGCGCTTCTCCGCAAGCTCGGTGTCGCGCGCTTCCAGTGCCTCGATGATCCCGAGATGCTCGGGCAGCGAGGTCGCGGTGCGGTCCTTGCGGCCGATCGTGAGCTGGCGATAGCCGCGCACATGCAGCAGCAGGTCGTTGGTGAGGTCGACCAGCACAGGTGATTCCGACAGCGAGATCAGCGCCTGATGGAAGGCGATGTTGGCCTTGGAATACTCCTCGACGTGATCCTGCGGCAGACGATCGTCGCTGAAGTCCTTGAAGAAGTCGCGCAGCGCCGAGATGTCCTTCTTGCGCGCGGTGGTCGTGATCAGGCGCGCCGCCATGCTTTCCAGCGCCGCCCAGGCGCGGATCATGTCGACGATCTCCGACTTGGTGCGGCGAACCACGATGATGCCGCGGCGCGGCACGGTCTTCACGAAGCCGTCCTGCTCGAGCATCGCGATCGCTTCGCGGATCGGCGTGCGGCTGACGCCGAGGCGCTCGGACAATGCGCGCTCGTCGAGCATCACCGGCTCGGGCGTCGCGTAGATGTCCATCTTCAGGATCGCTTCCTTCAAGGCTTCATAGGCCTTGTTCTTGAAGCTGGTTTCCGGCGCGATCCGGACGATGGCAATATCTGTGTCAGCCATGTTGGGCGACGCCTTGGTCTGTTTCGGTTCTGGCACGACTCGTCTCCTCCTCTTGGAGACGTCTTCTTAGCAGAAGAAATTACCTTAGATTTTTGGCATGCCAAATACCAGAATGTCAAGCCACCCATATTTTTCGGTATTTTTGGACGTCGACCGAGCTTGACAATTGCGGTTTTGGCATACCAAATGCCACGAAATCTGTCCCAGGAGGAAGCCAATGTCAAATTCGAAGGATGCGGTCCGCAAAGTTCTCGATGCGGTCAAGGCCGACAAGCGCACGAGCCTCACCGCGCCCGAAGGCAAGGTGGTTTGCGACGCCTACGGCATTCCGGTGCCGAAGGAAGGCGTCGCCAAGTCGGCCGCCGACGCCGCCCGGATCGCTTCCGACATGGGCTTCCCGGTCGTGATGAAGATCGTCTCGCCCGACATCCTGCACAAGACCGAGGCCGGCGGCGTGGTGGTCGGCGTCAAGAGCGCAGCCGAGGCCGAGAAGAGCTACGAGACCATTCTCGCCAACGCCAGGAAATACAAGGCCGATGCCAAGATCGAGGGCATCCAGGTCCAGCAGATGCTGGGCGGCGGCACCGAGGTGATCGTCGGCTCGATCACCGACGGCTCGTTCGGAAAGCTGGTCGCCTTCGGTCTCGGCGGCGTGCTGGTCGAGATCCTCAAGGACATCACCTTCCGTCTCGCGCCCGCGACCAAGGACGACGCGCTGTCGATGCTCGACGGCATCCAGGCCCATGAGATGCTGAAGGGCGTGCGCGGCGGCAAGCCGGTCAATCGCGAGGCGCTCGCCGAAATCATCGTCAAGGTATCGCAGCTGGTCAGCGATTTCCCCGAGATCGTCGAGCTCGACCTCAATCCTGTCTTCGCCACCAGCAAGAATGCGATCGCGGCCGATGTCCGCATCGTCGTCGACTTCGACTACAAGCCGCGCCCGGCGCCGCGTCCGACCGAAGAGATCGTCGCCGCGATGAGCCGCATCATGCAGCCGAAGGGCGTTGCCGTGATCGGCGCCTCGGCCGAGGACGGCAAGATCGGCAACTCCGTGATGAAGAACCTCATCAACGGCGGCTACAAGGGCGAGATCTATCCGATCCACCCGAAGGCCGAGGAGATTCTCGGCTACAAGGCCTACAAGAGCGTCAAGGACGTGCCCGGCGTGATCGACACGGCGGTGTTTGCGATCCCCGCGAAATTCGTGGCCGGCGCGCTCGCCGAATGCGGCGAGAAGAAAATCCCCGGTGCGGTGCTGATTCCTTCGGGCTTTGCCGAAGCCGGCGCGCCCGAATTGCAGGCCGAGATCGTCGAGGTCGGCAAGAAGTACAATATCCGCCTGATGGGGCCGAACATCTACGGCTTCTACTACACCCCGGCCAATCTCTGCGCCACGTTCTGCACCGCCTATGACGTCAAGGGCCACGCGGCGCTGTCGTCGCAGTCGGGCGGCATCGGCATGGCGATCATCGGCTTCTCGCGCTCGGCCAAGATGGGCGTGTCGGCGATCGTCGGCCTCGGCAACAAGTCGGATATCGACGAGGACGACCTGCTTGCCTTCTTCGAGCAGGATCCCAACACCAATCTGATCGCGCAGCATTGCGAGGACCTGAAGGACGGCCGCGCCTTTGCCGAAGCCGCCAAGCGCGTCTCCAAGAAGAAGCCGGTGGTGGTGCTCAAGGCCGGCCGCACCTCTGCGGGTGCGAAAGCGGCCTCGTCGCACACCGGCGCGCTCGCCGGCAACGACAAGATCTACGAGGACGTGTTCAAGCAGTCCGGCGTGATCCGCGCCCGCAGCCTGCGGCAACTGCTGGAATTCGCCCGCGGCGTGCCGGTGCTGCCGACGCCGAAAGGCGAGAACGTGCTGATCATCACCGGCGCCGGCGGTTCCGGCGTGCTGCTGTCGGACTCCGTGGTCGACAACGGCCTGTCGCTGATGCAGATGCCGCCGGACCTGGATGCGGCGTTCCGCAAGTTCATCCCGCCGTTCGGCGCGGCCGGAAATCCTGTGGACATCACCGGTGGCGAGCCGCCGATCACCTATGTCAACACCGTGAAGCTCGGCCTGTCGGATGAGCGCATCCACGCGCTGATCCTCGGCTACTGGCACACCATCGTCACGCCGCCGATGGTGTTCGCGCGCAACATGGTCGAGGTGAAGAAGGAGATGGAGGCCAAGGGCTTCGTCAAGCCGATCGTCGCCTCGCTGGCCGGCGACGTCGAGGTCGAGGAAGCCGCCGAATATCTCTATCAGAACGGCATTCCGGCCTACGCCTATTCGACCGAACTGCCGGTCGAGGTGCTCGGCGCCAAGTACAAATGGGCGCGCGGCGCCGGCCTGCTGTGATCTGATCGGCGTCTGGATCAACTCGATGCCGCTTCGGATATCTTCCGTGGCGGCATCGAAATCCGGTTAACGGCATCCAAGAAATCGGGGCTTGCCGGATAATCCGGCTTTAACGGGGGCCGACTAAACGTCTCGTGGCGGCAACCTGCCGGGTGCCTGGAGGGCATCCGATGTTGCGTCCGGAGGAGGCGATTTCCCCATCATGTCAGCTCAACTCGATTCGGATTTTGCGAGCGACGATCGCGCAAGGGCGCAGATCGGCGCCGCGGTCAACTATCTGCTCAGGGAAGTGACCGGCATCGCTCGTGACCGTGCCGTCGAGGCACTTGTCGAGATGGTTCGTGATGTCGCAAGCCGGCCGGCCGCGTCCGAGGCAGCATCCGGCCAGCCGCTGATGAGCGGCATCGCCTATCGTGACTTTGTCATCGATGCCTACCGACGCGATGTCGATCGCTGGCGCGCGACCATCCGCCGGTCGAACGGCAAGAAGATCCGAACCGCTTTTCCGCCCGCGGTGCGCGACGAGGCGACGACCTCGGCGGATGCGATCACTGCCGAGAAGGCCATCGAGTTCGCCAGGCGGGCGATCGACATGGGCGAGGTGATCTGACCACACCGCCGGAGGCTGCCATCGCGCGCAAAAGTCCGGGCGACAGCCGCTGAACCTATGCTAGGAACGTGCGATGTGCTCCGATGTGACGGCTGCGCCGATTCCGGAGCCGTCCGCGGAATCTCTGATCCATCGTTCCCAGCTGAGAACAACCATGCCATCCGAACTCCGTTCGCCCCGTCTGGCCGTCCTGATCGACGCCGACAATGCATCCGCAAAGATCGCCGACGGGTTGTTCGATGAGATCGCCAAGATCGGCGAAGCCAGTGTGCGCCGCATCTACGGCGACTTCTCCAATCCCCGATCCAGGGCCTGGGCCGACATTCTGTCGAAGCACGCCATCATCCCCCAGCAGCAGTTCGCCTACACGACCGGAAAGAATGCGTCCGATATCACCCTGGTGATCGACGCCATGGACCTGCTGCACAGCGGCCGGTTCGATGGATTCTGCCTGGTGTCGTCAGACAGCGATTTCACCCGTCTTGCCGCCCGCATTCGCGAGCACGGCATCGACGTGTTCGGGTTCGGCGAGCAGAAGACGCCGGAGAGTTTTCGGCAGGCCTGCCGCAGGTTCGTCTATACCGAGAATTTGCGCGGCGGAGCGACGAGCAATCAGGATGCGGCGGCGCGCGCCCAGCCATTGCAGCCGCCCGAGGCCGCCACGCCCATCCTCAAGAAGGTGATCGGCCAGATGGCCAGCGAAGACGGCTGGGTGACGCTTGGCGAGGTCGGACGGCAGTTGGCCAATCTGGCGTCCGATTTCGATCAAAGGACTTACGGCTTCCGCACCCTGAGCGAGCTGGTGCGCAGGACAAACGCTTTCGAGATCGAGCAGCCCAAGGGCGGGACGACGCGAATCCGCATCAAGCAGGTGGCTGCACCGCCGCCGAGACGGCGAACGCCGAGACGACGGGCCGATCAAAAACCGCCGGAATGAACGGCGCGCAGCACGCTCCTGCTCTGAACCATCTCTGAATCTGAACCAACGATGAATGCCGCTTCGGACATTATCCGGAGCGGCATTTCATTTGTGCCGGAACTGAAACGAGTTGCGGCGGAACTGGAATTTGCGCGCAAGTTGCTGCGTTGGAACCGGAACGTCTCGTTCCCTGCGATGTTGATGGGGGCGTCTCACAATTCGGAGGAGGAGAATCATGAACAAGCGTTTTGCTGTTTCCCTTGTCGCTGTTGCGTCGCTGCTCGCATCCGGTTCGGCCTTTGCGCAGTCGACGACTGCAGCGGGAGCCGCAAACGGTGCGCGGGCCGGTGGTGAGATCGCCGGCCCGGTTGGCGAGATCGTCGGCGGCACCGTGGGTGCGGCGGTCGGCGCCGGCCTCGAGATTCCGAATGCGGTGATCACCTCGATCCCGCGCAACGAGCCGTCGGTCGTGGTGCGCGAGCGTGTCGTGGTCGGCGAGCCGCTGCCCGACACCGTCGTGCTGCGTCCGGTGCCGCGTTATACCGAGTATCGCTACGCTGTTGTCAACGATCACCGGGTGATCGTGGATTCCCGCACCCGCCGGATCGTCAAGATCATCGACTGATCGCGGCGGGATTTCCGATGATGACATCCCCGCGGGCACAATCGCTCGCGGGGATTCGTTTGGTCCCATGATTACCGGCATGGCACAGGCTCGTTTTTGGCATGAAGCGACCGGTTGGCCTGACGGCGCGATCCCCTAGACTGACCGGCAACGACGGACGCAGCCAGCGTCCGCCTCGGTCAAGAGCAGGGGATGGAAACATGGGTCGGAAGATCGCGATCGTCGGCGCGGGTGCGGTCGGCGGCTATGCCGGTGCGCATATGGTGCAGGCCGGGGAGGACGTCACTTTCATCGATCCCTGGCCCGAGCATGTCGAGCACATGCGCAAGCACGGATTGCGCGTCACGCACGCGATGGATGTTGCCGAGTTCTCCGTGCCGGTGCGCGCGCTTGATGTCACCGACGCGCAGCAGCTGGCAAAAGAGAAGCGGGTCGATATCGCCTTCGTCTGCATGAAGTCCTACGACACCGCCTGGGCCACCATGCTGATCCGGCAATATCTGGCGGCGGACGGCTACGTCGTGTCGCTGCAGAACTGCATGAATGAGGAGACCATCGCCGGCATCGTCGGCTGGGGCAGGACGCTTGGCTGCATCGCCAGCAGCATCACGGTCAACCTGCCCGAGCCCGGCCACATCCACCGCGGCGCCGGCAAGGGCGGAGCGACGCATACCGTGTTTCGCGCCGGCGAGGTGCATGGCCGGATCACCGCGCGGGCGGAAGAGGTCTGCCGGCTGGTCGGCTATTCCGACAGTGCCAAGGTCACCGGTAACCTCTGGGGTGAGCGGTGGTCCAAACTCGTCGCCAACGTGATGGGCAACGGGCTTTCGGCCTGCACCGGCCTGCCGGGCGGCGAGGTGCTGCAAAGCGAACCGCTGCGCCGCTTTTCGACGCGGCTCGGCAGCGAGGCGATCCGCGTCGGACAGGCGCACGGCTATCAGCTGGAGGAGATCCTGCATCTGCCGCCCGAGACCATCGCGCGGGCCGGCGAGGGCGACGAGGCCGCGACGCGCGCCTGCGACGAGCAGCGCTTCAAGGATGCCAAGCGCACCTCATCGGCGCAGCGCCCGTCGATGGGCCAGGACATGCAGAAGGGCCGCCGCACCGAGATCGAATTCCTCAACGGTTTTGTGGTGCGCGAGGGCGAGAAGCTCGGCCTCACCTGCGCGGCCAATGCCGCGCTGACCGACATCGTCAAGCGCGTCGAACGCGGCGAACTGGCGCCGGATCCCCGGCACATCATGGAATTGCGGATGAATTGAGGGGCGAACGCTGCGCGCGCCGCATCCGCTCTACAGCAGCTGCCGTACCCCCATCCCGTGCATGAACCGCTCGCGGATCTGCACGGGGTCGCGGCGGGTGGTGCCGGTGCCGGGCTTGTCGTCGATGCGGACGCCGATCAGGGTCGGGCCGGAGGCCTGTTTCGACTGCTCGATCAGCCGTTCGAAATCATCCTCGTCGGCGGCCCAGGAGCTGTTGGCAAGTCCACTCGCGAGCGCGATTGCGACGATGTCGGTATGGCCGGCGGCCGGCGTCGGCTGGCTGCCGGTGATCTGATAGATGCCGTTGTCCATCACCACCATGGTGAGGTTCTTCGGCGCCAGCGTTGCGATCGTGGAGAGGCAGCCGAGCTGCATCAGCAGCGAGCCGTCGCCCTCGAGCGCGAACACGCGCCGGTTCGGCTGCGCCAGCGCGACGCCGAGCGCGATCGGAAACGCAAGTCCCATGCTGCCCAGCATGTAAAAGTTTTGCGGGCGGTGGCCGGCGGCCCAGAGGTCGAAATTGGTGTTGCCGATGCCGCCGATCACGGCCTCGTCTTTCAGCCTGGCGACGAGGCGCTGGGTGAGATCGAACCGGTTCATCACCTTGGTGTTGCGCGCGTGCGTGTTGGTCATGGCTGATCTCACTTGTCGAATGTCTTGCCGCCGGTCAACAGCGGCGAGAGGATCAGCGCCACCGGCGCCTGGGTGGCGACGGCCTGCTTGATCGAGCGGTCGGCGATGAATTCGAGCTCGTCGAGCCGGGTGATGGTGTGATGTTCCATCGCAAGCGAATCCAGCACCGGGCGCATGGTGCGGCAGACCAGCGCCTGGCCGTAATTGAACTCGCCGAGCGTGCCGCGTTCGGAGACGAACATGATCAGCGGGATCTGGTAGGGCACCGCCAGCGAGGCCAGCACGTTGGCAAGCGTGGCAAAGCCCGAGGTCTGCATCAGCACGGCGCCGCGCGTGCCCGCCATCCAGGCGCCGGAGACGATGCCGACGGCCTCTTCCTCGCGCGCGGTCGGAAACGTCGTGAAATAGGGATCGGCGTGCAGGTTCTTGATCAGCGTGGTCAGCACCCGGTCGGGCACATAGGGCACCAGCTTGACCTCGTTCCGTTTCAGCGTCTGCAGCACGATGCCGTGCCAGGTGGTCGCCGACTTCTGGGGCGAGGCTTGTTCCGCGGCCGCCATCCTGCTCTCCCTGATTGCATGACGCTGTGGTCACTTGCGGCACGCAACTTGACGCTGACCATGTGATTGTCAACATGCCGCGGCCGCAACGCGATCTGCGGAATTCGGCCATCGCAGCGCCGAACCGGCGTGCGATACAGGCGGTAACGACAAAGGGACGGAACGATCAAGGGACGGGAGGCGTCGATGGCCGGATGGGTCTGGCGGACCGCCATTGCGGCAGCGGCCATTTTTGTGGCCGGCCTTGCGTCCGCGCAGCCGTTCCCGGCAAAGGCCGTTCACATTCTCGTTCCATATCCGCCCGGCGGCGGCGTCGACGTGCTGACGCGCACGCTCGCCGAAGCGGTGTCGAAGAGCTGGACGCAATCGATCGTGGTCGAGAACCGGCCCGGCGCCGGAGGGGTGATCGCCTCGCAGGCGATCGCGACCTCCGTGCCCGATGGCTACAACCTGATCATGGTCGCGAGCGGCCACGCCACCAATCCGTTCCTTTATCCGAAGCTGCCCTACGATACGTTCAAGGACTTTTCGCCGATCTCGCTCTTGGCATCGTCGCCGAACGTGCTGCTGGTGCGCGCGGACTCACCGTTCAAGTCGGTTGGCGACGTCATCACCGCGGCGAAGGCGAAGCCGGGCAGCCTGTCGTTCGCCCATGCCGGCAACGGCACCTCGACCCATCTTGCCGGCGAGCTGCTCATCAGCCTTGCCAGGATCGATCTCAACGCGATCCCGTACAAGGGTGGCGCGCCCGCGATCAACGATCTGCTTGGCGGACAGATTCCGATGTCGTTTAACAACGGGCCGGAATCGGTCGGGCAGTTGCAGGCCGACACGGTTCGCGCGCTGGCGGTGACGACGGCGTCACGCGCGCCGTTCCTGCCTGACGTGCCGAGCATGTCGGAGACCGTGCCGGGCTATGACACCGAGGTGTGGTGGGGACTGCTCGGACCCGGCAACATGCCCGCCGATCTCGTTGCGAAGATTTCGCATGATTTCGTCGCCGCGGTGAACACCGATGCCGTGAAGGAGCGTCTCGGCAAGCTCGGCGCGATCCCGATCGGCTCAGCGCCGGACAAATTCGCCGCCAAGATCAAGGCCGACTACGACAAATGGGGGCCGATCATCAAGGCCGCCGGCATGAAGGCGGAGTGAGGCGATGGCCGCGTCAGAGATTCCCGCCTGCCTGCCGCCGCGTCCGGTGACGCCGCCGAGGCACAAATTGCCGCCAAAGGCCTGCGACACCCATGCCCACGTGTTCGGTCCGGCGGACCGCTTTCCCTATGCCGCCGATCGCAGCTACACGCCGCCGGACGCCCCGCTGCAAAAATATCTCGGCATGCTCGATGCGCTTGGGTTCACCCGCGGCGTGCTGGTGCAGGGCAGCGCGCACGGCCGCGACAATTCGGCGATGCTGGACGCGCTGCAGCGCGAGCCCGCGCGGCTGCGCGGCGTCGCGGTGGCCGATGCCGAGGTGGCGGCGGGCACGCTGCGGCAATGGCATGTGCTCGGCGTCCGCGGCTTGCGCTTCAACCATTTCTTTCGCGGCGGACAGTTGCACTATCGCGGCGGCATTCCGCTTGGCGTCGCCGAGACGCACGCGGGTGTGATGGCCGAACTCGGCTGGCATCTGCAGCTCTGGATCGACGTGAAGGATTTGCCCGACACGATCCCGACGTTGAAGGCGCTGGGCCTGCCGGTCGTGGTCGATCATATGGGCCGCACCGATGCCCGCGCCGGCGTCGACACCGCCGGCTTTCAGAGCCTCTTGCGGGCGGTCGGCGAGGGCTGGTGCTGGGCGAAACTATCCGGCGCGCATCGCCTGAGCCTTCAGGCGCCCGATTACCCGGATGCGCGGCCGTTTCACGAGGCGCTGGTCGCGGCTAACTCCGAGCGGCTGGTGTGGGGCGGCGACTGGCCGCATCCGCGGGTCGAGGGCGAGATGCCCGACGCCGGCCATCTGCTGACGCTGTTCCAGGAGTGGACGCCGGATGCCGCGACCCGTGACCGCATCCTCGTCGACAATCCCGCAAGACTCTATGGCTTCCCAAACTGAAAGCTGCCCGAAGACATGACCGTCAACAACAAGCGCGTGTTCTACGTCAAATACCTGGCCCATGAGATCTACGTCGATATCCTGAAGAAGCGGCCGGATGTCCGGCTCGACCGTCTCGAGAACGAGACGCCGGAGGCGGCGTTCGCGCCTGTTCTCGCTGACGCGCATGCCTATCAGATCGGCGCCGCTCGCGACGAGCTGGCGCCGCACTTCCATGCCCATGCCGAACTGCTGAAGCGCGCGCCGAACCTCCTGATCGTGTCCTCGAACGGAGCGGGGTTCGATCCCGTCGATGTCGATGCCTGCACCGCCGCGGGCGTTTTGGTGGTCAACCAGTCCGGCGGCAACGCCAACTCGGTCGCCGAGCACGCGCTCGGCATGATGCTGACGCTGTCGAAGCGGATCATCCAGTCCGACCGCAGGCTGCGGCGCGAGGCCAACGTCAACCGCAACGACCTGATCGGCAACGAGCTGAAGGAGAAGACCGTCGGCATCGTCGGCCTCGGCAATGTCGGCCGCCGCATCGCCGAGCTGTGCAAGGGCCTGCTGCACATGAAGGTGATTGCCTATGATCCGTATCTCACGGCAGATGAGATGGCCAAACGGGGCGGGGAGAAGGTCGAGCTCGACGATCTCCTGCGCCGGGCGGATTTCGTTTCGATCTCCTGTCCGTTGTCGAAGGACAATCGCGGCATGATCGGCACGCGCGAATTCGCGCTGATGCAGCCGCACGCCTATTTCGTCACCACCGCGCGCGGCTTCATCCATGACGAGAAGGCGCTGGAGGACGCGCTGCGTGACAAGCGCATCGCCGGCGCCGGTCTCGACGTCTGGGCCAAGGAACCGCCGCCGCCGGATCATCCGCTCTTACAGTTCGACAACGTGCTGGCGAGCCCGCACACCGCCGGCGTCACCCGCGAGGCGCGCGTCAACATGGGCCGGATCGCGGCCGAGCAGATCCTCGACGCACTCGACGGCAAGCGTCCGCCGCGCATCATCAATCCCGAGGTCTGGCCGGTCTACGCCAGGCGGTTCGAGAAGGCGTTCGGGTACATGCCGGGGTAGGTCGACGGTCATTGCCGTCAACGGTGAAGTCAGCCAGGTGAGGTGAGCACGCTGGTCAGGCCTCCGCCTCGCGGGGCCGCGGCTGCGCACGGCCAAAAAATATCGAAAACAACCCCATGCAAAGAAGCTGGCGGCTGCCGGCGGTTCGACCAGGCAACTTGACGCGTCGGGCAACTCAGGGGTACATTTCCAATATTCAGAAATAGTGCAAGCGGCCGGCCTTGTGGGAGAGATACCCCCAAGGGCGGAGGGAACTATTCGCCGGTGCGGCCTTAACGCAAATAGCCAGTCGTGCGAGTATTGTTGCTCGCGCAAAACACCGGAGAAAATCTCCTTCGCCGGAGCCTCGATTGAGGCAATAAACCTACTGCCGAGCTACCACTCTGCAACGCGTCCGTTGTTATTTTCCCTGAGATATCGACGACTTAGCCCGATATCGCCATCTTCCGTCTGTGCCCGCACACTCCGGCACGGAAGGAAGAAGTTCATGCGACAGGTCCGGTCATTGCTCCGCAACGCGCCCGCCAGGATTGGCCGCCGCATTGCGCAGATCGTCGCGATCGCCGCCGCCAGCCTGCCTCAGGCCGGCGCGTAGTTTTCCCCGCTGCGAACAGCCGCAGGCGACTCTTCCGAATTAACTCACTCCCATTTCGTGTTAGTGCTAGCGTGGTACCCCCGGTCTGCCGGTCCAGCAGGGAGGGTTCCATGTCACGCTTCGTCATTCATTTCATGAAGGACGTGCTCGGCGGCAACGGCCGCGAGCGCGAGGTCTGTCAGGGTGCGCTCGAGATCGACGCCCTGAGCGAAGGCCAGGCCACCGAGATGGCCAAGCTCAAATTCTGCGAGCAACAGGCACTATGCGACTGGTCGCTCCATGCCGACCGCATCCGGATCGAAGCGGCCGACCAGCGTGTGACCTGACCTTGGGCGCTCCGGCCAATCACTCGGGCAGGATACGAACGGCACCCTTCGCCGCGCTGCTCGCGAACGCCGCATAGGCCTTGAGCGCGGTCGAGACGGCGCGCTTGCGCGGCGCCGCCGGCTTCCATGCCGCATTGCCCTTGGCTTCCATCGCTGCGCGACGGCGCTTGAGTTCGGCATCGTCGACCGCGAGATTGACCTTGCGGTTCGGGATGTCGAACTCGATGATGTCGCCTTCCTCGACCAGACCGATCAGGCCGCCTTCGGCGGCTTCCGGCGAGACGTGGCCGATCGACAGGCCCGACGATCCGCCGGAGAAGCGGCCGTCGGTGATCAGCGCGCAGGCCTTTCCGAGCCCCTTCGACTTCAGATAGCTGGTCGGGTAGAGCATCTCCTGCATGCCCGGGCCGCCGCGCGGGCCTTCATAGCGGATCAGCACGACATCGCCGGCCTTGACCTTGTTGCCAAGGATGGCTTCGACCGACGCGTCCTGGCTCTCGAAGATGCGGGCCGGGCCGGAGAATTTCAGAATGCTCTCGTCGACGCCCGATGTCTTCACGATGCAGCCGTCCTCGGCGAGGTTGCCGAACAGCACGGCGAGGCCGCCGTCCTTGGAATAGGCGTGTTCGGCGTCGCGGATGACGCCCTTGGTGCGATCGACATCGACGTCGTCGAAGCGGCGATCCTGGCTGAAGGCCTCCTGGGTCGGCACGCCGCCCGGCGCGGCGCGGTAGAAGTTGCGCACCTTGTCGCTTGATGTCCGCACCACGTCCCAGCGGTTCAGCGCGTCATCCAGAGTCGCGGCATGCACGGTCGGTCCGTCGGTGGTGAGCAGCCTGGCGCGGTCGAGCTCGCCGAGGATTGCCATGATGCCGCCGGCGTGATGCACGTCCTCCATGTGGACGTCCTGCACCGAGGGCGCGACCTTGCACAGCACCGGCACCTTGCGCGACAGACGATCGATGTCGGTCATCGTGAACGGCACCTCGCCCTCGCGCGCGGCGGCGAGCAGATGCAGCACGGTGTTGGTCGAGCCGCCCATCGCGATATCCAGTGTCATCGCGTTCTCGAACGACTTGAAGTTCGCGATATTGCGCGGCAGCACCTTGGCGTCATCCTGCTCGTAATAGCGGCGGGCGAGATCGACGATCAGATGGCCGGCCTCGACGAACAGGCTCTTGCGGTCGGCATGGGTCGCCAGCACCGAGCCGTTGCCGGGCAGCGCCAGGCCAAGCGCCTCGGTCAGGCAGTTCATCGAATTCGCCGTGAACATGCCGGAGCAGGAGCCGCAGGTTGGGCAGGCCGAGCGCTCGATCACCTCGACCTCTTCGTCCGACACGTTGGAATCGGCGGCCGCGACCATCGCATCGATCAGGTCGACCGCGCGCTTCTTGCCCTTGAGCTGGATCTTGCCCGACTCCATCGGGCCGCCCGAGACGAACACGGTCGGGATGTTGAGCCGCAGCGTCGCCATCAACATGCCGGGCGTGATCTTGTCGCAGTTGGAGATGCAGACCATCGCGTCGGCGCAATGCGCATTGACCATGTATTCGACGCTGTCGGCGATCAGTTCGCGCGAGGGCAGGCTGTACAGCATGCCGTCATGGCCCATCGCGATGCCGTCGTCGACCGCGATGGTGTTGAACTCTTTTGCCACCCCACCGGCCTTCTCGATTTCCCGCGCCACGAGCTGGCCGAGATTCTGCAGATGGACGTGGCCGGGCACGAACTGGGTGAAGGAATTGACCACCGCGATGATCGGCTTGCCGAAATCCTCGTTCTTCATGCCGGTGGCGCGCCAGAGGCCGCGAGCACCCGCCATGTTGCGGCCGTGGGTGGTGGTGCGGGAGCGATAGGCGGGCATCGTAAATCCTTGGGCTATGGGCGCTTTTTGAGGGAGATGGCGATCCTTATGCCTGCCCGCAGCAGCCGATTCAAGCGCGGAACCGCATGGCTGAACCCCGCAATTCGGCCAATCCGGCGCGGTCGGCTGATCTCGGTCGGCGGGCTGCATTAGGTGGACGCACCGGGAAGCCGGACGTTACGACGACGAACAAGAAACAAAGGGAGAGACACGTGGCAAGGCTGCCCCTGATTGATCCGGATACGACCAGCGGCGACATTCGCACGGTGTTCGACCGCATGCCGGTCAAGCTCAACATCTTCCGCATGATAGCCCATGCCGAGGCCAATGTGATTCCTCTGATGCGGCTCGCCAATTCGATCCTGCACAAGCAGAAGCTCTCCGCGGTCAATCGCGAGCTCCTGATCCTGCAAGCCGCGCAACTCGAGGGCGGCGCCTATGAGTGGCGGCAGCATTTGCCGATCGCGCTCGGCGTCGGGGTCACGCAGGCGCAGATCGATGCGGTCGAGCGCGGCAGTTACGATGATGCCGCGCTCAACGCGGCCGAACGCGCGCTGCTCGGCTTCGGCCGCGAGGTGGTCGAGAAGGTACGCGTCGGCGATGCCGCCTTCGCCGGCATGCGCAAGCATTTCAGCGATCAGGAGATCGTCGAGGCGATCGTGGCGCTCGGCTTCTACATGATGATGGCGCGGCTCACGGAGGCGACCGAGACCGATCTCGATCCAGCCGCCGGCATGGCCGTCTACGAGGGCGGCAAGAACCGGGGTTGATGAGATGTCGGAGACTTCGCAAGACAGCAAGCCGGAGCGCTATGTCCGTCCCCTGAGCGCGGAATCGTCAGGCACCGCGCCGGGCCGGGGACGCCTCAACGGCCGCCGCATCCTGGTGGTCGGCGGCGGCCAGCGCGTGTTCGACGCGGCGACCGATCCGATCGGCAACGGCCGCGCCATGAGCCTGCTGTTCGCGCGCGAAGGCGCGCATGTCGCGGTCGCTGACCTCAACCGCGCCTCGGCCGAGGATACGGTCGCACGCATCGCGGCGGATGGCGGCTGCGCTTTCGCGATCGCCGCCGACGTCACCAATGAGGCCGATGTCATCAGGATGATCGACGAGGCACAGCACGCCATGGGCGGGCTCGACGGCATGGTTCTGAACATCGGCGCCTTCGGCAAGACCGGGCTCGACAATGTCAGCGCCGAGGAGTGGAACAGGATCTACGACGTCAATGTTCGCGGTCCGATGCTGTGTTGCCGCGCCGCCTTGCCGAAATTCGCGGACGGCGGCTCGATCGTCTTCATCTCCTCGATCGCGGCGCTGAAGGCGGGATCGCAGATGGCCGTCTATGATTCCTCCAAGGCGGCGCTCGGCGGCCTGATGCGCAACATCGCGCATACCGGCGCGCGGCGCGGCATCCGCGCCAACCTGGTCTATCCCGGGCTGGTCGATACCCCGAACGGCCGCGAGGCCGGCGCGGGACGGCCGTCGCGCGGCAAGGGGCAGGTCCCGTTCGGCCGCCAGGCCACGGCGTGGGAGATCGCCTATGCCGTGCTGTTCTTCATGTCGGATGAAAGCGTCTACGTCACAGCGCAGACGCTCGCGGTGGATAGTGGCCTGAGCGGGCTTTAGCGACGCGCGCGCCGGCGTTATTCCGCGGCGATACCGGTCGGCACCGGGATGCCGACCTTGGGGCGTGCCTTGGCCGCACGCCGGTTCTTCTTGCTGAAGCGGCTGCCTGCCAGCAACGCCGCGGCGGCGCGCAGCTGCTCGCGCAGCCATTGATTGGTGGTGTCGCCCTCGGCGGTGGCATGCCAATAGAGATAATTGACGTGCGGACTGATCGGGAATGGGCAGGGGAAGCACTGCAACAGCCCCGGGTCCTCCAGCACGGAGGCGGCGCTTTCCGACGCCGTCAGCAGCATGTTGCTCCGGCTCACGACGTGGCAGGCGGTCGCGAAATTCTGGCAGGTCAGCCGAACGGTGCGCGTCAGGCCGAGGCGCTGGAACTGGAAGTCCTCGAACGACAGACCGCTGCGCCGTGACGTCACGCAGACATGCTCCAGCCGCAGGTAAGCCTTCTTGTCGAGCCGCGTGCCGAGCTCGGGATGGCCGCGCCGGGCGAATACTGCGATATGCTCGGTCAGGATCTGCTCGCGCCGCACCTCCGTCGAGAGCGGCAGCAGTGTATCGATCGCGACGTCAAGCGTGCCGGCGGCAAGCTCGCGCTCCAGATTGTTGCGCTCGCTGCGCACCGTGGCGATCTCGACCAGCGGCGCGACCGCACTGATCCGGTTGACCAGCGCGCTCAGCATCGGCGCCTCGAGGTTGTTGCGCAGGCCGATCACGAACCTCTTCGGCGTCTTGGCCGGATCGAAACGGTTGGTATGGGTCAGCGTCGTCTCCAGGCCGTTGAGCGCCTGGCGCACGGTGGTGATGATCTGGCGTGCCAGCGGGGTCGGCGTCATCACGTGATGGCGGCGCACGAACAGCGGGTCATTGAACATTGCGCGCAGCCGGCTCAGCGCATGGCTGACCGCAGGCTGGGTCAAATTGAGGCGGAAGCAGGCGCGGCTGACGCCGCCCTCGGTATAAATCGCGTCGAACACGACGAACAGGTTCAGATCGATGTCGCGCACATGCATGGAAATAATCAATCCGTATCCGCCGAATGCATTTGACGAATACTAGTCGCCACTCTTAAAGTCTCAAGCAAAATAATACCTGGAGGAAACGATGAGCGTGCAATCGCCATCGCGCGGCGTTGCTGTCCCTACGGCATCATCTCGCTCGGGCTCAATGTTCGCAAAGCCGAGCCAGGAGCAGATCGTGCTCCTGATCACGATCGCGCTTCTGGTCGTGTTCGGCCTGACGCTGAACGGTTTTGCCACCGTCTCCAATCTCTTGAATCTGTTGCGCAGTATTTCCATCCTCGGCGTGCTCGGCCTCGGCATGGGTCTGATCGTGATCAGCCGCGGCATCGACCTCTCCGAGGTCGCGATCATGGCGGGTTCCTGGGCGATCGCGCTGATCTACATGCAAAACGGCATGCCTGTTTTCACGGCAGTGCTGCTGGCGCTGGCGATTGCGGTGCTGATCGGCGTCGTCAACGGCGTGATGGTCGCCTTCGTCGAGGCGCCGGCGCTGTTCGTGACGCTGGCCGCCGGCTTCGTCATTTATGGTCTCGCCTTCTGGATCGCGCCGGCCTGGGTGGTCTACGCGCCGAAGGATGCGCCGGGTCTGATGTATCTCGGCGCCGGACGGCTGTTCGGGATCCCGGTTCCGATCCTGGTGTTCGCGGTCTGCGCGATCGCGATGCACCTGTTCCTGTCGCGCACCTCGATCGGCCGCTTCATCTATGCGCAAGGCGATAACCCGGAGGCCGCGCGGCTGACCGGCGTCGCGCTGCGGCCGCTGATCGTGCTCGAGCACGTGCTGGTTGCGCTGCTCGCCTGGATTGCAGGCATGGTCTGGGTCGGCACCACAGGCAGCATGCAGATGGCGATTACGCAAGGCACCATGATCTTCGACGTCGTGCTGGTCGTCGTGATCGGCGGCATCAGCCTGATCGGCGGCCGCGGCAGCGTGTTCAGCGTCGTGGTCGGCTGCATCCTGATCGGCACGCTGCTCAACGCCTTCACCATCATGGACGTCAACAGCGAGGTACAGAACATCATCAAGGGCGTGGTGCTGCTGGCCGCCATCGTGCTTGACAACTGGCTGCACCCTCGTGACGAGGAGACCGCGCGGCAAGGCGACTGAAACAGGGCGATTGAGCGGGCCCAGGCGCCTGGATCTTTGGCCAAATCAATCAAAACAATTCCAAATCAATCAAAAGAATTTCTTGTGGAGGAGACGATGAAGACGAGCAAGTTCTGGACGATCCTGCTGGCCGGGGTGGCGCTTGCCGCGATGCCGTTTACGGCATCGGCGCAGGAGGAAGGCACCAAGGCCGGGCGCGAGCTGCGCGCCGGCTACGACAAGGCACTGCAAGGCAAGACCATCGCCTATCTGCCGATTGCGCTCGGCGTGCCGTTGTCCGACGAATGGGGCCGGGTGGTGCAGGAAGAGGCCGAGTGGCGCGGCATGAAATACGTCGTGCGCGATCCCAACAACAATCCCTCGGCGATGCAGCAGGCGCTCACCGCGCTGGTCGACCAGAAGCCCGACGTCCTGATCGTGCAGAACCCGAGCGTGACGCTGCTGATGAAGGATCTCAAGCGCGCCGAGAGCCAGGGCACGCATGTGATCCAGGTCAACATGGCCTCGAACTACAAGTCCGACGCCTTCGTCGGCGTCGACTGGCGCGAGATCGGCAGGATGCTCGCCAACGAAACCGTCAAGGCCTGCGGTACCGGTTCCGGCAAGTCCGGCAAGGTCCAGATCGTGCAGGGTGAACTGACCGCGGCCGCCAGCGTCGACCAGGTCGGTGCCATCATGGAGGTCCTGAACAAGGACCCGAACATCAAGGTGGTCTCGAACCAGGCGGCGAACTGGGACGCCAACACCGCGCTCAACGTCACCGCGACGGTGATCCAGCAGCATCCCGATCTCTGCGCGTCGATCGGCTTCTGGGGCATCATGGAGTCCGGCGCAGCGCAGGCGATCCGCAATGCCGGCAAGATCGACGACGTCAAGGTGTTCGCCTCGGGCGAGGGCTCGCAGCTTGATTGCGACCAGGTCACTTCCGGTAATTTCAGCAAATTCCTGAGCTACAAGGCGACCGAGCAGGGCCACGACCTGATGTTCGCGGCCGAAACGCTCCTGATGTCCGGCGACAAGCCCGGCAGCCGCAATCTCTCCTATTACACGCGGCCGATCTGGATCGATAAGAGCAACGCCTCGCTCGGCGGCACCTGTTTCGCGCTCCCCAAGAAGAACTAACAAGGCGCGGGGCAGCCGGCGCGGGGGGCATTCCCGCGCCGGCTGTATCACGAGCATGATCCGGAAAAGTGGAAGCCGGTTTTCCGAAAGATCATGCTCAAAAAGAGGAACGAGATCACGATGGGATTTCTCGCATCATGATCGAGGGAGTGCTTTGGCGATGTCGATGGCAGTTGATTCTTTTGCCGCATCGGTGCGGCGGTTTTCACCGCGGCTCTTGCTGTCTGAGCTGTTGCTGAAACAGTGGTTCGAGCCGGTCGTTCCCTTCACCGTGATGATCGGGCTGTGGGCGTATTTTGCGCTCACCATTCCCGACTACGCCTCGGTGCAGAACTCGGTGTCGCTGCTGCGACTGTTCGCCGAATTCGGCTTCGTCGCGCTTGCCATGGGCTTCTGCCTGGTCACCGGCGGCATCGACCTTTCGGTCGGCGCGATCTTCGCGTTGTGCAATTTCGCGGCGCTGTATTTCCTGCTGGTGCGCGAATGGCCGGTCGGCCTTGCCGTGCCGGCGACGCTTTTGGTCGGCGCGCTGCTCGGAAGCATCAACGGCTTCCTGATCGGCTTCCTGAAGACGCGGCCGTTCCTGACCACGCTGGTGACGCTGATCATCCTGCGCGCCTCGGTCAATCTGCTCAACACCAGCTACGCCCAGGTGTTCGCGACCAACTCGGTCGAGAGCGATGCCTGGGATTTCATCGGCGGCGGCAGCGTGCTCGGCATTCCCATCAATGCGGCAACCCTGTTCGTGGTGCTGTTGATCTGCCACGTCTTCCTGTCGCGCTCGCGCTATGGCTGGCATCTCACCGCGATCGGCGCCAGCCGCAAGGCGGCGCGCCACGCCGGCATCCGCGTCCGCTTGATGCTGTTCATGACCTATGTGCTGTCCGGCACGCTGTGCGCGGCGAGCGGCATCTTTTATGCCGCACGGCAAGCCTCGACCGACTCCACCACCGGCGTCGGCTGGGAGTTCCAGGCGCTCACCGCCGTGGTGCTCGGCGGCGTGTCGCTGGCCGGCGGCAAGGGCACGGTGTGGCGGGCGATGATCGGCGCGCTGATCATCTTCCTTTTGATCAACGGCCTCGTGCGGATGGGCATCCCGGGCTACGTCACCTCGGCCGTGACCGGCATGATCCTGCTCGCCGCCGTCGGCATCGATGTCAAATGGTCGAAGAACCGCGGCAAGGCGATCCAGAAGATCTATGTCAATCCCGCATATGTGGCTCTGGCGCCGGCGCCGTCGGTGCAGCGCGGCTCCGGTTCGCCCTTTGCCCAGAACGATCGGCTGATCAACGCGCAGGCGATCGGCGTCGACCAGGTCGAAGGGCCCGAGGATGTCATTCTCGACCGCCGGGGCCGGGTCTATGGCTCGACCCGCGACGGCAACGTGATCCGCTTCTCGGGACCGAACTTCGAGACCCGTGAGGTGTTCGCCCATATCGGCGGCCGGCCGCTCGGCATGCAGTTCGACCACGACGAGAATTTGATTGTCGCGGTGGCCGGCATGGGCGTCTACGGCATCGCGCCTGATGGCAAGGTGTTCAAGGTCACCGATGAAACCAACCGCACCTGGTACAAGCTGAATGATGATTCCCGTCTGCGCATGGCCGACGATCTCGACATCGCGCCCGACGGCAAGATCTATTTCAGCGATTGCACCACGCGCTACGAGATGACGACCAACACCCTCGATATCCTCGAGGCGCGGCCGAATGGACGCCTGGTCTGCTATGATCCCGAGACCAAAACGACCCGCACCGTCATCAACCATTTCTATTTTCCGAACGGCGTCTGTGTCTCGCATGACGGCCAATCGGTGCTGATCGCAAGCACCTCGCTTTGCAAGATCTTCCGTTACTGGATCGCGGGGCCGAACAAGGGCCGTACCGAAGTCCTGATCGACCAGTTGCCGGGCAACCCCGACAACATCAACCGCGCCTCCGACGGCAATTATTGGCTCGCCCTGGTCGGCGTCCGTACGCCGACCTTCGATCTCTCCGTGCGCAAGCCCGGCTTCCGGCTGCGCATGGTGAAACAGGTGCCGACCGACGAGTGGCTGGCGCCGGGGCTGAACCACGGCTGCGTGCTGAAGTTCAACGAGAGGGGCGAAGCGCTGGAGTCCTGGTGGGACCCGACCGGGACCTCGCATTCGGTGCTGACGTCGATGCGCGAGCACGAGGGCTATCTCTATCTCGGCGGGCTCGAGAACAACCGGATCGGCCGCATCAAGCTCGACGGCGTCGACGAGAGCTGGACCGGATACGATGCTTATTGGGGCGCCAAGAGCAGGGTGATCAACTAATGGGACTGTTCGACCATCTGTTGCGCGATATCAGAAGCGTCGTCGATCGCGATGGCGTCGAGAAATCGATCCCGCCGCTCGACGGCGCACTCAGCCCGAACGACCGGCTCGACACTGCTGTGCCGATCGGTGAGCCGCTGCCCGGCGTCGACGACGTGATCGCCGCCGGCGACGGCGCGATCTATGTCTCCGCCGGTCGCCAGGTGCTGAAACTCAGCGGCAGTGATTTCTCGATCCGCACCGTTGTCGCCGAGTTCGAGGACGACGCCGGCGGGCTCGCGCTGCATCCGGACGGCCGCCTCCTGGTCTGCGTCGCGGGCAGGGGGCTTGCGGCGATCGATCCCGCAAGGCCCGATCCGCGCTGGCTGGAGGCCGCCGGCGGCAGCGCGCTCACAGGGCTGTTGTCGGTCACGGCGGCGCCCGACGGCGGCATCTATGCCGTCGAAGGCAGCGTCGGCCGCCGCCGAGGCGAGTGGCGGCACGATTTGATGGAGAAGCGTGCCGGCGGCCGCCTGATCGGCTGCGGTGCCGGCCTCGACGATCCGCAGGTGCTGCTGCGCGATCTGCCATATCCCTACGGCGTGATGGTCTCCGCCGACGGCAAGAGCCTGTGGCTCACCGAGAGCTGGGCGCATCGCGTCAGCCGGTTCGCGCTTGCCGGTAACGCGCTTGATGGAAGTGGGCTTGGCCCGCGCGAGATCGTCGCCGCCAACATGGCGGGTTATCCGGCGCGGCTGCATCCGGACGGCCATGGCGGCCTGCTGCTCGGCGTCTTTGCTCGCCGCACGCATCTGATCGAGTTCGTGCTCAAGGAAGACGACTTCCGCGAGGAGATGATGGCGACGATGCCGCCCGATTACTGGGTGGCGCCGGCGCTGGTTGGCGGCAGCGATTGCCTGGAGCCGATGCAGATTGGCAGCGTCAAGGCGCTCGGCATCCAGAAACCCTGGGCGCCGCCGCGCTCCTATGGCCTGCTCGTGCATCTCGATGCCGACGGCGAGGCCAGCGACAGCCTGCACAGCCGCGCCGGCGGCCGCTTCCACGGCATCACCGCCGCCTGCGCGACGCCCTCCGGTGTCGTGATCGCGGCGCGCGGCGCCGGACGGCTGCTGCGCTACACGGGAGAACTGCGATGAATGACGGCGTGATGCAGGCGGAACCCACCGCCAAAACGGCCGAGACGTCCGCAACCCGCGAGCCGGTGCTGCAGATCGCCAACGGCTCGAAAATCTATGGCGGCGTCCACGCCATCGAGGGCGTCAATTTCGACCTCTATCCCGGCGAGGTGCATGCGTTGGTCGGCGAGAACGGCGCCGGCAAGTCGACGCTGTGCAAGGCGATCGCGGGCGCGATCAATCTCACCTCCGGCGACTACTTGCTCGACGGCAAGCCCGCCAATTTCGAGCAGCCGCGCGACGCGCTCGATGCCGGCATCTGCATGGTCTATCAGGAAACCAGCCTGGTGCCGACCATGACGGCGGCGCAGAACATCGAGCTCGGCAACGAAAAGCTGCTGACGCGCTTCCGCACCCTGAACATCCAGGCCCAGCAGCTGTTGCAATCGCTGAATTTCCACGTCGATCCGGCAACGCCGGTGGCGCTGCTCGGCACCGCCAAGAAGCAGATGGTGGAGATCGCGCGCGCGATCTACAACAAGGCGCGCATTATCATCTTCGACGAGCCGACCGCGTCGCTGACGCCGGAGGAGATCGTCCACTTCTTCCATCTGGTGCGCGACCTGCGCGCCCGCGGCGTCGCGATCATCTACATCTCGCATGCGCTGGAGGAATCGCTGCAGATCGCCGACCGCATCACCGTGCTGCGCGACGGCAAGCTGGTTATCACGGCGCCCGCCAAACAGCTCACCCGCGACGCGCTGGTGCAGCACATGGTCGGGCGCGAGGTGGCGCAGGCGGTCTACGGCGGAAGAGAGAAGACCCATCAGCGGCGCGAGAAGGTGCTGACGGTCGAGAACGTCACCATGGGCATGGCGGTGAAGAACATGTCGTTCTCGGTCTATGCCGGCGAGGTGGTCGGCATTGCCGGCCTGATCGGCTCCGGCCGCACCGAGATCGCCAAGATCATCTACGGCGCGCTGAAGCGCAACCTCGTCAACGGCGGCACCATCCGGCTGCGCGGCAAGCCGATCCGCTATCGCGTGCCGCGGCAGGCGATCAACGACGGCATCGCCTACATCACCGAGGACCGCAAGGCCAACGGTTTCTTCGAGACCATGGTGGTCGACGACAACGTCTATATCGGCAGTCTCGCCACAAGGAAGGGCTGGAGCTTGCTGCTGTCGCGCGCCAGGCGCAGCAAGCTTGCGACCTACTGGGTCGAGCGGCTCAAGATCAGCGCACTGCAACGCAAGGCGCGGATCGTCGAGCTGTCGGGCGGCAACCAGCAGAAGGTGGTGCTGGCCAAGACCCTGGTGCAGGAGCCCTCGATCATCATCTTCGACGAGCCGACGCGCGGCGTCGATGTCGGCACCATCCCGCATATCCACGGCGAAATCCGCCGTCTCGCCGACGAAGGCAAGGCGGTGGTGGTGATCTCGTCGTACTTGCCGGAGATCCTCGCCGTGTCCGACCGCATCCTGGTCGCCCGCACCGGCCGCATCGTCGCGGAGTTCGACGCTGCCGATGCGACGCAGGACAAGATCCTGTACGCCGCGGTGCATTGAGAGACGCGCAGTCGTGTCGCACTGCCGTAGGGCGGATTAGCGCAGCGTAATCCGCCATTTTGCCGTGCGGCCGCGAACGGCGGATTACGCCTTCGGCTCATCCGCCCCACAATGCTGGGTAACAGAAACAAGCCGTACCCACTCTGTCATCGCCCGCCACCGGGTCGCGCGAACGCGCGCCCGATGACAGGCTCCGGCGGGCGATCCAGTATGCCGCGGCCGATCGGCTCAATCACATCCGCCCTGGATCGCCCGGTCAAGCCGGGCGAGGACGACTGGGAAACGCGGCGAACCCTCTCTTGACAATTATTTTAAGTATAAAATAATATCCCTCATCGGTTCGCTGGAGAGCGCTGTGCCGGCCGCCGAAGCCAGAGCATGATCCGAAAAAGCGGCATCCGGTTTTTCGAGGAGATCATGCTCAAACCGAAAGGCGAGATCGCCATGCGTATCGTTTGCATTGGAGGCGGACCGGCCGGGCTTTATTTCGGCATCCTGATGAAGATGCTGGATCCCGCGCACCAGATCTCCGTGGTCGAGCGCAACCGGCCCTACGACACCTTCGGCTTCGGCGTGGTGTTCTCCGACGCCACCATGGACAACATGCGCAAATGGGACCCGGTCACGGCTGACACGATCGAGCAGGCCTTCAACCATTGGGACGACATCGAGGTCCTGATCAAGGGCCGCCGTATGCGCACCACCGGCCACGGCTTCGTCGGCATCGGCCGCAAGCGGCTGCTCAATATCCTGCAGGCGCGGGCCGAGGAGCTCGGCGTCGAATTGATCTTCGAGCGCGAGGTGAATTCCGATCTCGAGTTCCCCGATGCCGACCTGATCGTGGCCTGCGACGGCGTGAACTCGAAGATTCGCGTCAAATATGCCGAGACCTTCCAGCCGGACATGCTGATGCGGCCGAACCGCTATATCTGGCTTGGGACGAAGCGCCCGTTCGACGCCTTCACCTTCGATTTCCGCAAGACCGAGCACGGCTGGTTCCAGTCGCATATCTATAAGTTCGAGGAGGGCGCCGCGACCTTCATCGTCGAGACCACCGAGGAGGCATATCTCGCCCATGGCCTCGACAAGATGGATCAGGCCGAATCCATCGCCTTCTGCGAGAAGGTGTTCGCCGAGATCCTCGAGGGGCATCATCTGGTCTCCAACGCGCGGCATCTGCGCGGCTCGGCCTGGCTGTCGTTTCCGCGGCTGATCTGCGGCAAATGGACCGCGTTCAACGGCAACAGCCATGTCGTGCTGATGGGCGATGCCGCCCACACCGCGCATTTCGCGATCGGCTCCGGAACCAAGCTTGCGCTGGAGGACGCGATCGAACTCACCAACCAGTTCAAGACGCACGGTGCGACCAAGGACAGCATTCCCACGGTGCTGGCGGCTTACGAGGAATTGCGCCGGGTCGACGTGGCGCGGATCCAGAATGCCGCGCGCAACGCGATGGAATGGTTCGAGGTGGTCGGCTCGCGCTATGCCGATACGCTTGAGCCGGAACAGTTCATGTATTCGCTGCTGACCCGCTCGCAGCGCATCAGCCACGAGAATCTGCGGCTGCGCGACAAAACATGGCTCGAAGGCTATGAGCGCTGGTTCGCGGAGCGCAGCGGCGTGCCCGCCACCAACGACCGGGTCACGCCACCGATGCTGACGCCGTTCCAGATTCGCGGTCTGTCGCTTCATAACCGCATCATCGTCTCGCCAATGGCGATGTATTCGGCGGAGGAAGGCGTGCCGAACGATTTCCACCTCGTGCATTTCGGATCACGTGCGCTCGGCGGCGCCGGGCTGCTGTTCACCGAGATGACCTGCGTCTCGCCGGAGGCGCGGATCACGCCGGGCTGCTGCGGCCTCTGGAACGACGAGCAGGCTGCGGCCTACAAGCGCATCGTCGACTTCGTGCATCGCAATTCGCAGGCCAGGATCGGCATCCAGCTCGGCCATGCCGGCCGCAAGGGTTCGACGCGCGTCGCCTGGGAGGGCATGGACGAGCAACTTCCCGACGGCAATTGGCCGCTGGTGTCGGCCTCATCAGTGCCTTATCTGCCCGACGGCCAGATTCCGGAGCCGATGAGCCGCGCCGAGATGGACGAGGTGCGCGACCAGTTCGTGGCCGCCGCAAGGCGCGCCGCTCGCGCCAGCTTCGATATTCTGGAGCTGCACTGCGCCCACGGCTATCTGCTGTCGAGCTTCCTCTCGCCGTTGACCAACCGCCGCACCGACGACTATGGCGGATCGATCGAGAACCGCGCGCGTTATCCGCTGGAGCTGTTCCGCGCCGTCCGCGCGGTGTGGCCGGAGGACAAGCCGATGTCGGTCCGCCTGTCCTGTCACGACTGGGCCGAGGGCGGCAACATGCCCGAGGATGCGCTGGCCTTCGCAAAACTGTTCAAGGACGCTGGTGCCGACCTGATCGACTGCTCCTCGGGCCAGGTCTGGGCCGACGATCATCCGGTCTATGGCCGGCTCTACCAGACGCCGTTCGCCGACAAGATCCGCAACGAGGTCGGCATCGCCACCATTGCGGTCGGGGCGATCTCGGAGGCGGACCACGCCAACTCGATCATCGCCGCCGGCCGCGCCGATCTCTGCGCCATCGCGCGGCCGCATCTCGCCGATCCGGCCTGGACACTGCATGAAGCCGCGAAGATCGGCGTCAAGCAGGTCGCCTGGCCAAAGCAGTATGTGTCGGGCAAGTCGCAATACGAGGCCAATCTCGAACGCGCAGCCGCGGGAGTGAAGGCATGACACGCTTCTGGCCTAATGCGCATGCGCTGGTCACCGGCGCCGGTTCCGGCATTGGCGCCGCGACGGCGATCGCACTCGCAAGAGCCGGCGTACGCGTCAGCGTCGCCGGGCGCCGGATCGACGTGCTGAAGGCGACGGCGGCGTTGCTCGGCGAGCGCGCGGGCGTCGCTGTTTCGATCGACGTGACCGATGAAGCTGCGGTGACCGAAGGTGTCGCGCAGATCGAGGCCGAAGCAGGTCCGATCGACATCCTCGTCAACAATGCCGGCAAGGCCGCGAGCGCGCCATTCGACAAGACCGGCGGCGCGCTATGGGCCGACATGCTGGCGAGCAACCTCTCCAGCGTGTTCCTGGTGACGCAGGCAGTGTTGCCCGGGATGGCGCAGCGCGGCCGCGGACGGGTGATCAATGTCGCCTCGACCGCCGGCCTTACCGGCTATGCCTATGTCTCGGCCTATGTCGCGGCCAAGCACGGAGTCATTGGTCTGACGCGTTCGCTGGCGCTGGAATATGCGCGGCGCGGCGTCACCGTGAACGCGGTCTGCCCCGGCTACACCGATACTCCGCTGGTGGCGGATGCCGCCGCGAACATCGTCGCCAAGACCGGCCGCAGTGAGCAGGAAGCACGCGCCGCACTTGCAAAAGTCAATCCGATGCAGCGGCTGGTCACTCCGGAGGAGGTCGCCGACGCCATCCTCTGGCTTGCGTCCGAAGCCGCATCGTCGATCAACGGACAAGCCGTGGCGATTGCCGGCGGCGAAGTCTTTACCGGGTGAAGGATCACATCATGTCCGAGATGAAAGCAAAGCTCCGGCCGTTCAGGGACTATCCTGCAAGGCACTTCCGCTGGTCGACCGACGCGAGCGGCCGCGTCGCGACGATCACGCTGAACCGGCCGGACAAGAAGAACCCGCTGACCTTCGAGTCCTACGAGGAGCTGCGCGATCTCTTCAGCAATCTCAAATATGCCTCCGACGTCCGCGCCATCGTGCTGACCGGTGCCGACGGCAATTTCTGCTCCGGTGGCGACGTGTTCGAGATCATCGAGCCCTTGACGCGGATGGCGATGCCGGACCTGCTCGCCTTCACCCGGATGACCGGCGAGGTGGTGCGCGCGATGCGCAAATGCCCGCAGATCATCGTCGCCGCGATCGACGGCATCTGCGCCGGGGCCGGTGCGATGTTGGCGCTGGCGTCCGATCTGCGGCTGGCGACGCCGCAAGCCAAGACAGCATTCCTGTTCACCCGCGTCGGCCTTGCCGGCGCCGATATGGGCGCGTGCGGGCTGCTGCCGCGCGTGATCGGGCAGGGCCACGCCGCCGATCTGCTTTACACGGGTCGCGCGATGAGCGCCGACGAAGGTTTTGCATGGGGCTTTCACAACCGTCTTGTGCCGCCGGCGGGGCTTGCCGCCGCCGCGCATGAGCTGGCGCGCTCGCTCGCGGATGGACCGTGGTTCGCGCATGGCGTGACGAAAACCATGTTCAACCAGGAATGGGCGATGGGCGTCGACGAGATGATCGAGTCGGAAGCACAGGCGCAAGCGATCTGCATGGTGACGGGCGATTTCCGCCGTGCCTTCGAGGCCTTTGCCGCCAAGCAGAAACCGGCCTTCGAGGGCAATTGAGATGATAGAGATCCTGCAACCGGAAGGATGGGCCAAGCCGATCGGCTACGCCAACGGCATGGCGGCGCGCGGCAAACAGATATTCATCGCGGGCCAGATCGGCTGGAACGGGCAGTGCGTGTTCGAGAGCGATGACCTCGTGGCGCAGATCGGCCAGACCCTGCGTAACATCGTCGCGGTCGCCGCCGCCGGCGGCGCCGGGCCCGAGCACATCGTGTCGATGACCTGGTACCTCGTCGACCGCAAGGAATATTCCGCGCGGCTGAAGGAGATCGGCACTGTTTATCGCGACATCATCGGCAGGCGCTTTCCGGCGATGACGGCGATCCAGGTTGCCGGCCTCATCGAGGATCGCGCCAAGGTGGAAATCCAGGCGTTAGCGGTGGTGCCGGATTAACTGTTCTGGCAGCCGAAACGTTAACCCTTGGGTACAGTTGGCCGCAGCGTAGGAAGTGGCGGCGACAAAGCGGCTTGCGGCCGGGCGAGGGGGCGTGCGACCCTAGCGCAAGCGTAAGACGTCCTGTTGTGAGTGGAGGTGAGGACGATGAAGGCGATTATCGTCGGAGGCGGAATCGGAGGCCTCACCACTGCGTTGATGCTGCGCTCGCGCGGCATCAGTTGCGAACTGTACGAACAGTCCGAGACCATCCGCGAGCTCGGCGTCGGCATCAACACATTGCCGCATGCGATCCGCGAGCTCGCGGGGCTTGGCTTGCTCGACAAGCTCGACGAGGTCGCGATCCGCACCCATGAGCTGTTTTACCTGACGCGGCATGGCCAGCAGGTCTGGCACGAGAAGCGCGGGCTCGATGCCGGCCACGACGTGCCGCAATTCTCTGTTCATCGCGGCCGCCTGCAAAGCGTGATCCATCAGGCCGTGATCGACCGGCTCGGCGCGGATGCGATCCGCACCGGCTGCCGGCTCGGCTCCTTCACGCAGGACGAGGGCGGCGTCTCGGCCTATTTCTTCGATCGCAGCGGAGCCCATGTGCACACCGCGCACGGCGACATCCTGATCGGCGCCGACGGCATCCACTCCAAGGTACGCGAGATGCTGTTTCCGGATGAGGGCGGGCCGTGCTGGAACGGACTGATGCTGTGGCGCGGCGCGACCGATTGGCCGGCCTTCCTGACCGGACGCTCGATGATCATCGCCGGCGGGTTGAACGCCAAGGCCGTGATCTATCCGATCGCGCCGGGTTCAAGCCCGGCGAGCCGTCTCACCAATTGGGCGGTGCTGGTGCGGATCGGCGACGGCACCTCCCCGCCGCCCCGCCGCGAAGGCTGGTCCAATCTCGGCCGTCGCGAAGAGATGATGCCCTACGTCACGAGCTTCACGATCCCGCAGGTCGACTTCGCCGGCTTGATCAACGCGACGCCGGAGTTCTGGGAGTACCCGTGCTGCGACCGCGATCCCCTGCCGTACTGGTCGAGCGGCCGCGTCACGCTGCTCGGTGACGCCGCGCATCCGATGTATCCGGTCGGCTCGAATGGCGCATCGCAGGCCATCCTCGATGCACGATGCCTGGCGGATATGCTGGCGCGGGCGGAGCATCCACGCCAGGCGCTGGCCGCCTATGAGCGGCAGCGGCTGCCGATGACCGCCGATATCGTCGCCTCCAACCGCCGCGGCGGGCCGGAGGGCGTGATCGATGCCGTCGAGCAGCTCGCGCCGCAGGGCTTTACCGACGTCGACACCATTCTCAATTACGAGGCGCGCGAAGCGATCGTGCGCGGCTATGCCGCGAAGGCCGGCTTTGCCGCGCGTGTGGTGGCGCGGCAATAGCGCCAGAGGCGAGTGGGTTACGCCGGAGGCGGCGGCAGGAAGTGGATGTTGTGCTCGGCGGCGAGCCGCACCACGTCATCCGGGTTCTGCTCCTTCATGTTGTGGATCGCCCAGAACAGGTCGTAGAGCCTCCTCGTCGGCGACACCCAGAACAGCGTTTTGGCCGGCTGCTGCGACTTGTTGAAGATGCCGTGCGGCTTGCCCGCCGGCAGGCGCACCAGATCGCCTGGCGTGGCTGCTTCATCGGCGCCGTCGAGCATGAAGTCGAGCTTGCCCTCGAGAATGTAAAGGTACTCGTCCTGGTCGGGATGGATATGCGGCGGAACGAAAGTGCCCGGCGGGAAGGTGGCGTGCCAGGAGAACGAATGCTCGGTGCGGCTCTTCGGCACATAGGTCTGGCCGAGGATGCTCCAGGAAATGCCCTGGATGCCCTCATTGGCGCGGGTGATGCCGGCGATCTCGTCTTTCATGACTTGTATCCTCCTGTATCTTACTTGGTGGCGCAGTCCTTGGCGTAGCGGTCGCCATAGTTCGAGAACACCTTGTCGACGATCTCGGTCTGGAATTTGCCGTCCGGCCGCTTCGCGACCTTGGTGAGGTAGAAATCCTGGATCGGATAGCCGTTGTTGCTGAACTTGAAGTTACCGCGCAGCGAGGTGAAGTCGGCCTTCCTCAGCGCGGCCGCGACCGCGTCCTTGTTGGAGAGATTGCCCTTCACGGCCTTGACCGCACTGTCGATCAAGAGCGCTGCGTCATAGGCCTGCATGGCGTAGGTGCCGGGCACGCCATTGTAGGCCGCCTCATAGGCCGCGACGAACGTCTTGCTCTGGGGATTGTCGAGGTTGGGCGCCCAGTTCGCCCCGCCGAACATGCCGACCGCGGCGTCCTGCTGCGCGGGCAGGGTGGATTCGTCGACGGTGAAGGCGGAGAGTACCGGCACGGTGGCGCCGGCCTGCTTGTACTGCTTCACGAGATTGACGCCCATGCCGCCGGGCATGAAGGTGAACAGCGCATCCGGCTTCAGCGAGGCGATCTTGGAGAGCTCGGGCTGAAAATCCAGCGTGTTCAGCGGCGTGTAGGATTCCTCGACGATCTCGCCCTTGTAGTCGAGCTTGAAGCCGGCGACGGAGTCGCGGCCGGCCTGATAGTTCGGCACCAGCATATAGACGCGCTTGTAGCCGCGGTCCTGCGCCACCTTGCCGAGGATCTCGTGCACCTGGTCGTTCTGGTAGGACGTCACATAGAAGAACGGGTTGCACTCCTTGCCGGCATAGCTGGACGGGCCGGCATTCGGGCTGATCAGGAAGGTCTTGTTGTCGGTGACCGGACGGTGGATCGCCTGCAGGATGTTGGAGAAGATCGGCCCGACCACGAAGTCGACCTTGTCGCGCTCGAGCAGACCGCGCACCTTGACCACGGCTCCGTCGGGCTTGAGCTCGTCGTCGGCGTTGACGATCTCGACATCGCGGCCGGCCATCTTGCCGCCGAGGTCCTTGATCGCGAGCGCAAAGCCGTCGCGGACCTGCTGGCCAAGCGCTGCGGCCGGACCGGAGGTCGTCACGATAACGCCGATCTTGATCTTCTCCTGCGCGGCCGCCGGGGTCGCCGCGATACCCAGCAGCGCGGCCAATCCCACGAGCTTCGTCAGTTGCTTCATGTCACTCCCCAACCACTGGCTTGATGCCTCTGCCGCAGTTCAATTGGCCTCAGTTCAATTCGCCTCAATTTATTTGGCCTCAGCTTAGTCTGACGCGCGCGACCGCTGCAAGCGATGTGGCATTGCGTCAGGCGACCGTCGTGCATCATGCAGGCGCTGCACATGCAAGCGGCGCGCCAATTGCTTGAAGTTTAAAGAAATTACAGGATTGCGCCGGCGTATCACGCACGATTCGCAATTGTCCTTGCAGGGCACCGCGAATTGCTTGAAGCTCAAAGTAATTGGTCCGACCGGAACCCGCCGCGGAGGCAAGATCGGCGCATGATCCTCGATTCCGAAACCAAAGCCGTCGAACTGCCCGACGATCACGGCACCGAGCTGCGGCTGTGGCTGCGCCTGCTGACCTGCACCACACTGATCGAAGGCGAAGTACGCAGCCGGCTGCGCGAGAAGTTCGACGTCACGCTGCCGCGCTTCGACCTGATGGCCCAGCTCGACAAGGTGTCCGACGGCATGACGCTGTCGGACCTCTCGAAGCGGATGATGGTGTCCAACGGTAATGTTACCGGGCTGGTCGAGCGCCTGGTCGAGTCCGGCCATCTCGACCGCCGCACCTCGGAGACGGACCGCCGCGTGCAGTTCATCCGGCTGACCAAGCTCGGCCGCGCCGAATTCCGCAAGATGGCGGCCGAGCATGAGAAATGGATCGCCGATATTTTCGGCGACCTTTCGCCGAAGGATATCCGCGAACTGATGCGGCTGCTCGCCAAGGCCAAGGGTTCGGCGCAACGCTCCACCAAGTCGAGGACAGCGTAGCGCCGTGAGCGTGATCGATTACGAGGCCGAATACAGCAACCGGGCGCGGGTGCCGGAAAACCCGGCGCTGATGGCCGGCTGGGCGACGGACTCGGCAGCCTATCGCGAGCAGCATCCGCCGCGGCGACTGACCTATGGTGCCGGCAGCCGCAACATAATCGACCTGTTCGAGGGCGATGGTGACGGGCCACTCGTCGTCTTTATCCACGGCGGCTATTGGCAGGCGCTCGATGGTTCGTCCTCAAGCCACTGTGCGCGGGGTCTCAATGGCCACAGCATCAGCGTCGCGGTGCCGAGCTACGATCTCTGCCCCAGTGTCACGGTCGGCGACATCATCCGCGAGATGCGCGCGGCTTGCCGTGAGCTGGCGAAGCTCGGACGGCCGCTGGTCGTGTCGGGACACTCCGCCGGCGGACATCTTGCCGCATGCATGCTCGCGACCGATTGGACGTCCTATGATGCGTCGATGCCGAAGAACCTGGTCAGGGCTGCTTACGCGATCTCGGGCCTGTTCGAGCTCGAGCCGCTGGTCGGCACCTCCATCAACAAGGCGCTTGGTCTTGACCACGACGCAGCAAGGGCGGTTAGCCCGCTGTTCTGGCAAGCGCCCGCCGGCGCAACGCTCGATGCCGTCGTCGGGGGCACCGAGAGCGCCGAATATCACCGGCAGAGCCGGACCATCGTCGATGTCTGGGGCAGAGCGGGCGTGGCAACGCGGTTCGGCGTTGTGCCTGATGCCAATCATTTCACCGCTATCGCGCCGCTCGCCGACCCGGAGTCGGCGATGGTCGCCCGGTTGAAGCAGCTCACGCAGATCTGAGGTTCTGAGCAGCGCTGCCATTTCCACCCTTGCGCCGAATTGTTTTAAGTATAAAATGATTGGCGATTGGAACGCCGCCGGGCGTCCTCGATATTGGTCTTCTCGATATTTGGTCTTGGCCGACAACATCTTGGCCTTTCTGGATGGAAAGCGAGGGGCAATCGAATGTCAGGTGAATTTCCCGCGCTCGGCCCGTCCGGGCACGTGGACGATTTCGCACGGCGCAACCTGCCGCCGATTCAGCAATGGCCGCGGCTGCTGCTTGACCGGCCCGAATTCCAGTATCCCGACTATCTCAACGCTGCGGTCGAGCTGACCGACCGCATCGTCGAGCAGGGGATGGGCGATCGCGTCGCGCTGATCGGCAACGGCCGCCAGCGCACCTACAAGGAGTTGACCGACTGGTCGAACCGCCTGGCGCATGCGCTGGTGGAGAACTATGGTGTCAAGCCGGGCAATCGCGTCCTGATCCGCTCGGGCAACAACCCGGCGCTGGTCGCGGCCTGGCTTGCGGCGACCAAGGCCGGTGCTGTTGTCGTCAACACCATGCCGATGCTGCGCGCCGGCGAGCTGACGAAAATCGTCGACAAGGCCGAGATTTCGATCGCACTCACCGACAGCCGCATCGCGGACGAACTGGTGGCCTGCGCCAAGACCAGCAAATTCCTCAAGCTGGTCGTCAATTTCGACGGCACGCAAAACCACGATGCCGAGCTCGACCGGATCGCGCTGAACAAGCCGGTCAAGTTCGATGCGGTGAAGACCGGCCGCGACGACGTCGCGCTGCTCGGATTCACATCGGGCACCACGGGCGAACCCAAGGCGACGATGCATTTCCACCGTGATCTCCTCATCGTCGCGGACGGCTATGCCCGGGAGGTCCTCAAGGTGACGCCGGACGATGTGTTCGTCGGCTCGCCGCCGCTTGCGTTTACGTTTGGTCTCGGCGGGCTTGCGATCTTCCCGCTGCGCTTCGGCGCTACTGCGACGCTGCTGGAGAATGCGGCGCCGAGCGAGATGATCCGGATCATCGAGACCTACAACGCGACGATCTGCTTCACCGCGCCGACCGCCTATCGGGCCATGATGGCCGCGATGGACAATGGCGCCGATCTGTCGTCGCTGCGTCTCGCCGTCTCGGCCGGTGAGACACTGCCGGCGCCGGTGTTCGAGAGCTGGACCAAGAAGACCGGCAAGCCGATCCTCGACGGCATCGGCAGCACCGAGCTGCTGCACATCTTCATCACCAACCGTACCGGCAGCGCCGTCGGCGGCACCACGGGCACGCCAGTTGCCGGTTACGAGGCCAAGATCGTCGATGAGGACATGAACGAGCTGCCGCCGGGCCAAGTCGGCAAGTTGGCGGTTCGCGGCCCGACCGGCTGCCGCTATCTCGCGGACTCCAGGCAGAGCAAGTATGTCCGCGATGGCTGGAACATCACCGGCGATGCCTTTGTCAGCGACGAAAACGGCCGGCTGTCATTCGTGGCGCGCGCCGACGACATGATCATTTCGGCGGGCTACAACATCGCCGGTCCCGAGGTCGAGGCGGCGCTGCTCGGGCATCCCGACGTCGCGGAGTGTGCCGTAGTCGGCGCACCCGACGAGGAGCGCGGGCAGATCGTCTCTGCCTTCATCGTGCTGAAGCAGGGCGCGCGTAACGACGAGGTCGAGGTCAAGCTGTTGCAGGATCACGTCAAGGCGACGATCGCGCCGTATAAATATCCCCGCGCGATCGCTTTCGTCGAGGCGCTGCCGAAGACCCAGACCGGAAAGATCCAGCGCTTCAAGCTGCGCGAAGCAAGCTAGCGGGGACGACGGCCTGTGGCCGCCGTCCGAAGATTCAATGCGGGATCAATGCGCCGCGCCGCCGCCGGCCGTATTCTTCGGCTTGCCGGTCAAGAGGATCGCGATCGCGGCAAACACCAGTACGATGCCGATCACGGCAAAGGTGTCGCTGAAGCCGAGCACCAGGGCCTGGCGCTTCACGATGTTGCCGAGCGTCACGATCGCCTGGTTGTGCGCGGTCGCCGGATCGGAGATACCGTGGCTCAGGAAGTAGTTGGTGACTTCGGCGATCCGCGTGCGTACTTCCTCACGGCCGAGGTCGACCGACTGGCCGATGATGTTGGAGTGGAACTGCTCGCGCTTGGTGACGATGGTGGCGAGCAGCGCCGTGCCGATCGCGCCGCCGAGGTTGCGCATCATGTTGGAGATGCCGGAGGCGGCCGCGGCATCCTGCGGCGCGACGCTGCCGAGGCTGACGGCCGACAACGGCGCCAGCATGATCGCCTGGCCGATCGCGCGGACGATGTTCGGGACGAAGAACTGGTCGCCGGAGTAATCGAGCGACATCGAGATGTTCATGAAGGACGAGATCGCGAACAGGATCATGCCGGTGAAGGCGATGAAGCGCGGGTCGAAGCGCTGCATCAGCTTCGGCACCAGCGGGATCAGGATCAGTTGCGGCAGGCCGGTCCATGCGAGCACCTGACCGATCTGCTCGGCATTGTAACGCTGCACCTGGCCGAGATAGGCCGGCAGCAGGTAGACCGAGCCGAACAGCGCGAAGCCGACGAACACCGCCGAGATGGTGCCGAAACCGAAGCTCCGCTGGGTCAAGAGGCGCAGTCGGATCAGCGGCTTCTCCACGACGAGCTCGATCCACACGAACAGGGTCAGACTGACGGCTGCGATCACCGCGAGCCTGACGATGAAGGGCGAGCCGAACCAGTCGTCCTTGTTGCCTTCCTCGAGCACGGCCTGCAGCGAGGAGAGGCCGATCGCCATCGTGGCGATGCCGAGCCAGTCGCCCTCGCGCAGCAGATGCAGCTGCATCGGCTGGCGTTCCAGCGTGAAATAGAGCGTGATGACCATGACCGCGGTCGGAATCACGTTGACGAAGAAGATGGTCTGCCAGCCGTAATTCTCGGTGAGGTAACCGCCGATGGTCGGGCCGATCGCCGGAGCAAACGTCACGGCGAGCGCGAACATCGCGAGGCCGACCGGCTGCTGGGGCTTCGGCAGCTTGGTGAACACCAGCGTGAAGGCCATCGGGATCAGCACGCCGCCGAAGAAGCCCTGCAGGCCGCGCATCGCGATCATAGACGATAGGTCGTGGGTGAAGGCGCAGGCCACCGAGAAGATCGCGAACAGCGTGGCGAAGCCAAGGATGATCTTGCGGAACGAGAACACCCGGCTGAGATAGTCGGTCAGCGGGATCACCACGATCTCGCCGATCAGATAGGATGTCGAGATCCAGGAGCCGTTGTCGACGCCGGTTCCGATGCCGCCCTCGATGTTGAGCAGCGAGGCGTTGGTGATCTGGATGTTGAGGATCGCCATGAAGGCGCCGATCATCGCGGCGACGATGGAAATCCAGACCGCCATGCTGGCGCGGTTGGGATCGACCGCTACCGCTGCCGCGCGGGGTGCAGCGGCTGGGGAGGAGAGCGCAAGGTCGGACATGGCATCACCTATTTGTACGAGGCGACAGCGAGCTTGGGAGAGGCACTGGAGCGCGGCGCCTCGGCTGGTTGCGACGAGGTTGCGATGGTCGGGATCACCGACATCCCGGGCCGCAGTTCAACGGGCGTCGCCTCGAGCGCGATCTTCACGGGGATGCGCTGCACCACCTTGGTGAAGTTGCCGGTGGCGTTGTCCGGCGGCAGCAGCGCGAATTCCTGGCCGCTGGCCGGCGCGAGGCTGTCGACATGGCCGCGCACGACGTGCCCCGGGAACATGTCGACGGCGATCTCGACCAGCTGACCCTTGCGCACATTGGTGAGCTGCGTCTCCTTGTAGTTCGCGATCACATAGGCGCCGGTGGCTGGCACCAGCGACATCAGCTGCGTGCCAGCCTGGACGAACTGGCCGGTGCGCAGGGTGCGGTTGCCGACCACGCCGTCGATCGGGGCGGTGATGGTGGTGTAGCCGAGATTCAACTCGGCCTGATGCTGGAGCGCAGTCGCCCGTGCCTGCGCCGCGACCGCTTGGGCAATGTCGGCCTTGAGCAGCTCCACCTGACGCAGCGCGGAGGCGAGGTTCGCGGTATCGCGGGCGATGGCGGCCTGCGCGCTGGCGTAGCGGGACTGCGCCTGCTGCGCATTCTGCACGCTGCCGAAGCCGGTGCCGGCGAGGTCGGTGTAACGCTTGTTCTCCTGTTCGGCAAAGGTCTGCGTTGCGGTGTCCACGGCGAGCGTCGCGCGTGCCGCTTCGATCACGGACTGCTGTACATCGAGCTGCGCACGCTTGCTCGCGATCGCGGCTTCGGCAGCGGCGACATCGGCCTTGGCCTGATCCAGCGCGACCCTGAAGTCGCGATCATCGATCCGTGCCAGCATCTGGCCGGCGCGCACATGTTCATTGTCGCCTACCAGCACCGCGCTGAGATAGCCGGAGACCTTTGGCGCGATCGCCGTGTTGTCGGCCTTGACATAGGCGTCGTCGGTCGAGACCTGAAAGCGGCCGACGGTCCAGTAGTCCCAGCCGTACCAGGCTCCGCCCGCGAGGAGGGCGAGCGCTGCGCCGGCCAGCAGCAGGCGGCGAAGCTTGCCCTTGGCTGCAGGCGGCTTGGCCGCTTCCGGGTCAGCGATCAATTGCTTGGCGGTTTCGGCCGGAACCTGGCTCTCGGCCTTGAATGATGTCTCATGCTGGCTCATGGCGGCGCTCCTGATCCATTCTATCCCTTTGGAAAATATTGCAAATTTCTGGTTAGGCCCGTTGGATTAATTAGGAAACTTGATGTTTTCCAAAATAGAGCCCATATTGGGACTGTCAATAGAATGACAGGCATCATCTAAAAGCATGGCTCGGATCTAACGATGAGCGGGAAAGGCAAAGGTCAGGCAGAACAGGATGCGCCGGAACGGCGCGGCCGCGGGCGGCCGCAGCTTCGTTCCGACGACGAGACGCGTGCGCTGATCTATGAGGCGGCACGGCGCGAGTTCTCGGAGCGTGGGTTTGCTGCGGCCAACATCGCCGACGTCGCCTGCCGCGCCGGCGTCTCCACCAAGACACTCTATCGTTTGATCCCGACCAAGTTGGCGCTGTTCGAAGGCATGGTGACGGATCGGGTGGACCGGTTCGTGTCCATCGTGAATCTCGGCGCATGTGATGGTCGCAATGTCGCGGCCGCGCTGGAGGCCGCGCTGCTGACCTGCGCCGAGCTTATTCTCGATGCCGAGGTCATCGCGCTGCAACGGATCATCCTTGCCGAAAGCGACAAATTCCCCGACATTGCCGAGACGTTCTATGAAAAGGCCATGCAGCGAACCATCGCCGCGTTGGCGGACTGGCTCGGCGTGCAGCAGCGGCGTGCGCGGATCGTGCTCGATGATGCCGAGGTCGCTGCAGGCATGCTGCTCGGCATGCTTGTTTTCAAACCGCAGCGCGACGTCATGTTCGGGCACAAGCCCGCTCCACTGCACAGCGAGATGGAAGCTCGCGCCAAGGCCTGCGCGGCACTCTTCCTGTCCGGATGCGCCGCGCCGACCGACCAGATCGATAGGCAGAGTGGAGGCGCATGATGCCGGCGGAGCGGGCCGCGACCTATACCGTCGAGGCGCAGATTTCGCGCGACGATGAGGCCAAATGCCGGGATGTGCTGACGCGCTGGATGGCGGCGCTCAATCGCTATGACGCCTCGGTCATGGACACGCTGATGCACTTTCCGCATGTACGGATCGCCGGCGGCATGGTCACCGTCTATCAGCAACCCGGCAACAATCCGATGGACCTGTTCGAGCGGCTGCGCAAACAGGACGGCTGGCATCACAGCGCCTGGAATGAGACCAAGCTCGTCCAGTCCTCGCCGGCGAAGGCGCACTACGCCCTCCGCTACACGCGCTACCGCGAGGACGGATCGATCATCGGGGTCTACGATTCCCTTTATGTGCTCAGCCTGCTCGACGGTGCCTGGAAGATCCAGAGCCGCTCGAGCTTCGGACCCTAAGCAGCCGGGCTTACTTGGCTGGCGCCGACGCGGCCGGCTGGGTCAGCACCTGCCGGATCATCCGCGCAAGATCGGCTTTGCGGTAGGGCTTCGGCAGCAGCGTCACATCGGGGTCGAGACGGCCGTGATGGATGATCGCATCCTCGGTGTAGCCCGACGTAAAGAGCACGCGCACCGAGGGCAGCCTGGCGATCACGGCATCGGCGACCTGCCGGCCGTTCATGCCGCCGGACATGATGACGTCGGTGAACAGCACATCACAGACGAACCCCTTGTCGACCGCAGCCAATGCCTCGGGGCCGTTGGCGGTGACCATCGTATGGTAGCCAAGCTGCTCGAGCTGGGCGCTGACGTAATTGCGGACCAGCGGATCGTCCTCGACGACCAGAATGGATTCATTGCCGCCGCGCGTGTCGGCCGGAGCAGGCGGCTCGACGTCGACCATGTCGCCGCTGCTGCGCGGCAGATAGAGCTTGATCGACGTGCCGTGGCCCTCTTCGGAATAGATCTTGAGGTGCCCGTCGGACTGCTTGATGAAGCCGTAGACCATGCTCAGCCCGAGGCCGGTGCCCTTGCCGGTGTCCTTGGTGGTGAAGAACGGCTCGAACACCTTGTCGCGGATTGCCGCCGGGATTCCGCCGCCGGTGTCGCTGACCGCGACCATCACATATTCACCCGCCCGCACATCGGGATTGGCGGCGGCATAAACCTCGTCGAGGATGACGTTGCTGGTCTCCAGCATCAGCTTGCCGCCATCGGGCATCGCATCGCGGGCATTGACGGCGAGATTGAGCAGCGCGGTCGACATGTGGCTGGGATCGATGAAGGCCGGCCAGGCGTCAGACTCGAGCGCGGTCTCGATTTCGAACTGCTCGCCGAGCGACGGGCGCAGCAGCCGCGCGGTGTCCTGCACCAGCGTGTTGAGATTCGCTTCACGCGGTTGCAGCGGCTGCTGCCGCGAGAAGGCCAGCAGATGCTTGGTCACCTCGGCACCGCGAAAGGCTGCGTCGCTGATCATCTTGGTGACGGACGACAACGCGGCATCGTGCTCGACAGCCTCGGCGAGGATGTCGATCAGGCCGGTGATAACGGTCAGGATATTGTTGAAGTCGTGGGCAATGCCGCCGGTGAGGTGCCCGACCGCTTCCATCTTCTGCACCTGGCGCAGCTTCTGCTCGGCTTCGAGCTGCTCGCGGGCAGCCTCGACCTCGCGGGCGCGCATGAAGATTTCAGCTTCCATCTGCTCGGTGCGCTCGCGCAGCCGGTCTGTCAGCTTGTCCTGCTCGGCGCCGCGCTGCTTCAGCTGAATGAAGCTGGTGACGTCTTCGACTCGATGGATGATGTAGGTGAACTGTCCGCTCGGCCCGAGCACCGGCGTATTGCGCGGGCTCCAGTAACGTTCCTCGAATCCGCCGCCCTCAGACTCCGGCTTGCGGATATCGTATTTCTGCACTGACATGGTGTCGGGGCGGCGGAACTGGACCACGCGCTCGAGCGAGGCGCGCAGGTTCCGCACCCCGTCGGCGGCCGGATCGTCCGGATTATCGGGAAACACGTCGAACAGCCCGCGCCCAAGGATCGCGGCGCGCTCGGTCTTGGTGGCACGCAGATAGGCGTCGCTCACTGCCACGATGCGGAAGTCGGGCTGAGTCAGCACCAGATAGAGGCCGGGCGCCGCCTCGAATAACGCCTTGAAGTCAGGCATCGGCGGGGACGGGTTCTGCAGTTCATCCTCCCTCGCAGGGATGCGGTCCGCAGGTGACCGCGATCAAGATGTGCCACGCGCTTGTCGGAACTGCAATGCTTAACATACGGTACCGGCTCGATTTTTCCCGTCGCGCGATCTGCGGCTAGCGCGAGTTCGGCAGATAGCGCCAGCCCTCCTTGCCGAGGAAATCCAGCATGGCCTGCGCGGGCGGCAACAGGATCTTGTCGGTTCGCCTGATCGCGTGCCACTGCCTGACGATCGGCAGGCCCTTTACCTTGAGCACCACCAGCCGGCCGTCTTCCAGCTCATGAAACACCGTATGCTGGGATATGAAGGCGATGCCGAGCCCGGCCATCACCGCCTGCTTGATGGTCTCGTTGCTGTCCATGGCCATCCCGAGCTTCGGCTCCAGTCCGACCCGCTCGAAATATTGCTGCATCAGCATCCGCGTGCCCGATCCTTGCTCGCGGGTAATGAAGGTTTCGTTGGCGAGCTCCGGCGGGGAGACGTGACGCCGGCGCGCCAGCCGATGATCGGGCGCAGCGATGATGAAGTGCGGATGCCGGCCGAGCGGCTTCATCTCGACCTCGACATCGGCCGGCGGCCGGCCCATCACCGCGATATCGAGATCGTAGCCGCGCAGCGCGTCGCGGATCTCCTCGCGGTTGCCGATCCTGAGCGTGACTTCGATCTTGGGAAAGCGGCGCGAGAACGCCGCGATCGCAAACGGCACGAAGTATTTCGCGGTCGAGACCGCACCCATCGCGACACGTCCGCCGCTGCGGCCCGCGATCATGTCGAGCGATTGTTCGCAGTCCTTCAGCGCCGCCTCGATCCGCTCGACCAGCGTCAGCACATGCGCGCCGGCATCCGTCACCGCCATGCCGTCGCCGGTACGCTGGATCAACGGCAATCCCGCCAGCGCCTGCAGGTTGCGGAGCTGCAGCGTCACCGCCGGCTGCGTCAGGTTCAACCGATTGGCCGCCGACGTGATCGAGCCCGCCTCGTGCACGGTGGACAGCGCGCGCAGCTGGCGGATGGTGAGGTCCCGCGAGAAGTTCCCGGCCATGACAAGCTCCATAAGAAATACTTTGCCAAGACCAAAGATAATAAAATTTCCCTAATTGGGCAATTCGCGCGTTGATACGGCGAAGGCGACTCCCCTGAGGTCGCCTCTCGAAGCCTCGGGACAGAGGGCGCGATCATAGGGAGAGGCCGGTGGAGATTCGTCCTGCATTGCATGCCCATCTGGAGTGGCCGACGCAGCATAACCCGTTGCGTGCCGCGACCGTTGCGGTGATCGAAGCGCTTGCCGGCGCCGCGATCGAGCTCTCGCGCATCATTGCCGCCGGACCGCTCGCCGGCATCGGCGGCGAGAGCGGCGGGGTCAATCCGGACGGCGATCGCCAGAAGACCATCGACATCGTCGCCGACCGCCTGATGCGAGACGCGCTGCACGCCGCGCCGGTCGCCGCGGTGTTGTCAGAAGAGGTCGAGCTGCCGGAGACGCTCGATCCGGACGCGCCGCTCTGTGTCGCGATCGATCCGCTCGACGGATCCGCCAATCTCGAAAACAATATCTCGATCGGCACGATCTTCTCGATCCGGCCGAAGGGAAACGACATCATCTCGACCTTCTTCGAGCCAGGCACGGCGCAGCGTGCCGCAGGCTGCTTTATCTACGGTCCGCAGACCGTGCTGGTGCTGGCGCTCGACCAGTGTGTCGACTGTTTCACGCTGGACCCGCGAACCGGCGAGTTCGTCCTGACTGCGCGTGACCTGCGGGTGCCGCCGGAAGCGTCGGAATTCGCCATCAATGCCTCGAACCGACGGCACTGGAGCGGCCCGGTGCGCAACTACATCGACGACTGCCTTGCTGGCGTGAACGGCGAGCGCGGGCAGGACTTCAATATGCGCTGGATCGGTTCGCTGGTGGCGGAAGCCTACCGCATCCTGATGCGCGGCGGCGTGTTCCTGTATCCGGCAGACGCGCGCCAGGGCTACCGCGAGGGCCGGTTGCGCCTGTTGTATGAGGCGCATCCCATCGCACTGATCATGGAATGGGCGGGCGGCGCCGCGTCGAACGGCCGGTCGCGGATACTCGAACTATCTGCACGCACGCCGCATCAGCGCGTGCCGCTGATCATGGGATCGGCGCGCGCCGTGCGCGACGTCGATGCGATCCACCTGACCGTCGAGCCGTTGTTCGAGAGCAGCGATGCCCCGCTGTTCGCGCGGCGCGGCCTGTTCCTTTGAGGGGAAGCGCATGTCTCGTCGACATCCCATCATCTCGATCACCGGCTCGTCCGGCGCCGGCACCACCTCGGTGAAGAAGACGTTCGAGAACATCTTCCGCCGCGAGAACGTGGTCGCAGCCTACATCGAGGGCGATGCATTCCACCGCTACGACCGCGCCGAGATGCGCAGCCGGATGCTGGAGAAGGCCGAAGGCGGCAACAAGAATTTCAGCCATTTCAGCCCCGAGACCAATTTGTTCGACGAGCTGGAGAAGTTGTTCCGGGATTATGCCGAGACCGGCACCGGAACGACGCGACACTACGTGCATGATGAGGAGGAGGCCCGGCTCTACGGCGCCGAGCCCGGCACCTTCACCGCGTGGGAGCCGCTGCCGGAGAATTCCGACCTGCTGTTCTACGAGGGCCTGCACGGCGCCGTCGTCACCGACACGGTGAATGTCGCGCAGCACGCCGACCTGAAGATCGGCGTCGTGCCGGTCATCAACCTCGAATGGATCCAGAAACTGCATCGCGATCGCAGCCATCGCGGCTACTCCACCGAGGCGGTGACCGACACCATCCTGCGCCGCATGCCGGACTACGTGAACTACATCTGCCCGCAATTCAGCGAGACCGACATCAACTTCCAGCGCGTGCCGACAGTCGATACGTCGAACCCGTTCATCGCGCGCTGGATCCCGACGCCGGATGAATCGATGGTCGTGATCCGGCTGAAGAACCCGCGCGGCATCGATTTTCCCTACCTGCTCTCGATGATCCCGAACAGCTTCATGTCGCGCGCCAATTCGATCGTGATTCATGGCGCCAAGCTCGACCTCGCGATGCAACTCATCCTGACCCCGCTGATCCTGCAACTGATCGAACGAAAGAGGCGAACGATATGACCGCACTTGCGTCCGTTGCCAGCCGACCCGAAATCAGCCACGACGAGATGGCCAACGCCGTCCGCTTCCTCGCCATCGACGCGGTGGAGCAGTCGAAATCCGGTCATCCCGGCATGCCGATGGGCATGGCCGATGTTGCCACCGTGCTGTTCACGGACTTCCTGAAGTTCGACCCGGCCGATCCGGCCTGGCCCGACCGCGACCGCTTCGTGCTGTCGGCAGGTCACGGCTCGATGCTGCTCTATGCGCTGCTCTATCTGACGGGCTACGAGAGCATGACGCTCGATCAACTCAAGACGTTCAGGCAGTGGGGATCCCAAACCCCCGGACATCCTGAATACGGGCATACTCCCGGTGTCGAGACGACAACCGGGCCGCTCGGGCAGGGGATCGCGACCGCGGTCGGCATGGCGCTCGCCGAACGATTGATGAACGCACGCTTCGGCGACGATCTTGTCGACCACTACACCTACGTGATTGCCGGCGATGGCTGCCTGATGGAAGGCATCAGCCATGAGGCGATCTCGCTCGCCGGACATTTGCGGCTGAACCGGCTGATCGTGCTGTTCGACGACAACCACATCTCGATCGATGGTGCGACCTCGTTGTCCTGTTCGGACGACCAGACGGCGCGGTTCGGGGCGAGCGGTTGGAACGTCTGCCGCATCGACGGTCACGATCCGCAGGCCATCACTGCGGCGATCAGGCAGGCAAGATCGAGCGATCGTCCGTCGCTGGTCGCCTGCCGGACGGTGATCGGATTCGGTGCGCCGAACCGGCAAGGCAGCGAGAAGGTGCATGGCGCGCCGCTCGGCACCGATGAGGTGGCGAAGACCCGGGCCGCACTGCGCTGGCCGTATCCGGCATTCGAAGTCCCCGATGCCGTGCTGGCCGAGTGGCGCGAACTCGGCGGCCGCGGCCGCGACGCGCGGCGGGCCTGGATCGAGCGCTCGCGCGGCGCCTGCAAGGCCGACAAGGGCGAGCGGTCTCCGTTCCACGACGCGCTGAACCGGAAACTGCCCTGCGCCTACACCAAAGCGATGGCGATGCTCGTCGGGCGGTTCGCAACCGAGCGGCCGAAAATCGCCACGCGGCAGGCCTCGCAGCAGGTCATCGACGTGATCGCCGAAGCGTTGCCCAATCTCCTGGGTGGCTCGGCCGACCTCACGCACTCCAATCTCACGCTGGCGAAGTCGCAGGTTTCGGTGCGGCCGGAAACGCTCGACGGCAGCTATATCCACTACGGCATCCGGGAGCATGGCATGGCGGCTGCGATGAACGGCATCGCACTGCATGGCGGGTTCATTCCCTATGGCGGCACCTTCCTCAGCTTCGCCGATTACAGCCGGCCGGCGATCCGCCTTGCGGCGCTGATGGGCATCCGCGTCATCCATGTGATGACCCACGATTCGATCGGGCTTGGCGAGGATGGACCGACGCATCAGCCGGTCGAGCATCTGGCGGCGCTGCGGGCGATCCCGAACGTGCTGGTGTTCCGCCCGGCCGATGCGGTCGAGACGGCGGAAGCCTGGGACTGCGCGCTGAAGGCAGAGACCTCGCCGTCGATCCTCTGCCTGTCGCGGCAGGCGCTGCCGACGGTCCGCGACGGCAGCAAGGACAACCAGGTCGCGCTCGGCGCCTACGTTCTCGTCGAGCCGTCCTTCGGGCGTGACGTCACCCTGATTGCAACGGGTTCGGAGGTGGCGATCGCGCTCGAAGCCGCAAAGCTGCTGGCGGCAGAAGGGGTACAGGCCGCGGTCGTCTCGGCTCCGTGCTTCGACCTGTTCCGCCAGCAGCCGCGCGACTATCGCACCCAGGTGCTGGGTAGCGCCCCGCGCGTCGGCGTGGAAGCCGCTGTCGAGGGCGACTGGGCACGCTGGCTCGGCGACAACGGCGCGTTCGTCGGCATGACCGGCTTCGGCGCGTCGGCGCCGGCCGATGTGCTCTACCGCGAATTCGGCATCACGCCTGCGGCGATCGCCGCGACGGCAAAACAGCTCATGCAACGAGCGAATTGAAAGGAGGATGCCATCATGGCGCGGATAACACTGAGGCAGTTGCTGGACCATGCCGCCGAACGCGGCTACGGCGTGCCGGCCTTCAACATCAACAACATGGAGCAGGGCCTCGCCATCATGGAGGCGGCGGCGGCTTGCGACGCGCCGGTCATCATCCAGGCTTCGCGCGGCGCGCGGTCCTACGCCAACGACATCATGCTGGCGAAGATGATCGATGCGCTGGAGGAGATGTATCCGCAGATCCCGCTCTGCCTGCATCTCGATCACGGCAACGAAGAGGCGACCTGCGCGACCGCAATCCGCTACGGCTTCACCTCGGTGATGATGGACGGCTCGCTCAAGGCCGACGCCAAGACCGCGGCCGACTACGACTACAATGTCGATATCACCCGCCGGGTCGTCGAGATGGCACACTGGGTCGGCGCGTCGGTCGAGGGCGAACTCGGCGTGCTCGGCTCGCTCGAGCATGGCGGCGGCGAGCAGGAGGACGGTCACGGCGTCGAGGGCAAGCTGAGCCATGATCAGCTGCTCACCGATCCGGACCAGGCGGTCGATTTCGTCCGCGCCACCAAGGTCGATGCGCTCGCGATCGCGATGGGCACCTCGCACGGCGCCTACAAGTTCACGCGGCGGCCTGACGGCGAAATCCTGGCGATGCGCGTGGTCGAGGAAATCCACACGCGCCTGCCGAGCACGCATCTGGTGATGCACGGCTCCTCCTCGGTGCCGCAGCCGCTTCAGGACATGTTCAACCAGTTCGGCGGCGAGATGCCGCAGACCTGGGGCGTGCCGGTCGAGGAGATCGTCCGTGGCATCAAGCACGGCGTGCGCAAGGTCAATATCGACACCGATTGCCGCCTGGCGATGGCGGCGGCCTTCCGCAAGGTCGCCGTGCAGTCGAGGAGCGAGTTCGATCCGCGCAAATTCCTGAAGCCTGCGATGGATGCGCTGCGCGAACTTTGCCGTGACCGCTTCGAGCAGTTCGGCACAGCCGGCAATGCCGCCAGGATCAAGGTGGTTGCGCTGCCGGAGATGGCCAGACGCTATCGCGCCGGCGCATTTGATCCGCAGATTGGAAAGATGACCCAGGCCGCCTGAGCAAATGGCGGCGAACAACAGGAGATTTTGATGAATATTCAGCCGTCGATCACCGTGCGCGGCAAGGATCGCTACAAGTCCGGCGTGATGGAATACAAGCGGATGGGCTATTGGGAGCCGAACTACGAGCCCAAGGATACCGATGTCATCGCACTGTTCCGGGTCACACCGCAGGACGGCGTCGATCCGACCGAAGCCTGCGCGGCGGTGGCGGGCGAATCCTCGACAGCGACCTGGACCGTGGTGTGGACCGATCGGCTGACGGCCGCGGAGAAATACCGGGCGAAATGCTATCGCGTCGATCCGGTGCCGAACTCGCCCGGCAGCTATTTCGCCTATATCGCCTATGATCTCGACCTGTTCGAGGCGGGCTCGATCTCGAACCTGACCGCCTCGATCATCGGCAACGTGTTCGGCTTCAAGCCGCTGAAGGCATTGCGGCTCGAGGACATGCGGCTTCCGATCGCCTATGTGAAGACGTTCCAGGGGCCGGCGACCGGCATCGTGGTGGAGCGCGAGCGGCTCGACAAGTTCGGCCGTCCCTTGCTCGGCGCCACCGTGAAGCCGAAGCTCGGCCTGTCCGGCCGCAACTACGGCCGTGTTGTTTATGAAGCCTTGAAAGGCGGGCTCGACTTCACCAAGGACGACGAGAACATCAACTCGCAGCCCTTCATGCACTGGCGTGAGCGCTTCCTGTACTGCATGGAAGCGGTCAACCGCGCGCAGGCCGCGACCGGAGAGATCAAGGGCACTTACCTTAATGTCACCGCGGCGACCATGGAGGATATGTACGAGCGTGCCGAATTTGCCCATGAGCTCGGCTCCAACATCGTCATGATCGACCTCGTGATCGGCTACACCGCGATCCAGTCGATGGCGAAGTGGGCACGCAGGAACAACATGATCCTGCATCTGCATCGGGCGGGCCACTCGACCTACACCAGGCAGCGCAGTCATGGCGTTTCGTTTCGCGTGATCGCGAAATGGATGCGGCTGGCCGGCGTCGATCACATCCATGCCGGCACGGTGGTCGGCAAGCTCGAGGGCGACCCGAACACGACGCGGGGCTACTACGACATCTGCCGCGAGGACTTCAATCCGATGCAGCTCGAACACGGTGTGTTCTTCGACCAGAACTGGGCAAGCCTCAACAAGCTGATGCCGGTGGCCTCCGGCGGCATTCATGCCGGCCAGATGCACCAGTTGCTCGATCTTCTCGGCGAGGACGTCGTGCTGCAGTTCGGCGGGGGCACGATCGGCCATCCCCGCGGTATCCAGGCCGGCGCCACCGCCAACCGCGTCGCGCTGGAAGCCATGATCCTCGCCCGCAACGAGGGGCGCGACTACGTCCATGAGGGCCCGGAGATCCTGGCCAAGGCGGCGCAGACCTGCACGCCGCTGCGCGAGGCGCTCGACGTCTGGAAGGACGTCACCTTCAACTACGAATCGACGGACGCCCCCGATTTCGTTCCCACGCCGAGCATGGCGGTCTGACAGGAGTTTCTCATGCGCGTTACCCAAGGCTGCTTCTCGTTCCTGCCCGATCTCACCGATGAGCAGATCGCCGCGCAGGTGCAATACTGCCTCGACAAGGGCTGGGCGGTGAACATCGAGTTCACCGACGATCCGCACCCCCGCAACACCTACTGGGATATGTGGGGCCTGCCGATGTTCGACCTGCGCGACGCGGCCGGCATCATGAAGGAGCTCGCCGATTGCCGGCGGGTCTATGGTAACCGCTATATCCGGATCTCCGGTTTCGATTCCAGCCCCGGCTGGGAATCCGTTCGTATCTCCTTCATCGTCAACCGGCCGCGCGAAGAGCCCGGCTTCCGGCTCGACCGCCAGGAAGCCGCCGGACGCAACCAGCGTTACTCGACCCATGCCTATGCGGCGACGCGCCCCGAGGGCGAACGCTACGCAGATCAGTGACCGCGTCCGGCTTGCAAGCCAGGCGGATTGCTCCCTCGACCGTCCTGGTCCGGATGCACTTCTCCGTCGCCGCCGCGCGGCGACGGAGCTTTTCGAAGCGAGAGGATAATGACGCAACCGCAAGACCAAATCCGCGAGGTGCCGCCCGAAACCGTCGATCTCCGGCATGAATTCGCCGACCTCGGCATCGGCGATGTGCTCGACCAGCTCGATTCCGAATTGATCGGCCTCAAGCCGGTGAAGACGCGCATCCGTGAGATCGCATCGCTCCTGCTGGTCGAACGCATCAGGCAGAAGATGGCGCTGGCGACGACATTTCCGACCCTGCACATGTCGTTCACCGGCAATCCCGGCACCGGCAAGACCACGGTTGCGCTGCGGATGGCCGGCATCCTGCACAAGCTCGGCTTCGTGCGCCGCGGCCACGTCATCAGCGTCACGCGCGACGATCTGGTCGGGCAATATATCGGCCACACCGCGCCGAAGACGAAAGAAATATTGAAGAAGGCGATGGGTGGCGTGCTGTTCATCGATGAGGCCTATTACCTCTATCGTCCCGAAAACGAGCGCGACTACGGGCAGGAGGCGATCGAGATCCTGCTGCAGGTCATGGAACAGCAGCGCGAGGATCTGGTGGTGATCCTGGCCGGCTACGGCGACCGCATGGAGAAATTCTTCCAGAGCAATCCCGGTTTCCGGTCCCGCATCGCGCATCACATCGACTTCCCGGACTATTCGGACGGCGAACTGCTCTGGATCGCCGAGCTGATGTTGCAGCAGCAGAATTATCGGTTCTCCCCTGAAGCATGCGAGGCCTTCATCCGTTACATCGCCGCGCGCAAGGAACAGCCGCTGTTCTCGAATGCACGCTCGATCCGCAACGCGCTCGATCGCATCCGGCTGCGCCAGGCCAACCGGATCGTGGCGAAGCTCGACCGCACGCTCACGGCCGACGACGTGATGTCGATCGAGGCGGGCGACGTGCTTGCCAGCCGCGTGTTCACCAAAGGGATCGGCGTGGCGGATGAGGGACGATGAACCAGGCGCTCGCCCTCATCAGGAGCGCCGGGATGCGCGACGTCATTGCGAGCGCGCGTGCCCTGATCTTCGATGTCGACGGCACGCTCGCCGAGACCGAGGAAGTGCATCGCCGCGCCTTCAATGAGGCGTTTGCCGAAGCCGGTCTCGATTGGTTCTGGGATCAGGTCACCTATGGGCGGCTGCTCCGGGTTGCCGGAGGCAAGGAGCGCATTCGTGCCTTTGACCAACGCAATGCGGTTCCATTGCTGAGTTTTGCTGACATTGCCGAATTGCATCGGATCAAGACCGCGCGCTACGCCGCGTTGATCGCGGCGGGCGGCTGCCCGTTGCGGCCGGGAGTGCGCGCGTTTCTCGACAGTGCCCGTCGCCGCGGCCAGCGGCTGGCGATCGCGACGACGACGTCGCATGGCAACATCGGTGCGTTGCTTGCGGTCTCGCTCGGCCTGGACTGGGCCGATCTGTTCGAGACGATCGTGGCTGGCGACGATGTCCCGCGCAAGAAACCCGCGCCCGACGTCTATGTCGAGGTTCTCAAGCGGCTCGGGCTCCCACCGGCGGACTGCATCGCGGTCGAGGATTCCGGCAACGGTCTCGTCGCGGCGTCGTGTGCGGGAGTTCCCGTGGTCATCACCCGCAGCGCGTATTTCGGCGATGATGACTTCGCCGAGGCGCTTCTGGTCGTCGACGATCTCTCCGAGATCGACGACTAAAGGCCGCTGCCGCCGCCGGGCGGCTGTTCCGATTAATTTCTTCTGGAAGTTAAATAAATGGCGCTTGCATCCATGGCACAGTAGGGGCATCTTCGGCCAGAAACAGCGCCAAACCACCAGAAATTCCGGCAGGCGGTGGAACGTGCCAACAATTCCGGGAGATAGCGCCTCATGATCCTCCTGTTTCCGATTAATTTCTTCGGACGATTGAATAAATCGTGCTTGCATCCATAGCACAGTGAGGGCACCATCCACCAAAAGTTGCCAGAAGCAGTAGCAAACCACCAGAGGTTCTGGGGGCGCCGGTGCTTGCCAACAATTCCAGGAGACAGCGCCTCATGGTCCCTCCACGTCATTCCTACGCCTCGTTCGTCCCGAGACATGACTCGCGGGTGACGACCCCGGCATTGCAGGATCGCTGATCGCGTGGAGTGAGCATGGCGCTATTGACGGGTTCAATCGACATTCCGCGATTTTCGGTTCGTGACGGCCCCGGCGCCGATCCGAAATCGCCGTAAATCTGCGGCCAGCCAACGAATGACAGGCGTCGATTGACGCTGTCCAAGGCAACGGTACCCCAACTCAAAAAAGCCAAGGGAGTGACGCATGTTCAAATTGAAGGTCTCGTTGTTCGCGCTGGCGTTGGCATGTCTCACGGGGGCCGCATCGGATGCGCTCGCCCAGAGCAAGTCGACCATCGGCATCGCGATGCCGACCAAGTCCTCGGCACGCTGGATCGACGACGGCAACAACATGGTCAAGGTGTTGAAGGAGCGCGGCTACGGCACCGATCTGCAATATGCCGACGACGACATCCCGAACCAGCTCTCCCAGGTCGAGAACATGGTCACCAAGGGTGCCAAGGTGCTGGTCATCGCGGCGATCGACGGCACTACGCTGTCCGACGCGCTGAAGCAGGCCAAGGCCCAGGGCATCACGGTGATCGCCTATGACCGGCTGATCCGCGACACCCCCAATGTCGACTATTACGCAACCTTCGACAATTTCAAGGTCGGCGTGTTGCAGGCTCAATCGATCGAGCAGGCGCTTGGGCTGAAGGAGGGCAAGGGGCCCTTCAACATCGAGTTGTTCGGCGGTTCGCCCGACGATAACAATGCATATTTCTTCTACGATGGCGCGATGTCGGTGTTGAAACCGTATATCGACAGCGGCAAGCTCGTGGTCGGCAGCGGCCAGATGGGCATGGGCAAGGTCGCAACCCTGCGCTGGGACGGTGCGACCGCGCAGGCACGGATGGACAATCTGCTCAGCGCCTTCTACGGCAAGAAGCGCGTCGATGCGGTGCTGTCGCCCTATGACGGCCTGTCGATCGGCATCATCTCTTCCCTGAAGGGCGTCGGCTACGGCAGCAAGGACCAGCCGATGCCGTTCGTCAGCGGCCAGGACGCCGAGGTGCCCTCGATCAAGGCGATGCTGCGCGGCGAGCAATACTCGACCATCTTCAAGGACACCCGCGATCTCGCCAAGGTCACCGCCGACATGGTCGATGCCGTGCTGAGCAAGAAGGAGGTCAGTGTCAACGACACCAAGACCTACAACAACGGGGTCAAGGTGGTTCCGTCCTATCTGCTCAAGCCGGTCGTGGTGGACAAGACCAATTGGGAGAAAGTCCTGATTGACAGCGGCTACTACAAGCGCTCGCAATTCGACTGAGGCGGACAGGCGGGTGGGCCGTGGCTGATAGTGCCGAGCGCGATCGGCCCCGTGGGACGTGATCTGATGACGGCGATGCTTGAGATGCGTGACGTCAGCAAGAGCTTTGCCGGCGTGCAGGCGTTGCGCGACGTCAACTTCACCGCGGAGGCCGGGCAGATCCATGCGCTGGTCGGCGAGAACGGTGCCGGCAAGTCGACCCTGATGAAGGTGCTGAGCGGCGTCTATCCCGCCGGCAGCTATGAAGGGTCGATCTTGTTCGACGGCGAGGAGCGCCGGTTCCGCGATATCAACGACTCCGAGGCGCTGGGGATCATCATCATCCACCAGGAGTTGGCGCTGATCCCGCTGATGTCGATCGCCGAGAACATCTTTTTGTCGCGCGCGCCGTCGCGGTTCGGGGTGGTCGACCGCAATGCGGCGTACCGGCGGACGGCGGAACTGCTGGCACAGGTCGGCCTGCGGGAATCGCCGGATACCCTGGTCACCGATCTCGGCGTCGGCAAGCAGCAGCTGGTCGAGATCGCAAAGGCGTTGTCGAAGAAGGTGCGCCTCCTGATCCTGGACGAGCCGACCGCGAGCCTCAACGAGGCCGACAGTGCCGCGCTGCTGGACCGGTTGCTGGCATTCCGCGAGCAGGGCATCGCCTCGATCCTGATCTCGCACAAGCTGAACGAAGTCGCACGGGTCGCCGACCGGATCACGGTGCTGCGCGACGGCCGCACCGTCGACGGCCTCGATTGCAGGATGGAGCAGATCGACGAGGACCGGATCATCCGCAGCATGGTCAACCGCGATCTCGCGCATCGCTTCCCCGAGCGAAAGATCGAGATCGGCGATCCGGTGATGACGGTGGAGAATTGGTCGGTGCATCATCCGCTGCACACCGCCCGGCAGGTGATCAAGAACGTCGATTTTAGGGTGCACCGTGGTGAGGTGGTCGGCATCGCCGGCCTGATGGGCGCCGGCCGCACCGAGTTCGCCATGAGCCTGTTCGGCAGAGCCTGGGGCTACAATATTTCCGGCAAGATCAGCCTGGACGGACGAGAGGCGAACCTTGCCAGCGTGCCGGCTGCGATCCATGCCGGCCTTGCCTATGTCACCGAGGACCGCAAGCAGCTCGGGTTGATTCTTGCCGACGACGTCCGCAAGAACGTCACGCTGGCGAGCCTTCGCCAGGTGTCGGATCGTGGCGTGATCGACGATGTCGTCGAGCTGAAGGCCGCGAGCGATTACCGCAACCGGATGCGGATCCGCTGTTCTGACGTCTATCAGGAGGCCGGGCAGCTCTCGGGCGGCAACCAGCAGAAGGTGGTGCTGTCGAAATGGCTGATGACCGATCCGCAGGTGCTGCTGCTGGACGAGCCAACCCGCGGCATCGACGTCGGGGCAAAGTACGAGATCTACTGTATCATCAACGAGCTCGCCGAGGCCGGCAAGGCTGTCGTGGTGATCTCGTCGGAGATGCCTGAGCTGCTCGGCATCTGCGATCGGATCTGCGTGATGAATGACGGCGCCTTCGTCGGCGAGTTCACGAAGGACGATGCGACCCAGGAGAAGATCATGCGCGCCATCATGCGCAATGTCAGGATGTCCGGCGCCGATGACGGTGCAGCACGGGCCGGAGGAGGGGCGCCATGACCGACAAGACGATATCACTTCCCGAGTCCCCCAGGCATTCCGGCTTCATCAAGAACAATCTCCGCAATTACGGCATGCTGCTGTCGCTGCTCGCGATCATGCTGTTCTTCGAGATCGTGACCGACGGTACGCTGTTGCAGCCGGTCAATCTCACCAATCTCGTGCTGCAGAACAGCTACATCGTGATCATGGCGCTCGGCATGTTGCTCGTGATCGTCACCGGGCATATCGACCTTTCGGTCGGCTCGGTCGCGGGGTTTGTCGGCGCGGTCGCGGCGGTGCTGATGGTGAGCTACCATGTCGACTACCCGATCGCCTTCATTGCCTGTCTCCTGATCGGTGCCGCGATCGGCGCGGCGCAGGGCTACTGGGTCGCGTATTTCAAGATTCCGTCCTTCATCGTGACGCTGGCGGGCATGCTGGTGTTCAAGGGCCTCGCGCTCGCGGTCCTGCAGGGCCGGTCGGTCGGGCCGTTTCCACCGACCTTCCAGAAGCTGTCGTCGGGCTTCATCCCCGAGTTGTTCCCCAGCGCCGGAACCTTGTACCCGACGTCGCTCCTGATCGGCGTCGCGCTGGCGTTCGTGCTGGTGCTGGCGAGCGCCAAGAGCCGGTCGCGCGAGCAGGCGCACGGCATCGAGGTCGAGCCCTACGCGTTCTTCATCGTCAAGAGCATCGCGCTGGCGAGTGCGGTGCTCTACTTCACCTATCTGATCGCCTCGCATCGCGGCCTGCCGAACGTACTGGTGATCATGACGGTTCTGATCGCGCTCTACGGATTTGTCACGAGGCGGACGGTGATCGGCCGGCAGATCTATGCGGTGGGCGGCAACGCCAAGGCGGCGAAGCTGTCGGGCGTCAAGACCGAGCGGCTCACATTTCTCACCTTCGTCAATATGGGCGTGCTCGCGGCGCTCGCCGGTCTGGTGTTCGCCGCGCGGCTCAACACCGCGACGCCGAAGGCCGGCCTCGGCTTCGAACTCGACGTGATCGCCGCCTGCTTCATCGGCGGCGCGTCCGCCTATGGCGGCGTCGGCCGGGTCGGCGGCGCGGTGGTCGGTGCCATGATCATGGGCGTGATGAACAATGGCATGTCGATCCTTGGTATCGGCATTGATTATCAGCAAGTGATCAAGGGCCTCGTCCTGCTTGGCGCCGTCTGCATCGATGTTTACAACCAGCGCCGGTGACCGCCGCGCGGTCACAATTCGGCGATAGAATGCCGATGCAAGGCAGGAGAATACCCGCGTGAAACTCTCTCATGCCGATGCGCTGAACATCGGAAACATCCTCGCCGAAGTCGGCCGCAGCGAGATCATGCCGCGCTTCCGCCGCGTGCGGGAGATCGAGGTCCGTACCAAGACGTCGGCGTTCGATGTCGTCACCGAAGCCGATGAACTCGCCGAACAGGCGATATCGACGGCGTTGCGCCGCGCGTTCCCGAATGCCGCCGTGATCGGCGAGGAAGGCACGGCGCGTGATCCGGCCGCGCTCGATCAAGTCGGAATCGCGGAGCTCGCCTTCATCATCGACCCGATCGACGGCACGCGGAACTTCACCTCGAGCCTGCCGCTGTTCGGCACCATGGTGGCCGCCACGATGCGCGGCGAAATCGTGTTCGGCGCGATCCATGATCCCGTTGGCAACGACACCGCATTCGCGCTGCGCGGCGAGGGCGCGTGGCTCGAGATGCCCGACGGCAGGCGGCATGACTTGAGAGTGGCGCCGGCCGTGCCGGTCGAGCAGATGGACGCGGTCGTCGGCGTCAATTTCCTGCCTGAGCCGCTGCGCGCAATTGTTGCCGGCAATCTGTCCAAGCTCGGTGCCAGCGCCTGGCTCCGATGCGCCGCGCATGAATATCGCATGGCGGCGTCCGGACATTGCCATCTGCTGTTCTACAACAAGCTGATGCCGTGGGATCATGCCGCTGGCTGGCTGCTGCATCGCGAGGCCGGCGGCTACAGCGCGCATTTCGACGGCTCATCCTACAGGCCGGTCAATCTGACCGGCGGCCTGCTCTGCGCGCCGGACGAAGAGAGCTGGCACGCGGCACAGCAGGCGATCCTGACACCGGCCGGGTAGGGTGGGGTGATGTGCGTTCGGAATAGAGTTTCGAGCTCAACTGTCAAGCAACACGCTCGATGTCGTCCCTGCGAAAGCAGGGACCCATACTCCGCGGCGGCTGTTGTGATTGGGGCTCGTCGTTCCAGCGCTGCACAACATTGGACATTTGTGGTTGATGGGGTGGACGGCCCCCTACGGCATCAGTTGTGCCAGAATGAGGTTGTTGCAAATCTCAGACAAGGGAGCCGTCCGTGAGAGAGATT